>NZ_JBXHAS010000002.1:0-1127309 GCF_056895235.1 Dyadobacter sp. HNCC25DJ186
CGCTTTTGGTCATTGAGATCGGTATTTAGTTAATCACGGTTAACTGAATACGTTCCGAAACTCGGATTGTGGTCTGAATATTTTATATCCTTCAACGTCTTGAAATCCAAAAGATCGAGTGTGTTGTCATCATAAAACTGGTTATCAATCCGGATAAACCACGGGATGCGGTTATAGGTAAATCCAAAACCTTCACCCTTTTCTTCAAAAGCATTTTTTAATAAAGCTCTGGTCCGGCCGTAAAAATAACTGTAAGGCGTCTCATTAAAATCGCCACATACGATCACAGGATATGGCGATTCTTTGATCCAGTCTTCCATAATCCTAACCTCTCTGACACGCGCGGAAAACCCTTTCTTCATGGAAGATAATGTCGATCGTGTTTCACGTTTGACACCGTCAAATTTTTTCTGGCTTACCAGTGTTTTTAATTGCAGCGACATGGAGTATAAATGCACGCCAATTATCCTGACTGTATCTTTCTGAATCACGACATCCACATACATGAGCCCGTTCTGTTGTTCAAAGGCTTCTTCCCGGTGTTTAATTATCGGAAATTTCGAAAAAATGGCAAGACCTATGAAGGTGCTGTTCTCATTCTTTTTTTTATCAAGGAAATTATAGTAACGGTAGCCGGCGTCCCGGAAATATTTCACGGTCCGGAAAGTCGAAAACTTTTGTTCACTATTGAACTCAGGCATGCAAAGAATATCGGCATTCTGTTCGACAATCCATGCTTTCATGCGTTCTGTTTTAATATCATCAGCCCGGACATGCCGCTGTGTAACCCAGAAGCCAAAAACGTTATAGTTCATGACAGAGAAAGTTTTTTTTGCCGCCTTGTTTGCAAGAGGTTTTTTTGAATCATTCCCAAACTGGTAAGTCCTCGGAAGGAACACGCTCCCAAGCACGATCAGGAAAATAGGTGCGAGGCATTTCCTGGAATCGACCAGTAAAAAAATAAAAACAAAAATTATGTTGATGATTACCGTCACCGGGAGGGACATCATTAAGAACCCGGCCGCCCAGTGCGGGGTCGGGACCCAATACGTTAACGCATACACCAGTAAAGAGTAAGCGGCGAAACACTTAAACAAAAACCAAAAAAAACCTTTCAATCCTTTCACAATGCGATATGATTTCAATCCTGTTACAAAAGTAGACGAACACTTTGAATAAAGAACACTTCTCCAAGAGTTTGTACAAATGATAAAAAAGTTTTACATTTGCATAATAATTCGAGTTTGATCGGTTGATTGAGGGGGTATTTAATCCCCTTTTTTATTTGTAGTACATCTTACATGACAATAAAAGAACATTTGGAAGTTTTGCTGACTCCTTTTTTGGAGGAAGGCAATTATTTTCTGGTGGATATTCAGATTAAGGCTTCAAAGGTAAGTCAGAAAGTAACCATTCTCGTCGATAAAGACGAAGGAATTACAATTCAGGAATGTACGTCCATCAGTCGGAGACTGGCAAAACAACTGGAAGAGCTGGAAGTTTTTGCCGATCCATATACCTTGGAAGTTTCTTCTCCCGGCCTGGACCAGCCACTGGTTCTGCTCCGTCAATATCTGAAAAACTTGGGAAGAAATCTGAAGGTAACCTTAAAAACAGGAGAGTCCGTTTCAGGTCTTTTATTGGAAGCAAAAGAGGAGAGTATTTTACTTCAGCTGCCAGAGCCAAAGAAAAAATCGAAAACACCCGTAGATGAAGCATCGCTGAAACGTGAGATCCCGACGGATCAAATCTCTAAAGCACTTGTTGAAATCTCGTTTAAAAACTTATAGATCAGATTATCATTTCGATCTGATTTGCAGGAAATTATATATTATGTATAACTTAGTATCAGCAAATATTCTTAAGCATAACAATGGATAGCGGAATATTAATTGAGTCATTCGCAGAGTTTGCCACCTCAAAAAACATTGATCGTCCAACGATGATCAGCGTTTTGGAAGAAGTATTTCGTACAATGATTCGTAAAAAATACGGGACTGATGATAATTTTGATGTAATCATTAACCCGGAAAGTGGTGACCTCGAAATGTGGCGCACCCGCGAGATTGTCGATGACAATTCGGAGGACATCTGGGATTACAACAAAATTCCATTGGCAGAAGCCCGCAAGATTCAGAATGACTTTGAAGTCGGCGAAGAAGTTGCAGAGGAAGTTAAGCTTGTTGAATTTGGTCGCAGACTAGTTCAGACCGCCCGCCAGACCCTGATCCAGAAAATTAAAGATATGGAAAAGGAGATCATGTATGAAAAATACAAGGATCAGGTTGGTGAGATGATTACAGGTGAGGTATATCAGACACTTCGTCACGAAGTCATCATCATGGATGGTGAAGGAAACGAACTTTCACTGCCTCGTACAGAGCAAATTTCAAAAGACCGTTTCCGTAAAGGAGAATCTGTTAAATCAGTAATCCATAAAGTGGAAATGAATAATGGAACGCCAAGAATTACATTATCGAGGACATCTCCTGTATTCCTTGAACGCCTTTTTGAAGTAGAAATTCCTGAAATTTATGATGGAATTATTTCGGTGAGAAGAGTGGTTCGTGAACCGGGTGAACGTGCGAAAGTGGCTGTTGAGTCATACGATGACCGCATTGATCCGGTAGGAGCCTGCGTAGGTATGAAAGGATCAAGAATCCATTCAATCGTTCGTGAACTGGGTAATGAAAATATTGACGTGATCAATTACACGGACAATCTCGAACTGCTTATCAGCCGTGCTTTAAGCCCTGCAAAAGTGAGTTCAATGCAGATTGATCGTGAAGCAAAACGCGTCTCAGTGTTCCTGAAACCGGATCAGGTTTCTTTGGCTATCGGTAAAGGTGGTCAGAATATCAAACTGGCCGGAAAGCTGGTTGGTATGGAAATTGATGTATTCCGCGATATCGAAGAGCAGAATGATGAAGATGTTGATCTTTCGGAATTCTCTGATGAAATCGACGCGTGGATGATCAGTGAGTTGCACAAAATTGGATTGGATACCGCTAAGAGTGTTTTAGCGCTTAATAAAGAGGAACTTGTTCGACGGACGGATTTAGAAGAAAATACCGTTGAAGATATTCTGGATATCCTTCGCAAAGAGTTTGAATAATTACAAGAATATGTGGAGGTATTGACATAGTGTTTATATTTCCACGGATGCAAAAACTTTTTTCTACAAATTGCTAATATGGCAGAAGATAAAATGATGCGCCTAAGCCAAGTGGCAAGGATCCTGAACGTAGGAATTACTACGATCGTGGATCATCTGTCTGCCAAAGGGTACAAGGTGGAAAGTAACCCCAATACCAAAATTAATTCGGATCAAATTGATTTTCTTGCGAAAGACTTCAAATCAGAAGATCTTAAATCTTCGTGGGCTCCAAGAAATACTTCTTCGGAACCAGTTGCAGAAGTGAAGGAAGAAAAACACAAAAGTGACGTTGACGGAATTTTGTATTTCCGCAATTCACCTTCAAAACCAGTCGAAGAAAAGCCTCAGGTGGAAGAAAAAGCGGAGCCAGCAGCGCCTGCTTTGGAAAACAGACTTCCAGGTATTAAAGTGGTAGGAAGAATAGATCTGGACCCTAAAAGGCCGTCGGTCGCTCCAATGCCCCCTAAATCTGAACCTGTTGTTGAAGAGCCTGTTAAGGAAGTAAAAGCTGAGACACCGCCGCCTGCTCCTGTTGTTGTACCCGAGCCAAAAGCAGAGGTAAAAGAAGCAGAGCCAGTTAAAGTTCAGCAGGAAGTGAAGCCAGAACCGCAGCCGGTCGTAACACCGCCTGTTGAAAATATAATTATCGAACAACCAAAGAAAGAGCTAGTTGCTGAAAAAGAGGTAGTAGTTGAAAAACCGGAACCAGTGGCCCCGGTACAACCCGTTGCCGAAGTGAAGCCACCAACTCAAAAAGAAGAGTCAAACCCGGTGGAAACTCCCGTAAAAGAAACTATCCCTCCCGTTGCTGAAAGCAAACCGGCTACTGAAAGCAGCCCGGCAACACCAGAAACCAATGATTCTGAATTGATTGAAGCACGCGGTGAGCAGCTTCGCGGTCTTCGGGTTATTGGTAAAATTGAACTGCCTTCTGACAGAGCAAAGAAAAAAGATCCAGTTGCGTCAAGTGATTCGGCAACCGACAAAAAACGTCGCCGTAAGCGTAAGCGAATTCGTGATGATGTAAGACCAGCCACTGCGGGTGCTCCGGCAACTACGCCAGCGACGGGAACTACAACAACACCTGGTACTCCTGGAACCAGAGACAATAATAACAGAGATAATAATCGGTCCAGAACACCGAACGGTGCGCCGAATACAAACGCACCGAGAACTGCCAACAGTAATACCAGCAATACAAACACCAACAGACCTGCCGCCGGAACAACGGGTGCAACGCCTGCTGCCGGAAGTACTGGAACTGGTAACACAGGTGGTGGAGCTGGATCTGCTGCTAATAAAGGCCGCACAAATAACAGAAGAGGAGGAAAAAGAGAAGAGGTTTCTGACAAAGAAGTTTCTGACAATATTAAGGCCACAATGGCAAGAATGGGTGGAGGTAACAGCCGCACAGCCACACGTGGAAAAGGACTTCGTCGCCGCGACCGTGCAGATCAGAACGATCCAAACGCAGACGGATTGGAAGAAACAAAAGTACTTCGCGTAACAGAATTCGTGTCTGCAAACGACCTGGCTTCTTTAATGGAAGTGACGGTTCAGGAAGTAATTTCTGTTTGTATGAGCATGGGTATGTTTGTTTCGATCAACCAACGTCTCGACGCAGAAGCAATTACATTTATTGCTGATGAATTCGGATTTGAAGTTGCCTTTATCTCAGCGGAAGAGGAAGTTCAAAACGATGTTGTTGAAGAAGTTGATACAGAGGAAAGCCTTATCGAAAGAGCCCCGATTGTAACGATCATGGGTCACGTCGATCACGGGAAAACATCCCTTCTGGATTATATCCGTTCTGAAAACGTTGCCAGTGGTGAAGCCGGTGGTATCACCCAGCATATTGGAGCTTACAGTGTTAAAACAAAAACAGGCAAACAGGTTACTTTCCTAGATACGCCGGGTCACGAAGCCTTTACAGCGATGCGTGCCCGTGGAGCGAAAGTTACCGATGTTGTAATTATAGTGATTGCGGCTGACGATAGTATCATGCCACAAACCCGTGAGGCGATTAATCACTCACAGGTTGCGGGTGTACCAATCGTATTTGCATTCAGTAAAGTAGATAAAGCAGGTGCTAATACGGAAAAAATTCGTGAAGAACTTGCCAATATGAATATTTTGGTTGAAGAATGGGGTGGTAAATACCAGACTCAGGAAATATCATCCAAATCAGGTTTGGGTATCGATCTTCTTTTGGAAAAGGTACTTTTGGAAGCAGAATTACTTGAACTTAAAGCAAATCCAAATCGTCGTGCGATCGGTAGCGTAGTGGAAGCATCTTTGGATAAAGGACGTGGATATGTTACAACGATCCTTGTTGAAACCGGAACGCTTAAAGTAGGTGACGTGGTTTTAGCAGGTGCGCATTTTGGTAAAGTGAAGGCAATGACCGATTACCTTGGTCGTAAGCTGAAAACTGCCGGGCCATCTATGCCAGTTCAGTTGTTAGGGTTGAATGGCGCGCCGCAAGCGGGTGATCGTTTCAACGTATTTGAAAACGAACGTGATGCACGCGACATTGCTGTGAAACGTGAGCAGATTCAACGTGAACAAACCATTCGTACACGCAAGCATATTACACTGGAAGAAATTGGCCGTCGTAAGGCGATTGGTAGTTTCCGTGAGCTCAACCTGATTATCAAAGGTGACGTGGATGGATCTGTTGAAGCACTTTCAGATTCGTTATTACAACTTTCAACGAACGAGGTTCAGGTTAATATCATCCATAAAGCGGTTGGTCAGATCTCTGAATCGGATGTTAACCTCGCGATTGCTGCGGACGCAATTATCGTAGGATTCCAGGTTCGTCCTTCTGCGAATGCGAAGAAAATGGCGGAACAGGATCAAATCGAAATTCGTCACTACTCTGTAATTTACAGCGCGATCGACGAGATCAAGGATGCGATGACTGGTATGCTTGCTCCGACTATCGAAGAAATTGTTACGGGTAATATTGAAATTAGAGAAGTATTCAAAATCAGCCGTATCGGTACAATTGCGGGATGTTATGTTACGGATGGTTTCGTGAAACGGAGCAACAAAATTCGTATCGTTCGTGACGGTATTGTACTTCTAACCGGAGAAATTGACTCGCTGAAACGTTACAAAGACGATGTTCAGGAAGTGCGTAACGGGTATGAGTGTGGTTTGAGTATCAAGAACTTTAATGACATAGAAGTTGGTGATATTATAGAAAGCTTTGAACTTCGTGAAGTGAAAAGATCGCTGTAAATTATCCAGATATAATGATCAGAGCCGGTTTTGAGCAATCAAAGCCGGCTTTTTCATTTTATCATTTTCTTGTCTGGTTACAATTAAATCATATCAAAAACTTATTTAACGGGCGTTTGTTTCCAAAAATCATAATGGAATAAATGTATTGTGTCCTCGCAGGAATCTGAGTTCTTGCAGTCATGAAAAACAAACCTATTAAATTTTACTAATGAGAATCTGCTATGGATTGAGTCCCCCTTCTTGTGGGGTTTATGATGTACGTGCCGAAAATTCTAAATCTTAATAGTGTTTTCTAAAAAGTAAGCCTCAATATTATTAAAGACTTTTTCTGTTAATCTTTTTCCCGACTCCTCAGTAAAACCCGCAGATAAAGGATATAGAATTACATTTCTAAGTTTTGATAATGGATCAAGAAGTATTCCCGCTCCATCCGAGTCAAAGATGGCAAATGATTCCGGATCCGACGAAAGCCAGTTGATTAACGCTTGTTTTTCAAAAGGCTGGCCAAGTGAGGTGTTTATAAAAATAGATTTTTTCTTTTTAGCTAAAAACATGTCTTGATCAAGAATGATACTGTTTCTGGGCACGTGTACAGATATAATATCACAAATTTCAAAAAGTTCTTTATTAGAATATTTTTTGATTCCAAGCTTCTCAGCGACAGGTTTTTCATTTCTGCTACTGTAAAAAACACTCATTCCAAAAATCTGAGCCGTTTGTGCCACCATCAGTCCCAGCGTCCCAAGCCCGATTATGCCAATACTTTTACCGCTAAGTTCCGTGGGTTCATTTTTCCAATGTTTATCTCCCAGACCTTTAAAAAGGTTAATAAGTTGTGCAAAGATAAATTCAACTACACCTTCGTCGCCATAATCTCTAACTGCTTTTACAGTAATTCCTAATTTTCTGGCAGCAATTACATCCACATTCGATGAGGCAGGATCATAAAGGCTGCAGCACATTCCGATATATCGGAGTCCGGTTGCTTGTCTTAAAATGGATTCTGTGATAGGCGTTTTCCAACTTACCAAAATGCAGTCACTATCTGCAATTCTATCCAGCGTTTGTTGTTCATTACCAGGAGAATCTTCATACATAAGAAGGGATTTTTCGGAAAATGTTTGAAGTTTCTGAATGCCCTGCCTGGTAAGGCGTGTCTGGTCAAGCACTATTATTTGTTTGAAAAGCATGCCTTCTTATTGTTATAAACGCTCAAAGGATTTTAAATATCATTTCCCAACATATTGAAAAAACTGAATTTTGCAGACTATTCGTCATCAGCCAAAAAATGTTGATGATGCGGGTTTAAAATTTCGAGCCTATCAATTGACTCTGGCTGTGAAAACTTGATTTTACGATCAGTTAAGTTAAAAGGGCAGGAAAACAACGAATGTAGATCCTTCTCCCTCTATGCTTTCAAAACGCAGGTTTCCACGGTGTGCCTCAACAATTTGTTTTGAAATATATAACCCCAATCCGAAAGGTTGTTCACCCGCCGTCCCTTGTCGTTTCGATGAGGTAAACGGATCAAATAACTTTTCGGCAGACACTTTTGGAATCCCTAATCCTTTGTCTTTAACTAATATTTCAACTCCCTGATCATTTTTTTTGGCACTAACGCTTATAATACCCTGCTCCGGACTAAATTTTATAGCGTTGCCAATCAAATTATTCAAAACCCGCAATATCTTGTCACGGTCTGCACTGATATTTATCTGTGGACAGCCAGTCAAAATGAGCTGCTGTTTTTTTTCTGTGGCCTTGAAAGATAGTAATGCAATGGTGTGCTGAAGGAACGTTGGAAGATCGATTTCTTCCTTTTGAATTTCTGCTTCGTTAAAATCAAAGTCTGTTTCCAGCAAGTCGCTGATCAGTTTTATGCAGCTATAACTGGATTCATGGATAAGGTCGATAAATTGCATTTGTTCCTCTCTAGTCAGGCTTTCTTCCCGGAGCACAGAACACAGCGAACTTATTGCGCCAATTGGATTTCGTAAGTCATGGGCCACCACTTTGATCAGTTTAGCATAATCCTGATTGGTTTTCTCCAGCGCTTCACTTGTAGATTCCAGTTGGCGAAATTGTGTTGTCAATATCTGGTTCGTCTTTTTTATGTATTTGGAATTTCGCAAAAAGAAGAAGATACCTAACAAAGTGAGTGCACAGATTGCCGCAGCCAGCCAAAGTAATTTTTTATTGTAGTCTGACTTCACTTTCTGTGATGCCAGTTCCTGATCTTTCACTGCATACTCAATATAATCTATACCAGATGATTTGTCAATCTCAGCTTGTCGCTCATAGAGCCGGAGCAATTTTCCACTGTAAATGAACGCCGTAGATTTGTCGCCTTTTTCCAGATAGATATCATATAATTTTTTACAAATTTCCTTGGCGTAGGTTCGGTAACTTTTTTCTTCTGCCATTTCAAGTGCTTTAAGCAAAAGATCAATTGATTTTTGTGGACTTTGTTTCATGTAATTATTTGCCTGATCCATGTATAAGCCCATGCTCAGATAATTTAACTCCATTTGTAGCCCGAGTTGAAGCGTACTGTCCAACAGATTAATTCCTTTTTCGCGCTGTCCGATCGAAATCAAATGGGCCGCTCGGAGCTGCTGAATAGCAATAGCAAGTCGAATGTCACGGTATTTGTCTGAAATTTTCTCAGCTTTGTTAATAAGATTTTCTTTTCTTTCAACATTGAATTTTTCCGGATACCCCGAAATATAGTTATATATAACTAAGGCCGTGATTGAATCATGGGAAATCATGCTTCCCATCGAAAGTGCTTGATCCAGATTCGCCAGTGCTTTTTGATCCTTACCACTGACGTTGTAGACCATGCCAATATTCATTAAGGTCTGGACAATGTTGGAGGAGTCTTTCTGCGACACGTACATGTTGTAGGCGTCATTATAATACCTTAAGGCAAGTTGATTGTTTCCTTTTATATCAAAAACGATCCCTAAATTATTGGTTGCATCTGCTATTCCTTTTTCATACTGCAATCTGGATGCGATCTCTCTTGCCTTTAAGGCATAATGAAGGGTGCTGTCTGCATTTTGTTCGTAAAAAAGAAGGGAAATTCTATTTAGCAGATCGGTATATGCAGTGCTGTCAGTTGTTACTGCAAGGTTTTGTTGTAGTTTTTTGAGTTTTTCAACCTGACAAAAAGCTGATGAGGTCAATAAAATTAATGCAAATGCAATAGCGACTCTCATAATTTGAGAAATTAGTAATAAAGTGTGTAGAATAAATATACAAATTACGAAAGATCTGCTTAAAAGTACATCGCCTAATATCAAATACACATTGTGACCCGGCTGATTATTTGGGAATTGTATGGAATTATGGGAAATACGTTCCTATTTTTTTAAAAAAAATACAAAAAAATAGGCGCGAAACATTTCGGTTTCGCGCCTATTTTTCTTATTATCTATTTTCTAAGCCAGTCTCGATTCCCGATCTTGTCGTTTCTTTTTCTGTTTATTTGCAAGTTTTTCAATTGCCACAAAAAGAACCGGAACAACAAAGATTGCCAGTGAAGTTGCTGCAAGCATCCCTCCAAAAACGGTCCATCCAATTGTTTTCCGGGATTCAGCCGCCGCGCCGCTCGCAAATGCCAATGGAAGTACGCCAAGGATAAAAGCAAGTGATGTCATAATGATCGGACGAAGACGAAGCTGAACGGCTTCAAGTGTTGCTTTCACAACCTCCATACCCGAATCAACCCGTTCTTTTGCAAACTCTACGATAAGGATCGCATTTTTCGCAGCAAGCCCGATCAGTGTGATCAATCCAATCTGTGCATAAATATTATTGGTAAGATTTGGCAAAAGTGTCAATGTAATAATCGACCCCAAAGCTCCAATCGGTACTGCAAAAAGTACTGAGAAAGGAATTGACCAGCTTTCGTAAAGCGCGGCCAGGAAGAGGAATACGAAGACAATCGATATGGCAAAAATTGTCGTCGTCGAATCTCCCGCTTTGATCTCTTCTGAACTCATTCCTGAGAATTCATATCCATAACCATCAGGAAGTGTTTCTGCCACTTCTTTCAAAGCTTGAATGGCCTGTCCACTACTAAATCCTGGCTTTGGTGTGCCATTAATTTCAACGGCGCGGTAAATATTATAGTGAGAAATCAAGGCTGGATTTTCCACCACTTTCGTCGTAATGATTGCCGAAAGCGGAATCATATTTCCTTCCGAATTCCTTACGTAAAATTTATTTACCTGATCAAGGTTTGAACGGAAAGTGCTGTCCGCCTGAACCATTACACGGAAGTTACGTCCATACAAGTTAAAGTCGTTCACATACGTACTACCCAAAAGTGTAGAAAGTGTACTAAAAACATCATTCACCTTAACACCCAGTTTCTTGGTTTTGTCACGGTCCACATCGATTTGATAAGACGGAGTTTTCGCATTGAAGAAAGTATAGGCAAACCCGATTTCCGGACGCTGGTTTACAGCCGCCAGGAATTTCTGGGTGACAGCCTCAAACTTCTTGATATCATCCGTACTGGTTGTCTGTTGAAGTTCAAAAGTGAAACCTGATGTTTGTCCGAGACCAGGAATGGCCGGAGGAGCAATGGCAAGAACACGGGCTTCTTTGATGTCCGCTGTACGTTTCTGAATTTCAGCAATAACGGCCTGCACATGATGTTCAGCTCCTTTACGATCTGCCCAGGGATGCAAACTTACAAACATGGTACCAACGTTGGATTTGTTTGAGAAACTGATAACATTTAGCCCGGCAAGTCCACCGACTGTTTTGATCTCAGGAATGGCGGAAACACGTGCCATAATTTCCTTAATCATCGCAATATTACGAGTCGTCGAGGCCGCTTCCTGCATCTCGTATGTCACAAATAAACGTCCTTCATCTTCCACTGGAATGAAACCGGATGGTTTGTTTTTGAAAAGGAAAACAAGACCAAAGATCAGACATACCATCATAATTAATACGTAGGGAGTTCCTTTTATCCATTTGGCAACACCTCTTGTATAGGAATGGGAAACGCCGTCAAACCAGCGGTTAAATTTATCAAAGAACTTTTCAAGCCAGTTCTTTTTCGCACCGGCGTCCTTGGTTGGTTTCAGCATCATGGCGCAAAGTGCCGGTGTCAGCGAAAGTGCTACAAATGCCGATAGAAGTACAGATACAGCAATCGTGATTGCGAACTGCTGATAAAGCCTGCCCACGATACCCGGAACAAAACTTACCGGAACGAATACGGCTGCAAGGATAAGGGCAATGGCAATAACCGGTCCGGAAATCTCTTTCATCGCCTTTTCTGTCGCTGCTTTTGGGGAAAGCCTGCCGTGGTCAATATTATGCTGGACGGCCTCGACCACAACAATGGCATCATCCACCACAATACCGATCGCAAGTACAAAGGCAAAAAGCGTCAGCGTATTGATCGTGAATCCGAAAGGAATAAAGAAAATAAATGTTCCAATCAAAGATACCGGAATCGCAAGAATCGGAATTAATGTTGCGCGCCAGTTTTGAAGGAAAAGGAATACTACAATTACCACGAGGATCATCGCCTCCGCAAACGTGTGCAGTACTTCTTCGATGGATACCCTAACAACAGAAGCAGTTTCAACCGGAATTACGTAATCAATATCTTTCGGGAATGTTTTTTTCATTTCCGCCAGCGCAGCCATCACACCGTCATAGGTATCCAAAGCGTTAGCACCAGGTGCCTGGTAAATCAATACAAATGCGGCAGGTTTTCCATTAACAAACGCATTGGCGTTATAATCGAACTTACCAAGTTCAACACGTGCTACATCTTTCAAATAAACAACACTTCCTTCCGTCGGAGCAGAGCGAACGATAATATCTTCAAACTCTTCCTTTGTATTAAGGCGGCTGTTGGTAAGTACACTGTATTCAAACGCCTGCTGCGTAGGTTGTGGATTAGCTCCCACGGTTCCTGCGGCAATCTGTAAATTCTGCTCAGCAAGGGCGGCGGAAATGTCAGAAGGCGTCATATTCAAGTTGGCAAGTTTTTCCGGATTCAACCAGATTCGCATACCAAAATCATCCGCACGGGAAACAATATCACCCACACCTTTTACGCGTTGAATTCTGTCTTTCAGATAAATATTCGCATAGTTACCGATGAACTGAGCGCTATGCGTTCCTTTTGGAGAATAAAGCGCAAGGGCGATCATGATACTTGGCTGTCTTTTCCGAACAGTAAGACCCAATCTTTTTACAACATCCGGAAGGGCAGGTTCTGCCACACTTACACGGTTTTGAACATCAAGTGCCGCGATGTTTACGTCTGTACCAATATCAAAAACGACGTTGATACTGCTTTGTCCGCTACTTGTACTGTTGGATGACATATAACTCATCCCTGGCGTTCCATTCACCTGCGTTTCAATAGCCGTCGTGGTTGTTTGCTCCACCGTCTGGGCGTCGGCTCCGGTAAATACCCCCGAGATTGTTACCGTGGGTGGCGTTACGTCAGGATACTGGGCAATCGGTAATGTTGTTAAGGCAATAAGGCCGACGAGCACGATCACAATCGACGTAACGATTGCTGTAACCGGCCTTTTTATAAAAATATCTGCAATCATTTTTTTAGTATTTAAGGGAATCAGAAGGAGGTCAGGCTTTTGGCCGCTTTTCCTGTTTTTCTAGCTTACCGTTATTTTGTAGCACCTTTCGCCGGAGCCGCTGCTGGCGGAGCGGTATTGATCACAGCACCTTCTCGAAGATTCTGAACACCTTCCACAGCGATTTTCTCGCCTGCTTTCAACCCTTGTTTCACAATGATATTCGCACCGATCGGCTCACCTAATACCAGTTTTCTCTGCGAAACTTTGCTTGAATCACCGGCAACGTAGACAAAGAATTCACCAAGTTGTTCGGTCACTGCTTTATAAGGAATCAGTACCGATTGAGCAGATGCATTGTTACGAACCCGTACTGTTCCGGTCATTCCTGATCTTAACATATTGTCCTTATTCGGAAATACAATACGCGCTTTGATCGAACCCGTCTGCGGATCAACGGCACGGTCAAGTAGTGCCAATTTTCCAGGGATCGGATAGATATCTGTTCCAAATGCCAAAGTAAAAGTTGAATCCTTCGCGTTGCTTGTTTTCAAGAGGTTAGAAAAACGGTAAATTTCTTTCTGATCTACATTAAAGTCAACCGCCAGCTGCGCGTCTGTGGAGACCGTATTCAAAATTGTTTGACCGGCAGTAACCGCTGCGCCTACCTTAACCAGTGATATCCCAATCACACCGTCAAAAGGAGCAGTGACCTTGGTATAACGAACGCTAGTTGAAACGGCAGAAATATTTGCCTGAGCCGCCTCTGCCTGTCTTTTGGCAACTTCCAGGGCAGCGTCAGCATTATCGACAAGCTGTTTTGCAACTGCATCGTTTTTATCAAGTTCATGGTAACGGTCAGCATCTTTCTGTGCTTTTACAACATTTGCTTTTTGTACGTTAAGGTTAGCTACGGCCTGTTCGTAATTAGCCGAATATAGCTGGGCATCGATGGTATAAAGCAATTGTCCTTTCTTCACCCGTGAGCCATCCTGAAATTTTATGCCTGTTATAAAACCTGTTACCTGCGGACGAAGCTCAATCTGATTCAGGGCAGTTACGGTTCCAGGATATTCGTCGTGGTATACCGCATCTGTCGTCTGCACTTCCTGCAAGGTAACATTCACGGGAGGCGGACCCTGCATTGCCGCCTGTTGGTCATTTTTCTTTCCGCAGGAAGCCAGTATTAAAACTGAAAGTGCTGCTGTATAATATTTTGTGGTATTTAAAAACATGGTATCAAGGAGTTTCAATAATTAATAGTTAAGTTGACCAAGCGCCTTCTGTACATCGATCTTGTTGGCCAGTACCTGATAGAGTGCATTATAATAGTTGATTCGGGCCAGACGAAGGTCCGTTTCAGAAGTGATAACTTCCAGATAAGTTTTGATACCTGAGCGGTATTGCAGCTGAATTACATCGTATACCTCTCGTGCCAGATCAACGTTTTCTTTCTGCGCCAAAAGGTTTGCAAGGCTCCCTTTATAATATCCCAGCGCGTTGGCATATTCAGAATTTACATTCAGTTTTAAATTTTGAATGTCCTGATCAACACGTTTTACCTGCCAATCCGCAATATTGATATTCGCCTTACGCTTTCCACCCTGGTAAATAGGAAGACTCAAAGTCAGCGCAGCAAAGGAGTTCGGGAAGTTATTGCCGTACAGGTCGCTGAATTGGTTGTTCTGGTAATTCAGGTTATAAGCCCCGTTCGCAGAAATTGTAGGCAAAAAGCTCATCTTGTTATATTGTAAATTAGATTCAAGAAGCCTTTTTTGCGTGCTCAATTGTTGAAACTCAATCCTTGCGTTAATTTCCGGGCCTTGCAATGTGTCCAGTATAATTTCTCTTTCAAGTTGGAGAGAATCATAAGTAATTTTAAGATCGTTACCCAACGGATAGCCCATCAGCGATTTCAGATATTCCTGCTTGCCCTTCAAAATTTCTTCATTGCTTTTTTTGGCAGCTTTGGTGTTGTTCAAAGAGATGGTTGCACGTTTAAAATCAATTTTGTCCGCGATACCTGACTGATACTGATTCTGCGCATCTTTCAAACTTCTTTCCAGCCGGACGATATCTTCTTCGGAAACACGGATTTGCTCTGTGGTTGCCAACACATCGTAAAATGCTTTGGACACATTGACTGCAAGATCGATCTTGTTAAAAGTCGTATTCTGACCTGCCTGAAGAAGCACATCACCTTTCGTCCTTTTTGCAAGCAAAACATCACGGTTGAATATCGCCTGCGAAAGCGTAAACTGTCCAGCAGAGGTATTGTTTACACCAAGCCTTACAGGGTTTCCGGCAATGACACTCGTCTGAATAATGAAGTTATGCTGCAAATTGTAATTGAAGTTAATCTGCGGATACCAGTCTGCAAGTTTGCTTTTTACAGTATTTTCTGCAATGCGTTCATCAATAACGGACTGCCGGATTACCGGTTGATTCTTTAAGGCATACTGAATAATATCTTCCAAATTGCCGCTGACGAGTGTATTCTGTTCGGCACCATTTTGCGTGGCGGAGGCCTGCTGGCCCACAACCAGCAATGGCGCCAGTATCAGAAGTGAAATACTGAGTGCTAAAAATCTTATTGTTTTAGCTTTACAATAAAAATTCATGAAAAGGGAATTGTTAATTGAGAATGAATTATGGTGTTATTTTCTTAGGATAAACGGGAGAGTATTGTAGCATTAACTCGCAATAGCTTCGTTTAATTCCTTATCAAGTACTGCTCTGAATATTTTTTTCAGGTGGATACTTAATTTTCGTTTCAGGTGATTATTAAGTTCATCCTGCGACAGATCTTCTAATTGGTAGATATGGCGATAAAATGGCTGCGTGCTGATCGCCTGGTTGAGCGTTCCAAAAAGTGTAGTAGAAAGCATTAGTATATCAACGTTCGCCGAGAATACACCAAGTTTTTGCCCTTCCTGAATAATTCCTTCCATGGCCCGGAGATGTTTGGTCTTCATCACCGTGAGAAGGTCTGAGATAATTGGAGTGCGACTCCCTGCCAGTTGCTCGCGAACCACGATATTATGAAAACACTGTTTTTCAATTAACCGGTCAACGATACCGTCTATCATCAGGTTCACTTTCTGCATGGGCGAGAGGTCAACATTCAGCAGCAAACTTTCCAGCCGATTGACGAAATCTCTTGATCTTGTTTCAAAAAGTGCCTCGATCAATTTTTCTTTAGAGCCGAAATAATATGATATCATGGAGACGTTGATATCTGCTTCCTGCGATATGTCACGGATAGAAGTACCCGAGAATCCTTTTTCTGCGAACAGCTTTTCGGCCACGCCGATAATCTGTAATTGTTTGTGATTATATTCCATTGGCTAGTATCAGGCGTCAATGTTATATTACGCGTCGCCTGATAACGGAGCCAAAGGTAAATGAATAAAAAATTAAATCAAACGTTTGTTTGAAAATATCAAACACTTATTTGATTAGTTGAAAATAAACTTCGTAAAAGACAAAAAGTGTTTTTATTGGGATTTCAGACTAAGGCATTTCTATGGAAATTTCCTTCTCTGGCTCTGGCCAGATTTTCTCTAAAATAAATGCGAAGGTGATTACCAGAACACATCCAATCAGATTTAGCCATAAAAATGCAGTCAGATCTTTCCAGTAACTTAATACTACGAAAATTTCGCCAAGGATGGCTGCCCAGAATATCGCGCGTCCGCCTATGCTTTTAAAATAAAAGGCAACAAGGAAAATTCCTAAAATGACGCCGTAGAAAAGTGAGCCCAACACATTAACCGCCTCTATCATACTGCCCAGACGGCTGGCATACTGCGCAACAAATATGCAGAATATACCCCAGAAAAATGTGGCCCAGCGTGACGCCCGCACATAGTTTCTGTCCTTGTCATCCTTATGGTACAGGCGTTTGTAAATGTCGACAATGGTACAAGAAGCCAGTGAATTATAGGCCGCGGCGACAGATCCCATGGATGCCAAAAGTATAACTGCGATGAGAAGCCCAAGCATTCCGACAGGAAGATAATCGATCACGAAACGCAGAAATATATAATTGACGTCATTCACGTCACCTCCGTTCGCTTTGGAGAGTAAAGTTTGCGCTTTGCCGCGTACTTCCTTTACGTCATTTTCAATTTTTCCAAGAACGATTCTTGACTTGTCGATCGCCGGCCCGTCTTCTTTATTTAAAGCATCGGTAAGCGCCATGACATGCGCATGTTTTCCTTTTTGAATCAGCGCATGATCTTTTTCAAGTTTTTCAAATTCGGCCGCGTACTGCGTTTTCTTAATTTTATTTACTTCTACCTGATTAAAAAAAAGAGGTGGGTTAGTAAATTGATAAAACGCAAATACAAGGACGCCAACGAGTAAAATCAAAAATTGCATCGGAATTTTGAGAAGTCCATTCATGGCAAGGCCAAGTTTGCTTTGCCCCTGAGAGCTCCCGGTCAGGTATCTGCCAACTTGTGACTGGTCTGTTCCGAAGTAGGAGAGTTGAAGAAAAAAACCGCCAATCAGCCCTGACCAAACATTATATCGGTTGTTAAGATCAAAACTAAAATCGATCAGGTTGGTTTTTCCCATTTTGCCTGCCACATGAAGCGCATCAGTAAATGAGACATTCTCAGGTAACAACCTGACAACCATAAAGCCGGCGATTACCATCCCGATTGTGACAATGCCCATTTGCTGCAAATGCGTGTGTGACACCGCCTGCGCTCCTCCGGAAACGGTGTAGAGCATAACAATTCCACCAGAAATAATATTGGTCCAGGTGATATCCCAACCCAGAATAGAGGACAAGATCAGAGAGGGCGCATAAATTGAAAGTCCGGTTGAAAGACCCCTTTGCAGAAGAAATAAAAATGATGTCAACGTTCTGGTACGTAGGTCAAAACGTCCTTCCAAAAACTCGTAGGCTGTAAATATTTTCAGCTTATTGAATTTTGGGACAAAAGTGATGCATAGGACGACCATGGCCAGCGGCAGCCCAAAATAAAACTGGACAAAACGCATACCATCCGTGTAGGCCTGGCCTGGCGCAGAAAGAAACGTAATTGCACTGGCCTGAGTTGCCATAAGGGACAACGTAACGTGGTACCAGGGAAGTGATTTATTTGCCAGCAGATATGAATCTATATCCTTATTTTCCCGGCTTTTGTAAATACCGTAGGAGACAATAAATATCAGTGTTAAAGAAAGTACAATCCAGTCAAGATAGCTCATTCGAAATGGGTCATGAATAAATAAAAGAGGGCAATGAGAACTACAAGGGTCGCGATCAAAAGCGTATAAAGCTGAGGCCATGAACGCACAAAAGGAGGCAATCCATCTTCTCGACCATTCTCGGTACGATCTTTTTTATCCATTTTATCAAAGGTTCAGGGTTTGTTTTAAATCTGCCAGCTGGCTGCAACAAAAATAGAACGCTTTTTGGTTTGTTTTAGCATATTTTGAGTTTCTGAATTGATTTGAGCTTTATATTATCATTTGTTAACAAATAAAATAGGTTGATTCTAACATCAAATGTTCGTTTCGGATAACACCTTAACCAAGTCCCCTTCACAAACCCTACCGCTATCCGGACCGGTAAGGTTTTGTCCAAATAGAATTTTCTTATCAACTCTTCGGTAAGAAGCCAATGTTTTTAAAGGTTCGGTGCCCTTGACAGCTAAGTCCTGATCGACATTAATTAATATACATCTTTCACATGGTTTTGACACCAGAAACTGAGCTGAACCGATCTCAATATTGTGCCACTGGTCTTCTGCATAAGGCATCGTATGAGCAACCACAAAATTAGGTCGGAAACGCTCCATGGTAACAGGCTGCGCAAGTTTGTTATTCAGATCATCCAACGACGCCTGCGAAATCAGTAAAAAAGGAAAATCATCGGCGAAGCTGACCAGTGCCGGTCCGTAACTATCCTCTGCATGCATCACGCGCTGGCTTGAATCGGGCATATAAACCATACGAACATTTTTTTCCAAATGCTGGCTCAACCAAACATCCAGATCATCGCAGACCGTTACAGCTTCGACAGTATCATTCCAGACTTTTACATTCAAGGTTTGATTTGATACAGGATTGAATGGCATAAACACCGAATTTCCTACATCAGTTTTATTAAATATCAGAAATCCTCTATCCTTTTTAATGATGCTCAACAGCGCCATTTTTGGGTTGGACCTTTGCGTAAGAAATGTTCCGTTTTGATCTACGACCATCCATCGTCGGTCATATTGCAGGCCGCGCTGCTCAATAAGGGATTCTTCAAGACGAATGCCGCCGAGTGATTTTACCGGATAAATCCAAATTTCTGATAACGTCATGAGCTCAAATGCTAAACTGATTTCCACAGTTGAGTCAAAAAACCGTTCCAAAAGATGCTGGTACAATTATTTAATTAATCACCTTTGAATCGTATTAGTATCAAACTTAGCAACGGAACAAAACTTTGAAAAAGCAGATAGCCATTCTGGGCGGTGGCCCGAGTGCATTGTTCATCTACAAAAGGTTTGCAGAAGATGCAGAGCCTGATTTTGAAATTCACATCTTTGAAAGTAAAGACCGGCTTGGTGCCGGAATGCCATACAGCGACCAGGGTGCTAATGTAGAGCACGTTACCAATGTTTCTGATAACGAAATTCCGGAAATTGTCACTTCGATTAACGACTGGATGCAGACACTACCCGATGACGTGCTGGAAAAGTTTAATATTGATAGGGATCGGTTCCATGAATATAAAGTGCTACCGCGATTGCTCTTTGGACAATATTTAACCGATCAGTTTGAAATGCTCATTAAAAAGGCGGCCGGCAAAGGAATAAAGACCGAAATTCACTTCAATAGCAGCGTTGTGGATATTATCGATGAGCCGGAAGCAGCTAAAACCAAGATTGAAGTAGCCGATAAAGGAATATTTGAGTTTGATCAGGTTATCATCTGCACCGGGCACAAGTGGCCATTAAAATACGAAGGAAAGATTCCGGGTTATTTTGATTCTCCATATCCCCCTGCAAAACTCAAATTGCAGCTAAATCATCCGGTAGCACTCAAAGGTTCTTCATTGACTGCAATAGATGCAATCAGGACATTAGCAAGAGCTAATGGACATTTTGGGACCGATAAAGAGGGGAAAGTAAGTTATATTCCAGCTCCGGAAAGTCCTGAATTCAAGATGGTTATGCATTCAAGAAATGGGCTCCTGCCGGCTGTAAGATTTCACCTGGAAGATCCGCTCGTATCAAATGATTCGCTGTTAAGCGAAGAGGAAATTAATCAAAATCGAGCTGAGAATGATGGATTTTTGTCACTCGATTTTGTTTTTGAAAAGGAATTTAAAGATTCCTTCATCGAAAAAGATCCAAGGTTTTATACAAAAATCAAGGATTTGAGGATGGAGGAATTTGTGGAGTCTATGATGGGCCTGCGCGAAAGCAAGGATCCATTTACGCTTTTCAAAGCTGAATACCGCGAAGCCGAACAATCCATAAAAAACAAGGAATCAATTTATTGGAAAGAAATGTTGGCTGTGCTGAGTTTTGCAATGAACTATCCTGCTAAATATTTGTCAGCAGAAGACATGATGCGTCTCCAAAAAGTACTGATGCCATTAATCTCCGTGGTTATTGCGTTTGCTCCACAAAGTTCATGTGACGAGCTGCTCGCAGTTCATCATGCCGGAAGATTGGAAATTATTTCTGTCGGTGAGGAAAGTACGGTAGAACCCTTTGAAAACGGTGGTATCAACTATAATTATACCGATGACGCAGGGCATTCAAAGTCCGTTCATTTTAAAACTTTTGTGGATTGTGTCGGTCAGCCTCATTTGTCTTTTGATGCTTTTCCATTTCATAGTTTGGTAGAAAACAATACGGTCAGCCGTGCAAAGATCAGGTTCAAGTCTGCTGAACAGGCAAAAGAACAGATGGAAAATGGAAATCAGAAAGTGGAGGAAGCGTCTGACGGGCAGTTTTTTCTTAACGTTCCGGGTATAACGATCAACGATAATTTTCAGGTTGTGGATGCCGAGGGAAAAGCCAGTGATCGGATTTATATTATGGCTGTGCCATATATCGGAGGTTATAATCCTGATTATTCCGGTTTGGATTTTTGTGAAGAGGCATCAGCCAACATTGTCGACAGCATTCTCGGTATTGAGGCATGATCACAAGATAACCAGAAAGCACAGAGTACGGTATTAATGCCGGATTCTGTGCTTTTCAATTTAATAAAAAAATAAAAAAGTATCTCCCAAAGAGAAGGATTAATTTATGTCCGTACCCGACCTTTCCATATCAACAGTGCTTTCATTTACATTTTGATAAACAAATCTTCTCAATCTACTACGTCTGAAAACCTTGTATTTGTGGCCATTTCGATGCGAAAATGTTTTGGATTGTGCTTCCTGTATTCTGTTTAGGAATATGCCAATGTGTGTTAAAGGTCGAATTAATACGAATGTGCGATTTGGCAGATTTATTCCTGCTTAACCAGGTACCAGCGCAGTCAAAAATCTAATAATTCTTTTCAATAAGTCACTTTTGATCAGTTTTTAGTGGTTTAAATAGAAAATATTCTAACTGTTGCTGAAATTAGTTTGATATAAATTATCACTAATTGTGATTTTTTATATCACATAATTCTATGAATTCAAATATAAATCTCTACAAGGAGCCATTATTTATTTAAGAAATTTGCTGTGCGTTAAACAGCCATTAGTCTAACGCTGATCATGTCAGACAGGCTGTTGATATTCATTAAATTTCTTATTAAATCACTAATTTTGCCCTTCATGATGAGAACAACTACACTCTCTCTAAAACTCATTTTATTTGTTTTATTATCCCTGGAATTAAAAGCACAAACCTATCCTGTATTACCCGCTCCTGACCACGATACGGATCACAACGCCTTTGTCACAGGCTCAGTGACGGTTTCGGGAAGTAATCAAAAACTGCCCGGGGTGGTTGTAAGGTTATCAAGAGTAGTGCAGGGATCGCCAAGTGTTCCCGTTTCATATACACTCACAGATGGAAATGGTGATTTCAGCATCACTGGTCAAAGTGGCGTAGAATACGTTTTGCAATATGATTTCCCTGCAAGTGGATTTACGGCGCCGACGGGCAATCCATCCGCTGCTTTCACGGTAGCTGCCGGGAGTAATGTAGCACCAAACGGTGGTCTGGCTTTGCAAAGAAACAGCAATACGATTACTAATTGTAATGTTCTGATTCCTGCACTTACGAACTCTGAGCGGACAATAGGTGTTGAAAAAGCTATTCCGCTTAGCGGAGCTGTCCTTCAAAATATTTCTGTGTTCACCTCTGCATTAGCCACCCACCCTGAAATAGCTGTAACCAACAACTCTCCGGCGGCAAGTAGAGTAACGACTCTTACGATTGGAGCTGCAACTCAATTCCTTGGTCCTGGTGAGGTATCACTAGTAGTTAGGTCACTTAGAGCATTTGCAGATGAATTTCCCGCGTCATCAAATCTCGTTATCCCGGCAGGTGAATCATTGACCTACTATGATATTTCTTCTGGTCAGGCAAATAATACTTTGGTAGCAGGTGACAAAACCGCTTATTTAGGAACGGGAAATGTCCAGTTTAATGTCAATGCCAACGGTTCAAAAACGATTTCGACCACCAGCGGTAATACGACAAGCGCTGAACAAACGTTTGCCAACGCAGGTGTCTGTTTGACATATACCTACAATGAAGATCCTTTACCAGTAACACTTATCTCATTTGGCGTAACAGCAGAAGGGAAAACAGCTCAGTTAAATTGGGCAACAACGTCTGAAACGAACAGCGAAAGATTTGAAATCCAAAGAAGCGCTGATGCGAAAATCTGGAACGCGTTGTCGTCTGTGACAGCGCAGGGTGAAAGCAGCACAAGAGCCAATTATTATTTTACAGACACAAATCCTTTAAATGGCCAAAATTTTTACAGACTGAAAATGATCGACCGTGACGGAACGTTTGCATATAGCCGTATCAACAGTATCAAGTTCAAAGGGGAATTAAATTCGGTAAAAATGTATCCAAATCCTGCTACCAGTATTTTAAATATTGATGCGCCAGGAAGTCAAATCCAGAAAGTTGAAATTTACAATCAGGCCGGTCAACTGATCAAAGGTTCGTCAGCAAATGCTGTGGACGTTAGTAATTTTGCCAGTGGAATCTATTCAGTGCGTGCAGTTTATACCAACGGGCAAGCCGATCAACGTAAAGTAGTCATTGCGCACTAAGTCACGATAAGACTGAATTTTTTTATTAAAACCAGGCACTCTTTCTCATTTTAGAAGGGGTGCCTGTTCATACTTTCAGCTTTAAAGTCTAGTTTTGCATATGAATCTTTTGATAATTGATGATTTTACCCTGATCAGGCTCGGGGTCCGTACAATCGTATCGGAATTAGATCCTACGGTAAATTTTTATGAAGCAAAATCTTTTTCACAAGGTTTGGCAATGATTGAGCAACGACAATTTGATATGGTCATTCTCGATATTAATATTCCCGGAAGTGAAAATGTCAGAATGGTTGAGCTTATTCGCTCAAAGCAAAAAGAAATAACCATTTTTATTTATTCCGCCCATGATGAAAGTATTTATGCCCTGCCTTTTCTAAAAGCGGGTGCTGACGGATTTTTATCCAAAACAGCCAGTACCGATGATTTTGCACTTGCCTGGAAAGTATTACGCAAAAAAAGGAAATATGCCAGCAGCGGGGTGCAGGAGATGTTATTAAATTATGTAGGTTCAAGTCCCTATACCGAGGACGGGTTCAGGAATTATGGTCTTTCGGTCAAAGAGCTGCAAATCATGCAATTAATGAGCCAGAATAAATGGAACAAGGAAATTGCAGCGATTATGAAACTTAAAGAAAATACGGTCAGCAGTTATAAAAGACGTATTTACGAAAAGTTGAAAGTAAAAGATGAACTGGAATTTCTTCGAAAAGTGAGATTATACTCCTGAAATGCAGTAAACTCAATAATCAGGAAATTCAGGTTTCCTGATTATTGAAAATTTATCATTAAGCAAAAAAGCTTGGTTTTTGAAGGTAACCTGGCTGCCAGCTAGAGTCTCTGCGACGAAGCGCACGAGCAATATTCAATACTTCATCCAGACGGCGGCTTTGCTCGCTGATCGGATCCTGGCTATGAAAATACTGGCCTACAATTTCCCACTCAAACAAGTCCGTTTTGGCATCATAAATTCCCACAGGGATGCGGTCTCCGTCGGTCATCAGCATGCCCAGGGTTGATTGCGCCTGCGATTGTGCAGAGCAGCCTATGTGATGATACTGAGATTTGTACTTGTACAAAACCGAAAAACGGTTTTCGGAAATCTCGTCGGATTTAGCACTTTCCCTTACCATTCCCGAATTCGATAGGAGCAGGTTTTTAAAAGAATTTCTCAAATTTAATAATGCAGATTTTCTTTTATGTTTTAATACTTGTGTCATGATCGTTTTGTCTGATGAATAAATTTAAAAATACTACCGGAAGCTAAAAGTGTACTAATCACCTTATTGTTTTAATTCAATTTTAAGTGCTTAAACGCTCACATTAAATTATTTCCGTATTTGAGTATTTTTTAATTACTAAATGTTTTTATTTATTAAAATAATTATGTGTCTGCAAATTTAGAACTTAGTTTTATTTTCTCAAATATTTGCCCACAAACGATAAACATGTTTTGTTTATCAATAGTTTATGAATTGTATTCAAATTGTGTATTATCCTCAAATTATAAAGTATAGTTATTTGAATAGTTATATTTTTGTTATGTTTTTAGGTGTATTTTTATTATAGTTATGAATAGAAATCTTTAATAATCTGACAAATGCTGAAATCGCACATAGCTAAATAATTATATTTTATGGTTATATTGTATGACTTCGACAATAGCGATGTCGCTGGGTGAATGGATCGGATTTACACGTTTTAAAAACTTTTAGGACAACGTGTATATTTTGGCATGATAGTTTGCGTTTATCTCGAACCAGATCTTCCGGAAGCACCAGCTCGAAGAAATTTGAATAAATTATTTTGGACGTAAAGAATGATGTTTAACATGAAATCAGTAGTTAAGTTATGGCAGCTAAGTTTTTTGCTTAGTGTTGTGACATTGTCAACCGCTTCGGCACAAGATAAGGAAGAGGAGAAACTGAAAGCTTCTATTGCAGTTCTAGGGGATTTTAGTGAAATGAAAGAAAATATTCCGGCACAGCTTCTATCGCTTTCTCAGGGTATTATCATTGTACCTAAAATGATCAATGCAGGATTGATGATCGGGGGGAAACACGGAAAGGGTGTTGCGATGATCAAAAACAGCGCAGGACAATGGAGTGATCCCATTTTTGTGACCATCACCGGAGGAAGCGTGGGCGCTCAGATTGGGGTACAGGCTACTGATCTGGTTCTGGTTTTTAAAAGCAGCAAGACACTTACCGAAATTGGAAAAGGTAGTTTCACTTTGGGTGGGGATCTGTCAGTGGCTGCGGGCCCGGTTGGACGCAGTTCGTCTGCACAAACCGATTACAAACTTGAAGCGGAAGTTTATTCATATTCACGAAGCAAGGGACTTTTTGCCGGGATTACATTGAATGGAGCAGCACTTTCAGTGGATGGAAAAGCCAACAATGAATTTTATGGTAATTCTTCGGACGCCAATACCATCCTGACCACCTCAAACAGTAATTCTGAGCTGGTATCAGATTTAAAGTCTAAGCTGGATAACTTTAAATAAGCAAGTCACAGCGAACAGAAAAAGGGCAAAAGTTTGAAATTTCAGAGTTTTGCCCTTTTTCTGTTATAAGATATCAGTTGGTAATCGAATGAGATTTGACACCTTGCCAGGTTTTAAAACAACGATCTAATAACAATCCATTAAAACCTGACTGCGCGACTGATAATAACTGAGGCTTTGACCCAATTCATTTTGACAAACTTCTTCCAATAGCGCGCTGACATTATTTTGCATGGATAAAGAGCCACAAAGCATAATCACGCCTTTCTGGCCAAGCACATCTGCGATTAGCCGGCGGTCTCTCTCCAGCATGTCTTTTACATATTCCTTTCTACCTTCTCTGGAATAGGCGATTTGAAGCCCGCTAAGTTTATTATTTGCTCTGCTTTCTTCCAGCGCATCCTTATAAAGTTCAAAAGAGGATTTGCCGCGGAAACCGCAATATAAGTGAGCAACTGTTTTCGCAGGCAGCTCATTGATCATACCCAAAAACGGTGCTATCCCCGTTCCGTTTGAAATCATGAGTACTGCCGGTGCATTCGCAGGCAGATGAAAATGCTCGTTCGGGACCAGGCAAGCCTGAATCACGTCACCCGTTTTGAGGCGCGAAAGGTAAGTAGAACCCAATCCGTTGGCATGAAGCTTAACACCTAACTGGATTTCCTTACCGATTTTACCGATGGAATAAAGTCGTTCTCTATGATCAGCGGCTGGATAAATGGCAATCAGATCACCTGATGAAAATTTTTGTCTCCGTTTTGGCTGAAACCGAATTAAAAAGGTATCGCCATCCGGGTGCACTTGTGTAATACTCATAACAAGCATTGGCTGTTTGCGCTGCTGTCTGGGTTTCAGAAGTCCTGCGGACAGGTTAAGAGGTACCTTGGCGTGCTGAGACCAATCGGCCGCCCATTGATTAAATTCATCAGGCGACTTATCGTTCACCGTATATATTTCGAGCAGGGGAGATGCCCAGGGCTGCTGCGCCAGCAGGTTATTTACTTCAAAGGCAAATTTGCAAAAGTCAGGATAAGCATGGGAACCAAAACCTACCACCGAAAAATCAACCGGCAAGTTTTGAGGGTATTTTGCCAGCTTTGCCGCAAATGCATTGGCGTTGGTTGGTGCCTCGCCAAGGCCGTAGGTCGCGGTCATTACAATAATATGTTTCGCTTCCGGGAAATGGGTGTAATCATTAAGCTGCGCGAGATAGGTTGATTTTCCTGCGGCGATTAGTTGTTGCTGGATCGCACTGGCAAAATAAAAGGTGCTGCCGTTTTCCGAGCCGACAAGAATGATATATTCGCTTTGGTCCGCTTCGAATTTATTTTTGATTCTATTTGATCTGCGCTTTATGGTAATGCTAAACCCTGAATAAATAAAAAATAGTATGTTGGCAGCAGCCAGCGCAAGTATTACTGCCCAAATCCCATTGGCTCTACCAGTATGCAGGTTTAGGCTAAGCTTACTAATGATCAAAGGAAGCGGGTAAATTGTTTCCGTAATTACATCGCCGGTAATCTGGTTGACGGCCAGCTCACGGTCTTTAAGTTTTATCGTGTAAAAATCTTCGACATCTTCGGAGAAAGGAAATTCTATGGACTGTACCCGGGAAAGCTTGATCTGTTTAAAAATGGCAAAGTCGGCGACTTTTGCTGTAGGCTCGGAGCGCAAAGCATCAAAATCAATTTCCTGGGATTGGACACTCGTTTTGAACAGTTCGAAACGTTCCATGGAAAGATAAGTCCCGCTCAAGGCCATAATAAGGATCGGGATCAGTGAAAGTCTGCCTGTTACTACATGGTAGTATTGCGCAAAATTATCCCTCTGTATTTTTGTGAAAAAACGACGTAGTCCGCGCTGGCGTTGGATGATCAGAATGGTTCCGGAAATACTGATCAACAGAAGTAAGAAGGCAGTCAGACCAATGATAAATCTTCCCGTTTCGTGAAGAAAAAGTGAGCGGTGAAGTCCGGTTACCCATTCGAAAAACTCACTTTTGTCATCAGGTATACCAAGTTCCTGACCTGTCAGCGGATCTACGTAAACTGCAAGGTTTTCGTCGTTTTCATCAGTTCCTTTTACAAGTATAAAATCATTCGCATCGATCGTAAGCTCAGTGACCCCCGGATATTCGCTGCGAAGCACCGGAAGCATTTCAGACAAGGTTGTCTGATCAAAATTTTCAGAACGATAGGGTAGGAGTTTTTCTGAAATGGGCTCAAATGCAAGGATGATACCTGTGATCGAAGCCAGAGCAAGAAAAAGAAAAGAAGATACAGCCAGGGCTAAATGGCTGTATCTCCATATTGAAATCGTCATAGGTCAAAGCTTAGTTGGCACTGAAACGAACATACCGGATAAAACCGCTTCCATCGCTTTTTGAAGAAAGTGCCTCGGTGGTCAAAGGAATTTCTGCATCTTTAACATGGTATTCTTTATCCTCAACTGCACTTTCAAATCTGATCTTATATCCGGTATTTACTTTTGAATTTTCAATTTCAATCGTGTTCACACTTCGGTCACCGCCGGTAACGGAAGCCCCGGTTATCGCACTGATGTTTGTTGGTTTTTTAGTTCGGAACTTATTCCATTCTTTCAGGCTGTTATACCATTTTTTATCTGGACCCATTACATAAAGCGTTTTTTCATAAGCTCCTTTCGGGTCGATAAGTGAAATGACAATGTAAGCTCCTTCGCCCATGTAGTTGGTCATCTGGATCATACATTTATATTTCGTGGAAGGGCTTTTCTGAGCAAAAGATTTTTCTGTTATAGCAAGAAAAATGAAAACCAGAAGCAATGTTGTTTTAAATAAATTGGACATGAATACTATTTCAGGAAGTTTACGGTTACGTTATTTTTAGAAAGAGACTCATTTTCAGCTGCCAGGTCAAAAGCTGTTTCGTCGAAGTTGGTCACTACATCTTTTTTGGCACCGATCGATAAAAGGTATTTCATCATCGTGTCGTCCTTTGAAACCATAGCCGCCTTATGGAGCGCGGTAATTCCTTCACTGTTCTTACTGTTGACGTCAATTCCGAGTTTTTCAAGACCTTTCACGAGGATATGGTCATTTTTAGCAACAGCCAGATGATACAAAGTATTTCCATTTTTCTGAGGAGTTGTAACCTTGAATCCTTTTTGTTCAAGCATTTTTAGTTTTGGTTCAAAATCGGCTGATCTCTGCGGAGCGTATGATTGGATCAGATAAAATGCCAGATTATCACCATTTTTATCAATCGTGCTGGTCGACGCACCTTTGTCGATCAGGTAACCTACCGCTTCTGCTGAATTGCCGCGGACAGCCATGGCCAATGCTGAAACTCCTTTGGCATTTGTCTGATTAATATTTTTAACCTTCGGAAGCAGCATTTCCAAAATCGCTATATCTCGGTTAGAAGCAGCTGCATTCATAAATACGGTGTTACCTTCTTCGTCTGCCTGGTTTACATCAAGGCCTTTTGAAAGAAAATACGAGATGATTTCATTTTGCTTAGGTTTACGCACCAGGATATGAAGCGCGTTTTCACCATTCTTGCCAATTGCAGCCGGTTTGATGTTCAGCGTTTCAAGATATTTGTATACTTCGATGGAATTTGCACCACGACGGGTTCCCTGAGCAGCCATCAGCATCGCCTGGTCCTGAGCGGGAACGCCTTTTTGAAGTAATGTTTTAAGCATTTCAATATTGCCTGCTTTTGCAGCATAACTGAAAGCATTTGCACCGCTGGCATCCTTACTTTTAAGATCTAACCCTTTGGAAACAAAATAATCTGTTAGTGCAAAATCCTTGTCGTTAGCAATAGCCAAAAGCAGTGCGTTCGCTCCCTCAGCATTTAGATCTTTTTTCAGATCAGCACCGCTGGCAAGACAGATATCGTAAACTTTTGTATTCGTTTGACCTGCACCAGCCGCAAAATTCAACGGTGTTGCGCCATGGCTGTCGACCAGATTAGCTTTGGATCCTTTCGATACAAGGTATTCCATCAGTTCGACATTACCTTTCATTGCAGCCCAATGTAAATAAACACGTCCGTCGTGTGTCAATTTATTAACGTCGTTTCCTGGCTGCGAAATAAGATACTCGACCGTTGCATTCGGCGCTCCTGAGTTAATGGCCAGCACAACCGGATCAAATGTCGCACCATTAAATTGCGCCGGGTTACTTCCTTTTTCAATTTCTGCTTTAACTGCATCCACGTTAGGAGAAGTTTTCCAAAACGACTGCTCCAATAAAATGTTCTGCTGTGCATGGGCATACGTCGAGGCAACCGCCAGCACCGCAAGGATAAATATTCTTTTCATCGGGTTATATGTTGTTAAAATGCAAAATTTTCGAATCCTCTGATAAAGGAATGTGTCTGGGGTTGAAATTAATACTAATTAGTCTAAATAGTGAAAACTTTATGGATTTTCTGAAAATTGCTTTTTCAAATTGAAGCAATTTTCATCATCACGGTTGGAAAGTACTTGTCCTCAGCTCATTTGCGTATGAAACTTAAAAGTGGTCGTTCCTATCCCGCATTGATGAACGTAGAATTAGTGATGGATTCGTTGAAATTGATTTGATGTGTTCTCACCGGGTCCCGCGCAGAATGTGTTCCTTAACCAGCATACAGTCGCTGCAGCAGTTTAGCAGATGTGATTTGAAGGTGTGATTTGGACTTTCAGTGTTTTGGATAAAACATTGCTTAAAAATGCTCGTCGAGAAGAATTTTTTCGAGAATATCTTTGGAAACTGGTTTTGGGAGAAAACCCTTCACTTCACCGTAAGTTTGCATACGCGAGAAATCACGCTGATCCTGAGAAGAACTTGTAATGTAGATAGCAGGTTGGTATAGATTTCCCAGTTCGCGAAGCATGTCCAAAAATTTCCATCCATTGGCAACAGGCATATTAATATCTAACAGGATCAGATTAGGCAGTGATTCCGGCTTATGCTGCCATGTTTCTATAAAATCAAATGCTTCCTGACCATTGAAGAATTGCAGAATATCCGGATCAACCAATATTTTTGATATCAGTAACCGGGCTATAAAATGGCAGGTATTATCATCATCGATGATACAGATCTTCATAAAATATTTCTTATAACGTTAAGTCTTGACTAATGACTATTACAAAAATTAAGCCAAAAATTAGAAGTAGTTCTATGAACTGTTAAAATAAAGCTGATGGAATTCTTGATAGTTTCCCAGAAATGTATCATTCGTCCGGAAAAGTTATCTAATTGTTATCCAATTCCTGGTATTTTCCCCTTTCCAATCTGCTTTGTTAAAAAAAGCAAAAGGATTTGAATAATAATGTATAATTTATCAAATGGCTGGCATCATTTAGTGTGATCAAAGACGAGGATATTTTTTATCAATGTAAATTATGCCCAAAAATTAGTCGGTAATTGACGGTTTTGACACCAAAGGTTAATTGATTCAAAAAATGTGTAGCATTATTTCACACCAATGCATATTTATTGTAAAACTAACGGCTCACAAGGCAGTAGTGCCTGGAAAATATTAACTTTTTGCATGACAAGGGTCATAAGTTTTGTATGTGGTTCAGTGGAAATTGCAAAGCCATCGAGATTGTAACAGATAAGATGGCTGTTTTTAAACGATCTTTATTCAATTTGCGTCATGAAAAAAATACTTGTTGCTATCGATTTTTCTGAAAATTCCCGTAAGGCGTTTCTTATGGCGAAACACTTTGCTGTCAAAACTGGTGCGGAGCTTGGCATTATGCACGCCAATGAACCCTATATCGCCGATCTAGCTATTCCCATTACGCAAGATTCCCTGCCCATTTATCAGCAAATGGATAATTCGTTCAAAGAGCAGCTTGACGAATATGTTGTCGAGGCTGAGATTGAAGGTCTGCGGGCTGTTGCCTATGCAGAGAAAGGAGCTGTAAAAGATGCTACCATTCGATTGGCAGCGCAGCTGGATGCAGATATGATCGTGGTAGGAAGAACTGGAAAGGGAGGTTTTTTTGACAAATTGATCGGAAGTTCAGCGACGGATATTGCGCTTTCGGCTGAATGTCCTGTACTTATTGTGCCTCCGCAAACAGAGTCTTATCAACCCAAAAATGTGGTATACGCCACCCAGCTTGAATACGAGGAGCTTGCTATTCTGAAACAGGTCAAAGCACTGGTCGAGGAACTTGACGGGAAGTTGTCCTTTATTAAAGTAAGTTCTCTGGAGCAACCAAACATCCAGCCCGACGGACAGTTCATGGACTCGATCAGCAATGAGCTCGGTATTGATGCCAGTGAAATTAACATTCATAAAGGCGGCGGTGTGCTGGATGGAATCGAAAAATTCTGTGAACAGCGTCACGCAGATCTTTTGGTAGTCTCTACGCGGGAGAGAAGTTTTATTGAACAGTTTATCATCAATCCAAGTCTGACCAAAAAGCTTGTGCTTGATACTAAACTCCCGTTACTGGTTTATCATCTCGATACAAAAAATAATTGACGTAGGGCTTGCTGGCAATCTTTCATATTCGTGCAAAATTTGTTTCTTATGGAATAATATTTGCTATTAGTCAGCAAAATAAGAAACCATTATGAAAGAGAAAGACATACAAACCACAGCAAGAATCGTGTTAGGTGCAGGGCTGATCTTCGCAGGTATCAGCCATCTCACCTTTTCCAGGAAAGAATTTCAGGCGCAGGTGCCTGACGTGATACCATTAAAAAAAAACGATACGGTGATTTATTCCGGATTCGCGGAGATAGCGATGGGAGCGGCGTTAGTGCTTACGCCGAAAAAACACCGGGAGGCCGTTGGGAAACTTGCCGCAACTTTTTTTACTGCTGTTTTTCCAGGAAATATTTCCCAGCTGCTCAATAAAAGGGATGCTTTTGGGCTTGATACGGATGGGAAAAGGTTTGCAAGATTGTTTTTTCAACCTGTCCTAGTCTATTGGGCTCTGAAAAGTACTGAAAAGAAGAAACAATATGATTTATAAAAATCACCAAAATATTAGAAACCCGGCACACACTGACCGGGTTTTTTGTTTCCTACTGTTCCGGGTCATTCCAGGGGAATTGCCTATTTTATACTAATGGCTCTTATCTTTGCCTCAGACGCGGGGTCGAAAAATCGATTTTAAGAATGCCGGAATCATTAAATATATTACTTGCTCCGCTGGATTGGGGATTGGGGCATGCAACAAGGTGTATACCGCTTATCCGGTATTTATTGGCGAAAAAATGTCGTGTAACACTAGCCGCTGAGGGGGCAGTTGCTTTGCTTTTGAAAAGTAATTTCCCGCAGTTGACTATTGTGCCGATCGAAGGTTATAAAATACGGTACAGCATAACTGGACGTATGCTGCCACTCAAAATACTGATTCAGATTCCCAAAATTGTAAAGGCAATTAAAGCGGAACGGTTATGGTTGCGTGATATACAGAAGCAAAACCATTACGATCTAATTATTTCCGATAACCGGTATGGTCTGAAAATACAGGATGTTCCTTCGGTTATTCTTACCCATCAACTGACGATCAAAAGCGGTGCCGGCCCAGTTGCTGACAGCGTTCTTCGACGATTTCACTATAAAATTCTGGAAAAATTCGATGTCTGCTGGGTTGTGGATGAATCGCAGCAAAAAAGTATCGGGGGCGAACTTTCACATCCCAATGAAATACCCGTCAATGCCCGATATATCGGAGTTCTTTCCCAGCTGGAACCACCAGCTATGGGGCAACGAATAACACCAGGACGGATTTTAGTCTTATTGTCCGGGCCGGAGCCCCAGCGTACCTTGTTGGAAAACATTATTTTAGATCAGATTTTACCAGCGCAGGCTCATAATTACCTCGTCATAGGGGGAAAGCCGGGAGGCTCCGTTCCAGAAAATTTACCATCCGGTGCGGTTTATTATACCCACAAAAATGCTTCTGACCTGGCAAATTTGATGAGCAGCGCTGAACTTGTGATTTGCCGCAGTGGTTATTCCACGCTGATGGATCTTGCATTTATGGGTAAAAAAGCACTTCTAATTCCTACCCCAGGCCAGTCGGAGCAGGTATATCTTGCAAAGTATTTGAAGGAACAGGGGTTGTTTTACAACTGCAAACAATCCTCTCTACATTTGGAGAATGAGATCAAGAAAGCTTTGAAGTATCCAGGTTTTCCTGCTGATAGTTCCCTCATTTCTATGGATCTTATGAAAGCGGCAGTAGATGACTTGATTTCAGGATTAGAAACCAAATCGTATGACGTTGGAAATAAATAATTTCGATCATTGAAGAAAATTAACTTCCTTTATTTTCTTGAACTTATTGATGCGATTGTACAGTTTTAGGTATACTTGAAAGGATAAGTAAGACACTGGAATGGTAAGTAAAATAGGATTTGGAGGAAGTTGTCACTGGTGTACCGAAGCGATTTTCCAATCGCTGAAGGGAGTTCTTCATGTGGAGCAGGGTTGGATTTCATCCAGTGCTGAAAATTCTTCTTTCTCTGAGGCTGTGCTGGTTAATTTTGAAGCAGAAAAGATTTCTCTGGAAACGCTGATCGCAGTTCACCTCCATACGCATAGCTGTACTGCCGATCACCCCATGCGCGGTAAATACCGATCAGCCATTTACACATTCTCAGATCATCAGGCCCGGCTTTCAAAGGGTTTTCTAGCTGAGATGCAATCTGAATTTGATGACAAAATTATCACACAGATCATTTCGTTTCAAGCATTTAAGCTGAATCAGGAAACCTACCTGAATTATTATTACAATAATCCTGAAAAGCCGTTTTGTAAAAATATAGTCAATCCCAAACTGCGACTGCTTTTGAATCAGTTTTCCTCGATGGTTGATAAGACGAGGCTGCCGGCGCAATTGTAGAAATAACATAGCGTTGAAATCGTCTGGAAATTCCTTTTTATTTCTGATTCTGGACTAGAAAAATCATTTAGCCAAATAACCTCATTTAATATATGCCAGTGCATGTCGCGATAACACGAAAAGTACTTCCGGGAAAGGAGCAGGAATTCAAAGATGCACTCCGCCAGTTTTTAGGAAATTCCTTTTTGCATGGTGGAGTCGAAGGAGCGGGAATGATCACGGCACTTCCCGGAACGGATGGACGGGAGGTTGGTATCCTTCGAACATTTAAGGATGAAGCCGAACGGGACGCTTTTTATGATTCGAAGCTTTTCAGGGAATGGGAGGCTTATGCTTCAACACTGACAGAATCGCCCAACTATCGTCAGCTAACAGGGCTGGAAGCCTGGTTCAGGTCGCCAACGCCACCACCTCGCTGGAAAATGGCCGTTGCTACATTGTGTGGTGTATTTCCGACCAGCCTATTTTTGTCTTTTACTTTGGTTCCTTTTATCCAGAATTTCCCTCTGCTGCTTCGTCTTCTGCTCATGGCCGGCTGTATGGTAGGTATGCTGACCTGGCTTGTTATGCCGATAGTAATTAAATTACTAAAACCCTGGCTTCAAAGCAACCAATAATATTTCCTGCGACGACGGAATAATGAGTTTTAAATGCAGCTCGAAATTAATTTCTTGATAACCCTTCAAAAACGAAGAACTGAATTTACATCCTGTTTTAGAAAATAGTGGAGGCAATCCTGTAAGTATTCGCATGGGCTTCCAGAATGGTTCGGAGCTGTGGCGAATAACCGCCTCCCATACTGCATTGCACCGGAATACCATGATTGTTAGCCAGTCGAAACACCATTTCATCACGCAGGCGGCAGCCTTGAATCGTACAGGACATCCGGCCGAACTTGTCTGTCTGAAGAATATCTACACCTGCCTGATAAAAAATAAAATCAGGACGAACTTGCTCGATCAATCCGGGGAGAACATCGCCGAGTATTTTCAGGTATACCTCATCGCCCGTTTTGTCGTCAAGCGCAATATCCAGATCACTTTTTTCTTTACGGAATGGGTAATTATTTTTTCCATGCAAGGAAAAAGTAAATACCGCAGGCTGATTAAGGAAGATGTTTGCTGTTCCGTTCCCCTGATGGACGTCAAGATCAATAATGAGTACTTTTGAAGCTTTTTTGTGATCGATAAGATATTGGGCGGCCACTGCCTGATCATTGATGATACAAAATCCTTCGCCCTGCGCATGGCCGGCATGGTGCGTGCCTCCTGCAATATTAAAAGCAATTCCGGTATTTAAAGCTTTAAGTGCTCCCTGAACTGTTCCGTTGGTAATGATCAATTCCCTTTGGACTAGCAATGGTGTTTGTGTAAAGCCGATCCGTCTCATTTCCCGGTCGCTAAGTTCTCCCTGAATAAACCGGTCTGTATAATCACGATCGTGGACGGCATATACCGCTTCCATATCCACAGCTTCCGGACTAAAAAAATCGGATGTTGATGAAATGCCTTCCCGGAGTAACTGCAAAGGAAGAAGTTCATATTTATCCATCGGGAAACGGTGCCCCTCCTGAACAGGATATTTGTATATGGGATCAAAAGCAATGGGGAACATTTGCAAATCGTATAAGCTGGATAGATTTCAAAGTTACATCTTGATCGTGGAGGAACGACAAGGAGGCAAGTAAAAATTGTTTGTAACTGGCTTAATATTAAATTAAAATCATTTGCTATTGTATAGGAGATCCAGGATTTGTGTTCGATCTTGATATCTAAAAAATATTAATTCAATGGATACTAAAAAGATTGAAATTGTACTGAACCGTATTGAAATTCTTGAAGCTGAGCAAATCACCTTCATGGCTACATTAAATTTCAGGATAGCACCAGCTGAAAGCGATATTGAAAATGCAGATAAAACGCTCTTAAATTTCCTGAAAACGAACAAAATCAATTTTAAGGGGCCAAAAGCAATGAGGTCGGTAAATGAGTTTGGAAGCTATGAACATCCATACTACATACTGACGCTTTCGCGTCCTCAATATACATTGCTAGAAGCACTGCGAGATCAGTACAAGGAAATCTCGGGTCTTACGATTAGCAGCGAATTTTCAAAGGAATCCACTGAAAAGTTATTCCGCGATATGGCTGCCGAAGCCCGGGAAAAGGCAAAAGAAATCGCAGTGAAGGATGGTCTGAAATTGAAAGATGGTTTTCAGTTTGAAAAAATACCAACTGTTCAAAAGGGCTGGACAGTAGGTCCTCCGTTATCAGCCAGGTTAAACGATTTTCGTCAACCGTTGGTAGGAAATTATAAGTTTTTCTTTGAGGCGGAGCGCTAAATTTTAGAATTCACGCCAGAGCCATACCCTTTTCTTATGCTTTATCCTATGATCGCATGATGACTAGCAACGCGCCACTAACCGCTTTTTATTTTAACAGCCAGAAATACCATTTCTGGCCAATTTATGAATCAATAAAACAGTATTATCCTTTGGGGATTTCCAGAGAAGGAAGTTTGTTTTTTCAATATTCAGGATTGGATGAATTGGGTAAGATAATTGTGGAAAATATTCATGATGAAACTAACTTCAAACAAAAGTGGGATGATTTTGAAAAGAAGGTAGGATTGCTCGCAGATAAGGAAGTGATTGGAACAACAGATGGTCAATCGCCTTCCTTCAGTGCCTATCTGATATGAGAAAGTTTAAAGTTGTCTGATAGAACATTAAACAAGGAATTGTTTTTTGCAGTAAGTCTTGTCGGTAAATTTTATACGGTAATTGGCCGGGATAAGACACAGATCAACCTTTCAGAAATCACATTTTCTGAATCAACAAATTTGCTTATTGTGTCACCGGAAGGAATTTATCAATCGTTTTTTGAGATTGTTTGCTTTCAAATTGAGCAGCAATTTGATGGTTAACGTTATGTTCCTTTTGAAATAGCTACGCAATATCTCGCAGGGCTTCGTGTGACCTACACAGACGAGCCTGTTGACAAAATCTTCAATGCAATTTTTAGTGAGCAAATAGACCTGAATGCTAACATCATAGGCGATCGTTACTATAAAAGTTCATCTTGGGCAATAAGTGAGTAATTCAAATTCGCTGGCGTTTGCCGAAAATTTTCAATTTTCGTTGTCGCATATATCAACTTCAACAAGAGAGCGGAGCCATATCCGCTTGTAAAATTCTTTTTTTGTATGCTTGTCAATTTTCAATGTATTGGCGGAGGCCATTGATTATCAGGTTAGAATTCAATTTGCATATTATTGACAGAAATATAAAAGAATTTGGAAATCAGGGTACCTTGGTTGGTCGAAGAAACGTCTTGTTATTATCCCAAACTCCTTTGAAGGTCATTCAAATAACTTATTAATTGCTAATCAGTTCATTATGATACGAATATGTCTACATGTTGTGCTGTTCATTTTTTCCATTGCGTTGTCTTTTGCGCAGACGATTCCAACACCAAAAGAACATTTTGGTTTCACGATTGGAGATGACTATCAGCTGGCCAATTTTACCCAAACGGAAGCCTACTGGAAAAAACTTGCATCGGTTTCGGACCGGATCAAATTGACCGTAATTGGTAAAACAGCGGAAGGCAGGGATCAATATATGCTGATTGTTTCATCTCCTGAAAATCTTAAACGACTTGAACGATATAAGGAAATTTCAACCAAAATGGCCCGTGCTGATGGAGTAAGTGAGGAGCAGGCCCGGGCAATGGCGGCAGAAGGGAAGTCAATTGTGTGGATCGATGGCGGTTTACATGCGACCGAAGTTGTTGGGATACACCAATTGATTGAGACAATTTACAACGTGGTCAGCCGGAATGATGAAGAAAATAAAAGGATTCTGGATAAGGTAGTTATTCTTTTTACCCATGCAAATCCTGATGGACAGGAGCTGGTTTCGGATTGGTATATGAGAGAAAAAGATCCTGCAAAAAGAAAAAATGAGGGCATACCCAGGCTTTATCAAAAATACGTAGGACATGATAATAACCGCGACTTTTTTATGCAGAATCAGGTCGAAAGCCGGAATATGGGTAAACAGCTTTTCGTCGAATGGATACCGCAGATCATGTATAACCACCATCAACGCGGGCCGGCAGGCTCTATTTTAGCCGGGCCTCCATATCGCGATCCATTTAATTATGTATTTGATCCAATGATGATTACCGGGATCGATGCAGTTGGAGCGGCGATGTACAACCGCTTGAATGCAGAAAATAAACCTGGGTTTACGCGGTTGACAGGGTCGAGTTTTTCTACCTGGTACAATGGAGGGCTACGCACAACAACACACTTTCATAATATGATCGGGATTCTTACCGAGATCATCGGCGGTCCAACGCCGGAGCCTGTTCCGCTGATTCCTGAACGTTTGATCCCAAACAATAATACACCGTTTCCGGTAACACCTCAGAAAACCTGGCATTTTAAACAGTCGATTGATTATTCGGTATCATTGAACTATTCCGTTCTGGATTATGCAGCACGTAATAGCGATCACCTGCTTTATAATATTTATGTAATGGGAAAAAATTCCATCAACCGCGGCAGCAGCGATTACTGGACACCGACTCCCAAACGTGTGGATGAAATCAATCAGGCCTACAAAGCTGATCTGGCGCAGGCAAGGCCACGGGGAATAGAAATAACGGCTTCGGCTGGCGTTACTCCTCGTACCGGCGGAGGCATACCTTCAAAATATTATGATGAAATTTTTCAGGCTCCTGCCAAACGTGATCCACGCGGTTATATCATTTCGTCGGATCAGGCCGACTTTCCTACGGCGGTTAAATTTATCAACGCTTTGGTCAGGACCGGAATCCAGATCGAAAAATCAACTTCTTCGTTTTCTGTTGCAGGGAAAAATTACCCTGCCGGTTCCTATATTGTCAAAACGGCTCAGGCTTTTCGTCCGCATATCCTCGACATGTTTGAACCTCAGGATTATCCAAATGATTTTCAGTATCCTGGCGGTCCTCCGATCAAACCTTACGATGCTGCGGGGTGGACACTCGCCTTTCAGATGGGTGTGAAATTTGACCGAATCCTGGACGCATTTGAAGGGCCGTTTGAGAAAATGCCGTATGGACAGTTGCAGTTAGCAGCAGGTAACGTAACTTCGGGTTCTGCTGGTTACGAAATTAAGGCCAGCTTCAATGATGCTTTCGTCGCTGTCAATGATCTGTTGAAGGCCGGGGCGGATGTTTTTAGACTTACGGACGGAACTTTTTATATCCCACAAACTGCCAGAACAAAAAGTATTGTAGAGAAATCTTCGAAAGAACTTGGTATCCAGATTGGCGCAGTATCCAAAAAGCCTTCCGGATCGATGGAAAAAGTAAGACCGCTAAGAGTAGCACTTTGGGATACCTATGGTGGCTCAATGCCTTCGGGATGGGTGCGCTGGATTTTGGAACAGTATCATTTTCCATTCCATGTTGTTTTTGCCAAAGAAATTGACGGTACTGATTTGCGCAGCAAGTATGATGTAATCATATTCGTTACCCGTGCCATATCCGCCCCTTCGCCGCGCGATTCGGTGATGAATGCCATGGCTGCCAGCAGAAGGCCAAAAGAAGAGGAAGTGCCGGAAGAATTTCGCCCGATGATGGGATCGCTCACATCTTCAAAATCAATTCCGCAATTAAAAAAGTTCATGGAAGCAGGTGGTAAGATTGTTACCATTGGCAGCAGTACCGGACTTGCTTATCACTTGGGTTTGCCCCTTCGTAATGCAATAACCGAGGTAACAAAAAGTGGAAGCGGTGAGCCGTTGCCGTCGGAAAAATTCTTTATTCCGGGAAGTCTTTTGAACGTGAGCGTGGATACCACCGCAAAAGCGAGCTGGGGGATGAATGCTAAAACCGATGTCTATTTTGATAATAGTCCTGTCTTTATGGTTTCACCTGACGCGATCGCGAAAGGGCTTATCAAACCACTTGCCTGGTTCCCTAATGCAAGTCCGCTTCGTAGCGGATGGGCGTGGGGGCAGGCATACCTGCAGGGTGGGGTAGCAGCCTTTGAAGCCAATGTCGGAAAAGGAAAACTCTACGCTTTCGGGCCGGAAATTACGTTTCGGTCACAGTCTCATGGTACATTCAAATGGCTGTTTAATCAGCTTTATTAAAATTCTGGAACAGGTATTTTTTCTATATAAAAGAAATAAGAAAAGTTCTCAGAAGCTGCGTTAGGGCAAATATCTGAGAACTTTTCTTATCATTTTAAACGGAATTATTGTCGTTTCAAAACATCAAGTTTATTTCTTGTAAACGCGGTATAATCTTCCCTGATCGGTCACTGCATAAAGTGCACCATCCTTGCCTTCTGTCACATCACGAAAGCGCTGGCCTTCGTTTGCAAGAAGTCTTTCTTCACCTACCACTTTATTGTTTTCAATGATCAGCCTCGCAATGTGCATGCTGCTCAAACCACCAATGAAAAGATTATTTTTCCATTCCGGAATGCTGTCGCTGCTGTAAAATGTGATTCCGCTTGGAGACATTACAGGATCCCAGTAATATACCGGCTGCTCCATTCCTTCCTTAACCTGAATCGAATCGCCAACTTTTTTGCCACTGTATTCGATCCCGTAAGTAATGGTTGGCCAGCCATAATTTTTGCCAGGTTCGATTCGGTTGAGCTCATCTCCGCCTCTCGGGCCGAATTCAACTTCCCAAAGATCTCCTGAAACCGGATGAAAAGCCAGTCCCTGGACGTTGCGGTGTCCATACGAATACAGTTCTGGTTTTGCTCCGGTCTTACCTTCAAATGGATTACCAGCGACTGGTTTGCCATCTTTAGTGATTCTGATCACTTTTCCAAGGCTTGAATTAAGTTGCTGTGCTTGCGGTCTGGTTACGGTGTCGGAGCGTTCGCCAGTGCTGATGATCAGGTTTGCATTTTTGTCAAAAAGAATGCGGCCTCCATAATGAAGATTTCCTGCGTATGCTGGCGTGGCACGATAGATCACGGTTGCACCTTCAATTTTCTTTTCGTCAGAGGAAAGTTTTCCTTTAGCGACAGCAGTCAGATTTCCATCCGGACGTTTCTCCGAAAATACCCAGTAGATCATCCGGTTTGTGCCAAAATCAGGATCCACGCGAATTCCTAACAAACCACCTTGGCCATCAGCGTTTACCGCAGGAATACCCGTGATCGGCGCACTTAAAGTGCCTTCTGTTGTGGCAATCCGCATCGTGCCTTCTTTTTCCGTAATAATCAAACGACCGTCAGGAAGACTTGTGATTCCCCACGGGCTTTTGAGATCGCTCGTCAACACTTTCCCTTCGTAGGCGGTAGTTGATTTAACTCCGCCAATTCTGGTTTGGCCCACAAATGCAGGTTTGTAATCTGAATTGGCTTTTTGGGTTTCTACCGGGGCAGATGTACTGTCGGTCACTGCGGCGTCAGAAGTTTCAGAAGATTTTTTTTGACAAGATGTAAAAACAAAAGCTGCTCCTGCAAGTACCAGCAAAATTTTTTTATTCATCGTTAAAAAGTTTAAAGGTTTCAAAAAGGGACTGAATAATCAAAAGTCAATCCAATATCCATTGTTACAACCTACAAAGCGGTTTTAGTGCCAAAAATAATATGTTTTATTTAAAGAAGTCCTGCACATGGGCAAATTGACTAATGGCCAAGATAGTTTCCAGTGCCTTCGGAAGTATACTTTCACCGTCAAAATTGCCTTCATATCAGATCTTATTCATGGGCGTATATAAATTAAAAATTGATTTAACCATGTAAAGAATAATCCCCGGAGAATCTTTGCAATGCAGAAGATATCCCGGGGATTATGTTTTATTAAAACTCAAAAATACTTGTGCCGAAATAGTAGTGCAGATTATTTATCCCACCATACTTTTGTATTGTAAGTATCTGCGCCTTGTCTGGCCACTGCTTCATTCAAACTGGTAGCATTCAGGACTTGTTCGCTGCGCGGGTAAGCAAAACGGACAGGAACCTTTCCGCCATTTACATTATCCTGTCCGGCTGTAACGGTCGGGATTCCGGTACGTCGCCAGTCAAACCAGGCTTCAAGTCCGGTAAAAAACAGCGCAATCCATTTCTGTGTTCCGATAACGGTAAGTGCTTCTGCATCGCTGTAAGCAACTCCCGGGCTTGTAAGATAATTAGCGGGCATGGTCACATCTACAAAATCAAATGCAGATTTTACTCCTTCTTCGTAATACATCTGAGCCGTTTTGGTCGAAGTAACGAGTCCTTTTTTTACTGCTTCGGCTAACACAAATTGCAGTTCCGGATATCCCATGATATATCCTTTTGCTACATCGAGGCCGCGTTCAGTTATTGAGCCTTTATAAAAAAGCGCTCCGGCACGCGAAACGTTATTAGGTCCTCCGGCATAGTCCAGCGCAGCGACTTCGTTTAATCCGTTAGGAACTCCGGTATATTTTGGTGTACCTGCAGCGATGGATGCATCGGTCGGTTGCGCAAAAACCGTAATTCTCGGGTCGGACAAAGCAGTGAGTTTATCTCCCAGATTTTTACTCAAACGAAACTCGTCAAAAGATCCCTGACGCGCAGTGTACATCGGAAACTGGTTTGGCGCAGAAGTCAGATAACGCAGTGTGGCGTTGTCGCTGTTTTTGTTAGCGTCGCTGAAAATAGGAGTGGCAGTGGGGTTGGCAAGAATGGCCTGCATATCAGCCTTTACATCTTTCACGTCAGAAATTCTGAGCAGGTAACGCAGACGAAGGCTGTTTGCAAGCTTTTTCCACTGCTGTACGTCACCGTTGTAAATCAGGTCTCCCACCACTGTTTCGCCAGGTCCCAGCAGATCGTTAGCCGTTTTCAGATCGTTAATAATTCCTGCATAAATCACTTCCTGCGTTTCATATTTCGGCGTAAATGTGCCGCTGATTCCTTTTGTCGCTTCGGTATATGGCACGTCGCCATAGGCATCGGTCAGCAACGAATACATCCAGGCGCGCATGATCAATGAAATCCCCTTATAGTTTTTGGAATTATTCTTGTCGCTCAGCTCAATCAGAAGCTGCACATTCCGGAGGTTGTTATACATGTTATTCCAGAGTCCGTCGCGGTCGCCCCAGGTGTAGCGGTCCTCAGACACGAACTGAATTTTAGCCGTATGCTGGATGACAATGTTTCCAATTCCCCAGCTCTGACCGACCATTTCATTAACAGCGGTACGAATAATGCCGGGAAGAAGCAGGTCAGGCGTTACATCGGTGATCGCGTTTGGATCCGTATTTTTTTCTACAAAATCATCCGTACAAGCGGGTAGAAAGAAAAGCGCTGCGGCCAGTATGAATATATATTGTTTTGTCTTTTTCATCGTCGTAAGGTTTAGCCTGATTAAAAGTTAAATCCAAGATTGAAACCCCAGCTGCGGGTTGTAGGCATACCAACCGAATCAATTCCCGGGATAATTGTTCCGCCGCTTAGTGAAGAAGTCTCCGGATCGATATGTGGAACTTTGCTCCATACAGCCAGGTTGCGGCCTACCACTGAAACATTCAGACCTCGGATTTTGGCTTTTGACAAGTATTTTGCAGGAATTGTATAACCAAGTCTGACTTCGCGAAGTTTAGCATAAGAAGCATTGAAAATTCCGCCTTCCGGAATATCGCGGTTTCCGGTACGTGACTGATGGTATTCACGGGCAGAAAGTTTCACGTCATTTGGGCGGAAACTTCCATCTGCATTTTCAATGACACCCTGGGCGATTACACCATTACCAGGAACCGTGAGGTCATATCCATTTGCGCGTCCTTCCAAAGTTTCTTCCAGCTGACCGGCTTCCAGGCCCACTACGAAAGTTTCAGAGAAAATCTGTCCACCGTGACGGATATCCAAAAGCGCTCCCAGACTTACATTTTTATAGGTAAAGGTATTGCGTATGCCGGCCATCCAGTCGGCATTATAGTTTCCAACTTTAATACGGTTATTCGTGCTCACATACCGGCCTGATTCATTTAATATTTTCTGACCAAAATAAGGACTGTTTCTATCTTCAACACGTTTGAAACCAATAGCATACATATCTCCCATGCGCTGGCCAACCTGCGCACGAATCGATACGCCGTGACGTTCTGCCATTTGATAATCCTCAACCACACCGTCAAATTCAATGACTTTACTGCGGTTGGCCGACCAGTTCACGCCAATATCCCAACGGAAAGCCTCGGTCTGTATCGGTGTTCCGGAAAGCACTACTTCGAACCCGTAATTTCTAATCTCCCCTGCATTTACGATCCTGGTATTGTAACCCGATGTAAGTGAAACAGGCACGGATGGAAGAATCTGGTTTCTTGTATTGATATTATAAAAGGTAAAATCCAGACCTGCACGGCTCTTCAAAAACCGCCACTCAGTTCCAATTTCAAAGGATGTACTGATTTCTGGTTTCAGATTATAATTTACCAGCGTGCTGTTGGAATTATAAATTGGATAATCTCCCCATGGATTGTCGCGGATATAACCGGATGTGAAACGGTATGGATCTGTGTCGTTACCAACCTGAGCTAAACTGGTACGAACTTTACCGAATGAAACCCACTCAGGAAGTTGAACAATATCACTTACCACGGCACTTAATGATGCGGAAGGATAAAAGTAGGAGTTAATTGTTTGTCCCAGTGAATCGGCTGCCGCAGGAAGCGTCAGTGCGGTTGACCAGTCATTACGAGCGGTCACATCCAGGAATAGGAAATTTTTATAACCAAACTGAACTGACCCGTACAAACTATTGATTACCTTATTGATATCATCAATCGAGCTTACCAGCCCAACCCGGGTGTTATTAAAGCTGTAAATCCCTGGAATTAAAAGCTGGGGCGCTGTTACTTCAAAATTATTTGTTTTACTGATCTGGCGGTTTCCTCCAAAGTTTGCCCCGATTGTAAAGGTTTCGTTAATCTCTTTTGAAGCGTTAAACAGGAAGTCAAAGTTTGATTCTCCATTTTTTACACGTTCCTCACGGTAACTGCCAAACGGAAATCTCTGCGTGCTGAAAGCGCGTCTTCTTTTTCTGAGATCATTATTAAAATCAGTACCGCCTCTTACCTGCAAACTCAGCCAGTCGTTAAAGTTATATTTAACGGCAATGTTCCCAAATATACGGTTCGCGTTTTGGCTATTCGTATTTTCGTATAGGTTAAAATATGGATTATCGTGGTAGTTATAATTGAAATTGAACTGCTGTTTATTTTCCATTCCGGGAATCCAGTAGTTTTTCAAACTATTCAAGTCTACATTTTGACCCATCCAGCAGTGCAGCAAATAGATGATACTCTCCGTTCCGTAGGTTAGGTTCGGGCGGTTGTCGCTGGCCGAATTTACATAATTCGCTGAGATGCGAACGGAAAGTTTTGGTGACAGATTATAACCGGTGTTGATTGCAAAAGTGTTACGCTTGATATCGGTATTTGGAATAATTCCCTTTTGGTCAAGCAGCGTGTAGGACAGTCTGAAATCGCCTTTTTCATTAGCTCCTGTAACGGAGATGTTCGTATTTTTTGTTATCCCGGTTTCGTAAAATTGTTTCAGATCATTTCCTGGAAGAAAGGGAGTAGGGGTGATCGTTCCGCGTGCTGCAAGGTCTGCGGGTGATCCCAGGACACCGTCATCAACCAGGGAAATATCACCACCACGGAAGCCATTCGAAGTTGGGGAATTGTGTTGGGCAATAAGTCTTCCGTCCATTTGCGGACCCCAGCTTTCATCTACACCATCGCGGATACCGCCGCCATTTCCGTCGACAAAACTAAATTCTCCATTATTCCCCTGGCCATAAACACGCTGAAAGTCGGGAAGTATCAGAGGGTTTTCAAAAGTCAGGCCGGCATTTACCGACACACCAAGCCCTTTGCTATTCTTACCTGATTTGGTGGTAATAACGATCACACCGTTAGCGCCGCGCGATCCGTAAAGCGCCGATGCATTGGCACCTTTAAGCACTGTCATAGATTCGACATCATCCGGATTGATCAGTGAAGCACCATTTCCATAATCAAGTTCCTGGAAATCTCTTCCGCTTGAACCCGTCAGCGCATTGGTGATGGGTACGCCGTCAATTACAAACAGCGGCTGGTTTTTATTAATGTCCAGCGATTTATCACCCCGAATGGTTATACGTGCGGAACCTCCTATACCGCTCGGGCTGCTCATAACCTGGACCCCCGCGATTTTTCCAGCCAAACCACTGACGAAATTACTTTCTCGGGCTTTGTCAAGGTCACCACCTTTCAATTCCTGAACCGCATAACCTAATCGCTTGGTTTCCTGTTTGATACCGAGCGCTGTGACCACTACTTCATTGAGGTTTCTGGCGTCCGGCTGCATGGTAATATCCAGAGAAGTTGCGTTACCGACCGGTGTTTCAACCGAAAGGTAACCCACGTAAGAAAACACCAGCGATCCTGCGTTATCTGGAACGCTGATCTGGTATTTTCCGTCTCCGTCTGAAATGGTTCCTGAGCTGCTTCCTTTTACGATAATACTCACACCAGGCAGTCCGCTGCCGGTTTCATCGATGATGCGCCCGGTAATGGTTTTGTCAATTCTAATGCTGCCGAGCACATTAAATTCTGCTTTCGAAACGGGGATTAAACTTCCTGCAAGCAAAGCCTGGCAAAGAATTACCCTGGAGAACTTCCGAAAATGTTTAGGAATAGGTAATGTTTTTAACATAAAATTAAACTTTGAGATTAAACTTTGGTTAAAAAAATGCTTTTAGACCTTAGGTTGGCGCAAAAATGAATGATTTACTTTTTGTATTACTTAAAATGAAAATGAAGAAATTGTTAATTATGGAATTGTATTTCTGGGGTTTTATCCCAATTTCTATTGTATTTGAAACCGGTAGTCAGCTTTTTTTATGATTGCTGATTGCAAAAGGTTAATACTAACTAATCTGTTAAAAGGACTATAAAATTAGCATCAAAATTCGTGAATACGATTTTTTGTAATGATGATGAATCAGCCTCGGTCAGGCAGGGAAATTGCCCTGAAATTGTGCGTGTAACGGAATTCCGGAAAGACAGCTAGTCCCTGTATACCACGCAATTAAGATACTGTAATTTTTATTCAAATCAAAAACTGATGCGCGGGTTAGAGATAAAGAAAATCGTGTTTATGGTCTGCTTTTAAAGTTGACCGCGGGAAAAGGATATTGCGGATCCGTTTGCTCCGGTCAGATTATTTCTCAAACATTCTTTAATGAAAGTATATAAAAATTGTAATAATATCATACCTATGACTTGCTGAAAAACTAATTCTTAAGATTGGTAAAACCAGCTATTTAAATTAATAAAATTGCTGGTGAAATATATTTTTGATTTTAATGCCAGGAAAAATTTTTTAATGCCAGAATGGTCATTCAATTTATTGATAAATTCTTAACATTGTCTTAAAGTGCTGATGCCATCGTTACTGCAATTTTGCAAAACTCAAACTATGGTCAAACGAGGCTGGAATATTTCACCATAGACGTCGCGTGCTATAAGTGATGAACGTCGGGACGCGCGTAACTCAGATCTTCCCGGATCCCTAACCTAATTAATTGTGATTTAAAAATAAAAAAATGTATTCAAAACAATCTGTACTTTTTCTGATTTTACTCCTTCTTAATTCCGGCGTTTTTGCGCAAAACAGTAAAAATAAAGCACTGTTTGTCATTGTCGATGGTATATCCTACGAGCAGCTGAAGAAAGTAGCGACTCCGAATCTGGATGTTATTGCCAAAGTTGGCGGCATGAGCAGGGCTTATGTGGGTGGGGAGAAAAAAACGTACTCTCAAACGCCGACGATTTCTGCGGTTGGCTATAATAGTCTCTTAACCGGAACCTGGGTAAATAAGCATAATGTCTGGGATAACAATATTAAAAAGCCTAACTATCATTACTGGACGATTTTCAGATTTTTCCACGAAGCCTATCCTGCGAAAAAGACCGCAATTTATTCTACCTGGCTCGACAACCGCACGAAACTCATCGGAACCGATCTACCAGAAACAGGAAAAATGAAAATGGATTATTTTTTCGATGGTTTTGAACTGGATACAATCAACTTTCCACATGATAAAAATGCTGAATATATCAGTAAGATTGACGGAAAGGTGGTGGATGAGGCCGCATCACATATTAAAAACGAAGCACCTGATCTGTCCTGGGTTTATCTGGAATTTACTGACGACATGGGTCACAGGTACGGAAATAGCGAACAATTTTTTAATGCTGTCAAACGAATGGATACGCAGATGGGCCAGCTTTGGCAGGCGGTTAAAGAACGTGAGAATAAACACGGCGAAAACTGGCAGATTTTCATTACCACGGACCATGGAAGGGGAGAGCCCTCGGGCAAGGATCACGGCGGTCAGTCAGATGCTGAGCGCAGCACCTGGATTGTTACAAACGCGAAGGATTTAAATGATTATTTTACCAAATCGGCGGAGCACAAGCAAATTCCTTCAATTGTCGATATTATGCCAACCATGGCAAGACACCTGGATTTGAAAATTCCAAAAGAACAATTCTTCGAGCTGGATGGTATCCCGTTGACAGGGAAAATTTCCGTGACAGAGCTGGCAGCAACAAAAGCGGACGGCAAAATTAATCTGAACTGGACTGTAAAAAACAACGAAGGTGATGTGAAAATTTGGGTTGCTGTAACCAATCATTTTGAAACCGGAGGGAATGACCGGTATATGCTGATGGGCCAGGTACCTGTTGAGCAGGGAAAGGGTTCAATAGATATCAGCAAACTTCCAAAGGGTTTTTATAAAATTGTTGTTGAAGGAAAATATAACACGGTTAATCGCTGGATTGTCGAATAAATCACTTTGACAGAAAGCCTGGTCATTTTCCAAATTTTACGCGCAATAAGCTTCCGGTACTTTTGGAATTCTTATTGCACGTAAAATTTTAGTGGCATACAACAACGAAGCTTTTCGATATTATAACGACTATCGGAAACGCTGAATACTGAAATCCCGGGCATCTCCAATTGTCCCGATGCGTGCGTTCAGGGGGTGTAAATCCAGTTTGCGAGTTTTCCATGTCATGTGTTCGCGGCGATAAGATAGCCGTCAGCACCGTAAACAATACCGTTTAACTCAAAGATGGGGCCCAAACATTAACTTCATGGGGCGCCAAACCTGATATTCGAAGGCTTGTCATTTATGAATTTACTATGTATTTAAATCAACAGAATCGGGCTTATCATTCCCTAACACAAACGCAAATGGTTTACCCTGATCAAGATATTTGAATATAACACGCAATATCCCGGTGATTGGAATTGCAATGATAGCGCCTGGAACACCCCACAAAATACCAAATGCGATTACCGAGGTGATGGTCACGAATGGATTCAGATCAACTTCTTTACCGACTACATAAGGCTGCGTTATATAATTATCAATCATTTGTGCAGCAAACATTACTCCAAAAACGACTAAAACACTGGAAAAACCTCCTGATACCATGGCCAGGATTGCAGCTAAGCCACCGCCGATTACGTTGCCTACATAAGGTACAAATGAGCACGCCGCGGCAATTAAAGCCAGTAAAAGTGCGTACTTGACACCACCGATAAGAAAACCGGCTCCATATAGAACTGCCAAAATCAACATGGCCTTAAACATACCCCAAAAATAACCGCCGGAAGTTTTTCTGATTTCAGTAAGAGCATCGAGAGCTTGCGGACGTTTTTCAGGTGCCACATGCATCAATATGAATTTTTTGAAACGTTTTCGCTGAGATAACAGCAATACAACATAGACGATCACCAGGACAAAACTTGTCAACGTACCGATGATAGTTCCGAGAGCGGCGGGTCCGGTTTTTCCTAAATTGGACAGCAATTGTTTTGCTTGTTTTAACTGTTCATCCGGATCAATACCTGCTTTTTGCTGGATAAATACTTGTGCATCATCAAGCAGTTTAAGCATCGTTTTTTCAATTTCCGGCCAATCCGACGCGATTAGCTTTATTTGTATTGCCAGTAAGGAGCCCAGGAAAATGAAGAAAAATAGTAGTAATAATGTACTGCCAAGTACTGCGAATCCGGGACTGAGGCCCTTATTTTCCAGCCAGTTCGCAACCGGGATTAACATCAGTGCCAGCACGATACCAATGGCAAGCCGCGCAAGAAAAGTCTTACCGAGGTACAATAATGCAGGCACTGCTATTATCAAAAGAACCCATTTTAAGACTCTGGAAATATTTTCGTTCATAGTTAGTTATTTCCAGCACTTATTAAAAAAATTATTCCATTCACAGACATGATAAAATAGGTTGCAAAAAGTTTGAAGTGGATAGAGCACCGGCTGAAATAATGTAAAACTGGTGAGCATGGTAGCGCCAGCGAAGAAGGAGCCTATTGTTAGGCACCCGGGAATGATATTTTTTAAGAATTTTATTTACACGTTAAAATCATGACTATGAATAATGCTCGCCCTGTTAAAATTTTATCGATCATTGTGTTATTGTTAATTGTATTTGGTGCCGGATGGTATTTCCTGGATCAGTACAAGAAAGAACATGGTAACCCGGTCTCCGGGCTGAAACCTAAGGTGGAAATGGGCCTGGGGAGTATAGATAATATCACAGACAGTACCATCGATTTGTCTCTAAAACTGCTTATTGATAACCCCTTGCCGGTTGGTATTGACATTAAAAGTTTTAAGTATTTTGTCCAAATGAATGGCGTTGCTATTATTGAAAATGAATATAAGAAACCATTGCTTATTGAGCCTCAGGATAGCACGGTTGTTGAGTTGCCATCCCAATTGAAAATTAAAAAACTGAAAATAGAAGGAGATTCAGAGGCTGAAGCTGGTGAAGATAGTGCAGATTATCATTTTGAAGGACAGTTTCAGTTAAATAAATCAATACTTGGAAAAGATTCAATTAACCTTGCGGTCGATAAAAGGCTGCCTCTGTACCGACTGCCAAAAGTCGAAATTGTCGATTATGATATGACCAAGTTTGGCCTGTCAGAATCAAAAATAATTCTCAAACTAAAATTCTCAAACAAAAACCCTTTCCCCATCCAATTTGAAGATCCGGCCTATGTAGTAGATCTGGGTAAGCAAAAAAGGCTGGCAGAGGGAAGTGTCCAAGGGGCTACAACCGTCAAGGGGAAAAGCAGTGAATTGTATGAAATTCCACTTTCAATCGATATGGGGAAAATTTTGAAAGCAACTGGTCAGCTTATAGTTAAAGGAACAAGTCTGCCTTTTACGCTTTACTTTAAAAGTAAATTGAAGTCTGAAAATGAGATTTTCAAGGGGAGTGATATCAATATCGTGGTCAACGGCGATTTGAAGGATATCCAGACCGTTCAGAAAAATTTGTCTAAATAGGATAAATATTTAGGGCAGGTAAAGTACTGCGTAAATTCCAGCACTTTGCCTGCCAAATCCTATTCTGAAACCAATGTGGTTAGTTTTTTATTTATGTACCGTGATCCATCCGGATCTGTCAGCTGCGGTATTCCCCAACGACTCTTCTTCCGGAGCCACCGGATTTAAATCAAATTCTCTTGAAAGAAGTTCCAATACCTGCCTGTTATCGGACTTAACATACGCCTTCCCAAGTTTGGCATTGTAATGAATCTCAATATTTTTCACCAATCCGTTAGGTTGAGCTGAAAGATAGTCACTTATTTCTTCCCCATTCCCCCAAAACAATAATGTTTGCATAGTTATATTTTGATTCGTGATAAAAGATAAAGATTTTGACAATGTGATATGCTAATATAAAGATAATTCTAAATTAAATAAAGATTACCCTGGTATGAGATTTTTCAGACTTGGTCCCGGTAAAAATTGGTACGAATATTATAGAAAAATAACTGTTGTTGTGAATAGTTTAGGTAGTTAATTTATCAACCTGATACTAATTGTGAAGATCCTGAGCAGCCCAATAACCAGAACCACGAATAATTATTTTGAATGGTTTTGAATGTACACTAAAATCCCATCCAGGTTAAAAATATTATTTGAAGTTATAAATGAATAAAAAAATGAATTTGGAAAGGTTTTTTTTCGCAGTGAAATCAGGTGCATCATACATAATATCTGAACTTAGACGATAATAAGCCAGATCAATCGTGGTGGACAGTAGATTTTAGGTGGCTTGATTTCAATACCGTTTTTTTTGCTGTAAAGTAAAGTTTGTCAGTAAGTTAATCAGTTTTTTTACGAAATCACTTGAAAATGAAGCGTGACACGATGCTCATTGGAAAGCATTTAACGCAGATTCAGATTGAATGTGCAACGAGAATATGCGGACAATTTTCAATGGCTGATAATTATTTGTTAAACCCAGTGCGTATTTCCGGGATATCAACACAAAAATTTTAGGTGTTTGAAAATCTATCCGTATTGACCGAAGTTGGAAAAATCGAATTTTCTTAAAAAAATTACCGTGAACTTAAAACATTACTTATTTACATTTTTTCTTTTTTTCGCAGTCATGGCGTTTTGTACGCGAACTTTCGCGCAAATAAAGTATGAAAGGGAATATAGCATCAAGTCAGATGCAGTACCGCAAGAAGCATCAAAATTTGTGTCCTCAATCTTTCCAAAAGCCAGAATCCATTGGTATAGGGAAGAAAGCCTTACTGGAAGTTCCATTGAGGCAAAATTCAAATCCTCCGGAAAACGGTTTAGTATCGAGTTTGATGAAAAGGGAAATTTGCAGGATGTAGAAATTATGTCAAGTATTAAAGAAATGTCTTCGGAAGGTCGCCAGGCGTTAAAAGGTGAACTTAGCAAATCTTTCAAGAAATATAAAATTGAAAAGGTCCAGCTTCAGTGGGTTGGGGTGGAGAGTAAAGTAAAAAAATCCTTACTTGAACTAGCTGCCGCAGACGGTATCCGGACCCGGTATGAACTAATCATAAAAGGTACCAGGAATGGGAAAGAAAATTATTTTGAGATACTTTCTGAAAGTGATGGCAGGATTGTAACCACGAGGGAGATTGTACAACGTAATACAGATAACTTGATTTACTGATGTACAAAATAGTTTTTAGCGGACTTTTAGTTTTTGTTATCTCCTTTCCAGGCTTTAGTCAGTCGAATTATAGGGCTGGTACGCTTTCCCAGATAAACGTTAACGCCAAAGTTGCAGAACGTTGGAAGCTTAACACAAAGCTGGAAACACGACAGATATTCTCAAGTAGAGAGCCGGGGAAGCTTACCAACAATCGGGTTCAATATGAAAGAACGGATTTAGCTTTCATGCTCACGAAAAAAATATCGGCTGATAATGCCTTGGGCGGCGGTTATATGGTCCGCCTCGAAGAAGGTAGATTCATGCATCGGTTTAGCCAGCAGTTTAGCAGTGTAAATATGCTGGATGTCCTCAATATTGCACACCGCGTTCTGGCTGACGAAACTTTCAGCCCTGTTGACCCTGCGGAATTCCGTCTACGGTATCGTTTGGGTATGGAATTGCCTTTAAATGGTCAAAAGATTGATCCGAAGGAATTTTATGGCAAGTTTAATAACGAATATTTGGGGATCTTTTCCGACAGCAATCCTGACCTGGAAATTCGCGGTTTGCTTTCACTAGGTTATAACGCTGCCGATGATAACAAACTGGAATTTGGCGTGGAGTATCGCGTCAATGGTTTTAATGAGCCGGTTAATGCACAACAATTCTGGCTGACTGTTGCCTGGTTCGTGAGTATCTGAAATCGTTGTTTTATTCAATTTGTGGACCAAAAAAATGTTAGAAGAAAGCCCATTCTATCTTATTCATCAAAAACCAACAATAATTAATAATCATGGAAACAAACGTTGTAAAAGCTTTTGGCACTGAGGCTGCTCAGTCCCCACTAAATCAGATGGACATCAACCGCAGAAAACCTACGGCGCATGATGTAGAAATTGAAATATTGTTCTGTGGTGTGTGCCATTCCGACCTGCATACAGCAAAAAGTGAGTGGGGCCCTTCAATGTACCCTTGCGTTCCGGGACACGAGATTGTAGGAAAAATTGTCAGTGTTGGTGGTCATGTAAGTAAATTTAAAGTAGGCGATGTTGTCGGCGTAGGCTGTATGGTCGACTCGTGCCGGGAATGTCAATATTGTAACGATGACCTTGAACAATTTTGCGAAAAGGGAATGACCGGCACCTACAATGCGCCAGACAAGCATATCCCGGGTTCTCATACTTTTGGAGGATATTCTGAAAGTGTGGTGGTAAATGAAAATTACGTATTGCGCATTCCTGAAAATATGGACCTGGCTGCCGCCGCGCCATTGCTATGTGCCGGTATTACCACCTACTCTCCTTTACACCACTGGAAAGTCGGCCCGGGGAAAAAAGTGGGTGTTGTCGGTATTGGAGGTCTGGGGCACATGGGCATCAAGATTGCCAAGGCAATGGGTGCTGAGGTTATTGCTTTCACCACATCCGAATCTAAATTTGCAGAAGCAAAACGCCTCGGAGCAGACGATGTTGTGCTTTCAAAAGACAAACAACAGATGAAGGCTTATGCCGGTCAGCTTCACTTTATTCTGGATGCAGTTTCCGCAGAACACGATATCAACGCATACCTTAATCTGCTTCGCGTAGACGGATCGCTTGCGCTCGTTGGTGCTCCCGAACATCCGCTTCCGGTAGCGGCATTCAGTTTAATTATGGGACGCAAAAGTTTTGCAGGTTCGATGATCGGCGGCATTGCTGAAACGCAACAGATGCTGGATTTCTGCGGAGAACACAACCTGGTGGCAGATATTGAGATGATTAATATTCAGGATATCAATCAGGCATACGAACGTCTGTTAAATGGCGATGTGAAATATCGTTTTGTGATTGATATGGCATCACTTAAAGCTAACTGACACTAAGTTAAGCGAACTTAAAAAAAGTGCTCCGGCAAGATTAGCTGCCGGAGCACTTTTTATTTCATGTCTTCAAAGCATTGGGGCTCTGATTCTTATCATTGGAATGTTCAGATTGATTTTAGTTTTTTCTCATATCATTAAATCATGCTCTGCCCTGGCAATTGATACCGGTAATTTCTTTTGATCATTTCGCACTCATCTCCTTTGTCTTTGTCAACTGTTTTAGGAGATATTTATTAACAATTAAGTAAAGTCATCATGATATACTTTATTTAACTTTGATATCAAAAGTAGGGCAGCTAAGTTCCATCAACTTATTCCATATTGTATGGCTACATTGTCAAAGGATCTGCTAACACAGATTTACAATCGCTACAAGGATATTTCCAAAGATCCGGTCCCTGAGCCAGAAAGCCTGTTGGCCACACGAATGGCAGTGATGGTGGAAAATACGCTGGATAAGCCACAACAAGGTCAGGAAAAAATCAGAGGGACAAATAATCTTACTTCCGTATCAACCCTGCTGCGAGGCTACGAAGTGGGCTGTTCTGTCGGGCTTGTTTTCAATATGAATCGTAGTGACATTGACAGTGCGGCGATTGGTACGGGTTTTTTGATAGCGCCCGGTATTTTTGTAACCAATAATCATGTAATTCCTACCATTGCAGATGCTGACCGGTTTGGACTTTTGATGAATTACCAAAGGGATCTGGATGGCAATTTAGATACGCTTTACAAATACCGGTTTGAACCTCAAAAATACTTTTATACCTCCGAGGTGCTGGATTTCACAATTCTGGCAGTAGAGCCGGAGGACTATGAGGGGCAGAAAAGGTCGTTGGATTCATTTGGGTACTTGCGGTTGTTAGAGGAAAGCGGAAAAATAACAGAAGGCGAATTTGCCTCGCTTATCGAGCATCCAAATGGAAAACCCAAACAGGTTGTATTGTATGAAAATTCTATTTTATACGACAAACATTCGCAGTTTTTATTGTACAGTGCCGATACCGACGAGGGAGCATCCGGTTCCCCGCTTTTTAATTATGAATGGACTGTTGTTGCGCTGCACCATGCGGGAGTGCCGCAGTCGCTGGACCAGTTGCGCGCAATTGATGACGAACTGATCAATGAAAATGAATATCCGAAGGCAGCGAACGAAGGTATCAGAATCAGCGCTATCATGTCCGAACTAAAACAAAGCGACAATCCGTCTGCAAAGATACTATATGGATTAATTCATCTGGCTGCAAAAGTACCCGTCAAAGCAAGTTTGCCATCCCGGCCATTTGAAGAAGCGCGCCATTCATTTGTCTCAGAATCCGCTTTTGAAAATACCAGTTTCGAACAAGCCGCCAAAGTGCCAACTTCAAGGAATTTTGTACACCAAAACATTGAAAATGCCGTGGAAAATCAAAAAAATATTATCCGTCTAAACATCCCAATCGAAATTCATCTTGGGCAACTAAGTGAAGTGAATACGGTATCGGTGACGCCAACAGAACAGGTAAATCAGCCTATTCTTGAAAAAAGAAGTTCCAGCGATCCCGTAAACCGTGATATCAATGATCGTCAGGGATATCAGTACGATTTTCTTGGTTTTAATATAAGTCTTGAAAACTTATATAAACCTTTTTCAGACAAAGGATTATTAGCAGCAACACTGGACGAAAAAATGGTATTGGATTATACGCATTTTAGTCTGGTTATGCATAAGGTCAGAAGAATGTGTGTAATAACGGCAGTAAACATTGATGGCAACCTGGCTAAATCCGTACCCCGGAATGACAACTGGCAGCTTGATGGCAGGATGGACACTAAGTTTCAGTTGGGCAATGCGATTTATCTAAATAATGATTTGGACCGTGGGCACATGGTCCGCAGAGAGGACCCTAACTGGGGACCAGAGGCAGCGCAGGCCAATGCCGATACTTTTCATTATACCAATTCATGTCCTCAGCATAAGGATCTGAACCAGAAAAGCTGGTTATCACTGGAAAATTATGTGTTAAGCAATACGAAATTACTGGATTTAAAAATTTCCGTTTTTACCGGTCCGGTGTTGGATGAAAATTACGTTCATTACCGTGAAGCCCTTGTTCCGGTGCAGTTCTACAAGATTGTGGCCATGATTAAAAAAGATGGGACTCCTTCGATAACCGGATATGTACTTACGCAGAAGGAACTGATCAGCGGGTTAGAATCAGTCATGACCGAGTTTGTTTTTGCCGAGTTTAAAACATATCAATTATCGCTGGACAGAATTGAAGAAATGACCGGATTGGATCTTGGAGTGCTTAAACCTTTTGACCCGCTAAAAGGAGCATTGGAGAGCCTTCCGAGGGAAATTTCGGATGCATCTGATTTAATTATTTGACATTACAGGCATCAGAATAAATCTATTTTTCTATAAATTTATATAGAAACGGGGCCTTGTGTGCACCACCGCTGTATTGTTTTTCAAGTCTCTCCAAAATTTCGAGGCCCAGCACTTTACGTTGGAAACTTGATCTTCGAAGTTTTTGGCCGAGTATTATTTCGTATAATTTCTGAAGCTCGCCCATCGTAAATGCTTTCGGCAACAAGGGGGCGGCCCAGCTTTCATTTCCACCCAGTTTTCTGTCGAGATCGGCTCTGAGCGTTTGCAGTGCTTTTTGCACAATTGTCTCATGATCAAGCATCAGTGTTGGGAGATTGTCAAGAGTATACCAGACGCAGGTATCAGAAAGCGGGTCAGGCGTAGGAGCGGCTTTCCTAAAATCAATCAGGGCATAATATCCCACAGAAACAAACCGGCGCAATAACCAGTGCTCGTCATCCGGACTTATACCTTTCGCCAGCATAATCGTGCGTAGCGGCACTTTATCATAACGGGCCAAATCTCCAAAAGTGTAAAACTGATCGATATAAATGTCAGAAAGCCCGGTACGTTCAACAAGGACGCGCATGGCTGCGTCATTCAAATTTTCCTTCTCTTTCACAAATCCACCAGGGAGCGCATAAAGACTTGTATTTTGATATTCGAGAACAAGAATTTTAAGCTGATGCTGATCAAATCCGAATATTACAAAGTCCATAGCCAGACCTGGCAGATATCCAACTCCTTCGAAGTTTTGTTCGAAGCGCTCATCTTTTTCATGCATGATATAAAAATTTTACGTGCAAGTTAGAAAAAAGAAAGATTGTGAAAATAAATTTATATTATTGTTCCAAATTGAGACAATATAAAAATAGCTATTCAAAGATCCGTTATCAAAACAGTATTTACTTAAAATAAAAACCAATGAAAATAATATTTATTACCATGCTGGTTGCGCTGCAATTGATGCAGAGTGCCATGGCCCAGTCTAAAAAGGCGGAGTCACAACCTCTTGCGAAAACTACCAATGGAACCGTAGAAGGAGTTCTCGAAGCATCCGGTGTGCGGGCATTCAAAGGGATTCCGTTTGCTGCCCCGCCTGTGGGAGCGTTTCGCTGGCGTGAGCCTCAGCCTGTGAAAAACTGGCAGGGAGTACGTAAAACGGATAAATTTGGTCCTCGTGCCATGCAAAACCCTGTTTTCGGCGATATGGGTTTTCGTTCCGATGGGATGAGCGAAGATTGTCTGTATCTGAATGTATGGACTCCTGCAAAATCGGCGAATGAAAAACTACCGGTGCTGGTCTATTTCTACGGAGGTGGTTTTGTTGCAGGCGATGGTTCCGAAGGGCGTTATGACGGAGAAAGTATGGCTAAAAAGGGAATTGTTAGTCTGACTGTTAACTACCGTCTGGGCGTTTTCGGCTTTTATGCCTCAGAAGATCTTACCAAAGAGTCACCGCATCACGCTTCGGGAAATTACGGATATCTGGATCAGGCTGCGGCGCTGGCCTGGGTAAAGCAGAACATCGCAGCGTTTGGCGGTGATCCGGACAGGGTAACTATTGCCGGAGAATCCGCCGGTTCGCTTTCTGTTAGCGCGCTAATGGCCTCACCGCTTTCGAAGAACCTCTTTTCGGCCGCGATTGGTGAAAGCGGTTCGGTTTTGGGGACTTTGCCGCCGGTTCCTTTGGCACAGGCAGAGCAGGCGGGATCTAAATTCAATGAAATGGTTGGGAAAAAATCTCTGTCGGACATGCGTGCCGTTTCGGCTGATGAATTGCTGAAGGCTACTGCAAAAGCAGACGTTCCCCGCTTTCTTTCAGCCATTGACGGGTACTTTTTCCCTGAGCCGCCAATGAAGACATACCTGGCCGGAAAACAGTCCCAGGTACCTTTGCTGGCAGGGTGGAATACCGAGGAAATGAATTATAGAATGATTCTTGGCAAAGAAAGCCCGACGCTTGAAAATTATACAAAAGCGGTGCAAAAGTTATATGGCGCACAAGCAGACAAAGTTTTGAAAGAATATTCAGCAGTCTCCGAGGCTGATGTTGAACAAGTGGCCACGGATCTTGCAGGCGACCGTTTCATTGGTTTCGGTACCTGGAAGTGGATCGATATTCATACAAAAACAGGTGGTGGCAAAGCTGTTTACCGCTATCTGTATGGCCGTCCACGGCCTGCCATGAATGCTGAAGTGGGAAATGTTTCTGCAAACCTTGCCGGAGGAATCTCTAAAAGCACAGAGACTTCTGCGACAAAACCACCGTTGCCAAAAGGTGCCGTGCACTCGGCTGAAATTGAATATGCAATGGGAAATCTTTCCTTAAATAAGGTTTATGCCTGGACGCCGGAAGATCATAAAGTATCCGAAACAATGCAGGAATATTTTGCAAATTTTGTGAAAACTTCAAATCCTAATGGTAAAGGTCTGCCTGAGTGGTCTCCTTTGGAAAAAGAAGGGGATGCCAAATACATGTACCTTGATGTTAGCAGCAGTCTCAAAACTGACAAACACAAGGGTCGTTATATGCTGCTGGATGTTATGGCTAACAAAGATTGATGTTATATTTAAGAAAAAGTTTTGGCTCTTCCGACTAGTTCGGAAGAGCCATTTTTATTTTATCCGGTTAACAGATACCATTTTTAGCGGTCTGAAATAATTGAGTTAGCCCCGCATCTTGTTAATTGAATTTTAAATTCCAGCCAGATCAGGAGTGAGAAAACATATCGAAATTCCTGATCTGGCTAATAGATTTACACTCAGCTTGATTTTTTTCTTACAAGCAACCGGTCATTTTTGTCGAATGTGAAAACCTGCTTTTGGTTGTTTCTCAAAATGACGATACTAAAGGTGTTGGTAAGTTCATCTGTCTCCAAAACTTCTCCCAAATTGACTATAAAATCACCTGTTTGGAGATTCGCAATGTTGGTTTCTTTCACGGATACGTTTGCTAGGTCTGTTTTCATAACTTTTAAGGCTGGGTTGTTTAGTTGAGTACTTTTTCATTGTTATTTAAGGAATTTGATACTTCTTGAACCTCGTCAAAATTCCCTTCCTTTTTGATTAGCTAAGGTGTATCCGGGAATCAGTACGCGTTTTAAAAATTGTGGAAAGATTAATAATATATATTAAAATCACGCAAATTTCTCTGCCCTGAACGCTACAAAGCAGACCAAAGTTATTTAACGGTACAATTTTTTTTGTTTGATAATTTATTCGGATTAAAAAAGGCAAATTGATTTGCATCAATGATTTTTTGGGTACAGTATTTGCTCAACAAAATTTGTAACAATAACCAAGAAAAATGATTGCAGAGGCTAAATGGCCGATCGGTCAGGAAATGAGAATCTAAACTGAAACATGGCAAAGAATAAGAATATTAAGACGAGCTATCAATATCTTATTGACTGGAACCGCTACCGCCTCGAACAAAACCGGCAGTCGCTTGAAAAATTATTAATTCTGCTTCCAAAACTTGACAGGGAGCACGATGCTGACAAAATGTATGAGACAGACATTGATGATCTGGAATCTCTGAGGATCATTTATGAAACTGGAATACGCAACTTTGAGAGCCAGATTGACCGATACCAAAAGTTGATTGATACAGAATAAGATCTTAGCGAATCGCACTGGATATTTCTAGAATTTTTGAAACCTAAATATAATAATCATGGCAAACACGGTCGTAGCAATATTTGGCAGCAAAACCGCAGCTGAACAGGCACAACAATATTTGATATCAGCAGGTCATTCTGCGTCTCAGATAGAAATTAAAATCGCTTCTTACAAAGATGACGTCCCATTTCCTGTGAGCGAGCAGGACGATGAAGCAATACTTGATAAGATCACCGCGTTTTTTAAAGATCTTTTTGGGGCAGACCATGAAGAGGTAAGTCGGTATGCCCGCGCTTCTAAAGCAGGTGTAATTCTTACAGTTCACACTGAAACCCACAGTGAGGCTGAAAAAGTCTCTGAAATTTTGGACGCTTACGGGGCAGAAGATGCGACGGAACATTCCGAAGCGCACTCAGGAGGTGAGATTTTGAATCGGCAGCATTCAGTTGCAGATCATGGAGAAAACTTTGCTTCGCAAGCAGGAGAAAGCCCGGTGAATAATGCATATCGGACGCGCGCTTCCAGCATCAAAAGTAGAATTGTAGAGCGCAACTTGGATAAGCAGAATCCGGCTGCCGGGTCATAAAATTAATCATAGCCAAAATGTTTGTAAATTTTCATTGGCGAATTTTTTGATTAGAAGAAAAGACACTTATTCTTTTACGATGAATAAGTGTCCTTTCAACCATCGGATTTTATGAATTATCTTCTCAAAGTTTTTCTGATAGCAGTCTTTGTAAGCACATTAAGTCATGGCTGTAAATCTGACGAAGAATCCTTACCTGCACCAACAAGTAAGGGACTGAATACATTTGGATGTAAAATCGATGGCAAAGTCTGGATTGCAAATCGTCTAAGTAATGAGAGTGGTCCATCAGCAAAAGCAATAGAAGCAGAATTGAAAATAATAGATCCAAACACTTTTTATTTAACAATTCATACGCGTTCGAGCTCTGGGACACGTGTCCAACTCACCTTACCAAAAGGAACTATTGGCTTGAATAGTTTGAGGAATTTATATGATGAATGCTTCGGCATCTACTATGACAACCAATTCAAAATTTTTCATTCGATGGAAGCAAATCCGGGGAAGGTTGTAATCACCCGGTTAGATACAATTAACCAAATTGTCTCAGGAACTTTTGAATTTGACGCGGAATATCTTGTCGATAAAAGGATAGTAAAAGTTACGGAAGGCAGATTTGATATAGATTTGAAAAAGTTATGATCAAAACTTCAACCTTTTGACCAAACACTGGCGTGTCCCAATTAAACGTATAGTTTGATCTAAGGAATTTCGAATCATTGCGTTTTAAGATTCATGCAATTATATTACCGACAAAATGCCTGGGGCATAAACCCGGTCTTTGAATCAATTGTCAGGATTATTCAAATGCTCTATTTTGTTTGGATAATTATCTGCGTAACGTATAAGAAGCTGGTTCATGTAATGATTGGAGGAATAAATTGGTAGTCGTTCCACAACTTCTCCCCAGTTGGTAAGATCAGTTGATTTATCGACATATCCCATGCGGCAGAAACGTCCTTTTTGAACATAAATGCAGCTATGTTCGCTGGAAGTTCTGCCGTTATTCAAGATAATAAAACTGGGCAGATTTGCTGAGTAACAAGCAAGTGCCTTCCGGATCAACTCGTTATATTCCTGTGCATTAAGTTGTTGTGATTCGTCGCTGACCTGATTGATCTCTTCTGAATCCGGAGCAAACAAAGGATACCGGCCATAGTAACAACGGGGTGCAGATAGCTTAAAATCAATAACAAGTCTCCGAAGCATTCGTATACCGTCTGCTTCCCTGTCAAACACCTGAATACCTGGCTGAGTTTTGCTGAACTTGCCAATGGCAAGTCTAATAAATCCCTCATTGTCTTCGTACCCGTGAAGGGCAAAACGCGGCTCTGGTCTTTTCATTGACCGGTTATATTTAGGCCAGAGCCTCCTGATTTCTGCAGCTTCTAAAAGCAGTGCCATGAGCTCATTTCCGCAGGGTGTAAAATCGATAGAGTAAATATCACGCAAAAAATGCTGACGTTGCGGTCCGTTGTTTTGCCCGGTAAAATGTGAAGACACCCTCTTTTTAATATTAATTGCCTTTCCGACGTAAATCTCCTTTCCCAGTTGGTCTTTAAAATAGTATACTCCTGGTGATGATGGAAGTTTCAAAAAATCTTCTTTCGCCAGATTGGGTGGCAACTGTTGGTCTTTCGAACTTCTTTTAAGCATAGCGGGGATATGCCCTGCAATGTCCCATGACAAAAGTTTTGAAAACAGAATGGCAGTAGCCTGAGCATCGCCACCTGCCCGGTGACGATTTTCAATTTGAATTCCAAGCGTATCACAAAGCTTGCCAAGACTGTATGATTTAAGGCCTGGTTTTATTTGACGGCTCATTCGCACCGTGCAAAGCCTCCGTGTGTCTAATTCGTAGCCGGCCAGTGAGAGGTGATGCTTAATAAACGAGTAATCAAAATTTACATTATGCGCTACGAACACGCAGCCTGATAACATTTGATGAATTCTTTCGGCGACTTCATCAAAAATGGGGGCATTTGCAACCATTTCATCGCTGATACCGGTTAATGCCTGAATGGATAACGGAATTAACCTTTCAGGATTGATGAGTGTTTCGTACCGCTCTACAATGTCAACGCCATCGTGAATTAATATAGCGATTTCGGTAATTCCGCTTGCAGACGGGTATCCGCCTGTGGTTTCTATGTCAACAATCGCGTAAAACATTATCTAATTATTACCTTTCTGGTTGAAGTATTTTTTATAACGTAAGTCGCAGCCGCTATTCGTCATGTTTTTTAGTTTGTATTGATTAAACATGGCGAAAAACGCCCAAATTTCAATTATTTGTGCTCGCGGGAACCGGATTCAATCATTTGAATGTCTCCTTCGGTTGAAATCTGATCACCAGGTTTCGCCAGGTTTTCAATGAATCGATATGCGTCCATGCCCAGAAGTTCACGGAAACATTTCCCGTTATTTTGGTCATAATACCACTGCCAGACCATTTCACGTGCGACGACGACATAATTTATAACTTGCATAATATATAGGAGTTGATGAAGTGTGCATCAAAAATAATGGAATAAATCCAAAAATTGGAAATATTCCATTATTTAATTTTTGGTCATCATACGTCGTACTTCAGAACACTTTTTGAATGTTTCGTAGGGGTAGTAATTGTGCTCGCGCGAAATTCGTTTGAGAATGGGTCACTAATAAAAACAGAGATGTCCTGGCAGCTGACATCTCTGTTTTTATAAAATTATTCTGAAAGTCAGTTTTTCAAAAACTTATGATTGTTCGTATGATTGTTTGACGTCGTTAACCGTAATATATACAACCCGGAAGGAATACCGTGAACAGGGATTCCATCAGGGTTATAAGTAAGTGAGGTATAGATCAAAGTGCCGACTGTGTTGTAAATTTGTAGCTTCGTTATCTCACCAGGATTTTTCATATCCAGGAATAACTTTTCTGTAACAGGGTTTGGATAGAAGCTTATCTTAACAATCTGCGTAGGGAATGAGAGACTTTTTATTCGGCTGTATGCGAAAGATCCATCATTATCAATCATTTTCAGGCGGTAAAGGTTCTCGCCCTGCATCGGACTGATATCGTTAAATGTATACTTACGTATCGATGAGCTTTCTTCTGAAGCGTCAACAGATCCTATCGTTTCCCAGCTTATACTTTCGGAACTTCTTTGTATTTCAAAATGACTGCTGTTGGTCTCCGAAGATGTTGACCAGGAAAGTGCAGTATTATTTTCAAATTTAACAGCGTCAAAGTTGACGAGCGTAACAGGTAAAGGATCGTCAAGCACTCTGATTGCAAAGGTTCCGTTGGCATTGTTATAAGTTGTTTCCCACACCCTTGGTGCAATTACAGGCAGATTTACGGCACTGAATGCACCGGTGCTGCTTGCAGCATCGATTAAAATAAACTCGTCATTAACAGCAGGTGTAAATCCGTTGATGAAAGAAACATTCATAGTTCCGGAAATGGTCATTGTGCCTGAAACCAGAATTTGATCATGTCCCGTTCCAGGTGATGTTCCACCGATTTCCATATCCAGTGTTCCATTATTGACAAGATCACCAGTGAAGGAAAGTATTCCTGGCGAGTTTCCGGGTGCTATGGTGCCGCTGTTTGTGAAGCTGGTATGCACAATTGCTCCGCTCCCCTCAATTTTTCCACTGTTTGTCAACGTTCCTGAAACGGTAAGCGTATTCGAATTAACATTCACAGTGCCGCTGTTATTTAAACTTGCAGTCGATGCATTAAATCCGGAAGGTAAATTGACGGTCTGGTTTGCCAGAACGTTGACCGCCGCTGCAGATGAGCCGGGAAAATCGGTGGCAGCGATCCAAAATGAGTTATCTGCAGACGATTCCCAGCTGCCTGGCTGGTTCCAATCTGCGTTTGCTGATTGCGTCCGAAAATAGTTGGTTGCAGTACTCGATTTATATATCGTGTAGGAATCCGCACTGGTGAAAGCAGCGTCGACCGTTGGAGTCGTGCCAGAAGTATTTGTGAAATCAAGCCGGAGCGTTCCATTACCACTGCCGGTATTCAAAGTGGCGGTGTAGGTTGTGCCGGAGCCAGAAATACTTGAAATTGATGCGCCGGTTAACCCTGCGGTTACCGCTGTGAAGTCATTGATATCTACCCCTGAAACGGGCTGCGCAAAGGTTACCGTGTAAGCTACCGAAGAAGCGTTGGTCGGTGAAGAATTTATCCTTGCTATTGAGCTGACGGTGGTTTTCGTGTAAAAATCAACCTGATTGCCATAGGAAGTTCCTTTACTATTTGTTGCAAAAGCCCTGACATAAATCCTGGTTCCCTGTGGAAGTCCATTGATTGACTGGCTGAATATGCCTGCACCAGACCCAATGGTCGTTTTATTGGCGTCAATAATCGGATCGCCTGTGGTGTTCCATACAACTCCACGATCGGTTACTGGCTGGCCGCCATCACTTGTAACATTCCCGCCCAGGGTAGCCGAAGTCGTGGAAAAAACACTTACCGCATCTGTGGTTAATGACGGTGCCACACTCGCGGTACCGGTTGTAAAGGCCACGACGTTGTTTGTCGTGATTCCGTTAAAAATTCTGTCATCCGCATCTTTAAAGGCACCTTTATCGATCAGTATGTAAAAAGACGTGCTCGCTGATAAATCTGTCGCTGGATTTATGGTGATACTGGAAGTGCCTCCGCCCGTTACCTTCGTGTCAGAAGCATCAATCGACGCAAAGGTAAAGTTGTCGCTTGTACGTTTTATAAGAATATTTTTGCCAGCTACTCCTGAAACTGCCCGGCTGAAATTGAGTGTGATGTTTGACTCAATATCGACGGCCACAGCGCCGTTTGCAGGTAAGGAGCTGCTCAAAAGTGGCGGAGCTTCTGACTGGCGATAGAAAATATTCGCTCCGGGCTGAGTGGTCCTTCTGGTAAGAAATACGTCCACATCTTTGTCATTGTCCCAGTCTGCAACAAACGCTTTGCCGGCGTCATTTAAAAATGCACCGGTATTTGGCAGTGTATTAAAAGGGTTTTGGCTTCCTGTCACCAGCGTAAAGCTTCCGCTTCCATTGTTTTGATAAAAATCCAGTGTTTCAGTAGTTGTCGATTTGGCCGCGAGGATATCGACGTCTCCGTCTGCGTCAAAATCACCGTGGATAAACTGTGTGTCTTGTAAAATCAACATATCTTTGAAAGGACTTTGCGCCCCTGAAAGCGTAGTGAAAACCCCGTTGTCATTTCTAAAAAATACTTTATCACCAGCAACTTTGTACTTTGATACAAAAATGTCAACATCGCCGTCATTATCCCAATCTGCTACCCTGGCATACTTGGCACCAGAGAAAAATGCAGCCTTATCACTCAGATTGTTAAATGGATTGGCGGCACCCGTAACCTCTGCAAAAACCCCGGTTCCATTATTCCGGTAAAATTTATTCGTGGCAGCTACTCCGTCATAGGTGTGAATATCAATATCTCCGTCGTTATCAAAATCACCATAAATAAACTCTATATCCTGAGAAAGCGTAATGCCGTTAAAAGGGCTTGCGCCATCCTTTAACTCCTGAAAAACACCGTTGTTATTTTTATAAAAAATATTCCTGGCCGGAATGCTATTGAAGTCTCGTCTTGTCGTCCAGATATCGACATCTCCATCATTATCCCAGTCAGCGACATAGGCGTATAGGGCTCCACCAAAGGCTGCCTTTTGAGTAAGAGACCCGAACGGGTTGTTAGTATTGGTATTATCCGTAAAAATACCATTGCCATTATTTCTGTAAAATTTGTTTAATTCGGTAGGTAAAGGAGGAAGGACATGCAGGTCAATGTCACCGTCATTATCAAAGTCTCCGTAGATCAACTGATCGTCATTATGGATCGCTATTTGATAAAACGGGCTTGATGAACCGCTTAGTTCGGAAAAACTTGGTATCAGGAGACCTTGAAAATTCAAAAACTTCAACACGTGATTTTTTACAATCCGGCCAGCGGCGTATTCCAGATCCCAGTTTCCGCCTCTTTTTGCATCACCAGTCTGATCCTCGGATCCGGCTACGGATACCTCTAAAAGATCATGTAACCGGTTTATGAAAGTTTTTCCGGAAGCAACGCTCGCGAGCTCACAGCTGTAAATGAAAAGTTCTGATTTTTCAGAAACGAAACTCTCCTTTACTGCCTTCCAGAAACCGCTGAATTTTTCAAGATTTTGCTCGTTCAACTGTTGTCTTGCCAGTACGAAGTTTCCGGCAGTGCCATGTGTTAAAATGTGCAGACGCTCGATATTTCTGAGCGAACTAATTTTTGTTTGCAAAGCTAAAAAGCCGGCGTCGTTATTTTCAACCAAAATCACCTGCGCACTGTCGGCGGCTGCGTCTGCGAGTTGTAGATAATTTTCGAGCGATTTGTCAATGATCACAACATCTTTGTGGTGTTGATCATTGAGAATCGGTTGGCCAGTCCAGCGTAGCAAAAAGCCTCCCACCAATGCTAACCCAGCAAAAAGCAGATAGATAGAATTTTTTTTCATGAAGTTTGAGCAGTTGCCTTATGATTAAATGAAATAGATGAAAACATACAAAAGGAAGAGGGAAGGACTTGGCTTTTGCATATTTTTCATTAAAAAAATACAATGTATAGAATTTATACTACGAAAAATATAATAACTTAGTTAACGGTTACATTGCAGTTTGTCAAACCTATTCGTAGTTAGATTTCATGGATTATCATTTCACTGGGGAAGGATGCGCTAAAAATTTTGGAATCAGAAAGGCCGGAGGTATATGAAGACCGAGAAAGGTACCAGGATAAACCGGTTGGTTAATATCCTGGTACGAATACTTTAGTTTCTTGAAGGATATAGTCCTTCTACGGCAATGATGTAATTCAATGCCAGGTAAGGCTGGACGTTACTGTGAGGCTGGTTGCCTCCTGCCGCTGAGGTGGTCACAGTTCCGTTTCCGATCGATGCGGCGTTCAGTGTCACATCCGGAGCTGCTGAATTGAAGCCTAAGGTAGAAGTGAAATCTCTGCCAGACAGCGTACCAGGAACTGCAATGCTCGAACCACCAGCGGGAGTGCTGGTATCCGAATTGGCTGAGCTGGCATTTAAAGAAATTCCGGAGACCTGGCCCGAGTGAATATGTGCTGGCATCTGGGTCTCAGAAAGTGTGACAGACTCGCTGCCCGCAACCTGACCCAGCACATACGGGGATAAACCCGGACCAGTACCTGCGCCTACAATAACCCGGCTTTGCAGGTTTGGCAGGGCAAATGTATTTTGCCCGTCCCCACCATAATTCGTGCCCAGCAGCGAGAATAATGCTGAATATTGTGATACGGACAGTATTTGCCCCTTGCAAAACATCCAGCCTTTTGGGGCGAAATTTGGTGCCCATCCCATTACGGTTCCTAAATAAACTTCCATTGTTGAATAAATTTGAATTGTTAAAGGATAATTAAAATTGTAAAGACTTTAATATTTATTGGACTGACATGTTTTCTGGATTCAGCGTTTCAAAAGATTCTCCGGCTTTTACGCCCAGCGCAGCAAGCCGGGATCCTGATATGATTCCTTCGGGCATTTCCACTACATTTATCCTTAAGAATTCTGCATCGATACATTGCACAAATATTCCGTGACTGATATCAGAAAATACGATCGTTCCGGCGGCAGCTTGCGGAATCTGATCTCCCAGATTTGCAAGTGAAACTTCATGAATTCTGATCAGTTGCCCTCTTAATTTGCTGAAAGCACCCTGGCAAGCCGGATTGGATGCGTTGACAAGATTAACAATTTGTTGGGCGGATTGGGTAGACCAGTCAATGGTCAAATCAGCAATGGCAGGTCTTGGAAAACAGCTCTGCCGAAGCTCATCCTGCGGTATCAAGAAATGGCTTTGTTCCTGACTATCAATTGTTTCCAAAGCCGAGAGGATCAGCTGTACGGATGCGTAGGAAATGCGAGAAGCATAAAGGCCCTGACTTTCACCGGGGATCATTTCCACAGGAAGCTGGGCAACAACAGGCCCTGTGTCAAAACTTGAATCCATTTTATGAATGGTAATACCGCCGTTGACATCTCCATTTTTGATCTGCCAGAATAGTGGTGCAATGCCGCGGTATTTAGGGAGGAGACTATAATGAACATTGAATGCGCTTAACCGCGGCAATGCAAGCAGCGAATCCGGAATCTTATAACTAAAAGTAAAAACCAGGAAAAGATCAGCCTGTATATGCTCAATCGAGCTGATAGCCGTTGAATAAAGTTGGCGGGCACTGAATCTTTTAAAGACAATACCTTTTGAATTGGCAAATTCTTCGAGTCTTTGATTGTCTGGATTATGCTCGGCAGCGGCAATAATGGCGGCCAGCATATTTCTTTGTAACAGACTTTCTATCAGTGCAGCCGGGTAAAAGGAGTTGGCAAAAAGTATTATTTTCATGAAACGCTGAGATTTTTTTGAATTTTAAGCAAAATTTTTTCTTTGAATTGCGTGACGTTCTGCGGAACGGGCACAACAGTTCTACGATCTTCTATATAGAAGAAAATTTATGCGCAATCACTGGGGAGGATTGTTAAAAAAATACAAAAGGCCAATTGTAGTTTGGGACTGAATGAAATCCCAGGTCAACAGTTGGCGAAATACTTGTCAGTTCGAATGCTTAATGAGCCCCTGAATAAGAAAAATCTGATAAATGCCTTGTTTCTCTGAATACACAAAAAGCCGGATGTAAAGTGATCTTCTCAACGATCTGCTTTTTGTCGGGGAGTGCACAAAAATAGGATCGTGTCTTTCGAGCTTGTCGAAGGATAATTTTACGGGAAGAAAAAGACCTATTTACTTTATCCATACGTTGAGCAGATGATATCTAAGTAACCGGGTGGAAAAATATAAACTTAAAATTAAAAAACAATATTATTTTGAGTTAACGGTAAGGCGCCAGGGTAAGACTTGTTCTCCGAACAGGAAATCGGCACGCTTTGAATGGGATTATATCGTTTTGTAATATTAATTTTACTCCTATTGTTGATTTAGCTACAAAAAGACCGAAATTATTTGCTGTTTTTTTTGCTGTTTGCCTTTTATGTTATCTATCTTTAAGTGCTCAACGTGACCTCATCACATTACTCAACGTTATTTTTAAGATTGAAAAGTATGGATACTTTACCATTTGTTAAAGACGGGTGTGTTCAATCCCGCAATGAAAGTATTGCGACAAAGGCTAATCTGGGAAATTTTATTCCGCCGATGAACATTATTCTAAGTGTGGCGACCGTGCTGACGATGACCTTAGCGGCTTCACTTTATTTATTTCCGGAAGCGTCTGTGACCCTGTTAGTTATAGCCGTTCTGGCTGGGAGTAAATATGTAAAAAGAAGTCATTTGACTTTTTTTAATGATGGATATGCTCCGGATATTTATGTGGAAGAGTTTGAAAATCACATAGCGTAAGGCGCCATTACAAAAAATTCGGAAGCATTAAGCATTACTTCCAGGCCTTGTTATTTTAACAGGGCTTTTTGTTTTTCAAAGTGACCGATATTTATTAACAGCCTCAACCTTGTTCTGGACATGAAGCTTTTTGTAAATATTTTTTAAATGATTTTTCACTGTGTTGGCACTAATGGTAAGCTGATCTGAAATCTCTTTGTAAATTAACCCTTTGCTTAAAAGTGTAATAACTTCGAGCTCTCTTTCGCTGAGCCCAAATGTTTGTTTTTTCGGCTGAGAATGGAGCAGACTTATTACTTTTCTGGCAATGTAAGTATTCATAGGAGAGCCTCCCTGGTGCAGTTCTATAATTGCATTTTCAATCTCTGAAGCACTTGCGTCCTTGACAATGTAACCACTGGCTCCGGCCCGGAGCGCACTGAAAACATTTTCATTATTCTGGTAAGATGTACACATTAAAAACTGTGTCCGGATGTCTTCGTTTTTAAGAAGTTTGATCAGTTCAATACCGGACATTTTGTCAAGTTCTATATCAACAACAGCAATGTCCGGCGGATTTCTAAGGAGTGGCTCGATGGCAAACTCGGCAGATTCATATACACCGATAATTTCAAATAGCTTGTTGTTGCCGATGGCTTTTAGAAGTGCCGAGCGATAATGTTCATGGTCTTCAACAATGGAAATTGAAATCATTGTCTGAATTTGTTGAGTGATTTTTGAGTAATTTAAGCAAACTCAGTCAATAAATGTGATTTCACCAACAGTCATGAGTTATAATTTACTAAACGGAATACTGGGTTTAATGGTTTTTAAAGATTTAGGAGGGCAGCAAGTTATCGTTTTGCTCGTATTATTTGTCATTATTTACGCGCTGATTTCCCATTACCTGTATCGAAAACGATTGCGCAGGCTGCTCGCTGACCAGCTTCAGGCGCTGAAAAATGAACGACAGCGGATCAGTAGTGAAATACATGATGATATCGGTGCCGGCTTCTTCGCCATCAAGCTTTTCGCCGACATGGTAAGCAAAAGTGGTCGTCAGGATGAGGAAATAAAACGGCTTTGCTCGATGATCAATGAGATGTCTGAGAAAATTAAAGAAATTATATGGAGTACCAATTTCGAAAATGACAATCTCGAGAATCTGATCTATTATGTTGAATTTCAGACGACGAAATTATTTGATCATTCCCTCATTAAATTTAGTGTCCAAATCCCTGATGATATACCGGAGAAAACGATCTCCAGTGAAATGCGAAAAAATGTTTATTTGATTGTGAAGGAATTTGTCCACAATGCCATAAAACATGCCCGGGCTTCGCAAATAAATTTAGGGATCATGCTCAGAGACAATATGCTACTGATCACGATCCTTGACAATGGGACAGGTTTTGATCAAACCCAAATAAGGAAAAATACGATGGGTTTAAGTAATATCAATGCCCGGATAGATAAGTTAAACGGCACCGTCAAAATTGACTCTCTTTCCGGTACCAAAATAACGGTTGTCATACCGTTGGATTGATATTACAGGCAGTCCGTTTATCTGAACAGATTGGAAAGGACAATGGCGATAATGGAAAGTCCTGACAAAACCAACGTTGCTGTACGATATCCGCGATCCACCGTTGCGTACTTGGTGCGGTCAGGCTGCACATAAATCTCGTCGTTGTTCTTGAGGTAAAAATAAGGTGACTCAAAGAGATTTTTTGAATTCAGATTGATTGGTATATAACTCCGCTTTCCATCCACTTCCCTGATTAGTATAATATTACGGAGTGCAGTGATATTCAAATCTCCCGCCAAGCTGAGTGCCTGCGTGATCGTGGTCCGCTCGTTCTGTAGATTATAAACATTTGGATGCAGTACATCGCCGTAAACAGCAACCTTTATATTCAGAATCCGAACATTCGTAACCGGATCTTTATAATAAGTGACTAAAAGTTTGTTTAGCGTATCACGCAGCGCCGATGTCGTTAGGCCGGAGACTTTCATCGTGCCGATCAATGGCAGATGTATTTCTCCTTTTTGATCTACAAGGTAGCCAGCCATGGAAGGGTTCTGAGAACTGTTTTGCGGACTGTCGTCATTGTTGCCGTTTGCTCTGTTGAAAATGGCCGAAGATTCCGGATTTCTACTGCTTACATTAATTCCCAATACATCTGAATTTTGGATCGTAAAAGGAGAATAATTTGAAATTTGCTCTTCAGTTGGTGTCAGCTTATTTAGATCCTTGAAGTAGGGAATGTTTGTGTACGATCCACATGAACTTAGAAAAGTTATAACAAGAACGGCAATGATGAGGGATAATCGATTCATAAAATAACTATGATTTGTGAATTTTAAGGCGTGTGTAACAATCATTTCTCAGACATTATTAAGCGAACTTTGGTACAGATGGGCGGGTAACCAGTTTCGCGATACTGTTGAAATGTGCTTCATATTGGTTGGTAATTTTCTCCCAGGTATAAGTGTTTCTGATTTTTTCTGTGTTCCGCGCAACTTTGATCAGTTGAGTCGGCCCCAACTTTCTGACTTTTTCAAGTTGCTGGCATACCTGATCGGCGTTTAAGAAATACAGTGCATCTTCGCCCAGAATAGCATGATTGAAAACATTGTTATGCGCCACGATCAGACTTTGTGAAGCCATTGCCTCGAGCAGGGAAGGATCTGTTCCACCCACGGCATGTCCATGAAAATAAAGGTTCGAGAAGTGGCGCAAATTATTTAGCTTGTTGTTGTCATAAATTCCTCCCAAAAAGCGAATATTTTTATAACTCCTGAATTTACTTTTTAAATAATCTCCAAACTTAGTTTTATGATTTCCAATTACCAGAAAAGGTCTGTTTTGCGCAGCTTTCACTACGCCGTCGAGTATCATCTCTGTGTTATTTTCTGGTTCAAGTCTTGAAATAAGAAGATCGTATTCGTAAGGCCTTAGAAAATAATCGTCCAGAAGAAACTGGTTCGGGTATCTAAATTCGTCAGCGCCGTATGGAATAAAAGTAGAGTCGATCTCGTATTTTTCTTTCAGGTAGGTTTGTATACCAACAGAGTCGCTGATCAAATGGTCACTGTATCTGACGCCACACTTCTCCGCGTAAAGCAGAAATTTCCTGACAGCGTCACCAATACCTGAACGTTGCCATTCCAGGCCAGCCATGTTCGTAGTAACCACAACATCTTTTGGAAGCATAGCCCCCCAGATAGAACTGGTGTTGTAACCGAGCTGAAGGATGATATCACAATGCTGTTTTCTCACATCGCGGATACAATTCAAGTCGTAAATGCTTTGTCCGACCGTACCAAAACGATATTCCGGATCGTAGATGTGAATAATTTTCACATCGTTCCAGTGACTTTTTTGGTAAGGGTGGTTATGCGAGTTGTAAACAATCACCTCGTGACCTTTTACTGCCAATCCGCGCGCCAGATATTCGGCGCACTGCTCAAAGCCACCATAACGATTGGGAATCCCGCGGGTTCCTAAAATTGCGATACGCATGAAGATGATAAAAATTAAATAGAGTACTGGGTCGTTTGAATAATCAGGGTAAATTTCTCAACTACGTATTTTACTCAGAATGGGCTGACTGATAATTGGACAGGGCATTCCTTTGGGATTCGACAAAATGAAAACGTGTTGAAAGCAGATGTTCTTTGTAAACTTGTTTTATTAAACAAAACTATTGGAAACTGACCAGATAAGCAATAGCCCTTTATGGCTATTCCTTGCGGATAGAAATCCAGCTCCTTTGGGGTAGGAACTTACTGTCCTCGGCCCGAAACCATCAGCTGCATGGTTTTTAAAATAAGTTCTATGTCAGAAAATATGCTGTATTCCTTTAAGTATTGAAGGTCGTATTTCAAGCGCTCAACATTTTTTGCCATGGAGTCGGCATAACCCACCTTGATTTGTCCGATAGAAGTAATGCCTGGTTTAACGGTCAATAACCGCTGAAAATCATGTGGTTCAGCTTCCATCAGCATATCGACATCGTATTTATAAAGCGGCCTTGGACCAACAATGGACATGTCTCCACGAAGAACATTATAAAATTGTGGCAGTTCATCCAGCCTGGATTTGCGAAGAAAATGGCCAATCCTGGTAATCCGTTTATCGTTGCTTCCCTGTGAATGCTGACCCATTTTATCTGCGTTAACAACCATACTTCTGAATTTGTAAATTTCAAACATTTTACCCCACTGGCCGCAACGTTTCTGGCGGTAGAAAATCGGGCCTGGAGAGCTCAATTTTATAGCGGCCATCAGTAGCAAAAATACCGGAAAACCCAGAATCATGATCGTCGATGAAATGATGAGGTCGAATGAACGCTTCAAAGTTTTTTCATTGACACTGGAAAAGGGTTTGGTGTTTACCTGGATAATCGGCATCAGGTCATGGTATTCGATTGTGGCCATATTGGTCATAAACCCACGAAAATCAGGAACCAGCCGAATATGCGTTTTTTGGCGCTCGCCTAATTTGATCACGCTCTTAATCTGTGCATCACTCAAATCTGACAAACAGCAGTATACAAAATCCAGCGTGTTTTCACCCATAATGGCTTCAAGCATGTCTAGTTTCTCGGTGCTTTCATCAAACTCAAAGGTGCCGCAATAGCGATATCCTAATTCTTTCCTTTCATTGTAAAAATCAAATATCATTTCAGCCAGATCGCCTTTCCCCAGAATTGCATAATTTCGATAGTTGTAGCCCGCTTTCCGATACATATATAATGTTAGCACAATAACCGCCCGGGCAATCAATGCCATACCTGCAAATACAATGTAAGTAACAATGAACTGCTGTCTGGAATAATCGTCTCCTCTGTGCGCAAGGTAAAGCAGTCCCATGATTATGGAAGCATGTAGTAGTGCAGCCTTTCCTAAATTGACAACCTGATTTCTGAAATTGAAAGAAATCCTCGTAAAATGGTAGGTTTGAAGGATGTAGATAACAAAGATCCAAACAAGGTTGGCGGTCAGTAAAAGGATGACATACTGCTGATCCAGAAAATACTTCCAGTTGCCAAACCGTTGGAAGCATGCCACAAGGAACGAAAGATTCAAAAGAATCACATCGATCCACAAGTGGGCATTAGGCATAAGGCGAGGATAGCGCTTTTTCATATTATTAAAATATTATGCTGTGAGAATATATTAATACATCAACAAATTGACCAGATGACCTTCAGGCAGCGTAACGTGTGACCTGGTAACCATTACTTCGATCATACATTTTTTTATATAGACAGACCTCTTCCGAGCCAGTGCAAAACACCGCAAATTCTTGATCGCTGAATATTTGAACCAAATAATCTGTTGCGCGTCTTTTACTAAATTGAATTTTAGGTTAACAAATTTTCATAAGTAAACTAAAAGCATTTTTCGGCAAAAGCGTATTGTTAAGTCGTTGTTTAAGAATTTTTAATATGTTGATACAGAGCGTATCCGCTGTATATCTCAATAAATATATTTAGAACATTGTTGATGTTGCTGCATTTCTGCGCAGTTCGTTGTAGTGTGTGTGAACCTGGAAATCCGGAAGTATGATTATATCAATTTCGGTTGTTGCAATGACATAGACCTATCACGGCATTTATCTAATTGTTTCGGGTAAATCGGGAGTGTTGTATATACAAATCTAGAAGAGATAACGGTGATATGCAAATTTATCATATCTATATTTTTTAAACGGATGTAATTACAACCGCTTTTTTGAAGTATTTTAAGCGATTGCCAAAGGATATTTGCCGTTTAATAAGTTTGACGGAAATCTCGAATCTATCCATAGTATTATTTTATATAAATTTATTACATATCTCAATATAGATTAAGGCGCAGATAATCAGCTGTTTAGATAGTTTTTTATTTATTGAAGTCTCGATTTTACGGAATAGCTGAGTTCTTAAAAAAATCCCCCGGGATAAATTTTTATCAAATCTACTGCAATTTATTAAATGGTAATTTTCAAGGCTCAGCACTGAACGCAGGCTCTAAAGTCCTGATGAGGAGAAAACCGGAAATGTGGCGAATAAAATATAACGCTAATATATATACGTTTATGGTCTTTTTAGGAATTACTTTGGGATGCTGGATTGTGATAAATGTTATTAATTCTACAAGTTAGTTGTCAAAATAATGAATATGTATAATTATTGACTTACAAAGTGCAAAATGACGTTCTGGCAAAATTCTCGGTTCGCAGCCATCCGCTAAAAGCCATAGTATCATTTTTACACCAAGTCATTGAAATAGTTGTGTTTTATTTCACAAGTCATTGTAAGCATTAAACTGAGCGCTCTGCTTCGTTGCAAGTGTTGCGACTATTGAATAAAACCATACGAAACAGAATAATGAAATGGGAATCTTATAGTTCTACGTGTCGTAAAAATTTTTCTACTGATTTCGTCCTCTATAGACGAACATTTATCCCCGGAAGAATTTGATCAGTTTGCAACTTTGTGTTAAGAACATCCAGTTCGACACACTGATTTGGAAGCCTTAATGTCTAAAATCTGACGAAACTTATTAAACGGTTTCAGTTAGAGTAAATAAATATTTGTTAGTACTTAACAAGGAAATGTAGAAAACATTTTAGTTAAAATCTCCTAAGTAATACGCAAGTCAAGTAACGAAAATTTTAGATTGACTTATATAAAAGTTTGTCATCATTATATTTTGCCATAAAAAATTTGGTGAAAGAGCCTTCATTATTTGATTTAGGAAATTTATCTCTACCTTTGCTTATGACAAAGCACTACTCACAACATTTTATAATTATTCAGTGAAAGCTGAATTTTTTTCAAACCATAAGCAAAAACAATCAAGTTCGATTTAGGGAGCAAAACACAAAATAGACCGTGTGCAACGCACCCTTATTCAGGCTCAAAATTCTGCCAAATTAAATAGAGAAAATTCTAAAATAGCACGTCTTGTAAGCAGCGGATTTTAAATTAATTCTGGTATGCTCAAAGCACACGCCCACTAAAATATTACTCCCGTTTTCCCTGGCACTTTATCATTGTTTTGTTTTCGAACTAATACAGGTAACTAATTATGAGTACACAGCTAGCCCAGTTTACACCCTTTAGAATTCCGCAGGAAAAGCAGCGCAGTATCAATGTGAGCAGTATACTCAAAAAATACCTGTATCACTGGCCGCTTTTTTTTATCGGGTTATCGTTAGCAGCAGTTGGAGTATTTACTTACTATCAAGTCGCTAAGCCGGTTTATGAAATCAAGGCCACTCTTCTGATCCAAAATGAAAAGAAAACTTCCGACCAGCAATCACCTTTGCATGAAATTGATCTGTTGAGTACAAACCGGATCATGGAGAATGAATTTGAAATCCTTAAATCAAAACAGCTGATCAGTGAAGTGGTTCGCGATTTAAAACTTGATATAGGCTACCAAAAGATGGACGGTCTTGCTACCGAGGATCTTTACAAAAACAGCCCGGTAAAACTCACATTGATCAATCCAACCGGAAATTACTCCAACGCAACTGTCAACCTTGTCATTATTGATCAGAACTCGTTTTTTGTGAGCATGCCGGATGGAAACCTGAAACAGTTTTCATACAAAGAAACTTTCAGGAACAATTTCGGTAGTTGGAAACTTGAACCAACAGCCAGTATCGGAGAATTTAAAGGAGCGAAAATCAGGGTTGTTTTACACGATCCGGAAAGTTTAGCCATTCAATACCAAAAACGAATTGGTGTCGCACTATCCAGTAAATCGTCAACAGCAGCCGTTTTGACAATTTCTGATCAGGTTGCGCAACGCGGAAAAGATATATTGAATCGTCTGATCCAAAACTATAAAGTTGCGGGGATACTTGTCAAGAAACAGGAAACCAGAAGTACACTCGATTTTATTGATTCGCGACTGACTACACTGGCCAGCGAACTAAATAGTGCCGAAAAGGGTATCGAAACCTTTAAAAGCAGCAGAGGACTCACAGATCTGAGCTCTGATTCGAAGATCAGTCTGGAAAATATGCAGGCAAATGATGCGCGTCTGAGTCAGGTTAATGTCCAGCTTAGTATCATTGAAGGAATCGAAAGATATATTAATTCCTCATTAAACGCTGGTAAAACGCCGTCCACTTTGGGAATTGATGATCCGGCTCTCAGCAGCCTCATCGAAAAGCTTGCTCAGCTTCAACTTCAGCGGGAAAGATTGCTGGCTACAACGCCGGAAACCAATCCGGATTTTGAACCGATCAACCGATCCATAACCGTTACAAAAGCAGCGATAAAAGAGAACGTTTCTAGTATACGTTCCACTTTGCAGAACACACAGGAAAAATTACAATCATTCAACGACAGCTTTCTCTATTCGATTAAGAATATTCCCGTTCAGGAGCGTCAGTTCATTAATATCAAAAGGCAACAGGCTATCAAGGAAGGGCTGTACACGTATCTTTTGCAAAAAAAGGAAGAGGTTTCTGTCAGTTACGCATCCGCGCTGGCCAATGATCGAATTGTGGATGAGGCGTATGCAGGAGCTCCTAAAAATGCTATGAAAGCGATGATTTTCGCGATCGGAATATTTTTCGGCCTGGCCTTCCCGGCAGGTTTGATTTATGCCAGAGGCGTGATCAGTCCGAAAGTGAATGATCTTCAGGAATTGAAGGATTCAGGAGAAATCCCGATCATCGGAGAGCTGCCCTACGAGCCTTCAAAAAGTAAAATCGCGATTACCGGAAACAGTGCAACCGCGATCAGCGAGCAGTTCAGAGCATTGAGAATAAAAATGTATTATCTCTTTGGTCAGAAAGAAAGTGGGCGGGTCACTTTGGTTACATCCAGTATAGCTGGTGAGGGTAAGACCTATGTCAGCAGCAACCTGGGCGTTGCAATGGCCTATTCGGGAAGAAAAACGGTCCTGGTCGAACTTGATTTAAGGAAACCCAAACTGGCTGAAGTGTTTGAGATTAATAAGGCACACCCCGGAATTAGTGATTTTTTAAACGGAAAAGCCTCAGTCGATGAAATTATCCAAAGCTCAAAACTGGAACCGACACTCGACATTATCGGCAGCGGGGCCCTTGTTCATAATCCTTCCGAGCTTTTGGAGCGACATCAGCTCGCTGATCTGATCATGAGTTTAAGGGATATTTATGATGATGTAATTATTGATAGCCCTCCTGTCCATTTGGTTCCGGACGCTATGATTATTTCAAGAGTCGCCGATATGACGCTGTATATGATCAGACAGGGTTATACCAAAGCCGATGAGCTGGATTTCCTGAAAGACCTGAACAAGCAAAATCAGCTTGTAAACATCAATATCATCTTTAACAGCATTCAACGTATTCGTTATGGTTACGGATATAATTACGACAATAACTACTACAACAGTAAAAAGCCAAGCTTGCTGAGTTCGATTTTTGGAAATTTTACGAGCAGATTCTAACATCCCATTTCACCAAAATTCAACCCGAAGCTTTGCAGGATCTTTCGAGCATGTAAACCTGTACTTGACCTATAAAATAATGAAAAAGAAAATCATCGTTGTTCCTCAAGCCGGCTTAGGCAACAGAATGCGCGTACTGGCTTCGGCCGTGCAACTTGCGAAAAGAGATAATCGTGAGCTTTGGATCGCCTGGCCGGTCAATACGGCACTGGGCTGTGAATTGACTGATATTTTCCAAAGCATTGGTATGGAATATTCGGTTCCGCCGAGATGGATCAATTTCCTTTTAACCAATATTTACAGACCAGGTTCTAACGCAAGATTTTACGTATTTTTAAAGTTTATTTCGAGTTTTTTTGCCGGGCAAACGTTATTTGATGATGATATTCGTGACGACAAAACGAACCGTGTAAAACAACTTAAAATCAGCAGTGAAGAATCTACGGTGCTGATAGCAACCTGTTTTCCATTCGGCGATCAGGAAGTAGAAGAGACCTACAACGATTACATGAAAAATGAGGAGTTGGCTGAGCAGTTTGCTAATTTCAAATTCAGTGAAATCTTAAAGGAAAGAGTAAAACAGGAATATCAAAAAATAGGTGGGTCCTACATTGGCATTCATATCAGAAGGACAGACCATGTGCATACAACCAAGGACAGCCCTGATGAGAATTATATCATTCAGATTGACCGTTATCTTGCTGAAAATCCTTCCCAGAAGTTTTTGATGGCAACGGATGATGAGCCTACCAAAATTTTCTTCCGACAGAAATATGGTAAGCAGATGAATGTCTTCAACCATAAGATCGGGCGTGACGATCTCGAAGGAATTTATGGCGGCGTAGTTGAGCTTCTGATGCTGGCCAATTCCAGTAAGATTATCTGTTCCTGCAAAAGTTCATACAGCAATACGGCGATCGTGCTGGGAGGTATTAAGGATATCGTCTACATTGATACCCATGTTTTTGATACGGCAAAACAGATCCAGGCTTAGATTAAACAGATTCAGCGTTACCGATACCTATTTCAGGTAGATAAACCCCAGCTTTGATGACGAATGTTCTGCACTTTATAAGCAACAATTTCACGAAAGGCCACGAGCGAAGTATTAAGGCTAAGAAAAATATTGGATTGTCTTTTCTAATCAAAGGTGCCAGTATTGCGATCAGTTTGATTCTTGTCCCGCTGACTATAAATTATATTAATCCTTACCGTTACGGAATCTGGCTAACGTTAAGTTCTGTGGTCAGCTGGTTTAGTTTCTTTGATATTGGGCTGACAAACGGACTGCGTAATAAGCTGGTACAAGCAAAATCAGAAGGTAATATTAAACTCGCTAAAATATACATCAGTACAACTTATAGCATTCTGGCACTGATTTTCGCCGGTGTCTGGGTTTTATTGATGATTACGAATCAGTTTTTGAACTGGTCGGAGATACTGAAAATTTCTCCGAGTATGGAGTCGGAAATTTCATTTTTAGCGATCATTATTTTTTCCTACTTCTGCCTGCAATTTGTGCTTAGGGTTATTACCACACTGATTATTGCGGATCAGCAACCGGCCAAGACTTCCCTGCTTGATTTGTTGGGGCAAATCCTTTCGCTGATCCTGATTTTTATTCTGGTAAAAACCTCGGACGGCTCTTTGGTGAAACTAGGTATTGCACTCTGCGTTTCACCATTGATCGTACTGGTAGGCGCAAACCTGTACTATTTCAATGGTGTCTTTAAAAAATACCGTCCCAGTTTTTCTGATGTGAAGTTTGCTTATTCGAACGATCTATTAAAACTGGGTTTCAGCTTTTTCGTCATTCAGATCGCAGCAATTATTCAGTATGAATCGGCTAATATTATTATTTCCAGAAATTTCGGAGCAGCGGAGGTGACTTCATATAATGTAGTTTACAAGTATTTCGGGATTTTGCACATGGTATTTATGATTTTCATAACACCATTCTGGTCGGCATCTACCGAAGCTTTTTTTAAAAATGACATTGCCTGGATCAGAAACGGGATACGCAAATATAATATGCTGAACATCGCCATGTTTTTTGGAGGCCTTCTGATGCTGCTGTTTTCTGATATGGCATACAGCCTTTGGCTGGGTAAAGGGAAAGTTGATATTGATTTTTCGCTGTCACTCTACGGATTCATATTTTTCAACGTCGGCATGTTCGGTAGTAAATATGTGAATTTTCTGAATGGAATAAACGCCCTCCGGCTTCAGTTCTGGTCAAGTGTTATCAGTCCGTTTCTTTACGTTGGCACCGTGCTTGTGCTGATCAGGTATTTTCACATTGGTGTTTACGCCGTATTTATCGGAGCCATCATTGCCAATATCAACGCATACCTAATCGCCCCATTACAGTATTATATGATTATTGTAAAAGGCAAAAAGGGGATATGGATCAGGTAACGGGCCGTTCGGGAAATGGGCCGTGCGCCGATAGTCAAGTGGTTTTAAGATTTTTGTAACCATACATAGCAACGTAATGAACAAAGTTTTACTTTACGGAGGCCTGGGAAATCAGATGTTTCAATACGCGCTTTTTTTAGCACTCAATGAAAAAGGGATAAGATCCCGCGTTTCGATTTCTGAATACTTCGGGCATGTGCATCACAACGGATTTGCTATGGCTCATGCATTTGATCTGGATCTGCCGTTCCCTGTAAATTTTCAAAACTTTTTTCTCACGAAGGGCCGCCCAATATTCGAAAATAAACTCTCTTACTTTCTATTGCGCCAAATTCTGAAAATTCAAAAGAAAACGGTATCAGTTTATAAGGAGAAAAAAGAGTTTATCAGAGATGAAAATGTGTTTAAGCAGCGTGGTGTCACACTTATGGGCACCTGGCAGGCCGAGGCTTACTTTGAAGATATCGAAAATGTTGTCCGGGAAAATTTCGCATTCAGAAAACCAACGGACCGTAGAAATATTGATTTAAGTCGTGAAATCTCCGAACGGAACGCGGTGAGTATTCACATCCGACGCGGTGATTATTTAAATGCAATATGGGCCGGGAGCCACATGGTCATCAAGGACAAAGCCTATTTTGAAAACGCGATTGAGCTGATCGAAAACAGCACGGACAATCCGCATTTCTACATTTTTTCTGATGACATGGCCTGGGTTAAAAATAATATCAGAATTACAAATTGTACCTATGTGGATCATAACAGTGGTATGAACTCATACCTGGATATGTATCTGATGAGCCTTTGCAAACATAATATTATTTCCAACAGCACTTTCAGCTGGTGGGGAGCGTGGCTCAACGCCAATACAGCAAAGATCGTCGTGATGCCCGACCGATGGCTGCAAAATGACAGTGCTCAGGGAATTTTTCCTTCCGAGTGGGTAAAGCTTGAAGTTTAACAGCACACTTGTTTCTGTTTATATGTTTGATTTAAAAAAATTGACCTCTTTTGACTGGGTAATGGTGGGTTTTATCCTCCATGCGTTGGGTGGAATGTTCTTCGATACTTCCAAGGCCCTATGTTATTTGCTGTGCGCTGTGGGGCTGATCATTATTTTTTATAATGCAGTCTTTCAAATGCAGTTTCAAAAGCCCTTCAACGGAATAATGCTGGTGATCTTTATTTTGTTTTTACTTTGGACAGCAATCATATTATTGCGGCCGTTTTTGAGCCGGGAAACATTTTCTTCCGACGGCTATTCACTGATCAACCGTTATACATGGCTCTCGTTTATCACACCGCTCATCGTCTTTCTGGGTTTTGGTCAGGTAACAATTAGCAGTGTTTTCAAATTTACGTTTGTTCAGGGCATCATCGGAATCGTGCTTTTGATTTTGAATTACAAACAGATTTTTCAGGCCAATGAAGATATCGATGTCGAAGAATATCAGACCTATATCGGCGTAATATATATTCCGCTCCAATATCTTTTTGCATCATCCTTTATGATCCTTTGTTCTGAATTTCTTTCAGTCAAATATCGGGTGATGGCATATTTTACGATGTTTACCTGTGTTTTTCTGGCCCTTTATTCAGCCCGGCGGGGAAATCTTTTCATGTATCTGTTGATCGTTCTGTTTGCTTTTATACTCAATATCGCAGCTTCCAAGGGTGTTTCAAAATTATTGAAACTTGGGATTGTCGCTGTAACCATCCTGTTTGCGATACTGCTTTTTAACATTTATGCGGGCTCGACTTTTGCGCTGTTTCTCGCACGGCTTGAAGAGGATACCAGAACGGGCGTAGAGGAATATTTTTATTTCAGCTTTCAGGGCGAATCGATGGACTGGCTCATCGGACGTGGACTTAACGGGACGTACTATTGTCCTATTTTTGATATGTCAAGCGTAAACCGGGGAATGATTGAAACAGGATATCTGCATTTAATATTAAAAGGAGGAATTCTTTATTTAGGTCTGTTTTGCTTTCTGGTACTGCATTCGGCTTATCTCGGACTTTTCCGTTCCAATAATATTATGACAAAAGGAATGGCATTCTACCTGGTTGCGCACATTATCTTTTTGCTTCCCTTTGGTTTGCCTGCCTTTAATTTTGAATACATCGTGCTGTGGATCTGCGTACTTTATTGTCAATCCAAAGAATTTCGGATGTGTTCAAATACTGAAATAAAATTACACCTAGCTTACAATTAAACAACCAGACCGTGAGAATACTTTGGTTTGCCATCACACCCTGCGGAGCCGCAGAGAAGCTGACACCAGGTTCGTTTACCGCGGGCTGGCTGGCTTCGCTTGAACAGCAAGTAAAGCTTGATCCCCTGATTGATCTGGCTGTCAGTTTTTACTACAACGGTGAACTCGATCCGTTTGAGTATAAATCCGTCCAGTATTATCCGGTTGCGCGTGGCAGGGGCCAGACCAAATTTGCCAAAATAATGGATCGGCTCGAAGCATACCAGGCCAACCGGGATGAGCGCTATGTTGAGAAACTTATAAGGGTGATCGAAACAGTCCGGCCGGATGTGATCCATATTCATGGAACGGAAGATAATTTCGGCTTGATTCAGAAGTACATACAACTGCCGGTTGTGTTTTCTATTCAAAGCCTTCTGACACCGTATTGCGAAAAGTATTTTTCGGGAATTCCCCGCAGCGTTGCTTCGTCAAAGGAAAATTTCAGCTCAAAACTCCTGATTGATTCCGTTGTAAATAATTTCTTTTTGTTTTCCAAATGGGCAAAAAGGGAAGTGGAAATGCTCAAACCGGCACGCTTCATCATCGGGCGTACAAGCTGGGATAAAAGAGCAACGCGGATACTGGCACCCAAGAGCCTGTATTTTGTCGGGAATGAGATTATGCGGAGCAGCTTTTATTCAAAAGAATGGAAAAAGAGGGCTTTTGATACAAAAATAAAAATTGTCACAACCATGAGTGGCGGCTTATACAAAGGAATGGAATCCGTTCTAAAAACTGCTGCTGTGCTGACCGATTACAAGTTCGATTTTGAGTGGCTGGTTGTCGGACAAACGGAGTCGGGCAAATATCCTCAAATGGTTCAACGCTGGCTTAAACAGGATTATGCAGTGAATGGAGTAACATTTCTCGGCAGTAAAACGGAGCCGGAGCTTGTTGAAATACTTTGCGGGGCGGATATCTATTGCCAGGTCAGTCATATCGAAAATAGTCCCAATAGTCTCTGTGAGGCAATGCTGCTCGGAATGCCTGTGGTAGCCACTTTTGCCGGCGGAACGGATTCGATGCTTGAAAACGGCTCGCAGGGAATGCTGGTGCAGGATGGTGATTCCTACTCCCTCGCCGGAGCGATCACGGAGCTTGCCGGAGATTTTGAAAAAAGCCGGGAGTATGGGCAAAATGCCAGAAAAGTGGCACTTGAAAGACATGATCCTAAAAAAGTAGCAAACGAGATTATTGATGTATATAAAGCGATTTATTCATTGGTAAATAAAAGTGAATTATGAACAACTTGAAAGTATCCATTGTAACGCCCTCCTACAATCAGGGTCAATTTATTGAAGAAACCATTCAATCGGTTCTTGATCAGGATTATGACAACCTGGAATATTTGGTCATTGACGGAGGTTCAACTGATAATACGGTTGAGGTGATCAAAAAGTACGAAGACAAGCTCAAATACTGGGTGAGCGAAAAGGACAACGGACAGACACACGCAATCAACAAAGGATTTGCGATGGCGTCTGGTGATATTATTGCCTGGATCAATAGCGATGATGTTTATTGCAAAGGCGCGATACAGGCGGTGACAGACTTTTTTGAAAAAAATCCACAGGCCAATGTCGTGGTAGGAAACGGACTTTTTATGGACTATAAAGGGGAGGTTTATGAAAGAAAATATCCGAACATCTCCCGGTTCCAGGAAAAACATTGCATGATGTCGATCTTTCAGCCAAGCACTTTTCTGAGAAGAAGTATCCTGACTGATATAGGATTTCTGAATGAGGATTACCAGATGATCATGGATGCAGAATGGTTTTACAGGATCGCTGCGCAGTATCCTTTTTATGTGATCGATCAGGATCTTTCGATTTTCAGATGGCATAAGGACAGTAAGTCTTCGAGCGATCATAATTCCAAACTTTTCAAACGTTACATGCATGAGCATTTGACGGTTGTAAAAAGAGCGCATCCTGGCATGGCCGGACTGATCACCACGTTTCCAAAGGTCTCATTTAAAGCGCATATCTACGCCGGTTTCGCAGTAAGGTTCCTGAGACGACTCTACAAAAGAGAGTTATATAAAATGAAAGATACCAATGTCTGATGCAGCCACTTTTTCATCGAACTTTCAAAATAACCCGGATCTGGCGGCGGATCAGGCTGATAAACATATCTATTTTGTAGATCTGTCAGACAACGGCAGTAAAATGAAGCTGTGTTATCACCTGCTGATTCTGGCTTTAAGGTTTATCACGATCATCCCGCACCTGCTGGTTTTTGCCTTTCATCGTAATAAACAATTGATCCTGTCCGATACCGGAACTGTTAAAAACCTGATTTTGTCGCTGGTGTTTGCAAGGCAGTACAGAAACCTTTTTTACCACCGGATCGGCAATATCAAATATTTTTTCAAGTGGATATTACCTGAAGACCGGACACTTGATATCCCAGGCAGTATGAAGATTGGCCGAACGGCTCTTTTCATTCACAATACTTCAAGTTTCCTGAACGCAGAAAGCATCGGAGATTATTTTGTCTGTTATCACCACGTTACGCTCGGTACCAACAGACTTGGAGGGCAAAAAAAACCGGTGATCGGCAATCATGTAATGATTTGTACAGGCGCTGTCGTGGTAGGTGGGATTACGATCGGTGATCATGTGATTATCGGTGCAAATGCAGTTGTAGTTAAAGATGTTCCGCCGAATTGCACTGTCATCGGATCTCCGGCCCGTATCGTGAAACAGAATGGAATTCGTGTAGATATTCCGCTTTGATCATTTTAAGTCGTTGTTAATCAGTTGCTAATTGAATATTTCGTATTGATTTACTTACAAACGTTATGAGTAAGCTCAAAGTTTTAATGTTTCATCCTGCCTTGGCTCCATACCGGATTGACCAGTTTAATGCGATGGGGGAGCTCTTCGATCTGGAAGTTGTCTTTATCTTTGATAATGTACGTGATCATAAATTTGATCAGCAAAAACTTCGTTCGCAGCTGCATTTTAAACATTCCTATCTCCTCAACGGTCCAGCTGGTTCAAAGGGAAGAGCCATCCGTTATGGAATGCTTAAAACGATAAGACGAGCGAACCCCGATATTATTTTTGGATATGAATTTTCATTTACTACCCAATATCTGTTGCTTTTAAAGGGGTTGGGCGTGATCAAACAAAAAATCGGATCGACCATTGACGACAGCATTGACATTTGCAATCATGTGCAAACCAAAATCCGGTATTTCGCCAGAAAATACAGTGTCAAGCGGCTGGATTATTTGGTGGTGCTGTCCAGAGAAGTTGCGCAGTTTTATCAGACGTCGTTTAATCTAAAAGGTGATCAGCTAATCGTATCGCCCATTTTGCAGGCGCCTGAAAGACTCCGGGCTGACCGCACCAGGCTGGAAACGATTGCAGCCGGTTATACCAGACAACATGACCTGACAGGTAAAAAAGTGTTGCTTTTCGTAGGGCGATTCATCGTGGAAAAAGGGCTGGCCGGATTTATAGAGCACATTTATCCTGTCCTGCTTGCACATTCGGATCTTGTGCTGGTATTGGTAGGTGAGGGCCAGCAAAAGGAGACGATCACTGCCCTTGTCGAAAGTCACGGGTTACAGGAAAAAGTAGTTTTGCCCGGAAGATTTGAAGGTGACGAACTAAACGCCTGGTACCTGTGTGCATCGGGATTTGTATTACCAAGTACTTTTGAGCCCTTTGGCGCAGTGGTCAATGAGGCCTTGATTTTTGGACTGAATGTTTTTTGCTCACAGTATGCCGGAGCATCTTATCTGGTTACCAGGCAAAACGGACAGCTTTTCGACCCGTTATCGGAGGAAAGTACCTTGCAGGGGCTGCGCAAATTTATAGACCTGCTGCCGACTGTCAAAAATATTGATTTACAAGGAAAACCATCCTTGATGGCCAGTTTCAAAGAAGATCTGATCAGTGAATGGGGTAAACTATCGTATACCTAAGCAGGTCGTCCAGGTAAGCATTACATGACTACGGTCAAATCATTGGAAAGCACTTCATTACTTTAATTTTTGTGTATGAAAAGTAGATATTTATGAAAAAGAAATTGGAATTACTGCAAATTTTCAGAGGATTTGCGGCAATGCTGGTGGTACTTTGTCATATAAGCGGTTCTACCCGTCCTTATTTTCAAACTTCTTTTTTGGGCGACGTTTTTTTTCAAGGTTACATTGGTGTGGATTTCTTTTTCGTATTAAGTGGCTTTATCATTACCTATGTTCATTTCAAGGATCTTCAGCACGGAACCAACAAAATATTATTTCTAAAAAAACGCTTCATCAGGATCTATCCATTCTACTGGATTATTGCAACAGTTTATCTTTTACTGATATTTCTCCTGGACGGAAAAACGAATCACCTCGACCACACCATGAATTTTCAGTCGGTGCATGAATGGTGTTTTATTCTTTATTCCTACCTGCTGCTTCCTGTTCAGGCCAATTTTTTTCTTCCGGTTGCCTGGTCGCTGGCTTATGAGGTCGTTTTCTATATTGCCTTTTTTATCTGTATTATGGCAGGCCCGAAAATTGGCAGATACATATTTTCCTCCTGGTTTGCAGTCGTTCTTTTGAAGGTTATGGTGTCGGATAAGATCGTCATTCCTAACATCATTCTGTTCAATGAGAGAATTGTTGGATTTCTTTGCGGCTGTTTTATTGCCTACCTGATCTTGAAATCCTATCATCTCAACGTATGGATATGGGGCGCGCTTTTAATTCTGGCGGTTGGGTTTCTCGTTCCTGACTATCCCCATATTCTTCTGCGGCCGGAAGGTATTTTGATACTTGCGGTGGTAATGTCACTGGTTATTTATAGAGTGGTGATTACTGATCTTACCCGACAATTTCATTATCCACCCATATTGCTATTGATAGGAGAAGCTTCCTATTCCATTTATCTCTCACACCTGATATTTCTTAGTACTTTATTTAGACTTTTCAGGATTATAGTGGAGAAATTGCAGATTTATAATTTGTTGATACTTCAGTCTCTGATTTTCATTCTATTTTTGTTTACTATTGCCGGAGGGGTTCTCATATTTCGTTTTGTAGAGTCTCCGGTACTACGGTTTTTTAACAGAAAGTTATTGTAATACAGTATGTTAAGTAACCGTCTGTTGCCTTTTAATCATCAACTGATTTTTCAATTTCAGTATTTGTTTTTCATTTATTTGCTCATGCTGCAAAGCAGTATTGGAAGGTTTTGTGGGAAGATTCGGAGGGTAGCAGCGTGATTAGAAAAAAAGTCTCAAATATCAACGTACAACGTTATGAAAAACCTGAAAATCAAATCAGTTTTACTCTTTTTTGCGGCCCTGTGTTTTCACTCGGCCCAGTCGGCCACTTATTATGTGAAAGCTTCCGGCGGCAACGGTTCGGGTCTTAGCGACGGAGACGCATGGAGTTTTGAAAAACTGAAAGCTTCGTTTACTACCGGAAGTACAGTTCTTTTTAAAAGAGGAGATGTTTTTTATGGTACCATTTCCGCTGAAAACTCAAATTTTACATTTGATGCGTACGGAGAAGGAGCAAATCCGGTCATCAGTGGATTTACCCGGCTAAACGGCTGGACAAAGGCATCAGGCAATATTTATTATGCCACGCTGGATGTCGCATCGCTCAATATGGTTACGCTCGACGGTGTTGTGCGGGCGATGGGCAGGTATCCTGATACCGGATATCTCAAAATCAATGGCCATGAAGGCAATACTTCTATTTCAGGCGGCGCGGTGAACAGTATTCCGTTTGATCCCGTCGGTGCTGAAATTGTAATCCGCAAAGATCGCTGGATTCTCGACCGCCATCAGATCACTTCGCAGTCAGCTGACAAGTTATATTACAGTGCTACGAATGACTACGGAAACAATACCCGTTACAGCCCGAAAGATGGAAATGGTTTTTTTATCCAAAATCATCTGGGCACGCTCAGTGGTGAGGGAGAATGGTTTTATGACAAAAATGCAAAGCGACTTTATGTGCATTTCGGTTCAGGATCACCTGATGGGAGAACCGTGAAAGCAAGTACGCTTGCGGGCAATATGATTGTCAATTCTCAAACCAATATCACCGTTAATAATATTGATTTTGAAGGCAGTAATAATAATGGCGTCTACCTGGTAGGTGCGCGTAATGTAACGTTCAACAATTGCAACTTCAGACAACACGGCGGCAACGGCGTTTATGGGATCGATGTTTCTGCGATCACAGTGAATGGCGGGAACGTTTCCGAAGCCTTGAATAACGGAATCTGGATCGAGCATAACGGCTCAGCGATCACGATCGACGGGTTAAGGACCAATAACATCGGGATGATTGCAGGTGCTGCGCGTTCCGGAGATACAGCCCAGGAAGCCATATCGGTCGCGGGTTCAGGGACAACAATCAGGAATTGTTCTGTGATCAGCACAGGTTTTAATGGAATCCATTTTTCAGGATCAGGCGATAATGTTGTCGTTGAAAATAATTTTGTTGATGGTTTTTGTAAGATCAAGGATGATGGGGGCGGAATTTATACCTTTAACTCAACAGGAGCGAACAGGAAAATCAGGAATAATATTGTTTTAAATGCAGTAGGAGCCTATCACGGTACTGAGTACAACTACTGGGAGGCTTACGGAAAAGCTGCCGGGATTTATCTGGATGGCGGCAGCAAGGATACTGAAATTGATAATAACGTCATCGCGCACGGTCCCTGGGGAGGCATTTTTATCAATGGAACCAGCGACCACCGCATCATCAACAACCTGGTTTATGATTTTCCAAGAGTACTGTTGATCCATAGTTTCAAGGATCTTTTTGTAAGAAATCTGACCGTCAAAAATAATGTGTTCCTGGCCAAGTCGGCGTCTCAGTCAGCGATGTATGTGCACATGTATTTCAACGATGACCCTTCACAATTCGGTGCTTTCGATCATAATACTTACGCCCGGCCGGTCAATGACGCAGCGACGATTACCGTCCAACGCGAGTACGCAGGCGGTGGCCAGGCTACTATTCCGCTATCTCAGTGGATTCAGGATTACCGTCAGGATGCAGGTTCATCCAAGTCCCTGGTAGCGACTGATCAGGAGAGTAATTTCCGTTTTGAGTATAACAATTCAAATAACGAAAGTTCGGTCTCGCTGGATGGTAATTATGCCGATGTATCAAACAAGAAATATTCAGCAAGATTTCCGCTGGCGCCGTACGCCGGTGTTGTGCTCATCAAAAACGCCACCACCGGGCTGATCCAGAGCATCGCGTCTGGGCAGTGGAGCAACCCGGGTATCTGGTCCGGCGGCCAGACTCCGAAGTCAAATGAAACGGTTTTGATCAACAAAGGTCATGTGGTTACCTCGGATTCTTATCCTACCGAATTTACACTCAGCACGGAAGGAGAACTTAAAATCAATAAATAACGCTTTATGAAACCTTCGATTTTGTTTATCATGCACGTGCCGCCACCGGTTCATGGTGCAGCGATGGTGGGTAAATTCATCAAAGAAAGTGCAAAGATTAACGACACATTCGAGGCGGATTATATTAACCTTTCGACGTCAAAGGACCTGAAAGAAATTGGCGGGGCAGGAGCTGGCAAAATTTTGAAGCTATTAAAAATACAATCGGAAGTTGCGAAAGCACTTTCCAAAAAGAAATATGATCTCTGTTATGTAACACTGACAGCCAGTGGTGCCGGCTTTTACAAGGATCTTATGGTGGTCGGAATTCTCAAAATGTTTGGGAAAAAGGTTATCTACCATTTTCATAATAAAGGTGTCGGTTTTGAGGGGAAATCTGTTTTAACCGACGCCCTGTACCGGTTCGTGTTCAATAAATCTTTTAGTATACTGCTCTCCAAAAGCCTGTATTATGACGTAAAAGCCTATGCGCCGCCGGAGAATGTATTTTTTTGTGCCAACGGCATTCCTGCAAACCTGTCCGTCGCAAAAGCCGAAAAACCCGACGACGAAGTCTGTCGTTTGCTTTTTTTAGGAAACCTGATGGAGTCCAAAGGGTTGCTTGTTTTATTGGAAGCATGCCGGATCGTAAATCAGCAGGGGCATGTTTTCGAATGTCATTTCGTGGGGGGATGGACAGATATCACCCCGGAGCAATTCGCCAGGAAAGTGTCTGACTACGGTTTGGAAGGTACTGTCTTCGCGCACGGGCCGAAGTATGATCAGGACAAACGAGATTTCCTATCCAATGCTGACGTGCTGGTTTTTCCGACTTTTTATCATTTTGAAGCCTTCCCGCTGGTAATTTTGGAGGCTATGCAAAGTAGCCTGGCAGTCATTTCCTGTCCTGAAGGTGGAATTCCAGACATCGTTCTAGAGGGAGAAACCGGCTTTCTGGTACCACAAAAGAACGCAGTCGCATTAGCCGAAAAGATCACAGTCCTGATTAATAATCCGGACATTCGAACACGAATGGGAAAGGCAGGAAAAGAGAGATTTGATAAGCTGTTTACGATCGATTCCTTCGAGCGCAATATCAAAGATATCCTGTCAACCGCCGTCCAAAGGCAACCAGTCTAAAACTTCTTCAAAACGCTTCATGACGAAATGTTTTTCCTGGTTTTCGATCAGGAAGGTTTTGCCATGGGTGATTTCTAATCCATCAATTGGGAAATCAAAAAGGTTCTCTCAAAAAATAACAACACGAACATACCCGGGAACGAGTAAAATGAACGCTTATGTATAAACGTCCATTCGTGTTTTTGGCGTGGCCATTTAAAAAATAAAAATGGGAAAACGTAGACTTTGACCAGTCCTGTATACTCAGGGACAGCTTCTGAGACAAATCCATAACGACACAGTTGGTCAACAATTGTCAGTGCCGGTGTGGTCCGGCTCTGCCTGTTTACCTTGCGGTCAGCAACGTTTTCCCATGACATAATCTAGGCGTTCGAAAATGTTGGTTGCCTTTTTAACCTCAACAAAATTAAAGTCAGATCACGGAAAAATATAATTGTGTTACCCATGTTTCTCTTAAAGATCTCTGGTCTGTAAATCATTCTGAGCAGCCATCCCAATCTCAGTTTAAACCAGATCGGATTGATTTCTTTCTCAGTTCCTGCATACCAGTCAAACACGGCGCCGATACTAACAATCAGGTTAGTATTGAGCGAATCACGGTGCCTGACAGACCATTTCTCCTGTTTTGGCGCAGTCATCCCGACGAATAAAACATTCGGTTCAAAGGCATTGATCGCATCAATCATCTCCTGATTATCCTGATCCGAGAATTCCTTTTTGAAAGGAGGTGAATAGGTTCCAACCGTAATATTTGGATATTCCCGGTTCATGCGTTCTTTGATAAGTCCAAGAACTTTTTCGGAAGAACCCAGGAAGAAAACCCGACCTGATGTTTCATTCATACGCTGAACGAAATGTTTGTAAACATCAGGTCCCTGATTTCTTTTGATGTTTTTGCCGAGCAGAAATATCGAGGCCAGCGCAAAATAAACTCCGTCCAACACGAGAAAATCGGTTTTCTGAAGCGTATTTTTAAATTCTGCATCTTTAACCGTCAAACCATAATTGTTAGGGCTTATGCTACAGTTGATTACTCTACTTTTTTCTCCCTGCACCGGAATGTTCTTCAGGTCATCATTAAATACCTTGAATCCTAAAACTGAAACAGTATTGTATGCATTGTCCATATTTGTATCGTTTTGATTAATCTGCTACGCTGATCTTTTCTAAATTATGCTTCAACCAATTGATTTTGAGATACTACCTCGCTGATCCATTCGAAAGTTTTTGTCATACCTTCGATCAGTGGCGTCGAAACTTCCCAGCCAAGTTCTTTTCTGAACAGCGCATTGTCGGAGTTTCTTCCACGTACGCCAAGCGGACATTTGAAACCATACTTATCGATAAATTCCTGACCATAAATGTTTTTGATCGTTATGTCTTTTCCTGAAATATCGATCGCCATCTGAGCCAACTGGTTGATTGTCACCTTCTCTTCTGAACCAATGTTTACAGGTCCTTCGAATTCAGACTCCATCAGGCTTAAAACTGCATCCACACATTCTTCCACATAAAGGAAAGATCTCGTCTGCTGACCATCTCCCCAAACTTCGAATGAACCTCCGTCTGGTGTTTCTGCTGCCTTGCGAAGCATCGCAGCCGGTGCCTTTTCTTTTCCACCTTTCCAGGTTCCCTGTGGTCCGAAAATATTATGGAAACGGGCAATTCTTACGTTCAGGTTGTAGTTTCTTTTGTATGCCTTGAAAAGTCTTTCGCTGAAAAGTTTTTCCCATCCATACTCTGAATCCGGGTTTGCAGGATATGCAGAGCTTTCTTCGCAGTTAGGATTGTTTGGGTCTAACTGGTTGTTTTCCGGGTAGATACAGGCAGAAGAAGAGTAAAAAAGTTTCTTGATATTTTTGATAGACGCTTCTTTGGCAACGTTTAGGTTGATCAACGCAGAGTTCTGCATCACGTTTGCATCGTTCTGACCAGTGAAGATATAACCGGCACCGCCCATGTCAGCTGCAAGCTGGTATACTTCATCCCAGCCTTCTGCAATAACCAGCTCAACTGTCTTAGGATCTGTTAGATCGCCCAGAATAAACTCGTTACAGATTTCTCTGTGGTCGAAGTATTCGTGATTTTTGATGTCACATACTCTGACGTAGTTGCCATTTTCTTTAAGTCTTTTAGCAAGATGTCCGCCAATAAAACCACCGCCACCTAGTACAATTACTTTTTTCATTTTTTGCTGGATTTGAGTTAAAAATTAGTTACTAATATGAGTTGGGTAATAATGATAAAGCGTTTTGATAAGCGCCGGGACATAGGGTTTCATGCGCTATGTTGACAGCGTTTTTATTTTTTGAAATAGTAAAGGCAATTCTTTCCCTTTCAGGCCAAAAAGGACCTGTTATTGTTTCCGTTGAGTGCGGTGTTTTACACCATGAGATAAACCTTACATGCCAGTCAGATAAATGCCGTTGATCAGCCTTTCAGGAGGATAACAACTTACCTGGAAAGAGGCAGGTCATAGAAAAATTTTTATTTGTTTTCTTTGGAACTGTGTTTCTATTACAAAACTAAGGTAGAGACAAATTGAATTAAAAAAAAATCAAAATGATTAAACGGCAAAATATATTACGGAAAAAGGCGCTTTTGACCTATGAATATATTGCAAAAGATACAATTAAATATATTTTATACTGTGAAGTAATTCAAGAATGTTCGTAGTATGTTTTCGCAAATTGACAATCGGTTCGTGTAGTTTTGTTATTTTAAGTTCTTTTTGTTAAATATTTCATAGAATTTTTATACGGAGATAAATAAATTTATTCGATACGAAGTACTTCCTATTGTAGTTGCCGGGAAATCTTGTAGTCATCCTGAGTTTTTCCGATAGCGACTGTCCCTGACATAAGCACTAAATCAGTAAAAAATATTCGACATCCTTCGTTTGCGCAGCAGGATCTTGTCAATTAACAAACCTATCAGTTTGGCGGACAGCCTGAAACCGAGGGTTAATTATCCGGGGAATTACTCGGAATCGAGATTTATCTTCAGGGCTGAAAATTCACTTTGTAATTGAAATTCAGTTTCACACAGACCTTTTAGAATAAAAATGGGTTGTGAGTTATTTCTACGCACTGAAAATGTACTTTCGCAGCGAAGAATTATATTAATCCGTGATTGTAAGGTTTGCTGTTTTATTGTTTTTGAGGTTTTTTGGACCTTTCTTCCATTCCTGATCTTTTCAATAATACTTATTTAAGAAAAAATATAATATGTAACCGATTTGTCCGAAAAAGGGTATTTTATGTTTGGATCACACTGATTAGTAAGGGTTTAATTTGTAACTTTATTGTAATAAATTTACTACGCAACGGAAAGATAAACTGGTATGTTTCGATTTCTTATCCTTCTTGCAGGAGTTTTGTTATTTGGCTCAGTGTTATTCGCTCAGGAGAATAAGCGTGAAAACGTTTGGATGTTTGGTTATTATGGAGGTATAGATTTCAGTAAAGGCAAACCAATCGGAATCTCAAATAACGAGTTGACGCAAAGAGAGGGTTGTTCTTCGATCGCGGATGAGCAGGGTAAGCTTGTCCTCTATACAGACGGAATAAGAATTTGGAACAGGAAACACAAGCTTATCTCAGGAGATACGGAGCTTGGCGGAGATGACACTTCGACCCAATCCGCGTTGATTATTCCGAAGCCCGGAAGCTCTGGCATATATTATGTATTCACAACATATAGGAAATTGATCTGCGTTACTGTTGACATCGGGTTAAACAATGGAAACGGAGGCGTTGTTTCCCGGACTGTTCTCTTAGAAAATTCCACAGAAAAACTGGCCGCTGTCCGTCATTGTAACCAAAAGGATTTCTGGATCCTGGCACATGAAAATGGCAACCGGATATTCAGAAGTTACTTACTGACAGAAAAGGGAATCGCAAAATCTTCTGTGACAAGTAAAATTGGAACGCCACTGGATTTTTACAAATCGGTGGGAAATATGAAATTTTCCCGCCAGGGTGACAAACTGGGCATGGCCGTTTTTGGAAAAGGCGAATATCAGCTGCTAAATTTCGACAATAGTTCAGGAGTACTTTCCAACGCAATATCGATCAGACATACAGATTTCATGTCTGCCTATGGTTTGGAATTTTCCCCGAATGGCAATTTTATCTATGTAAGCGAAACAGTAAATGCGGGGCGTCCCATATTTCAACTCGACATTTCTGTGATGGACGCCAGAAAAATTATTGCTTCCAAAACTGAGATCGGAAAACCCCCAGCGTCCTATTACGGATCCATGCAACTGGCACCTGATGGTAAAATTTATGTCGCCAGGCATGGGCTCGAATATTTAGCTGTCATTAATAATCCCGATCTGAAAGGATCAAAATGCTCATTTTTTAACGACGGTTTTAAGTTACCTTCTGGTACCAGCAGTATAGGTCTTCCTAATTTTGCGGTAACACCTGTGGAGATTGAACCTGTCGTTTCCATCCTGGAAAACAGTCTTTGCAATGATGTCACGCTTGTGGCCGAAACGAACACAAATGCATCAAGGAGTACTTTTCAATGGTATGACGGAAAGCAGGAAATCAGAGGGGCAAATACTAAAACGTATAAACCTGAACGTTCGGGTGATTATTCTGTCAGGATGCGTGATAAGTGTTCTGATAAGTTGGTTAGATCAGAACCCGTACATGTTAATATTCTTGAAATCTCTGCGGGTTGGACTAAGCTTGCATGTGGTCTTTTGGAATTATCGGTGCAGGCTAACGCGAAGGTGTTATGGTCGGGGAATGGTATATCCGGGGAAAATGAATATCGATCAACAGTCCAGGTATCCGGATCGGGCCGGGATGTTTATTTTGTGAAAGTGTTGGATGAAAATGATCAGTCCTGTTATTTAGAAAAGAAACTGGATGTGGACTTTGGTATATGTGATGCAACGGTTTTAATTCCTGATATTTTTACACCCAACGGAGACCAGATTAATGATGTATTTGAAGTTATCATATCGGATGGGGAAGGGGTGCAGCTTAAAATTTATGACCGGTGGGGGGAAGTGATCTATCTGGCAGAGAAGAATGGGATGCGTTGGGACGGGAAAATCAACGGAGCGGATGCCTTGACAGGAGCCTATACTTACACCTTACAGTATAAAAACGCCAATGGGCATGATTTCACCCGGCGGGGAACGATTATTTTGCAAAGGTGACAAGTGGAAATACCCATGCCGCAGGAATTAAAGACTGCGACATGGGTATTGAATTAATCAGGAAAGCCGCGAAATACAAACTTTCAAACTATCAGTCCAATAAGGAATTTTGATTCCAAAAGTATTTTTCAGCTTGGATTTATCCATCACCGAATACGCTGGCCTGACCGCCTTGGTAACATATTCAACCGTTTTTACGGGTTTAACGTAAACGTCAGTATCACTAATCGCAAAGATCGTTTTGGCGAAATCATACCAGGAAGTTACACCTTCATTGCTGTAATGATAAATCCCATACGCTGAACTTCCTGATCCGATAATATCAAAAATAGCGCCGGCCAGATCAATCGCATAAGTGGGTGAACCGGCCTGGTCGATGATGACACCCAGCTCGTCACGCTCCTTACCAAGACGAAGCATCGTTTTTACAAAATTATTTCCAAACTCAGAATAGAGCCAGCTGGTGCGTAGTGTGAAATGTTTTTCGAGCACATTGGAAATAGCAATTTCTCCCTCCAGTTTCGTCAGCCCATAGATATTTTCAGGTTCCGCCGGATCCGTTTCCGTCAATAACTGAGGAATATTACCTTTAAATACAAAATCCGTAGAAACATGGATAAGCGTCGCATCGAATAACTGGCAGACGTTCGCGATGTTTTCAGCGCCATCACGGTTCACTTTTCTGCAAATTTCAATGTCGTCCTCAGCCTTGTCTACCGCCGTATAGGCCGCGCAATTGATGACAAATTCAGGTTTTTCTTTCTGAAATAAAAGCGTCAAAAGTTCAGGTTCAAGGATATTTCCGTCTTTTTCTGATGGGAAAGAGATGTCTGAAATACCTCTTTCTTCCGCTACTTTTTTCAGGCAATTTCCCAGCTGTCCTGATGCTCCTAAAACTACAATTTTCATCTGATCGTGTTAATAATTATTTTTCAAAGATAGGGAATAGTTTTTTCCTGAATATAAAAAAACCGGTAACAATCCTGAGGGATTTGTCACCGGTCTAATATGTGAGAAACGTGTTAGTTAGTTTCCTCCACCTTGGTTGTGGCAGCTTCTGATTGCCTCACCTTGTAGTCTTGTTGCTTCTGCAAGTGCAGTTGTATAAGCTGCAGTCACTTTTGCAAGGTTTTCATCTCTTGCAGCTTGTGCATTTGTAGTTGCAGCAGCAGCTTTTGCAATACATGCCTGACGATCAGCAGCTTCCAGTTCATTGATCGAGGCAAGTGTGCCAAGAACCTGAATGCTAACCAATGCTTTCAACAAAGCATAGTTTGATCCCAAAGTAGCTTGTGCAGCATCCAAAGCTGCGTTTGCATCAGCACCAACTTGCTGTGCACTGGCTCTGTATCCTGCATAAGTGGCAGTCAAACCTTCTGTACACGTAGTTTGCCCCGCAGCGATAGGCGCGATATCAGCAGCATATTTTGTAGCTACTTTTGCATCTTCTGTCGCTTTGGAAGCATCCAATCTTGCCTTCGCAGTATTAAACAAAGTATTTGCAGCTGTGATACAAGCGTCATCCACCAATACACCCTCTACTTTTTCAACAGCGTCAGTACCTGATGTACGTGCACCGCTGGCCGTAGAAGTTGCAGCGCTTTTTCTAGCCCCTTTAACGGCAACGCCATTAACTGTTGGGAAATTAAACTTAGGCAGATAAGCAGCAAGTGCAGGATTTGCCATTACTTTATCTAAAATAGCTTCAAGCTGCGGTGACAGCGCTCCGCCGTTTGCAACTGCTGAAATCGTTTCAGCGTTCACGCTGTTCAACGTGTTGATCTCGTCCGGAGAAAGTGCTCCGTTAACGTCAGAAGCTGCTGTAGTAACGCTTGCAGGAACAACACCCGAGCTGGCGATATTTCCAAGTGCTCCGCTAACCTCAGTTGCTTTTGCAGAAGCTTCAATGCTTGCTGCGGTTTGCTGAACTGCTGCCGGCTCGGTCAAAGTTTGCGCAGGTAGGGTCACCGCGTTTAAAGCGTCGGTAATTTCTGTAGGTGGAGCAGTTGGATCCGTCTTATCGTCATCCTTCTTACAGTTGAACAGCATTGCAGTCATCATAAGACTCAATACTGCTAATTTGATTGTACGTTTTTTCATTGTGAGTAAAAATTGATTTGTGGAATTAATAGTTTACATTATTTATATACATAAATACAAGGTTCAAAACACTGCGGAGGTAATATTGATTATTGTGTAATGTCAGGGTGTTATCATTGCCCTCTGCCCAGAACCATTACCTGCATGGTTTTGAAAATAAGGTTGATGTCGTCAAGGACACTGTAAGATTTAAGATATTGCAGATCGTATTTCAGGCGCTCTACATTTTTGGCGACCGTATCGGCATATCCTACGTTGATCTGACCGATGGACGTGATACCAGGTTTCACAGTTAACAATCTCTGGAAATCATGCGGTTCAGCTTCCATCAGCATGTCCACATCATATTTATACAAGGGACGGGGACCCACCACAGACATATCTCCTTTAATTACGTTGAAGAATTGAGGCAATTCATCAAGTCTGGTCTTACGTAAAATCCTTCCTATGGGTGTAATCCGCTTGTCGCTCGCACCAGTGGAATGTTGTCCCATCTGATCCGCATTCACACACATGCTGCGAAACTTATAAATTTCAAACATTTCACCCCATTGTCCGCATCTTTTCTGACGATAAAATATAGGTCCCGGAGAAGTAATTTTCACCGCAGCCATCACAGCAAGAAAGACCGGAGCGCCCAGGATCATCACGATGCTTGAAAAAATGAGATCAAAAGAGCGTTTTAAAGTCTGTTCGTTAACACTTGAAAAAGGTCTTGTATTAACCTGGATGATGGGATACATGTCATGGTACTCTATCGTAGCCATATTGGTCATGAATCCTCTGAAGTCCGGAACCAGACGTACCTGCGTTTTTTGTCTTTCTCCCAATTTAATTACGCCACGAACCTGCTCATCAGTCATTTCGGAAAGGCAGCAGTATAAATAATCCAGCTTTTGGGCACCCATCAGAGATTCAAGGTTTCTAAGCTCGTCACTTTCGTTTCCGAATTCGTACATCCCGCAGAAGCGATAACCCAGGTCTTTTTTGTCATTGTAAAAGGTGCGGATCAGCGAAGCCAGTTCCCCCTTACCAACAATAGCATAACGGTTGTAATTGTATCCTGCCTGACGATAAAGTTTCAGGGAAGCTACAGTAGCAGCCCTAACCGCGAAAGCAAGTGCAAGGAATATCCCGTAAGTCGTCATGACCTGCTGACGGGAATAAGCGTCACCTTCTTTGGTCAGATATAAAAAAGCCATAATGGCAGCAGCATGCGCCAGCGCGGCTTTAAATAAGTTGACGATCTGGTTATTAAAATTGTAGGAAAGTCTGGTGAAGAAATAAGTTTTTAAAACATAGATTGTGAAAACCCAAAGCAAATTGGCAACCAGAAGCAAATTAACGTACTGATTTTTAAACAGGTCTGTAAGATCTCCAAATCTAACCGAATAAGCAAAAAGAAAAGAAGCATTCAGGAGGACAAGGTCGGTCCACAGATGAGCCTTGGGAAGGAGCCCGGGATAGCGATTTTTCATAGTTTATAGTATAACGTTGAGTATTTTCCTTATCAGGACTGGTCAAAACTTATACATTTAACCAATCGTCTTACACAAACCTAAAAAGATCCATCAAATATAATGAAATTTATTTGTAGAATTTATTTTAAGGTTAATGTAGTTCATAATTATAACAAGTTTACAACATATCTTATTAATTTCACAATGGTTGATTTGTGTCAAATTTTTAAAGTATTGATAATGAGATATTTGATTAAAAATCAAGTCAAAAAGCACCAATGATTCTTTTTATAATACTACTTGTCGTATTGAATTAAGTCTCATTTTACTACTAAATTATTCTACCTGTTACTCATTGTCAAGACGTTGCATCTGCTGGCTGAAATAGTCCTGATGATATTGTCTCAACTTTTGATCCAGCTGGTATCCTAAACGATACCGCTCACCGATCCTGTATCCCCTCGTGTACGTATACTCCCAGCGGAATTCATCCGTCGTCCTAAGGCGCGCATGTTTACCCTGCGCTATTTTTCCCGGTGGAATCGGTACTGCAAAATTAAAACCTACCGTTGACCCGTTTTGCGTTTTCGTGGCGTATACCCCAATTTCTACATTGGTGAATTGTCGCATGAGATCAAACCTGGCACCCTTATCAGACCAGAGAAACTGGCCGCCTGAAAGTTTTACAGTCAGGTCAGGACCTCTGAAACGATAGGCAGCGTCAACCAGAAACAGGAGCTGATCGGGATTTTCAATATAGATGCCACCTCTTGGATAATAATAATAACCCGTGAAACCGGCTTCAACGCCATACGAAAAAGGTTTTCCCAGATCTGCGTGCCTGTATTGAATATTAAGGCCATATTGGTCATTGTTAAATAACCCTGCCGTGGCACTGATAAAATGATTGCCTCTTGCATAAAACTGGTTCAGATAGGTAGGGGCAGGGCGGATAATTTTTGGCCTGCTGTCCATCTGGTTGATGATCGGAAACAAAATTCCGGTAGAAAGCGAAAGTCCGGGCCAGATATAGAACTGGGTATGAAGGGCTATGCTGGTATTACTTTGTACCGGTCTGTCAAAGTTCCCAAAAATAGCCGCAAAGTATGGCTGTAACCAAAAGTCAAATTTGTATTTTTTTTGTAAAGGGAAAGACGAACTATTTTTAAAATACGCCTTGCGTGTGTTTGCAGAAAGTGGGGAATAATGAACCGTTTTATCTAATTGGTACACACCGACCGGCATTCCCTGAAACATGGGGACATATTCATTGGCGGTTGTGTCTCCCGCAATTCTGTCGATTTCGAACAAGCCAATAAAAGGATTCCGATATAACCGTTGTTCGTAAAAAATCTTCTTGTCGATGGTATGAATATGTTCATAGTCCGTTTTTAATCGTTCAGGAGAATATTTATCCTGTCCCATAGAAGTTGAAAAAGACAAAATCAAAAACAAAAAGAAAAAGGCGGGTGTACTATTTTTTATCTTCATCTTTTTGTCTTTTTAAACGTTTCGAAGGTTTGATCAGGGATAGTGCGTAGGAGGTTCCGAAGGTGATCTGGTCACCATTTAATAGTCCGGCCTGCACAGTCCAGCTTTTGAAAAATTTTGCGTAAATGCCTACGTTGATGTTATTGGCGTCATATTCGGCCATGATGCCACCGACGTTTTTAAAATGAAGCACAGCACCGCCAAACGGCCCTTCCAGATAATGATTTTTATAGCGATCCTCACTTTTTTTCTGCCAGACAAAACCTGACAGCATACCCGAATTATCCAGATTACTCACATCCCGATACAGATAATACGGACTTCCATACCCGATACTGGTTTCCAGTCTCAGTGCAGGTGAAAGTTCGAAATTTTTGGTCGTGACCAATGCGTGCGTCAGCATCGCTCCGTCAATTGTAAATGGCGTTGTTATAACTACCGCCAGGGAGGGCTGGTTTTTCTTCTCTTTCAGGATAAGGTAACGTAAATCAAGCTGCCGGTCGCCCAATGCTTCTTTCACATTTCTATATTTGGAATCGATCATCTGTAATAAATTCACATTGATTTCCAGTCGTTTGAGAATCGTTATGTTAGCATAAATAATACGTTCCGGATTTCTACCCCGTCCGCGCAAAGCATATTTGATAGGATTGTAATTATATCCAAAACGAAATTGTCCGTCCGGACTTTCCACCGCGCTGGGCGTGTAGATAAGCCCTGGTTTTCCGGAAAGGTTAATCTGAGCCTTCGCAGACTGGGTGGTCATACAGGAAATCAGGAGAATAATAAAACTTATATACCTGATCATCTTGTCTTTTGACTTATAAAAATTTCTCATCATGGGTAGGAATTCATCGTACTACAAACTCTGGCTTTTGCTCACGTATGGTGGTCAGTTTTTCTTCGAACTCCCGAAGAATCCCGTTTTTGCTTAAATACTTTTCTGCATAACGTCTTGCATTGTTGCGCACCACATCCAGGTTCATCGACAAAGCGTTTTCTATGCCTTCCCGAAGCGCTTCGGCAGATTCCGGTTCAACCAGGATCCCCATCTGATGGCGGTGGATGATGTGATACAAGGATGTCCCCGGAGGGGCTGTCACCAGCGCACAGCCAGCGGCGGCCAGAATACCCGTCAGTTTGGAAGGCATGACCAGATCGGATGCCGACTTTTTTTGCAGCACCAAATGAATATCAGCCATGGCCAGCAAAGCAGAAAGTTTTTCGTAAGGTTGAAGCGGATAGAATTTGATATTTTTCAAATTGTGCTCCTCCGCCATTCTGATCAGTCTTTCCTTGCCGCCACCAGTTCCTGAAATGATAAAATGAACATCTTTTCTTTTTGTAAAAGACCGGGCTACTTCGATGATGATTTCCAGTCCCTGTTTCTCACCCAGGTTACCGGAATACAAAATGACTTTGTCGTCATTGTTTATGCCAAATTCTCGCCGCAGCGACTGATCTTTGGTCAGCGGGTAAATGGCATTTTCATCCACCCAGTTCGGGAACAGAAATAATTTATCCTCGTCAATGTATTTTTCACTGATCTTTCTTTGCATACCGGTACTGATGGTCGATACAAAATCGCCGGTATCAAAAATGTATTTTTCAGTACTGAACATGATGTCCAGAAATCGCTTGTTTTTGATCATTCCCAGATCCTTTGCGGCATCGACCTGCAAATCCTGAATGTGATTGATGAATTTCGATCCCCTGATCCGGGCGTATAACAGCGGAAGCAGGCCCAGGTGAAAAGGAGGGCTGATACAAAAAACGACATCATATTTTTGCTGAAAAAGCGTCAGAAACCATATCGGAAGTATACTCGCCAGAAACGAAAATTCGTGAATGATTCTTTTCACTGAAGTAACATTTTTAGGGACATACAGCGGGCAGCGGTACACTTTTACGCCATCCAGCATTTCCTTATGCCACAATTTCCCCTTGTAGGATTTATGAACCTCCCATTCGGGATAATATGGCATGGCAGTGACGACCGAAACGTCGTGGCCCTGGCCAGCGAGCCAGGTAGCCATTTCACCTGTATACTTACCGATCCCGGTAAGTTCCGGGGCATAGTTTATCCCGTATATTAAAATTCTCATAACGTTGAGTAGTTTAAACAATTTTCTAACCTGAAGACTTTCATGTGTTTGCAAATCCATTACGAAAATCTACCTAGTGCCGCTGTACTATATATTATCCATCAAAATCGAAGAATGCGCTTGTATTCAAATAACCAAGAGTGGATTCTATATCATAAATTTGTGAAGTGGAATTTTAGTCAAAGCTTTATAAAATAGCCCAGAGTTTCAATTAGACTAAAATTGCTCCACGCACAATTAGGACATAAAAGTTATATTAAAACCTATAAAATGATATTGGTAATAACTTTGATTATGGCAATTACTTAGATAATGAGGGTTTCTGAGATTTAATCCATTTAACGGTAGTTTCAGTTCCGGCTATCCGAGTAACTGGTAGAGTTGGAGCTAAAATCTTTATTGGATCAAGATTATGAATATTATCAGTGGTCATATTTTTCAACCTGAAACTTGTCATCGGAAATTTTACGCCAATAAGCTTTAGAGCATCTCCAAATTTCGCAATTACCTTAAATAAAATGAATGGAACCTTTGGTATTCTAATATGAGCTTGTTTGGCTATTTCATCAGCCCATTCGGAAATGTCATATGGAGTATAATCTCCGATGTAGAATACTTTTTTATTCGTGAGTTCCGCAGGTTTTTCTATAATCGTTAAGATCTGAAATACTGCATTATCAATATATCCATAGGTTTTCCTACACGCCCGCTCACCCATATGGAAGTATCGCTTTGACAATACTATCTTAAAAAAAAGATCGTATGGCTCACCAAAATATGGTCCCCAGATTGAAGTCGGTCTGATTATCGACCAATCGTAAACTGGATTACTTTCTTTTATTATCTTCTCAGTGAGTACTTTACTTTCTCCATATACGGTATGCGGAGCATAATCTTCAAAATCTTTTGGTTTATATCCTGGCTCACATACATACATTGAAGATGCAAAAATCGCTTGTTTTAGACTTGTTAGTTTGTTTAAAGAATTTAGTATATTAGTTACACCTTCAGAATTCGCTTTATAATCGGCAAGAGTTTTTCCATTAAGGTCTGTTCTGGCAGCTAAATGAATTACAATTTCAGGACTAAAATCTAAAATAGCTTTATCTAAATTAGCTGAATCACAGATATCAATTTTTTGCCAGTGGGAAGAATGATTTTGATTTTTTGGTTTATAGGAATCAAGGTTCAGAACTTCATGACCTTTGTCAACCAGAGTTTGAACAATGTGAGTTCCGATAAATCCAGACCCACCCGTAATTAAGAACTTTGACATACTAATTTTTTGTTGAGTTATTTAAATTCTGTCTTTTATGGGTTCTGCAGGTGTTCCTACACAGATTTTGCCAGGAGGCATACTTTTCAAGACACTGCTTCTTGCCCCAATTATTGTTCCTTTTCCAATAGTAACTCCTGGTGCAATGTAAACGTCGTTGGTTATCCAACATTCATCTTCAATAATCACCTCCTTTGCAAAAATGTCAAATGTTACTTTTTTATAGTCATGTCCCCCAGTATTAAGATAAACTTTATGAGCTAATGCCACATTGTTTCCTATGGAGATGTTTCCCAAACTGTATAGCACACACTCTTCACCAATCCAACAATAGTCGCCAATTTTCACATTCCATGGATAGGTGATTCTAGCACTGGATCGAATAAGAACGTTTTTGCCAATACTGGCTCCAAACAGTCTAAGTAAAAATCTCCTCCAACCATAAAAAAATTGTGGAGACAGACCAAATAAGGTTTCTTGGATAATCCACCAGAGCTGAACTTCAAGTTTAGATTTTTTTCGAAAATCAGAAGGTACAGTAAATGCACTTAGGTCTTGGTATTTCATATCAATTCTCGCTAATAGGTAAAGAGAATGCCGGATATATAGTTGTTATTAACTTTTTCGCTGCTTCATTAATTGAAAAATGTTTTTTATACACTAATTGAGCAGAATCACACATTGTAAACTTTACTGATTTTGGTAGATTAACCCATTTTTTTAAAAGTTGATAAGTGCCATCCAGTGTATCTGCTTCGATCAAACCTGCATTTCCATTAATTATTTCTTTCCAAATGTTGACTTGATTACTAATAAGAACTGGCTTACCACAGGCAAGGGCCTCGACCACGGCGATTCCAAAGTTTTCCTGGTGGCTTGGCAGTATAAAGGCGTCACATCCGTAAAAAGCGCCCCATTTAGAATTCCCGGTTAACATTCCAGGGAAAATTATATCCTGCTCGTTGCTAGCAATTTGTTTGAGCATTCTGCCATATTGTGTATCTAAACCCGGCCCCGCGATCACCAGCTTGGGTAACAACATACCTTCTGATTTCAAAAGGATATAGGATTTAATAAGAAGCTCCACCCCCTTTTTTACATCTATTCTGCTTAGAAATAATAAATAAGGACTACCTGCGATAGCAGGACACGTTTTTACGAATTCTTCACTCATGTTTGAGCTGAACGCAGGAGGAAGGTGAATACCATAACTCACATTAAGTTCATGTTTCGGGCGATAAGGCCGAAAAGTCTCTCTGGCAAGTCGGAGTTCTTCTTCACAGGTAAATAAAACACCATCAGCTTCATTTGTCACCGCACCCTCAATCAATTTCCAATATATCCAGTTTCTTATAGCTTTTAATTTTCTACCTTTCGCTCTCTGAAACCAAGGGTCTAACATTCCATGAGGCATAACATACAGCTTAGGAATATTTTCTAAGATACCTTGTTTAAGTAAAATTCTCATTGCCTGATTGGCAGCATAACTATGATACTGCCAAAGACCGTGCACGATTATTTTATCGAAGCGCGAGTAATTGTTCAAAATCCAAGGAATTAGTTCCGAACAATAATTCCAAGGGCCTTTACCTGGACCAATAGCATTAATTATGAAAGAATCTTGTCCTAAGTATGTTGAATTGGGAGAATCTAGGCATACAACTTCGTTATACACCCCTAATTTCTTCAATTCTGGAATAGAATTTCGAATTCCTTGACATGGACCTCCGATAGAAGGATCCATACTTGGTATGATACGAAGTATTTTCATCAGTCTAGTTTCGTATGATCATTTTGTATATCAATTCAATTTTATCAAGAGCTTTATTGGAATCAAACCTCTTGATATTTTCTAATCCCAACATTATCATCTTGGTCCTGTTGGATAAAGATTCACTTACTACTTTTTCAAGAGCAACCGAAGCATCAGCGGCCCAACTTGATACCTTTGCATCATCTATTGGTCGGCTTGGTATATTTATTGATGCATCTCCTGCTACTTCTGTCATAGGAGCAAGATTCGTGGTAATTACAGGACATCCGGACGCCATTGCCTCTGCGATTGGCCATCCGAAACCTTCTGCAAGTGATGGGAAAAGAAAAACTGTGGCTCCTGAATATGCCATTCTAACAAATTCGTCATTTTTATTGACAAGGGTATGGATGTCGTTTTTAAAACTCGATGTATTAATGGTACTCATTAATGATACGTTGGGAGCGGCTCCAACAAGTAGTAAAGGCAATTTAACCGAACTAGTTTTCCGCCAAGCATCATAAATTTCAATGACTCCCTTTCTGTTTTTGTACCATTGATTTCCTCCAACATGTAAAATATAACCGTTGGTTAAGTCTAAGTTAGTTGAAAGACTCATAGCCTCTCTAATAGAACTTACGTCAGAAGGAGGCATAAAATCCTGTGTAAGTCCATTATAAACGATTTCAGATAATATGGGAGGTGTACCCAAAAATTTATGAAGATCTTCTCGTGTTTTGTTTGAAATGGATATAAAGTTTTTACCCGCTGAATATCCCCTCCTTATAAATCTTTGATAGAGCCTTCCAGTCCAACTTGTAGGATTTTCGGGAATCTCACCCAATGCACTTTGTTGTGCAAGTAAATCGTGACAATGAATGATGTGGTATCGATTACAGACAAGAGGTACCCATGGCCCAAGTGCATGATCAGAAAAAACGAATAGGGACTCCTTGGATATAGATGTCAACTTAGCTCTAACCGATATTGGAAATAAAATATACTGATCAATATATCCTAACCATTTCTTTAAGCTTGATGGTACCGGCACATTATAGAATAATGGTTTTGGTGTCCATGTCTCTACTTGATGATCGCGTTCTCTCATCCCATTAGCAAGCCATTCCGCGTATTTAGGCATACTCTTAGATACTAAAAATGTGGGGTGGGTAAATATGATTATGTTCATAAAAAGATCAATGTTTAAAAAGGGCTTACATCACAATCCAATATTGTAATATGAAATCTGATAAATAACCTATCTATTGAAAAAACAATTAAATCATTTTCACAAATGCACTTGTCTTTTTTTCTTAAATGGTAAAAAGCGTATAATGTAAACGATTATCCAGAAGGTAATACATTGTTGCCAAAATTCGCGTAGTATAAAAGCCACGGGTACAATGCAGCCTATTGAATTACGGAACATACCAAGAAAATCGAAAACACTTATTAGTCCCAAGGTGGAATACAATAGGCCGTTTTTAGTATTTAAAACGAGGCAGTCAAGTAGTTTAAACGATAAAAACAATAGGATAAAAATTATCGGAAAACAGGCATAGCCGAAAGTGGCTAGACCATCAGCGATAAGGCTTGTGACACGAAAGCCTCCTAGGGCATTAAATCCCCCTCCTGTCAGATACAGCATATCGCCTGGGGAATATAACAATTGATTTTTATCCAATTTTATCCCTAAGAAAGATAGTATGGGAAGAGGATAGATTGACAAAACTTTGTCAAAAAAGCTGTCTTGCATTTTCTGATTGGAAAAGCCTATCTTCTGGGCGTAATATATAGTTTGATCTGAAACTCTCATGTTCCCATACCTATTCAGCATGAAGTTATTCAAATAAGTTTCATCCCATCCATTGATATAACTAGTAATTCCTGACTGCTTTTCTAACGAGGTATTACGAAGTTGCTGCATTAATTCTTCGTTTTGAAGGGTTTCTAGGGTCTTTTCAAATAGCTCAGCTCTACTGATATCCTTTCTTATACTACGATTAGCAAGCATGGCCACAGAAATATCAGAAAGAAAATTCAATCCAAATACGACTACGAGGCCGATTATCACAATTTTTCTTGGAGACAACACTTTGAATATACTAATATTGTCCTTAAGTAAATATAGAAAGAAGAGTAGAACAATTGTGAAGATTGGATATATCATTGACTGCCGGCTATTTGTAGCAAAACTTGCTATAAATATTAATGCTGTATATAGCCATATTAATACATTCCGCCTTTTGTTGTAAGAAATACCTGACAAGGTTGGAAACAGCATTACAATTGGTGCATATTGTAAATAAACTAACCCTGCTAGGAATTTGTTATTTACATCGCCAAATTCAACGGCATCAGCCACCGCAAGCTGTTGTATCCTTACTACCAAGCCTATAAACCCTAACATCCATAAAGTAGTAGAGTCGGTTTCAAAAAATTTAAGTTTGTACAGCGTGCGTTGAACCAAATTGTTTCCATTGGATTTTGTATAAATGGCAAAATAGAATGCTAGGGAAGAAACGATAAACATGATCGTTTCCCAGAAAAACGTTTCAAACGGTAATTCAAATCCATATGTAATAGGTTTAGCTTCTAGCAATGTAGCAGGAAGAGGTAAGTAACGTGCTAAGAACATTGATAAAAATGTCAGAAATGAGAATGGATGTTCTATGATAGTTTTCTTTTTTAAAAAAAAAGTACTGAAAATGAACCATACCACTAGCTCCATTACACAACCTGCAAAGTTTGCCCAAGAGGGAAAAAACACCATTTCCCCCGCTATTGAAAGGTATAAAATTATACCCAGCCACTTTTTTAGCAGCAAAATAATATCCTGTCTCTTAGTTTGTAATCTTAGGCTTTCAGTCATTATTAATCACGGATTTTATCATCCGATTTATTGATTCTTCATTGGAATATCCCGAAGTTTCACATCTCAATGTTCCAGCTTCGGCAATTAATTTTCTTTCTTTATCATGGGAAAGATAATAGTTACATTTTTTTAATAGTTCTTCATTTGTTGAGAAATATTCTGCTTCCAAACCCTCTTCGAATAGTGCTAGGTGCTCAGAGGTTCTTTCTGCTAACATAAACCCGCCGCAAGCTGGAATTTCCATAGATCTTGAAGTCTGCTGGTCAAAATTCATCTTTCTAAGAAAACATAAGGATATTTTAAACGCCTGCAGTGCCTTAGAATAGTCTTCAGAAAATATCCCTGGCAGAATTTCAAGATTTTCAATATTCTTATATTCATTCCATTTACCATCACCGAATACCTTGACCTTTATTCCATTGGCAACTAGAAATAAGATACTTTCACAACGCTCTTTCTCCCAGGCACCAATAAATCCAACATCACCGCCTAACCTACTTATTTCGTCATCAGTTAGATTACGTGGATGATGAAAAGACTTCTCGTAATGCTTGTTCGTATAATTCACTCGTAATGCGCCAAGTTTTTTCATATCCTCAAGAATGTATGATTTTGTAGTGAAATGAACATCGTACAATGGAATACATTCTAAAAAACTCTGGCTTTGGTTGTGCCTAAGAGCCATGTTATCAGGCGAATAGCTTATAATGGTAGAGGACGGTGAAACCTTTTTTATGTGAATCAAAGTTTCTGGATTTATTGTAAGCCCTTTATCTATCCAGATGATATTATACGGTTCATTGGCAGAATTACTTACCAGTTCTTTGATTTCAACATTGGCATTAGAATTGTCAGGTAGTCTAATCGGAACTCCATATTGGAAAAGACGGTGAGCAATTCGATACCATATAGTAAAAACTTTTTTTCTCGTGTTTACAGTGTCGACTTTATCTGCCAGTTTTTTTAAAGCCCAATGACGGTGTAGACACGTGTTTGATAAACCGGACATATTCCCTATTGACAATATTTTCATTGAAAATGCATTGGAGATATGGTACAAGATATTTTTATAGAACGTTATGCTTGTTTAGGAGATAATAATTAGAATAACTCCATTTTAATATCATCCTACGTTTAAGTGTTCAACCTCTGGTTTTAATAAGGATTTCATGTCTTTTAGGTACTCTAGTGTCAGCATTCTGCTTTCTGCCAATGCATTTGGATAAATTGCAGCATGTGAAATATCCGACGCGAGATCTCCTGAAAATGGCATTGGGGGATACTTGTAATAGTCGTATTTTTCAGAACGAGGCGCAAAAAGAACGCATTTTTTTTGCATTAAAGTACTCCAGTAGGCTGCGTGATAACTGTTGGTAAGAATAATTTCCGAACTACCAATGAATTCAACAAATTCTTCAATAGTAGCACTATTGGTTATTAAATCGTAAGTTTTAACCTCAGATGGAAGATGATGTAAAACATCTTTGTGAGCAATAACACCTATTTTTCTTTTTGCTGGATATGTTTCACTCAGGCTAGGCATTACACAGGTAGCACAAGGAACATATCGAAAGTTCTCATAATTAAAATCTCGTACAGCAACTAAATCAAATTCATCCCACTTTATTCCATTTCTTGATTTACTTCCATTTTTGGCATTGAAACCAGCGGACCAGATGATTGCTTTTTTTGCAATTCTTGCGGCCTTATTTATATTGTAATTCCACTCAGCAGAGGCATTTAATAAGCCCCCACCCCCGATAATGACTATATCTTCGCCATCAATTAAGGAGAATTTTACATGGTTGATGTCATGAACTATACATCTGTATTCTTTAAATTCATCAATAAAATACTGATAAAATCCGCATGCTTTGTCACCTGTATTGTTTGTAACATATCTATGCAAAAAGTGTATTGTAAGCGTAGTATTTACAGGATTATCTATTAACACCTTATGAGGGTATTTCTTGCGAAATCTCCACAATTCAATTTTAGTAAATAGCTCAAAATTATTTACTAGATATCTGTAAGCGTGTTTTACTATGTTTTTGGTCATAAAATTGAGTAGAGTTATAATTTTGTTTATCCTAGTTAGCAATATGAATTACTCGCATAGCCTTAAGAAAAAGGAATTTTGTTTGCATCCATAATTCGTTAAACATTGTGTGAAAACGAATGTTTAAAAACTTGTTGTTCTCTCTTAAAGTATAAATAAACAAAGCCATTTCAGTAAATAGTAATACCGAAGGTATTAATTCCATACGCGGAGAAACTTTTAGGAATATGAAACATAATACAACGCCTGCTACCTGCGAAATCAGGAAGGCTATTGTAAAACGTGCATGAGTATTGGTAGCCAATGGAATTACGCTCGACATACCCCAAAGACAAGAAACTAACAGCACGAATAACATTCCTGTAAAAAATGACCCATTAAAAATTATAGCACCCTTAGTCCATTCCTGATAGATAAATTCTCCGACAAATAATAGTACTATAATGCACATCAAGGTGGAAATAAATGTTATTAATAGTGAGCGATAATAAATGTCTATCACTGTTTTGTTATCTTTTCTGCCATAAGCTGCGCAAATTTCTGGATTAACAGAAGTGGATAACATATTCATAAGTTGTCGTAAAAAGTTGACCAAAGTTCGGGTTGTGGTAAACGCTACTAGTACCTTAGGCCCTAGCATCGTACTCACGACGAAGACTAGTCCCTGGCTTGATACCGCTTGCCCAAGAGGAAACATCATGAACGCAAGCGAAGGTTTCATTAACGATTTGAAGACTCCTTTGTCAAAGTTATTTAGTGAAAGCTTGATATTAAATATCCTGGAAGAGTAAAAGTGCTTGAATAGAATTCCTGCTATGGCGGGAGTGATGTATATTGCAAGCAGGAGTATAAGATCCATTTTGAAGAAAATTCCGCAAAACAGAATAATCAGGACTGCTAATCTGACGACATTATCAATTACAATAGCCACATGCGTGCGAGAGGTTGCTCGAAAAACACCATGATAAACACGCCCGTACATTGTCAGGAAAATTTCACTCAATAGCAATATAAAGGCTACCGAAGTTTCCGTCTCGGTGAAAACCTTGACACCGAGTAGTTCTTTGAAGCCCCAAGTAAACGAAATGAAAATAGAAAACATTAAAAAAGCAGCAAAGACAGACAGCACAAATAAAAACGCGTTTGTCTGTAATTTTATACAAGTCAAATAATCCTCTTGTTGGTATTTAATAACAAATTCATTGTTAGATGCTCTATTCAATCCCATATCTGTCATCCCAAAAAAGGATGAAAAGGCTGTAATAATTATCCAGTCCGCATATTTGTCCACACCCCAATGTGTGATAAACAATGGGACCATAGCGATCTGATTCAGGAAGTTAACACCCAGACCAAAAGAGCTCGCCGCGAAATTTTTTGCTATTGTCTTATATACGGACATCTTTTTGCAATTTTTGTTTTTTTTCTGAATTACAACTTTATCAAGCAAAGTTGTAATTCCGGTGCTCTACCAGGGTTAATAAAGTAGCTATTTATTGATTAGTATAAACAATAAATTAATAGCCGAATCAATTAATCAATAGAATATCAGTTCTGTCAAAAAAGAAGTAGTATGACCATTTGCTATTCAAAATAATTCAAGACTCCAAATCCTTCTTTTAACAATAATTGATCTTTCTGGAACAAACGTAAATCAGAGGTCGCCATATCTTCAATCAGCATATCCAGTGTATGTTTTGGTTTCCATCCTAGTTTTTCATCACATTTGGCAGGATTTCCAATCAGCAGATCCACTTCGGTTGGGCGGTAGTATCTTGGGTCGATTTTCAAAACTGGTGTTCCAATTTTTAAATGATCACCCCCAACAATACCAAGCTCCGTTAGGCGTGTTGCATCAACCGCCGAGATCGTTCCCACTTCATTTTCTGCTTCACCTGTGAAGGTTAATTCAACACCAAGGAAAGCGAAGGTTTTACGGATAAATTCACGAACACGTGTGGTCACGCCTGTGGCAATAACAAAATCCTCAGAAACTTCCTGTTGCAGAATCAGGTACATCGCTTCTACATAATCTTTCGCATGTCCCCAGTCACGTTGAGAATCGATGTTTCCCATGTACAAACAATCTTGCAGACCCAGAACAATCTTGGCCGCAGCACGGGTAATCTTGCGTGTTACAAAAGTTTCTCCGCGAAGGGGTGATTCATGATTGAAAAGAATTCCATTTGAAGCAAACATGCCATAAGCTTCACGGTAGTTCACGGTGATCCAATATGCGTACATTTTAGCGACTGCATACGGCGAACGAGGGTAGAAGGGCGTTGTCTCTGACTGAGGCACAGCCTGTACCAATCCGTATAATTCTGAGGTTGATGCCTGGTATATTTTTGTTTTTTTTGTCAGTCCCAAAAGACGTACCGCCTCCAATATACGCAGCGTTCCGATACCATCAGCGTTGGCGGTATATTCTGGCATTTCAAAACTTACCTGCACGTGGCTCATTGCAGCCAGATTATATATTTCGTCGGGTTGAACTTCCTGGATGATACGGGTCAGGTTCATCGAGTCAGTCAGGTCACCGTAGTGTAAAATGAATTTAGCATTATCGACATGAGGATCCTGATACAAATGATCGATTCGATCGGTGTTAAATAAGGAACTTCTGCGTTTAAGACCGTGAACAGTATATCCTTTACTTAGAAGAAGTTCGCTGAGATAGGCGCCGTCTTGTCCTGTTACGCCGGTGATAAGTGCTACTTTTGACATATTATTTAGTTTTAGAATCAAATAATGAGATTTGAACTATTTTATATAGTGATATTATTGTTGTAAAATATCTTGATATTATATCGACGAAAATCTTAAAGGATAGGATTTGATTCGTTATAATTTGCTGTTACTTTTACTTTATTGAACTTAGCCTTCTTATGAAATAATTCAATCAGAGGGTTTTCAATATAAATATGAACCAGGATTCCAACTAAACAACATAAAATAGTTATTATAATTAGGACGATAGCTGAATTTACATTTGGTTGGAATCGAGACCATGGACCTAAAATGCTTGATATTATTGCAGAGTGTGTTAAATATATCGAATAGGACGCATCACCTAAAATTAATCCCAGTTTATCCAAATATGATAAAGGTGATTCTGTATAAATAGACAAACTAAACGCTATGATACCAAACGAAATAATTCCACTAACCAGAACTTGAAGAAAATTCACATTCGTCTCACCTATTTCGACCGAACCTGCAAAATAAAATAGTATACTTGTTGCTAAAATGCAAAAAAACATTCCATGGTTAGTCGCAAATTTGAATTTCAAGATATTACGTCTATATAGAAAACTAATTAGGCAGCCTATACCGAACAGGATATTTAATTTGCTAAATATAAAATTAAAAAGTTGCTTAAAATCAGATTCGATAAAGAGTTCGTCAATTTTAAAACCAAACCAAATTATTGGAGAAATAAACCAAATAATGATATATATCCATTTAGATCGAAGTTGAATTATACTGATGCCAAAAATGATATAAAATAAGAATTCATGTCTTAACGTCCAGATCTGATTAGGTTGTAAATTTCCTATTGGAAAAAGTACAAGAGATCTTAAATAGGGGAGAAAAGGAAATGTTCCCCTGCCCAAAAATCTTAATGCTGCATAAGCAAGTACACAGGCCCACATAAATGGAATTATTCTAGTAAAGCGTCTTGAAAAGAAGTCTCGGGTAGAAATCTTAGGCTTAAAGTCAAATGAATTTAGGGATACATGAGCTATTATAAAACCACTGATAACAAAAAACAACTCAACACCTACGGCTCCCGGAGAAAAAAAACCATCAAGCAAATTTCTGTCAAAATACTTCTCAAATCTAGCCATTCCAGTTATATGAAAGAGTACAACCAACACAACAGCAATCCCGCGGAGATATTGAATTCCAAGAAGCTTTTTATTATTACCAGTTTTCATCCTGAAAATTTGATTTAACGTCCTAAATTATTGACTTAAGTATGATTGTTTTTTGTTTCATGTAGTTTTCTAGAGCTGTCCGGCAGTTTTCCCCAGCATTGCTAAAAGGACTGCTATGATATTCTGCCAACTAAACAGTATAAATTTCTTGATTTTTTAGGAAGTCCTGGTAGGCCAGGGCTACTCCTTCCGGTAACTCAATGGTATGTTTCCATCCTAAACCGTGCAGTTTGGATACGTCCATCAGTTTTCTTGGTGTTCCGTCCGGTTTGCTCGTATCCCAATGGATTTCTCCTTCAAAACCCGTTGTTTTGGCAACCAGCTCTGTAAGTTCTTTAATAGACAAATCTTCACCAGTTCCGATATTGACCAGCTCGCGGCCGTTGTAAGTTTCCATCAAAAACAAACAGGCTTCGGCCAGATCATCGGCAAAAAGGAATTCACGCATCGGCGAGCCGGTTCCCCAGGCCTGCACAAAAGGTTTGTTTTCTTCTTTGGCTTCATGAAACTTACGGATCAATGCGGGCAGAACATGCGAGTTGTTCAGGTCGTAATTATCTCCGTAACCATACAAATTAGTCGGCATCACGCTGATAAAATTACTTCCGTACTGGTCGTGGTATGCTTCACAAAGTTTGATCCCGGCAATTTTTGCGATCGCATAAGGCTCATTGGTTTCTTCTAAAAGACCTGTCAATAAATAATCTTCTCGCAAAGGTTGCGGGGCCATCTTCGGGTAGATACAGGAAGAACCCAGGAACATCAGCTTTTTCACACCGTTCAGATGGGCTGAATGGACCACGTTAGCTTCCATCATCAGATTGTCATACAAAAACTCACCGCGGTAAGTATTGTTTGCCAGAATCCCGCCCACTTTGGCAGCTGCCAGAAAAACATAATCCGGCTTTTCCTCCGCAAAAAAATCAGCCACCGCCTGTTGGTTCCGAAGATCCAATTCCGAAGAAGTGCGGGTCACCACATTTTCAAACCCCTTTTTCGCCAGCCCCCTGGCAATCGCCGACCCCACCATCCCACGATGCCCGGCAATGTATATTTTTGAATTTTTTTCCATGAATATTAGCTGTTAGTTATCAGGCGTTAGCGTTTAGTACTGCCACAGACCTTCATAACGTGAACTTATTTTTAGTTAGATCTTCCATCCTCAGGATTAATCGCACCAGCGACCCAACATTAACCATTAACCATTAACAATTAATCATTACTAGCGTACCAACTCCGGAATCTCCCGTTCCAATCTCTCATAGATTTTTTTTACGTCCTGTGAGTTGCTCTTATCCAAAACCAGGATCGCATCCGCGGTTTCGACCAGCATCAGATTACTCACACCCAGGAACTCTACATGTTTGGTTGAACCAACCACGCAGTTGTTTTGCTTGAAGCGATGAACTTCGCCCTGCTGTTCCCAATGTTCCCAGATCGATTCGAAAGAACCCAGATCAGACCAGCCGAAAGTTGCCTGAACGACTTTAATTCTTGAGGATCTTTCCATCACTGCATAATCCACACTGACTGAAGGGATTTGCATCGTTTCCGATTCAGGAAGGAAAGAACCATTACGCGCCTCCCAGGTTTTCAGGGAAGTGTCATAAATTTCTGGTTCGAAGTTTTTTAATTCTTCCAGGTATATACCCGCCTGGAAACAAAACATACCACTGTTCCAAAGGAAATTTCCGGTCTCAATAAAAAGCTCAGCCGTCGATAGATCAGGTTTTTCCCGGAAAGAGATTACCTCGTTGCCGTTGTATTCTATATAACCATAACCCGTTTCGGGTTTGGATGGCGTGATCCCGAAAGTAACCAGATAACCTTCTTCTGCTAGTTTTACCGACTGTCTGATGGCTGAGTTATAAGCTTCTTCATCCGTGATGATATGGTCAGAAGGAGTAACCAGAATAATATCAGCTGGCCTACAGTTGAATGCTGCAAAAGCAATCGCTGCTGCTGTATTTCTGGGCGCTGCTTCAATAATCTCAATGTAATTCTCGACATCCGCCCGGATCAGATCGGCCTGGGAAAGTAGATAATTGTCCTTATTTCCAACCACCACTGCGTTATCAACCAGGTCTTTATTTCTCTCCGCTGTCAGCTGAAACAGAGACTTGTTGCCAAACATGGGAATGTACTGCTTGGGCATGGATTTTCTGGAAACCGGCCAAAGTCGGCTTCCAACGCCACCTGAAAGAATTACATGTATGAGTGCCATATTTCTATATCCGTTGAGTATTTAACTTGTTTTATTCCACGTGTTTCACGCAAAGCAGGGAAGGTAAGGGTAAAGACCGCAAAGCTTTTCTTCTTTGCGTAAAAACTTTGCGCCTTTGCGTGAATCCCTTATTGCAAAAGCACCCCTGCATTGACCACTTCTCTTCCGATACTGTGGTATAGAAATCCCTGATCCTGCATGGTATTGAGTTCGTATAAATTACGACCGTCGAAGATTACTTTCTCTTTCATTAGTTTGGCCATTTTTTTAAAATCCGGGGTACGGAATTGCGGCCATTCTGTGAATATCATTAACGCATCTGCATCATCCAGCGCGGCATAAGCCGTATGGCAATAGGTTAGGTCCGGCATCAGGCGTTTCACATTGTCCATCGCTTCCGGATCGTATACCGTCACATTAGCACCTGCTGCTAGAAGTGCCTTTATATTTTCCAGGGCCGGTGCTTCACGTATATCGTCTGTATAAGGTTTGAAAGCCAATCCCCACACTGCAATGGTTTTTCCGTTTAAATCACCGTCGAAATGTTCCGTAATCAAAGGGAGCAGGCGTTTTTTCTGATCGTCATTAACGGCCATAACGGATTTGAGTGTACGGAAGTCATATCCATAATCATCAGAAGTTTTCGCTAAAGCCTGTACATCTTTTGGGAAACAACTGCCTCCATAACCAATACCGGCAAAAAGAAAACGTTTTCCGATGCGGCTGTCTGTACCGATTCCACGGCGGATATCATCCACATTGGCACCCACTTTTTCGCAAAGGTTGGCGATTTCATTCATGAACGTGATTTTCAGTGCAAGGAAAGAGTTGGCAGCATATTTAGTCATTTCTGCTGAGCGCTCGTCCATAAAGATCACCGGGTTTCCCTGACGCACCAGCGGAGCGTAAAGTTTCTCCATCACCTTTTTTGCTTTATCAGAAGTTGTTCCCACGACAACGCGGTCGGGTTTCATAAAATCTTCCACGGCTACACCTTCACGAAGAAACTCCGGATTGGACACGACATCAAAATCTACTTTAGCGTTTTTTGCAATGGCATCTCTCACCTTTTCGGCAGTACCCACAGGAACAGTACTCTTGTCAATGATGACCGCGTAACTTTCCAGAATCGGTCCAAGATCGTTGGCAACACCTAAAATGTATTTGAGATCCGCAGAGCCGTCTTCACCGGGAGGGGTAGGCAGGGCAAGGAAGATTACTTCGGCATCTTTAATTCCTTCAACAAGATCGGTTGTGAAGACAAGCCGTCCTTCGGCGATATTCCGGTCAAACAATACATCAAGACCCGGTTCGTAGATTGGGATTTCTCCGTTTTGCATCCGGGTAACTTTATTCTGGTCGATATCAACACATGTAACCTGATTTCCTGTTTCTGCAAAACAAGTTCCTGTAACAAGACCAACATAACCGGTACCAACAACTGCGATTTTCATAAGATTTAATTTAACGTTGAGTAAATCAGACTGTTTTTAGATTGAGCCAAGGAATGTCTAGGCCTTTCCAACCAATTTTTTCATTCGGTATCCTATTCCCTGAACCTTGTTTTCCTTGTCATCTCCATAGTATCCGTAACCATAACCACCGTATCCGTAACCATATCCGTAACCAGCACCATAATTTACTCCGTTGAAGATTACTGAAAGATTCGAGAAACGTTTGGCACGTTGTAATTCACCGATTCTTTTTAAATGATCAACCAAAGTATAATTATATCTGACTAGATAAAGTGTGGCGTCTACATATTCCGCGATAAGGGAAGAATCTGTCACTAGGCCGTAAGGAGGAGAATCAATCAGTATATAATCATATTCCTCTCTTAATTCCTTTATTAATAAAGGAAGTCGGCCATTGCTTAAAAGTTCTGATGGGTTGGGAGGGATTGGCCCACTGGTCAATACATTAAATTTAGGATGAACAATTGTGGACTGTATAAAGTCAGACGGTTTTCCCTGCCCAATGAGGCAATTTGAAGCACCATACTGATTGGGGACTTGTAGTCGTTCGTGAAGAGTTGGCTTTCTTAAATCAAGTCCAATAAGTAAAACACGCTTATCTGAATAGGCTAAGCTCGCAGCTAAATTAATACTAACGAAACTCTTTCCTTCACCACCAATCGAAGAGGTAAACATCAGAACACGACAATTGCCATCTCCTAGATACTGGAGATTAGTTCTGAGTGCTCTAAATTGTTCGGCTACTGCACTTCTACTCGTCATTTTAATAATGGCGTCCTCTCCTGGAATTCCCTTTGCAGTCTTCATGTGACCAATCTCCCCAAGAACTGAAACACGGGCAGATCTTTCTATTTCTTCTCTGCTTTGGACAGAATTATTTAGCATCAATAGAATATTGATTATCAAAATTGGGATTATCCAACCAAGCGCAAACGCTCCAAGCCAAATTGTTGAACGTTTGGGTTTTATAGGTAGCGCAGAGGAGACAGGCGCATCAATTAAACGGCTATCGGTAACGGTTGACGCATACATTAATGCCGTCTCTTCTCTCTTTTGAAGTAGATACAAATATAAATTTTCCTTGATGCTCTGCTGACGTTTGATACCCACAAACTCACGCTCTTTTTGCGGAATACTACGTAAACCTGCGGAGAAGCGAGTATTGATACCCTGTAAATTTTGTCTGGTTACATCCATACCACGGCGTAAATTCTGTACATTCTCCCTGATTGCCTGACGTGTCCCATCCAACTGTGTGTTTATAGTCTGAAGCAACGGGTTATTAGTGGTCGTGGTTCGTGCATATTTTTCACGTTGTAATTCGAGTTCATTGAACTTGGTGAGCAGGGAAACCAATACAGGGTCGTTGATCATATATGTTGCAGGTGCAACACCTCCATCACCGGCAGTCTTAATGTAGTTATCGACACTTTCGAGGATACTGATTTGGGTGTTGACCTCATTCAGCTTGGCATCATTTTCTTTAATATTTTCAAGGAAAAGTTGAGACTCTGCGCTGATGTCCGTGATGCCTTTGGTAGTTTTATAAGATTCTACATCTTTTTCTACATCACCCAACTCCCCAGTAATTAATCCAAGACGGGTTTCTATGAACTTAAGAGTATTACTTGCTTCACTGTTTTTATCACTAAGAGATGACTGAACGTATACATCGAGCAATTTATTTAAAACATCTTTGCCTCTCTGCACGGAAGCATCCTCATAACTTAGTTCAATGACAGTACTTTTAATGTTGGGCTGTGAAACTGCCAGTCTATTTAACATTCCTTCTGCAAGGCTTTTGACATCTTTAAAAATCACTTTGATATCAGTAAAATCGCTATTTTTTCCTTTACTTACTACAAAGGCACCCCAGGCATTGTTGAAACGAAGGCCAAAGGTGTGAAGCTTTTCTTCATCATTGAATCTAAAATGAGTACTATCTACAAGATGAATTTCAAGTGGTTCCAATAAGCCGGCAGCTGTAATGATCTCTGGCTTAACGACGACCGGGCTCACATTATAGAGATTAATAGTTCTCAAGCCATCCTTTGTAGTGTATGCTACATCAAGACTAAGATCTTTAACAACCTGCTCCATTAAAGTTTGCGACTTTAGGATTTCAAGTTCATTTTCTACCAATTTGTTGCCTCCAAATTGATTACTTAGTTGTGAGAGCATATCTCCTTGTGACCCGCCAAGGCCTTTTTCCTCATCTTTAATCAGGATCGTAGTCCTGGAACTGTAAACGGGCGGTGTGATTTGCAGGTAAAAAAAAGCCGCCGTAAGCGCAATCGCTATGAAAACAGGGAATAGATACCAATATCTGAGATATTTTCGTATGTACGTCTGCAAATGAAAATCCTGTGCATCCTCCTCTAAAAAATCTTGTGACATCCTATTGAAATTTCAGTATGTAAGTAATTTTGCTTCACTTTATATTTATCCTCGGAGCTTCTGCTCTACTTGGTCAGGTTTATGATCAAAATACCTAATGTGCCAATACCGCCAATGATGGAAGCGATTACAGGTACCAGCTGTTGGCGTCTATCTGTTGCTGCCAATCTCGTTTTGACGGGTTCCACATATATAACATCATTTTTGTGCAGATAGTAGTACGGAGAGTTGAAAATTTCGCGGGAAGTCAGGTCTAATTTTGCATATTGTCTAACACCGTTTTCCTCCCTGATAATCATGACATTATCACGCTTACCAAAAATTGTAAGGTCTCCGGCAAGACTCAATACCTCTGGCAAACTTATTTTTTCATCAGGTATTACATAGATCGCCGGACGACCAACTTCTCCTAAGACAGAGACCTTGAAATTCAAGGTACGCACAACTACCGATGGCTCTTTCAGGTAATTGGTTAATCTCATCCTGATTGTGTCTGCGGCGACAGTTGTCTTCAAGTTTTTTACATTAACCTTCCCGATAAGTGGAATTTCAATGTTACCTTCTGTATCCACCAGATATCCTAATGGTTGCAAGCGTGCACCAGCACTTGTTGTTGAATAGTTCGTGCTTGCCGTCATGGCTGTATTGGCAATATTAAACATCTCATTTGCCTCAGCATTCAAACTACCGACAACAACAGATAAAAGATCATTGGTCTGAATGGTGGGTGTATAATCGTGGCTTATCTTTTGTGAAGAATTCCGTAAAGTATCCCCTTGAAAATATACAATTGACTTTGGTGATACACAGGAAGTAGTTCCACCCCATACGGCTATGTAAAGTAGTACCAGATAAATACTGTATTGGGTGAGTTTGGAAAACGTATTCTTCATAAGTTGAGATTAGATTGGTTGTTTGTTAACTATTAAATAATTGAATTTTAAATAATTATACAAGCAAAACGACACTTTGATAAATGGGGGTAGTGGGAGATTATTAAAAGCCAGTTGTAACGGTAAAATCTAATAATCCCGACAAAGTTATATAAAGTTATTTTCATTTCTACATTTTCCGATCAAAAATTTCTAATACTAATGTAGAATAAATTCTAAAATGTTAAACTACTGAGTAAGAAGTTTTTGATTTTGAAATGGATACTTGGAAAGCCATGATGACTTGTCACCTTTGGAGATCATTTCCAAATGCTGCATGCGGTGTGCGTCAGTGCCTAAAAATGTGATTAATCCATTTTTCAAAAGCCATTCTGCCATCTTATGTACATTCTCTCCGTAGTAACCTCCAAGGGATAATATGTTTACCTGAAGTTCACATCCCTGGTCGCTTAATTTTTTGTATACGGATGGATCGGAATAAAAATAGGTGTAACGTTCCGGGTGTGCCAAAACGGGCTGATAGCCTTTTTCTATGATTTTGAATAATGTTTCTGAGGTGTTCATCAGCGGGGTAGAGTAGGGAAGCTCTACCAGTAAGCGGTTTCCGGGTAAAGTCAAAAACTGTTGGCCGGTGGTCAGGATCTCAACAAAATGTTCGTCGATGAAATATTCTGCTGCTGCATTCACCTCAATCGTGAGTCCTGCTTTCTTACAGGCCGATCGAACATCTTTAAGGCCGTCTAAAATTACTTCGGGAGAATTTCTGTAACAGTCCCACATCACGTGGGGAGTAGTGTAGATGCTGGAGTAACCGAGGTCTTGCAGTTTTTGTACCATTTGTACAGATTCCTCGATGGTCTCTACGCCGTCATCAATGCCGGGAATAAGATGAGAATGTATATCCATTCCAATCCTTTCCAAACTTATTTCTTTCTTTTTCTTATCGAATAACCAGTTGAGCATATATTTTAACGGGTGCCCCAAAAATCTCCTTACCGAGGATGACCCACGGGGCGGTTACTTATTTTCAGGAATATTGTGTATTAAAGGGTAAGGCAAATTTAATGCAAAAAATTCGAGACTTCACAGAATATTGCTTGGAATTATTCAATAATAATACAAAATTCATAAATAAACGTTTTCTATTGAAGTATTCCTTTTTTTTTCTGTACTATATAATTTTTGTAGCGTGTTTGTCGGAAAATTTTTTTTTCGTCGTAGTGCGAATTTTACAATAGTCACCTGAATTTTTTGACAAAGATTAAAAAACGATAATATACAGTATGCTATTGGATTACATGGTTAAATATCTGTTCCAAAAATGCTGGCATTCGCGATAACGTTTGTAAACTTATACATCTGGGGCAGATTATGATTTTCGGATGGTATGAATATTAGAAAAGTTCTATTAGTTAGCTCGGCATTAATTTTAGTTATGTATCAGTCTTTGTACAATGTGTAGACTTTGACGACATCGCTTACCCAGGATAGATAAAATGCGTAATTCATTACGGTTACGTTACCAAAATGCATATTTCTATTACAATGAAATACGGAACGAATGGTCTATACGATTACTTAAACTACATTACTGAATCGGGGATTAAATTTTCGCTAAATCGATAACGGATGACATTAATAGAGAGGAGACGTGTAATGTTTTCACCAAAGAAATAGATAGTTAGGGGGCTATCAGATCAATTAAAATAAGTCTCATTGGATCTTTGAACCTACATGTGCTGGTTATTTAGTTGTACTTTTCTCAATTAATGGGTATTTCCCTTTCCAGTCAACGATTATTTTCGTTGAACCACAGTTTACATTAAGTACTCGATTCACCAAATTAATCATCGGGCTTTGGACCACTGGCCATATTTCGAATTGAGTCTCCATTATACCGTTGATAGAAGTTTGGGGAACAGAATTTGCAAGTCCGTCTGGATCTATCTTTAAGCCCGGATTATATTGAATTTTAAGATGATCTCCAATATTATTTACATACTCCACTACAAAGTTATTCCAGGAAATCTTGATTTTGTTTGAAATCAATTTCTGCTTGAATTTCTCAAAGCTCGTATAGTTTTGTGAGGAGTCCACTTCAAAGATGAAGCCAGTCTTTTGGAAATCACTTTTTACAACGTTAAAACCTTCCAGCCCCTCTGTTGTTAAATTTTTTTCAACATAATATGGTTTTAACGGCTTTATTCCGATGTATGTGCTGCCCTCCCTAACGAAGATCCACCCCTTGACTTCCACCATTTCGTCCACCGTTTTCGGTAATCGCAACATACCACGTTTTATTAAATGATCAGCATGAGCACTACGCCAAGCCCATTTTTCTGGTTTGGGTTTATTCGGCCACGGGTCTTTGTCTGGGATATCAAACAAAACGATTGCTGTATTTTTACTTTGCGTCGTTTGCATGAACGGAGAAACACTTCCCTTGTACCACGTATTAGGAGTCCTGTCTTTGATATTATCGCTACTATTCCAATATGGATGGAAACAATTTATATAGTTGTATCTATTATTACTACGCCAAATGATGTTAAAACCGTTGATGTCATGATCCGTATAACTGCCACCTGGAATCCAACGAAAGTTACCTGTTCCCATTGCAAAACTAGTGCCGCGATAACCTTTACGAATCATCATGTGGGGTGTTCCAGTGCCATAAAATCCAAAAGTAGGTGCAGATGATTTAGTTTCAAAGGGGCTATATTTTCCAAGGGCTATATCGTTAAATACACTTGGCGGAGATACCTCCGAGAGTGCACAATAAATAGCATGATTTGTACTTGGGATGTTTGTAAAAGTTTTTAATGATACTTCATGTGTATTTAAGCCCCAGCCCCAGTATAACCAATTCTGATATATCGTCGGCGATACAGCTTTGGCTAACGGACGGTAGTCTTCCTGAGAAATCATTCGACCGTAGGGTGCGATAATTCCTCCGTCGAAATTGTTAAGTGATAATATTGACCATTTATATAATAGAAATGCTTCTGCTATAGCTTTGACTTCAGTATCTTGGGAATATTCTAACAATATCGCTACAGGATAGTCCATGATTACTTCGTAAGTAGTAGAAAGATACTCGTAGTAGCCTTTCTCGTATACATTTTTAAAAGTTTTTCTAAGTCTTTCCTTCATTTCTGTTTTCAATTGCTCACTAGTCATACCGTTTACCCATTTTGCATCCGGAAAATACTGAGCAAATAGATAAGCACTAGTCCACATCATAGTTGCATGATTTTCCGTGCCATGTCCCATAAATCCCTCGCCGTTCTTCTTATCAATTTTTGCGAGTCTTTCCAGATCTGTTTTAATAGTAAGAATTTGATCAGGTCTAAAACTGCTTCTATACTTACCCAGGGCCAGCGCAAGCCCAGGAAAATCGAAGATTGACTGATTTTTATTACGAAGAACATTTGTAATGTAGTTCAAAGCAATTGAATCCTTAGGGTTATTCCAGAGTATTGCGCATGCTTTTGGTAATCCATATTTTCCTCTTTCGTTTAGCTTGACGTCAGCCAGCCCTTTTAGCAACCAAGCTTTTCTCTGAGGATAAGTATCCAAGGATTGCGAATATGTGGAGGAAGTAAATAAAAATATGATTTGTAGAATTAATAGCAGGCGAAAAATGATAATCTTCATGATTTGTTGAGCAATATTATTGATACTGAGTTTTAAAATTCAAATTCGTCACATACAGAAGTTTCTATCTTACACCTTAGTCCAAAATAACTCACAGATAAAGTATAGGAACCTCGCAATTGGAACGTGCAACACAATACAGAAATTGCCTATGGAGAATTAGCTCTTGACCTTAACAATGGGTAATTCACCTGGAGGTGTGTAAGTTTAGAAGGTGCATAATCTTTATCTAATTTGATGTAAAATTAGTTTTTGAGGATATGATCTAATACTACGGCTAATATAAAATATTTGTCATTCGTAGTTAGTATAATTTTATACCGATTCTCAAATTTAAATTTGTGTGAGGCAAATTAAAATATGGTTTACCATCATTTCGAAACTGTTGTTTTTGCTAAATTTTCCTTATTTATTTCTTGTAAATAAAGTTACCGTTTAAAAAATATTTTTTTGTAATATTCCAATATTAATTTAAATATAAAATTCATGACCTGATGATGGCAAGACTGATATTTCCAACGTTTTATGTGCATGGATCATCAATAAGATAATCGCGTGACTGATTTTTATTCAGCAGTCCTGCTGAATCGAATTCCTCCCAAACCATATCTGAGGAGCATTTTTATTGTTCAAACCGGTTGTTTTTATAAAGCCGGAATCACCAGCGCAGGATGAATATCCGGAAATTAATACCTTTAAAATTTGAAAATACGGCAACATACGATCCTGAATTTTATTAAATTTTCAAGTTTACCGTATAATAAGATTGTCCTGTTGGATTATGAAAACTGACAGAATATCTTTAAACTTCTGATAGATAAGGCAAAACAATGTTGTGCTGATAGCCGATTTTACCCCGTTTTATTGTAGAATTAATTGGGATTGGTTAAAATTGAAGATGTGTATGTTGTACAACCGAATCTGGCCTGACAAAGGTATTTTACAGGGATTGTTCCGGATTAAATTTCGAGGTAACAGTTTATGTATTTTTTGTCAGATAAAAATTTGACTAGTGAAAGTAGCGTAAATGTGTAACCGTTCATTTTTAACCCAAACATAAAAAAGTAAAATATGTCCATTCTACATGTAGTTCTATCAGGGGGTGTTGGCAGTCGCCTTTGGCCCGTATCAAGAAAGTCAATGCCAAAACAGTACATTCCCATGTTTGGCGACAAGTCTTTGTTTCAGCTGACAGCCGAACGTAACAAGGATTTTGTGGATAGTACAGTGGTCGTTGGAAATAAGGATAATTACCTTTTATCCCAGGCCGATCTGATCCGCGCAGGTGTGTACCAGTATTCTGAAATTATTGAAGCGGCTCCGCGTAACACGGCAGCTGCCATCGCTTTTTCTGCTTTTGATCTGAATCCGGAAGACGTGATCCTGGTGACGCCTTCGGACCACATCATCACCAATGAAGAGGCTTATGCCCAGGCGATCAACGAAGCAGTCGAACTGGCAAAAAAAGGGTTCGTCGTCACTTTCGGCATCACGCCAGCCAAACCTGAAACAGGTTATGGTTATATAGAATATGAAGGCAATGAGGTAATCTCGTTCCGTGAGAAGCCAAACCTTTCAACAGCCGAGCTTTTTATTGAGACCGGGAATTTCCTTTGGAACAGTGGTATGTTCTGTTTTCAGGCGGGCGTATATCTGGAAGAACTTAAAGCGTTTGAGCCGGAAATATATGAGACTTCCCTGAAAACCTGGGAGGCGCGTAATGGTTCTTTCCTTCCTGAAACGGAAACGATGCAGATACCTTCGGTCAGCGTGGATTATGCGGTAATGGAAAGATCCTCAAAAATCAAAGTGGTTCAGGCAACTTTCGGCTGGTCTGATCTGGGATCTTTTGAATCGATCTGGGAACACTGGGAACAGCAGGGCGAAGTTCATCGCTTCAAGCAAAACAACTGCGTGGTTGGTTCAACGAAACATGTAGAGTTCCTGGGTGTCAGTAATCTGATGCTGGTCGAAACCGCGGATGCGATCCTGGTTTTGGATAAAAGCAACTCGCAGGACGTAAAAAAAATCTATGAGAGATTGGAACGGGAGATTCCGGAGTTGGTAAGGTAAATTTTTTTAATTGTTAATTCCGGGTCGCCGGTGCGATTAATGATTAATTGTTAATGCCGGACCGCCGGTGCGGTTGGAAGAGGAATGATTTGATTAATAAATGACTTTGACTGTCGGCGCGGTCCTTCGTACAGTCGGCAGTCACTTCTCAAATTATTCAACTTATTATCTATAAATTTTACTACGAGCAAAAAGCCGAAAGCCGATTGCCGAAAGCCGAAGTTAAAATGGAAAAACACTCAAAAATATACATTGCCGGGCATCGTGGGATGGTGGGTTCGGCGATTGCCAGAGGGCTGGCGAAAAAGGGGTTTGAAAATATTGTGACCCGCACTTCTTCGGAATTGGACCTTCGGAACCAACAGGCTGTTGCGGATTTTTTTGCGGAGGAGAAACCGGATTATGTTTTTCTGGCAGCTGCCAAAGTGGGCGGGATTCTGGCAAACAATACTTACCGCGGTGAGTTTTTGTATGACAATCTGATGATGGAAGCCAATGTAGTCCACTCGGCGCATCTGCACGGTGTGAAAAAACTGATGTTCCTGGGTTCATCGTGCATCTACCCGAAAATGGCTCCGCAGCCTTTGCGTGAAGATTATTTGCTGACAGGTCTTTTGGAAGAAACTAACGAGCCTTATGCAATCGCAAAAATTGCCGGGATCAAACTTTGTGAAGCATACCACGACCAGTACGGAAGTAATTTTATCAGCGTGATGCCGACGAATTTGTATGGTTACGGAGATAATTACGACCTGAACAATTCGCATGTTCTACCCGCGCTGATCCGCAAGTTTCATGAAGCCAAAGAAGAAAACAAACCCTTTGTGCAGGCCTGGGGAACCGGCTCACCGATGCGTGAATTCCTTTTTGCCGATGATCTGGCCGAAGCCTGTTTGTTTTTGATGGAAACTTACAATGGTCGCGAGCTGGTCAATATCGGAACGGGTGAAGATTTGTCCATTAAAGAACTTACAGAGCTGGTTGCAAAAACAACAGGTTTTGAAGGAGAAATAAAATGGGATACCACAAAGCCGGATGGAACACCAAGAAAATTGATGGATGTATCCAAACTGCACGGTTTAGGATGGAAACATACCATTGAGTTACCGGAAGGAATAGCCCTGGCCTACCAGGACTTCCTGACAAATCAGGAAATTTATACAGTTTAGTTATAACATATATTTCAACCGCTTAAAGTCGACGGCCGACCGTGCGACGGACCGAGCCAAAAACCGAGAGCCCAACATCATAATCAATGTCAAAAGTAGCACTAATTACCGGCGTAACAGGACAGGATGGCGCATACCTGAGTGAACTTCTATTAAGCAAAGGATACACCGTTCACGGTATCAAGCGCAGAAGTTCTTTGTTTAATACGGATCGGATTGATCATTTGTATGAAGACCCGCATGTAGACAACGCGAAGTTTATCCTTCACTATGGAGATTTGACAGATTCTATGAATCTGACAAGAATCATCCAGGAAGTTCAGCCGGACGAAATTTATAACCTTGCGGCCATGAGCCACGTGCAGGTAAGTTTTGAAATGCCGGAATATACGGCCAATGCAGACGGTATCGGAACTTTACGTATTCTGGAAGCGGTTCGTCTTTTGGGTTTGACCAAAAAAACGAAGATCTATCAGGCGTCTACCTCTGAATTGTATGGTTTGGTTCAGGCGGTTCCTCAATCGGAAACAACACCTTTTTATCCGCGTTCTCCTTACGCAGTTGCCAAACTGTATGCCTATTGGATCACAGTGAACTATCGTGAGGCGTACGGAATGTTCGCATCAAACGGAATTCTTTTTAACCACGAATCACCACTTCGCGGCGAAACTTTTGTAACGCGGAAGATCACAAGAGCTGCGGCGAAAATTGTGCTGGGTCTTCAGGATTGTTTGTACATGGGGAACATCGATGCACAGCGCGACTGGGGACATGCAAAGGATTATGTGGAGGCGATGTATCTGATCTTGCAGCAGGAAACTTCTGAAGATTTTGTGATCGCCACAGGTGTAACGACACGTGTACGCGAGTTCATCCGTAAAACATTTGCATTCCTGGGCGTTGAGCTATTGTTTACAGGCAGTGAAGAAAATGAAGTGGGCACGATCGCTTCAGTGGATTCTGCGCGTCTTTTGGAATTGGGGATTGCATCAGGTGATCATTTGAAAATTGGAACACCGGTTTTGAAAATCGACCCAAGATACTACCGCCCGACGGAAGTGGAACTACTCATCGGTAACCCCGCCAAGTGTGATGAAAAACTGGGCTGGAAACCAAAACATACGCTCGATATGCTGATTGAAGATATGGCTACCTCCGATCTCCGTTTGTTCCAGAAAGATCAGTTATTGTTGAAAGAAGGGTTTGGGGTGATGAATTATTTTGAATAGAAATTGATAAGAGCTGGTTGGAGCCAATCCGACCAGCTCTAAATGATATTTCCAGCACGTTGGCTTCTTATATCATATCTTCTAACTGGCGAAAGAATATGTTTTGATATATTGTATTATTCTAAGATCAATAGTAGGATAAGTCGGGTTAGCGGGTAAATGTTTTAAAGCCAGAATTTGTCGTAAATAAAAATACCGTTCATGACCATGAACGGTATTTTTTTGTATGCTGTTGAATTCTTGTTCTCCTATTTTAGTATACGTTTTGAGTTGAAGTTTCCAAGGGAGCATGTGCGTGTGACTGGCTGGCTGGTTGCTTAGATTCTTTTTCAAACCGCCACAGTTTTGAGATATTTTCATAAACGAAAATTACTGCCAGACCGAAAAACATCACCACGATAGTAGCAAATGTTTTTAAATAATTCTTTTTCATAACTTCTATTTTGCTGGGTTAATAGAGGAAACAGTTTTAGACCTGTTAATGGGTTGAATATCAAAATTTTAATTGTTATTCAAAATGGAAATTATTAAATTATTTATTAAAATTTTACAGTGTAGAAGAAGTCATAAATCCGGTGTAGAACTAATCAGTTGCTTACAATCAAATTACATGCGGCGACGCCATTTCTTGTAAAATTAATTGCATAACGCGTTCGTTTGATACCAAATGTGCTTGTTTTACTCCCGATAGATCTGTGCTAAAATTTGAAGGTTTATACTTCATTCGTTTTGTCGAATTTTTCTCAATTTCAATAGTAGAATTTTGTAATTTTTGTGATGATTGGCATACACTGATGGACCGTTTGTTTCATACACGCTTTTGTGAACCAGGCGCTAACGAACCAATTTATTATCATCAGAGGTCGAGATATTTAAATGTATCGTTAAGTCTTGTGATTTTGGGCATGATATCTTAAATAGATACCCGAGTGATAATTTACTTTACCTCCCCAAATCTTCACATTCCCGTAATCCCGCCCAAAAACCGCCTGGCTACCTTTGCTGACTAACTAATCAGCAAACTATATAATGAAACATCCTTTACGGAAACTGAGGATTATTACTTTCCTCGTATTGACAATCATGGCCACGGCAGTATGGCCGTTATTGGCACAAACAAATCCGACGGCGCAAAACCTGCCTTTTTCATTTACTTCCTTGACAGGAGAAACGCTGCCGGTTGGGATGGCGGTCCACAAATTTGGCACCATTCAAAGTAGCAGAACGCTTGCACCTGCTTCCGATGACATTATCCGTGTAACAACTGTCACTGCCGGAGGTTGGCGTGATGAGGCTGATAATGGGATCAGCCTGAACGCATCCGGCACTCAGCCAGCCGGTGCGGTTCTGGTTGTTATTAATACGTCCGGTAAAACGAATATTCAGGTAAAGTGGCAGGCGCAAACCATTCATAATGGGGTAAATACAAATAATCTGGCTTTGCAGTACCGGGTTGGTACCAGTGGGGATTTTACGGATCTGGGTGATGATACGCAGGTGTATACTTCGGGTGCAACGGGCGTTGTGGCTTCATACGGCCTTACGCTTCCTGCGGTTTTGGAAAATCTCACAGAACCCGTGCAGCTTAGGTGGGTTTACTGGCAAACCGGTACCGGTGCCAGGGACCGTATCGCGCTGGATGATATAGAAATTTCTTCGGGTGTTTCTGGCCCGGATGTAACAGGACCAGTTGTCAGCACTTTTGCACCATTGGACAATGCCTCGAACGTGCTGTTGAATTCCAACCTGGTATTGACTTTTAATGAAAATGTTGTTCCTGGAACAGGTAATATTGTGATCACAAATGCTTCGGCAAACACAAGCCAGACAATAAACGTGACATCGACAGACGTATCCGTAACTTCTAATGTTGTCACGATTTCCAATGTTGTTTTGGATAACGGGATTCCTTACTATGTTACCGTTGATGCCGGGACTTTTGCCGACAATGCCGCCAATGTTTTTGCCGGAATATCCGGTCCAACAACCTGGAATTTCACGACCGTGGCAGCACCTGGCGTCCCTGTTAAGATCAGTGCGATCCAGGGAAGCGGTTCAACAGCGGCCATTACGGGCATACAAACGGTTGAAGGAATTGTTACCAGAACGTTTTCAGGAGCAACCGGGCTGAACGGATTTTTCGTGCAGGAAGAGGATGCCGATTCAGACGGAGATGCAGCAACTTCTGAGGGGATTTTTGTATACAATCTCCCGACCGATGTGGCCGGAATGGTGAGCCCGATGGAAGGAGACAAAGTGAATTTAACAGGAACGGTTCAGGATTTCGTCAGCACGACAAGCGGCGTCACAACCAGCTCCACACAGATCAGATCACTGACGAATTTTACAAATCTGGGCCTTTCGGCATTACCCGCAGTGACGACAATCAAACTGCCGGTTGCTAATGTCTCGGATCTGGAACGTTACGAAGGTATGCTGGTTGATATCAGTGCGACCTCAGGCAATCTGGCTGTAACCGAGTATTTTCAGTTGGGCCGGTATGGACAGGTTTTGCTTTCCGCGACGGGCGCATCGAACCAGCCAGGCACGGATGCACGGCTGGATCAGTTCACACAGTTCAATTTGCCAAGCACGACTGGATATGCAGCTTACCTGGCTGAAATAGCAAAACGGAAAATCATTCTTGACGACGGCAGCACCCGTCAAAATCCGGATCCGATTATTTTTGGCCGGAATGGTAATCCTTTGAGCGCAACAAACACTTTAAGAGGTGGTGATGAGGTAACAAATATCGTCGGCGTACTCGATGAACGTTTGGAAGGATATAGAATTCAGCGTGCGACCGGGGTGAATTTCCTTCCGGTCAATGAACGTCCGTCATCGCCTCCGTCTCTGGCGGCAGCAACGCTCAAAGTAGCCAGCGCCAACGTTCTGAATTATTTTACGACGCTGGATAATGGTCCGGGCGATTTCCGGGGCGCTAACAATGCAGAGGAGTTTACCAGACAAAAAGCCAAGATTATCAAGGCGCTTATCGGCACGGATGCTGATGTGATCGGGCTGATGGAAATTCAAAATAACGGGACAACACCGACAACTGCTTTGCAGGACCTGATCAACGGGCTAAATGCAGATGCAGCCGGTACTGGAACTTATGCTTTCGTTAACACAGATCCTTCGTTAACCGGTTTTACTTTATCAACTGATGCAATTACGGTAGGGATCATTTATAAAACTGACAAAGTTAGTCTTGTCGGAAATGCTGCTGCGCTGACGACCAGTACGACTTTCGACGCGGTAGGGAGAAGGCCATTGGCCCAGACTTTCAGTCAGAACTCAAACGGTGAAATATTTACCGTGGTTGTTAATCACTTTAAATCGAAAGGATCGAGTTCCGGTGGAGCGGGTGATGCTGACGTTGATGACGGGCAGAGTGCTTCCAATGGAACCCGTTCCCGCCAGGCAACGGACCTGGCCGCCTGGCTTGCAACAAGGCCAACCGGAACAACCGATCAGGATTATTTGATCCTTGGTGATTTAAATGCTTATGCCATGGAAGATCCGCTGAGAATTCTGGAAACTGCCGGTTATGCAAATCAGCTGCCAGCTACTTCCTATTCTTACGTTTTTGACGGACAGACGGGATCTTTGGATCATGCACTGGCCAGTTCGACGCTTGCATCGCAAATCACCGGAACAGCAAAATGGCATATCAATGCGGATGAGCCGGGTGTGCTGGATTATAATACAGAATTCAAGACGAATGGTCAGATCGCCGGTTTGTATGAACCGGATCAGTTCCGCGCTTCGGATCACGATCCTGTATTGGTCGGACTGGACCTGACAAACCCACTTCCGGTGCGTTTGGTTTCCTTCACGGGGAAAGCAGTGTATGGGACAGAATCTTCTCCAAAAATCCTGCTAAGCTGGACAACAGCCAGCGAGGTTAACAATGAGAAATTCGAAATCGAAAAAAGTAGTAACGGGAAAAATTTCGAAAAGATCGGAACCGTTTCAGGAAAGATCACCACAGCAGTAAGATCTGATTATAATTTTGAAGATACGGAAGCAAAGACGGGCCAGCTTTATTATTACCAGCTGAAACAGATTGATCTTGATGGCACTTCGGAACGTTCACGGATCATTGCGGTCCGCACTGATTCTTTCGAAGGGAACATTCATGTTTATCCAAATCCAAGCGCAGGTAGTTTCTCAATCTCGGGAGCAGATCCTAAGACGACTTTTAGTCTGTTTGATGTAATGGGAAGGAAAATTCAGGTCATCGCCCAACCAACATCGCAGCATGGCATTTATAATATCAAACCGGCTCAGTCACTTTCCTCTGGTATGTACCATCTGGTATTAAGCAATGCCGACGGCGAAAGTAAAACGCTGCATATCCTCGTTCAATAAAAACTGTTAAAAAAAATCTTGGCCTTCTGACAATCAATGGTTGGAAGGCCTTTTTTTTGATTTCTGATTTTGGATCAAATGCCTGGTTCAGCATACCGAAATGCATTTCATCTTGCCTGCCGAAAAATTGATTTTTAAAACCAGGCTCGTTTTTTGTATTGTATATTCTTAACTAACGAAAATTACCGGAATGCCGACGGGGAGGAAATTGTAGAAAACTGAACAAACATCAATAATAATTGAGCTATTTGAATCATGAACGAAAAAGAGACAGAAAAAGAAAATACTGATATTGAAATTTATCCGACAGACAACGCGCTCAATATTATTGTGAATCGGCAACCGCTCGGCTCACTAAAAGAGCAGGGGCCAAAATACATTCTAAGAATTGTAAATCATGTGCCCGTGCTCGTCTTCCTGGGTCAGAATCCTGAAGATTCATTTTTTAAAGAAATAAACTATCCGGTGATCCTGAAGCGTGCGGATACCGACTGGGTTGATCAGCCGCAAATCAAGATAAATCTTATTTCCAAAAATGCCACCGGTGGAAATGCAGCTACCTTGACTGAGGAGATACATCTTAGCCCATCAGATTCTGCGCAAATCCGGGAGTCATGCAAAAATCAGATTGGTAAAACGGCCGAATACATTGAATCGTCGATCATCCACATTTACGGCAGAGAACATCAGCATGAATGGCTTCAGAACTTTGACTGAGTCAGGCGGATTTCAGAAATGCATACAAACGGCTGAATTCTGCATGACCTTTTATTTCAAGGCCATGCAGAATTCCGCTTTGAAATTTTGAATCTAGATTTTTACCACATCAAAACTTTCGCCAATGGGTGAACCCCCTGCATAACTTACATTCATCGTAATCGTCAGCGTGTTATAGGTCAGTACGCCAACGCCTTCGTAACGACCAGTCACGCCGTCAATGGTAATATCCTGGCTGAAAGTGATACTTTTTGAATCGACAAACTTTACATTCTTAAAATCCAGCAACCGGGTTTTTCCGGTAAGAGAGGTGTCCAAATGCGTGATGGTGATGACATCATCCTCCGCCTTGTAGATTTGCCAGACCACCGTGCCGGTAATCTGATCGTTGGCGTTAAAGATTTTACCCCGGTAACTACCAAAATACAGCGTTTCCAGCTCAGATTGGGGTTCGGGATCTTTTTTACAGGAAAGAAATGCCAGGCAAATCAAAATGATTGATAAAGCCCCGGCACTCCGGATAATTGTTTTCATACTTATTTAAATTATGGTCTGGGTTAATGGTATTACTCGGTAACTCACGTATTGCGTAATTGTCGTTTGAGTGAAGTGCTGGCCAGGTCAGTTCCAATTCATGGCCTTTTTTAAAGCAATCGAAAAACTTAACAATCACTGTCAGAATCAAAATCCGACTATGAAAAGTTACAACTATTTTCAAAAAGATACAGAAGTAATTAATACCTTTTTTTATCCGGTAGTAATTGTTAGTATATACTGCTAAGAAATACTTTATTAAGCTATTTCACATTACCGTTAAATCAATAACCGGTGGGGGAGATAAAAGGAGTGGTCAGCCGGGGAGTGGGAGATGGTCGGGCAGGATTTAAAATGTAGTTATAAAAAAAGCCGCCTCTTGTGAAGGCAGCTTTCTTTACCAGGCTTTCTGCAAATTAAGCTTTCGCCGCATCACGAAGCGCCTTAATTTTATCATGCGCCGCATTGATGTGCAGTGATTGCGTTCTAACGATATCAAGCGCATCAGGAGTTAATTCTGAACTGCTTAATGCATCCTGATAAGCTTTTTTGATTGCATCTTCGCCACGTTCCGCTTCCGACAGAATGCTAGCTCTGTCACTTCCGCCGAACAACGATTTAACATCGATCCATACGCGGTGTAAAGCACCACTAACGCTATTTTCTGTTTCCAGATGCGCAGCAGACCCCGCAACTGCCGCCAGCTGCTGAGAATTTTGACGGCTTTGTTGAGCATATTCCTCAAAAAGTGCTTTCAAATCAAAATTCTCATCATTAATATCCTCAATTACTTTTTCAAAACCTGCTGTACGATCGTTATTGATTTCAATAAGATCACTGATTACTCCTGATGTATTTGATGAAGTCGACATAAAATTTATTAATTGTTTGTTGAATAGTAAATGTGGTAAAGAATATCGTGCCACATAACGATGGGGAGAAAAAATTGCGGTGAGGCCAGTCCACAGAATGCATCACTTTTTTTCAGGACAGGCAGTGATTTGACCCACTTCAAAGCTTCAAACGATATGTTCGCAATATCTGTGTAAAATGCTGTAAACGAGTTTTATGGGTTAAAAATAATTAGGTAACAACATAATCCGGGTTGTTCTTAGCGTTGATAGAAGTAATAAGATATTCTCAGATAATTCTATTCTGGTGCGTATCCGTTCACATCTGCAGGGTGTCAATGGCGTAATCGCAGGAGCTGAAAACACATGCAATCTGTGAATAAAATTGGATAACGTTGAAGCTTAAATTTCACAGTATGCCCTTGCATTGAACGAATGGGTTAGTGGGCAGGATCTTTATGGGCCGATTGGTTTTTGAATAAAATAGAGTCTGGTTCAATCTAATTTTATAGCATTCTTATTACATATCTCAGTCGGGAAACTCATTTGATTAAAAAGTATTTCTGTTTTTTGACCCTTACCAAGGGGATGATTATGCTCAAAGTTTGTTACTAAGGTAGGAAAGACTAATTCTTTATCATTTTATAAATAAACTATCGAGCTTCCTCAATTATGAAAAAAATCTTTCAATGGACCTATATAGCACCTCTTATCGCGTGGATTTTTTACTTTTTATTACCAGGTGATCCAAGTCTGGTGATCAACTTATTGGCGATCTTTGCTTTAATCGTCGGTGTACTCTCGGCGGTGCATCATGCAGAAGTCGTGGCTCACAGGGTTGGCGAACCTTATGGAACGATCATATTGGCAGTTGCTGTAACGCTTTTAGAGGCTTCCATTATTGTATCTTTAATGTTGACCGGTGGCGCAGGTGCTGATACCTACGCGAGGGACACCTTATTTGCAGCCGTGATGATCATTCTCAACGGTATACTCGGAATCAGCATGCTCGTAGGAGCACTGAAATATAAAGAACAAACTTTCGAGACAAAAAGCGTTACCATTGCTTTGGTAAGCTTGGTTTCGATTCTGGTGCTGACTCTTATACTGCCCAATTTTACTACCAGCATTGCCGGCCCTTCTTACAGTGCTCCGCAGCTTATTGCAATCGGGATTTGCTGTCTTGTCATCTACGGCTCATTTTTGTTTACGCAGACGATCAGACACCGGAAATATTTTCTGACCGGCGCAACGGGAGAAGAGAAAGCAGTCACGAAGGTGGAAGCCATCATCAGCCTGGTCCTTTTACTGGTTTGTCTTGGTGTGGTAATTCTACTCGCCAAAAAGCTTTCGCCAGTCATTGAAGGAGAAGTTGTTGCAGCAGGTTTACCAACGGCATTGGTGGGTGTCGCTATTGCAGCAGTTATTTTGCTACCGGAAGGAATAGCGGCCATCAGGGCTGCGAGGCGTAATCAATATCAGACCAGTATTAATCTTGCCCTGGGTTCGGCATTGGCAAGCATTGGATTGAGCATACCCACGGTTGTTATCGTTTGCACAATTATGGATTTGCCTCTGGTTCTTGGCCTGGACATGAAATCGATGGTGCTCCTGGTCCTTTCTGTTTTTACAGTGATGCTTTCACTAAACAAAGGTCAGACGAATAGTTTATATGCAATTGTACTTCTCGTAAATCTGATGATGTACATTTTTACGATCGTATTTCATTAAGATTAGCCGTTCCTTTCTGAGGTGAGCGCGGCAAATTTTTATTTCAATTAATTTTCCGTGCTCACGATCAGTTAGTCTCAGGTACTACCTGGTCTGGCATTTTTGATTTCGACTATCAGCACCTGGTATTCGTCCAAATTATCGTTTTTGGATTCGTCTTATAATGCAGAGCTTTACCTTGGAATTTCTTATGTCTGATGGGAGACTATTCTCACCGGTACAATCAAAAGCATTTTTGCTGCCTGTATATGAAATCTGAATATCGGACAGATTATCAAAAAGTCAAAATTTTTCACTTTTTACTTTCTTGATCAAGTCACTGTCCGTTGAATTATTCCATTGAACTATCTCCATTTTTCTTGTAAAAGTGTAACCAAAATTAAATTAAGAAAAATAAATCATCTAAAACTGATATTTATTTAAGTGTATCGGTGACAAATAATAAAATTATTATACATTTGTATTATAGGATTGATCCTTTTAAAAATTGGATATAATCTGACTTTTCAATTGTCTGTCTTTCGTTTCGGTCTCTTTTTTAAGGGGATTTTTATGCTTTTTAACAATTGTCATTTTAACATGTAAAATCAATGTGTATGAAGAATCGATTACAAGTCTGTTCCTGGTTGAAGGAAAATTGGTTTAGTGGTCCTGTGCTTTTATTGATGCTGTCTTTCCAGATCGCATGGGCCGGGAGTATTGCAGATCAGCAGGTTGCAGGAAAAGTAACGGCAGATAATGGCGAGGCATTACCAGGCGTCAATGTTACGCTGAAAGGAACCAGCCAGGGAACGGTTACTGATACCAAAGGAGAGTTTACAATGAGTGTGCCTTCTGGAAGCAGTATCCTGGTTTTCAGCTTTATTGGTTATACCAGGCAGGAGGTAACTGTTGGTACAAAAACACGTATTGAGATTCAGTTAGTTGCCGAAAGTCAGGCTTTGGAGGAAATGGTCGTGATCGGATATGGTAGCCAGAAAAAATCTTCTCTGACCGGTGCCGTTTCATCAGTTTCTCCAAAAGAGCTTACTGCGCTGCCGGTTATCAGCGCGGAGCAGGCTTTGCAGGGCAGGGTGCCCGGCGTCAGGGTTGTTAATAATGGTAGTCCGGGGCAGACACCCGTTGTACGTATAAGGGGGATCGGTTCAATTAATTATGCCTCGGGACCACTTTACGTGATCGACGGAATTCCGGCAGGGGATCTGAATAATCTTGACCCAAAAGATATTGAGTCGCTGGAAGTATTAAAAGACGCCAGCTCGGCGGCAATCTACGGTTCACGCGCTTCTAATGGTGTGATCATTATTTCGACTAAAAAAGGCTCGAAAGATGGAAAGCTTCATGTAAATCTGGATACCTATGTAGGAACGCAATCAGCCTGGAAAAAACTTGATGTGCTTAATACCGATCAGTATATTCAATATGCAACTGCGCTTCTTGGGAACGCAGGCATTGCGATGCCGGGCCGGCTTTCTGATCTGAATCAGCCGATCTATCCCGGTGCCACGCAGACTTTTGCCCAGACAAATACCAACTGGCAGGATGTTATGTTCCGCAATGCGCCGATTCAGCAGCACCAGATATCGGTATCTGGAGGGAATAACGTTTCCCGGTTCTTTACTTCTGCTGGCTATTTCGACCAGGAAGGAATTTTGATCGGTACCAATTACAAGCGTGCAAATGTTCGTTTAAATTCTGATCATCAGGTAACCAAATTCCTGAACATTGGACAGACTTTGACCGTTTCCTATGACAAGTCCCGCGGTGAGCAGGGTTTTGGAGGAGGACGTACCGCTGTGATGCAAATGATCCGGAACCTGCCTTACTGGCCGGTTACTGACCCGACGAAACCTGGCGGATACAGCTCGCCAACAGCCGCGGATGGTAGTGACCCGGACAACCCGGTGCGAATTGCACTGATGGATGTCACGCGGAACCAGCGGTTGAAATTACTGGGTTCCATTTTTGCCGAAGTGAAACTTGCCAGCTTTTTGAAATATCGTTTCAGTTTTGGTGCCGATATTGTTTCAGCGAACACAACCAATCAGTTTCCAATTTATAATGATGGGTTTAAGTCGCGGATCCAGTACGAAATACAAGACAACCGCACCAGTTATTTCTCACCTGTCATTACCAATCAGCTGACTTTTGAGAAAACTTTTGGCAAACACATGCTGAATGTAACAGCGATTGTTGACAAGCAAAATTTCCGGACCAGCACGTTGAATGGATCGGGTTACCGGCCAAATAATGATATCGACGAGTTGCAGGGGGCTTCCAATCCGAACGCGACCAGCACATTTGACGAAAGCTCATTGCTTTCTTATGTCGGACGTCTGAATTATGAATATGCAGGAAAATATTTGCTAAGTGGCTCAATTCGGAGGGACGGCTCTTCCCGTTTTGCACCAGGAAATAAATGGGGTACCTTCCCGTCACTATCACTCGGATGGCGCATCAGCGAAGAGGAATTCTTAAAATCGGTTCCTCAGATCTCAGAGCTTAAAATCCGTGCAAGTTATGGACAAACCGGATTTAACGGAATTGGAAGTTACGCCTGGCAGGCACTCGTGGCCGCTGATAACAGCAATTATGTTTTTGGTGGAAATAAAGTTTTGGGTTCGTATTTCAGCTCCCTCGCCAACACAGAATTGAAATGGGAAAGTACCACCATGACCAATCTTGGAGTTGACCTGGCTTTGTTTAACAACAGCGTAACATTTACTGCTGAGACCTACCAGAGAAATACAGACGGATTGTTGCTTCAGGTGCCGATTCCAAATTCTGTGGGTTACTCGACTTCTCCATTGTCAAACATTGGAAGTATGAAAAACTGGGGTTACGAATTCCAACTGGGTTACAGTAAAAATGACGGCGATTTCAAATGGAATGCCTCTGCCAATCTGGATATTACCCGGAATAAAGTATTGAGCCTTGCTACGGAAAGTGCTACGCTATTCTCGGGAGCCAATGCAGATTTTGGTGGATCTGATATCACCAAGACAGAAGCCGGCCACCCGATACAGTCCTTCTTCGGATGGCAGGTGGATGGTATCTTTCAGAACCAGGCAGAAATCGATGCAGCCAATGCCTTGGGAGACGAACAAACCAAGTACCAGGACGCGGCAGCACCGGGCGATATCCGCTTCAAGGATTTAGACGGTGATGGACGAATTACACCATCGGACAGGACATACCTGGGTAGTTTTATTCCAAAGTTCAGTTATGGGGCAAATTTTGGCGGAAACTATAAAAACTTTGATTTCACGTTGTATCTTCAAGGCGTGCAGGGCAATAAAATTTACAACGGAACGAAGGTGATCGAGCAGGGGATGCTTCGTCTTTTTAATGCCGGTACGGATGTACTTAATGCCTGGACACCAACCAATACAGATACGGATGTGCCTAGAGCTATCAGTGGTGACCCAAATAACAACAGCCGTACGAGCGATCGCTTCATCGAAAACGGATCTTATATGCGGGTTAAAAATATTAGCTTCGGTTATACGTTACCGTCAAAGATGTTGTCGACTTTGACAAGAGCGACAATCACGAAGGCCAGGATTTATGTTTCAGCGACCAACCTGCTGACGCTGACCAAATATTCAGGACTTGATCCGGAAATCGGGGTGAACGGATCGTCTACTGATTCGGCAACGCAGCTGATCAACGGGATCGATTACGGAATGTACCCGCAGCCAAGAACACTTCAGGTAGGTTTGAGTGTAGGATTTTGACATTGACACTTTATTAAAGGAACTGAAATGAAAAAGAAACTGATCATTATTTACATCTGTCTGTTTGGGATCGTATTCGCCTGTAATGACGATATTCTTGACAAGACAAATCCCAACGGCGTGACTGTCGAGGGTTATTATAAAAATGGAACTGAGCTGACCAGTGCAGTTACCAGCGTGTACTCCATGCTGAAATCCAACAATCTTGTGGCCAGAGAATGGTTCTTCCTGCACGATCTGCGCAGTGATGATGTGGCGGCAGGCGGCGGACAACTTGAAACACCGCGCAATCAGTTGTTACTGGGAACGCATGACACAGGAAATTCTGTTTTAGGCACCGTGTGGCTGGCCTACTACCGGCTGATCCATCGCGCCAATGCGGTGATCGATAATTCTGGTAAGGTGACAGATCTTGCCGATGCGGACAAAAACAGGTTACTCGGCGAGGCGCGTTTTTTAAGAGCTTACGCCTATTATGAGCTGGTGAGTATGTGGGGCAATGTTCCCCTTTATAAAAATTATGTGATGACTGTCGATGGTAGTCTGCCGAGATCACCCGCCGAAGAAGTCTATGCTTTTCTGACTTCGGAATTGCAGGCAATTCAGGCTGACCTGCCCGCTACTTATGATGCCGCGAATCAGGGCCGTGCGAGCAAGGGTGCTGCGCAAATGTTGCTTGCAAGGGTTTATTTGCAGCTGGGAGATTATGCCAACGCAAAAACTGAACTTTTGAAAGTGTACAACTCTGGTGTTTATTCATTGGTGGACAACTATAACGATAACTTTCTGGAAGAAACAGAATTTAATAAAGAGTCCATATTTGAAGTTAATTTCTTCCCGTCAGGTGGTGTTTATAACTGGGATGGAGATGGCAACGGAGCGACAGCAGGTACTGAAACCGTTCGCACGCAAGAATACTCTGCGATTGGATGGCGAAACTTGATCCCATCAAATAGTTTATTGTCAGAATTTGAAAAGACAACAAAAGGCGATGCGAAGACTGATCCACGTTACGAAGACTCGTTTTATTTTACAGGAGAGAAATACAATAACGGAGCCAACACGCTGACCGATGGACAGCAGAATGGTAACGCTTCTGTGGTTGACGGTGTGACGCTGAAAGTGAGCTGGCAAAAATATTCGCTCATGTATAAAATGAATGAGTCCTTCCTTACAGGCGGGATCAATCAGCGAATTATGCGTTTTGCCGAAACCATTCTTTCACTTGCAGAGGTAGAAAATGAAGCTGGGAATATTTCCGCAGCAGTAAACTATCTTAACATGATTCGTGCACGTAAAAGTGTTAGCATGCCTGCCTATCCGACAGCCAGATTTCCTGTCTCCACCAAAGACCAGGTATTCGATGCTATCGTCCATGAAAGGCGGGTTGAGCAAAGCGGAGAACAAATCCGTAACCGGGATATACTCAGATGGAGAAAATTCAGTAAATTGAAAGTGGAACCGTTGACATATTTCCAGGCTAATAAAATCGAATTGCTTCCAATTCCACAGCAGGAGGTAGATAATAATGCCAGGATTGAGCCAGCAGATCAAAATCCTGGTTACAATTAAATTTAACACAAAGATATCAGCAGTGCTTTTTTAGTGCTGCTGATATTTTTAAATAGAAGATACTTTTTTTTCTTATGAAAAGAGCCGCGTATCCGTTCTTCTTTTTGTCTTTCCTTTTTCTTTGTTTTTCCTGTAAAAAAAAGCAGGACACCCTTTTTATTTCCCATGGTGAAGATGAAACGGGTATCAGTTTCTCTAATACGTTAATCCCGAATGACTCAATCAACCCTTTTACGTTTACAAATTTCTACAACGGCGGAGGTGTCGGTATCGGTGACGTAAATAATGATGGCAAACCGGATATTTTCTTTGGTGGAAATCAGGTGAGTTGTCGTTTGTATTTAAGCCGGATTGACACCCTTTCAAAAAAATGGGCATTTGAAGATATTACCGAAGCCGCTGGTGTCAAAACCAACCGTTGGTGTACAGGTATTTCGATGGTCGATATCAATCAGGATGGTTTGCTGGATATTTATGTAAGTGTTGCCAAACATGTAAAAATGGCTTCGGCAGATCCTGCGGCCATAGAAAATCTGCTTTTCGTGAACCAGGGTATGGACCAGAATAACATGCCTAAATTTAAGGAAATGGGAAAAACGTATGGTTTGAATGATCCAGCGTTTACTGTACAAACTGCGTTTTTTGATGCGGATCTGGACGGCGATCTCGACGTGTTTATGATGAATTCCGCTCCTGACCTTCAAAACCCAAATTATTTACGCAAGACTTATGACGATGGTTCATATCCAAGTACCGGTAAATTTTTCCGTAACGATGGAACCGGGGCGAATGGAATTCCGGTATTTACAAATATTTCAAAAGAGGCAGGCGTTCGATTCGAAGGGCTGGGACTGGGACTGGCGGTCAGCGACCTGAATAAAGACGGTTTTCCAGACATTTATTGTTCCAATGATTTTATCAGCAGCGATATTCTATACCTGAATGATGGTGTAAAAAGTACGGGAATTGTTGGTTTTAATAACGTAATCCGAAAATCCATTGCACACACGAGTTTGTTTGGTATGGGCCTGGATGTGGCTGATATCAACAACGATACTTATCCCGATATTTTCCAACTGGATATGCTTCCTGAGGATAATTTTCGTCAGAAAAAAATGCTTGCCGGGCAGGACTACGACCGAAAAGAAATGAGTATTTCTGATCAATATGGTTATCAGCTGCAATATATGCGGAATATGCTTCAGCTAAATATGGGTACAGCAAATGATGAAAGCCAGCAAGGATTGCCGGTGTTTTCTGAAGTAGGTTTGCTGGCGGGCATTGCAAAGACCGACTGGAGCTGGGCGCCACTGATCGCGGATTTTGATAATGATGGTCAAAAAGATATTTTTATCACCAATGGATACCGCCGGGATGTAACTGACCGAGATTTCATCCAGTTCAAAGAAGATTTTTCCAGTTTTGGTACCAATAATTTCAATCAGCATAATGCGATGGAGCTGATTAAAAAGGTACCAGAAGTTCAGATAGCCAATTACGCTTATAAAAACCAGGGGAATCTTACATTTTCAAATGTTTCAAAAGACTGGGGGCTCGACCAGCTTTCATACTCCAACGGTGCCGCCTATGCAGACCTGGATGGTGACGGAGATCTGGATCTGGTTGTAAATAATATTGATTCCCCAGCCTATATCTATCAGAACAACAGTATCGAAAGCAAGAAATCAAATGCATTAAATATTGCACTGAAAGGTGTAAAGGGAAATCTTTCTGGAATCGGAACAAAGGTAACGATCTGGACAGGTAAAGATGTCCAGTATGCCGAACTGAGCGTGGTCAGAGGTTTCCAGTCATCCGTGGAGCCAACCTTACATTTTGGCCTTGGAAATAAAAATCGGATTGATAGCCTTCTTGTGGTCTGGCCGGGAGGTAAGTCACAAAAAATAAAAAATTCTCCTGCAAATGTCCGCCTTGTTTTGAATCAAAAAGATGCGGTTAATGCTGATAACCTGATTATAAATCAACCGGCACAGACTTATTTCACAGACATCACACAACAGCAGAATCTTGACTTTCGACATACGGAAAGTAATTTTGTGGATTTCAAACAAACTGCGACGATGCATAAAATGCTGTCGAAAAATGGCTTTGCGATGACCACAGGCGATGTGAATGGCGACGGTTTGGAAGATATTTTTGTCGGAGGCAGTTATCGCGGTGGCATGCCGACAATTTTTATCCAAAAAAACGATGGACTTTTTGAAAAACGCATTATTTCCAAAGATTCTTTGCACGAAAACACCGCAGCCGCTTTTCTGGACGCTGACAGTGATGGTGACCTTGACTTAATCGTCACGAACGGAGGTAATAAAATGCCTGCCGGGGAAAAAGATTTTTACAAGATTCAGTTTTATCTCAATGACGGCTCCGGCCGTTTCTCGCCAGCCCCGGCAACGGCTTTTCCTGTTCTAGCTCTAAGCAGTTCGTGTATTGCTGTTAATGATTTTGATAAGGATGGAGATCCGGATCTGTTTATTGGTGGCCGCAGTATCCCGGGAAAATATCCGTTGCCCGCAAGCAGTTATCTTCTGAGAAACGATTCCAAAAACGGCCGGCCAAAATTCACGAATGTCACTTCTGAATATTGTCCGGAGTTGGTAAATGCCGGTATGGTTTGCAGCGCACTTTGGGCCGATACCAACCAGGATGGATATGATGACCTTGTTCTGGCAGGGGAATGGATGCCAGTCAGAATTTTTGCAAACAAAAGAGGAAAATCGCTGCATACGCAAAAGTCTGATAACGGTCTGGCACAGTTTACTGGTTGGTGGAACAGTTTGGCTTCCGGCGATTTTGACAACGATGGAGATATTGATTTCATAGCGGGTAATGAAGGGCTCAATACTTTTTACCGCGCTTCGGAAAAAGAACCGATTAAAATCGTCGCAAAAGATTTCAATGGGGATGGTACATTTGATCCGCTGATGGGTTATTTTATTCAGGGTAAGCGTTATCCCAGCGTTCCCCGCGATGCATTGAACCAGCAGGTGATCCAGTTCCGTAAAAAATTTCCACATTATGCAGATTATGCCAGCGTAACATTCGACGAGCTTTTAAGCCGTGACGAACTTAAAGATGCATACAGTGCCGAAGTTACCTATCTGCAAAGTGCCTATATCGAAAATCTTGGAAAGGGTCATTTCAAGTTTCATGCGCTTCCCATTGAGGCGCAGAAGTCGCCAATCTTTGGGATAACAACTTTTGACGTTAACGCTGACAGTCACCTGGACGTGATTCTGACGGGCAATTTTTATCCCAATGAAGTGAATATGGGCCGACAGGATGCATCCACAGGACTTCTTCTTTTGGGAAATGGGAAGGGGGATTTTGCGCCGGCACCGCGCTCGGAAAGCGGATTATTGATCAGGGGCGATGCACGGAAAAGTGTCCTGTTTAAAGGGATTGATCAGCAGAACTGGCTTTTGACTGCTGTTAATTCAGGGAACATTCAGATCAATAAAGTTAATGTCGTCAGATCTGATTAGTAATTTGCCCGTCCGATCTAATTCGAAAAATTGATAAGATAGGTTTGACTGGGAACCAGATCATTTAATTTTTGCTTGACTTCCATAAACATATCGTTACTTTTACAATCGCACAAATGGTAAACTAAATTTACTATTTGTGCGTTTTATAATTTTAATTTGGGACAAACGCATGGAAAATCATATCAATACCAGGTTATTCTTTAAAGTCATTTATGTTCTGAAAAGACTGACTGACGAGTGGGGTGAAAACACCATTTCAAAGTACTTGCCTGGCTTTAAAATGGCCTATATTCCTGTTTTTATGTGTATTGGAAACGAGGGGATTTCTAATAATGAAGTGGCGCGCGAGCTGAAAATTACAAAAATGGCGGCCAGCAAAATAATTAAGGAGCTTCATGCGCTGGAATTGATTTATGGCGAAAAAGATCCTCTGGATGCCCGTTCAGAAAAGATTTTCCTTACTCAGGAGGGTAAAAAGCTCACTAAGAAAGTGAAGGACTCGGCAGATCATCTCGTGGAGGAGTATCGTAAGGTCACCGGCCATCAAAATTATGAGAATGCGATTGACGTTCTTTTGACCATCACCCGATACCATGAAGAGTTTAATGTAGGTCATTAAACCTTGAAACTGAATCTTATTGTTTGTAAATATTTATTTTACTGATTTAGTAAACTTATTTTACTAAACATTTGGAAAGGTAAACTTGGTATACTATTTTTGTAAACCAAGTTTACTAAATATAAAAAATGGAAACAGAAGAAAAAACTCAGAGCCTTGCCGGAAAAGCTTCGAAAGCGCTGATCATTTCAGCGGTAGTGATTGGTGCTTTATATTACACATACCACACGGTGGATCACTCGATGCACTATGAAAGTACTGACAACGCCCAGATTGAGACAAATTCGGTTCCTGTAATTAGTCGTATATCCGGATACGTTAGAGAATTTTCGCTGCTTGATTATCAAAAAGTCACAAAGGGAGATACGCTTGCAGTCATTGATGACAGCGACTTTGTTTTGGCCGTAGAACAGGCGAATGCAGATCTGCTTGCTGCGGAGGCAGATTTGGCTGCTGCCGAAGCTCAGTTGCCAACGATAGGTTCTAACCGGACGGTAGCAGCCGCAGGTGTAAGTATCGAAGAAGTAGGATTAGAGAAAGCCAAAAGGGACGTAGCCCGCGACGAGGCACTTTATAAGGATGGTTCGATTACATTAAGGCAACTTGAAAATAGTCAGTCAGCATATAAAACAGCTGCATCGTTGCTCGCTTCAAGCAAAACCCGGGTTCAGCAGGCTGGTGTTCAGACGGGAACCGCTCGTGCACAGATACAGCGTGCGGAAGCTAATATTGCCGCTCGAAAAACGGCTCTGGACAGAGCAAAACTGGATCTGACTTACACCCGCATTATCGCGCCATCGACAGGGAAACTGGGAAAAACAAATTTAAAACCAGGTCAGTTTGTTCAGGGAGGACAACAACTTTTTAATCTCGTCAGCAGCGATAAATACTGGATCGTGGCCAATTTCAAGGAAACCCAGCTTGAACATATGAAAGTGGGGCAGCCGGTTAAGATTGAAGTAGATGGATATCCGGATCAGGAAGTTTCCGGTAAAATTACAGGTTTCAGTGATGCCACAGGGGCCAAATTTTCTCTTTTACCACCTGACAATTCTACGGGAAATTTTGTGAAAGTTACGCAGCGCGTGCCGGTTACCATAGAAATTGATCACGTAGAATCACTTTCTGGTCTGCTTAAAGCAGGATTGAGCGTGGAGGTGGATGTAAAAGTTAAATAACTGCACGGCGCAGTCGCTAATTATGGCCAGTCAAAACAATAAATTTGTCAAGATCATCATTGTGGTTACCACAATTTCAGCGGCCATCATGGAGCTGATTGACACCTCAATCATTAACGTTGCTTTAAATAATATAAGTGGAACGCTGGGTGCCACCCTGGAAGATGCCTCATGGGTCGTAACCGCTTACGCGATTGCGAATGTGATTATTATTCCCCTGACAGGTTTTTTAAGTACCTATTTTGGCAGAAAGAATTACTATCTCGCTTCGATCATCATTTTTACAATTGCCTCTTATCTGTGCGGAACGTCTTCGTCGCTTTGGATGCTGGTATTGTGGCGCTTCGTTCAGGGTCTAGGAGGAGGAGCATTGTTATCCGTTTCGCAAGGGATTCTTTTCGAACAATTTAAGCCGGAAGAGAAGGGTATTGCAGGTGGGATTTTTGGGATGGGAATTGTCCTTGGGCCAACAATCGGTCCGGTTCTTGGTGGCTACATTGTTGATAATTATCACTGGGCACTCATTTTTGATATCAACATCCCCATTGGGATCATCGCAGCACTGTTAACCTGGAAGTTTGTTGAAAAACACCCGGAGGAGTACAACATTGACAGAAAGGCAATACCGGTTGATTACACGGGAATATTATCACTGACTGTTGGCGTTGGTGCTTTGCAGTACGTGCTCGAAAAAGGACAATCGGAAGACTGGTTCCAGGATGAGACCATCCGGTACCTCACCGCAGCCGCTGTCATCGGTATTGGTGTGTTTATCTGGTGGGAATTACGCACAAAAAATCCGGCTATTAATTTACGGGTAATGAAAAGTGTAAACCTGATCGGAAGTAACATATTGACCTTTGTGTGCGGGTTTGGGCTTTTTAGTTCTGTATATCTTTTTCCGGTTATGGTGCAGCGCGTCATGGGTTACACCCCCACGGAGGCTGGAATTTCCATGATCCCAGGGGCATTGATCACTATTTTTGCAATGCCTTTCATAGGTGCCGGGCTGGGTAAGGGTATTAAGCCCAGCTACTTTGTTTTCGCAGGATTTATCCTTTTTATTCTGCATGGTTACACATCTTCCCTGGCAACGGCCGAGGCTGGAAAGTGGTGGTTTACTTTTACCCAGGTTTGCAGAGGGCTGGGGACAGGATGTTTGACAGTTCCGCTTCTCAGTCAGGCAGTTGTTGGGTTGGAGCCGAAGGATATGCCTTACGGGATTTCGCTCAATAATATGTTCCGCTCCCTGGGTGGTGCCTTCGGGATTGCGATTATGAACACTTATGCAACGAACCGTTTTGCAACACACAGAAGTGACCTGATCTCCAATTTGCAGGGGAATAACCCGTTATTGACCAGCCGTTTGGAAAGTATTACACGGGGCATGATTGCCGAAGGCGTCAACCCGGTGTCAGCCAAACAGGCTGCCGTGAGTAATCTTGATTTTATAGTTACTAATCAAGCACAGATGCAAGCTTATCTGGATGGTTTTCTTTTGATCTCTGTGTTTTTTATCTGTACGATTCCCTTTATGCTTATGCTAAGCAATCAGGATATGGATGCCGAAACAAGAGCAAAAGTTGCTGCCGCTGCCCATTAATTTAAACTCATTTTTTTTCATGAAACGTTTCATAATCATTCTTTGTATCGGTCTGAGTACCACACAGGGCTTTACTCAACAGGTACCGGATAAACTCAAAACACTCATTACGCAGTCATTCAGTTATTTTCCTGTTTTCAAAGAACTTGACCAGGCTATTGTTATAGAAAATCAGCGCGTCGATCTGGCCAAAGCTGCAGGAAACCCTTCTGTTGTCGGATCTGGTTCTTACAATTACCTTCACCCGGTTTCAGAATTAACACTTCCGATCGCCGATCAGATGACCAAGATTAGCATCATGCCCAACAATAATTACAAAGCCATGGTCAACGGAAGTTACACGCTATGGGATTTTGGGCAGGTTAAAAACGGAGTGGAGCGGGCAAAAGCAGGTCTTCGTTATGCGAAGGATAATGCGCAGCATAACAAAAACCAGATGGCCTTTCAGGTTGCCGGTATCTATTATCAGATCGCTTATTTGAAAAAAGCGATAGCGATTCAAGACAGTGTTATTCGTTTTTTACAGCTAAATAAAAATGACATGGAAGTTAAGTTGAAAAACGGAGACGCACTAAAATATGATGTGCTGTCAATTCAGTCGGGCATTGACCAGGAGAATAACCGAAAAATTGATCTTGAAAATAGTCTTAGCAAGCAATATAATCTGATGCAATATGCCACAGGTGCTGAAATGAGTAAAGAGGATTTGGATCTGAACTTTCCGATATTTTCTGAAAGTAGTGAAGCGTCCGGCATTCTGGAAAGTGCCAGAAAGGGCAACGCACAATATCTGCTTTTGAAGGATCGTATCTCAATGGCAGAAACTGAATTGAAAATGAGCCAGATACAGGGGAAACCTACATTAGTATTGAATGCGGGTACCGGATTTGCCAACGGATACGTGCCTGACATAAATAAGTTTCGCTATACTTATCAGGCGGGCGTCACGCTCAATATACCTATTTATCAGGGCGGTAGGATTAAAAAACAGATTAGTATGTCGCAAGGGCAACTTCTCCAGTCAAAATTGGCAGAACAGAGTCTGGACAACGCTTTTAATAAAGACATTATGCAGGCTCTGACTGATATCGCAAGTAATCGTTCGAGCCTTGTTAATGCAAGACAGCAGATAGAAGAAGCGAAAGAGGCTCAAAAATTCGCTCAAAGCCGTTTTAAGAACGGGACAGGTACGAATCTGGAACTTACCAGCGCAAGCACAAATGTGCAGAGGGCTGAACTGACCCGTCTTCAATATGAATATCAGTTGTGTCTGGCCAGTCTTGAACTGGCACGACTCGAAGGAATAGTGTATTGGTAGAAATTTTCGATGGATGATTGATTTATAAGTTGGAGTAAGTTTGGTAGTGCATTCAGGCAGTCATTTAAGAAAGAATCGGCTGCCTGAATATTCTAAAATATCTGCTGGAAACAAAAACACCTGCTCACCTAAAATAAAGCTGTTATGGATTTATACCTGTTGACAATTATCTATCAGGTTCTCGCTGACCTGGAAAATAATTCAATCCATTACATTTTTTACGCACGTTATTTCTTCTACGATGAGCAAATGTATGACTATGAACCGGTGTACATCAATAAGAACTCGATTAGAGATGTAAGCTTGTTACAAAATGGTCTGGGGTGCAGGATGATGATGGATGCGGATAATTTTCAGGGACAATTTTCTATTTTTATACCGTTTGATGCAATACGGAAAATTGTTAAAGTCCGAAGCCTTACCAATGCATTTGAAAAAATAATGTTTTCTCAGAATAGAGTACAAAACGCTGATTCAATTGCTGCATACAGAGAGAAGAATCCGGATTTAAGTGCTGAATAATCATTATGGTAACTATTAATACTGATATTTGTATTGTGGGGGCTGGTTCAGCTGGCTTGTTTGCTGTTCTGGAAGCAGGTATCAACGATTTTCAATGCTGTGTTTTGGATAGTGGGCATATTGACAAAGGCGATGTCAAGGAATTAGCATTATCCGAATACCTCGAAGCAGCGATCGCTGTATTTAATCCGGTTTTTGTAACAGAAGAATTTTTTAAGACACTTGTAAAAAAACGTGATGGAACTTTCGTCGTCAAAGCAACCGGGGGAAGTGAAATTGCTTGCAGATTCGTTGTTTTTACGGAAAGTGAGTAGGTCTGCAAAAGCCATAACCGGCAAATCTGGCAAAATCTTTTAATAATCAGGCGATTCAGAATCGATGGATGCAGAATCACCTGATTTTTTTATTTATCAATGCTTTTTCTTCAAAAATACTTTCTTGAAGAGCGTGACAACCCCAACGGCGATCAGGCCAATTACCAGACCCACTGCGATTTCCTTTACGGTAGCGTTAAGGTCCGGGAAAATGTGATGGAAATAAGGTATGTTATGAACAAAAATCCCACCTGAAACCAAAATCAAAGCAACGGTACCTACTGCGCCTAAAATCCGGATCATCACCGGCAAAGCTTTAACAAGAGCGTTTCCCAGCCAGGAGAAGAAACCTTTGTTATCTGATTTCTTGATCAATTTGTAACCTGCATCGTCCATTCTTACGATCAGCGCAACAATGCCGTAAACGCCAACTGTCGCCAGTAAAGCCACAGCAGAAACTGTCAATATCTGGATACCCAGGTCCTGTCCGGCAACACTGCCCAGGGCTATGATTACGATTTCAATTGACAAAATAAAGTCGGTTGTTATGGCAGTTTTTACCTTTCCTTTCTCATACTCGCCAGCCTCATCGCCCGCTTTTGGCTTTTCCTCGGCGATCACATCTACGTGTTTTTCGTGGGGGAAAAAATATTCCACTATCTTTTCAACGCCCTCGTAAGCAAGATATAGACCGCCTAAAACCAGAACAAACGTGATCGCTGACGGCAGGAAGGCATTCAGTAGTAAGGCTAGCGGAACAATGATAATTTTATTAACAAAAGAACCTTTCGTGATCGCCCATAATACCGGCAACTCCCGCTCCGATAAAAAACCTGTTGCTTTCTCTGCATTCACTGCGAGATCATCTCCCAGGATTGCCGCGGTCTTGCGCGTTGCTACTTTCGTCGCCATGGCAACGTCATCCATCAAAAAGGCAATATCATCTAAAATCGCAAAAAATCCTGACGCCATATTTTATTTTACTTGTAAAAATATTGTATAATTTCGGTTTAGTACTGCCTGCCAGAATCTCCCGGACATGTTGTTCAATTGCGAAGGTAATAAACAGGTCGCACAGAAATACGTTTAAGGCCGATTTAACATGTTGTAAATTCTGAAATGAACGGGCGTAGAACTTACGCAACGCGAATGAAACGCAAAAATCATCCATTCTAAAATCGTGCCGCAGAACAATTAATGCATCAGGTTCGACTCATTAAGTGCATTCGAGGTTATGTTATCCCATAGCAACGGGCTCGTTGACCTTTTTCTCAACTTCATCTAACATAATGATTCGTTAATGTCCTGGTAATGTTGTCTTTTGACTGACGCGTTACCTTTGATGCATTATTAGAAACTGCGGGTCAACAGTAGTAGTTGATGCGAATATCCCCTGACCATTTTATGAAAAAACAATTACTGCCGGCATTATTTGCCTTGCTGTGGGGCCTCTTTGCGCCCTTTACGTCAACAGCCCAACTTTTAAACCTCTCCGGTAAGGTAACCGCTCCCAGCGGCGATCCACTTCCCGGAGTAAATATTTTGTTAAAAGGAACCAGTTCGGGAACCTCAACTAACGGACAAGGCGAGTATGTATTGACAAGTTCTTCGTCCGGATCGACGTTAATATTCTCTGCCATCGGCTTTATTTCCCAGGAGAAAAATATTGGAAATCAAAGTGTGATAAATGTGGTATTGGTTGAAGATACCAAGATCCTGAACGAAGTGATAGTGACCGCTCTTGGTATTAAAAGGGAAGAAAAATCGCTTGGTTTCGCCGCGCAGACGATTAATGAAAATGCAGTGAAGGACGCCAAATCCAATAACTGGGTTAATACGCTTTCGGGAAAAGTAGCGGGGCTGAACATTCAGGGAGCTGGTGCAGGACCGATGGGGTCGGCACGGATTACGCTGCGGGGAGAGTCTTCGCTTAATCTCGACAACAACCAGGCGTTGATCGTTGTGGACGGCGTGCCGGTGAGCAGCAGAATCACAGGCACAGGATTTAATTCCCATCTTTCAGCTGATAGTCCGGTAGATTATGGATCAAGCTTGTCGGATATTAATCCCGATGATATAGAGAAAGTTACGGTTTTGAAAGGGCCGGGAGCAACTGCGCTTTATGGTAGCCGGGCAGCTGGCGGCGCAATTATCATCACGACAAAATCCGGTGTGCGCAAAGACAAAGGAATCGGTGTGACGTTCAATTCTAATTTCAGTTTCGATCAGATCAATCGTTATCCTGATTATCAGTTTGAATACGGCGAGGGGCGTTCCAGTAAGTATTTTTCTTATCTGGACAGTGAGGATGGTCCTAACACCGCTACGACCGTAGCTGCCGGAAGAGCGTGGGGACCCAAGTTTGACGGGCAGTCCTATTTTCAATACAATCCCGATTCCCCTGATGGCAAACCAACTGTAAGAACGCCATGGGTTGCCAATAAAGATTACATCTCCGGTTTTTTTCAAACAGGAACCACTTTTTCTAACAGTATATCGTTGGAAGGCGGCAGTGAAAAAGGATCAGCCAGATTGTCTTTAACACATTTAAAGAACAAATGGATTATTCCTAATACCGGTTTTGAAAGGTTAAACGTAGCACTTTCGGTCAGCCAGAAAGTCTCAAATCGTTTGAAGATTAATGGAAAAGTAAATTATTCGAACAAAAAAAGTGATAACCTCCCAATGGCAGGTTACAACAATCAGTCGCTGATGTATTTTTTGATCCTTGGAACTACGCCCAATATCAAACCCGAATGGTTTAAGCCATATTGGGTTCCTGGGAAAGAGAATATTCAGCAGCGAAATCCTTTCAACCCAACACCCGATAACCCTTACCTTGGGATGTATGAAATGCTTAATAAAATGAATAAGCATGGTGTGATAGGGAATATATCAGCGGCCTATGAGATTTCAGATAAATTAGATTTTCTGGTACGGACCGGTCTTGATATGGCTTACGAATTTCGTTCTCAGCAGCGGCCTTTCAGCCTGACCAGATATCCAAGAGGAATGTACCGCGAGCAGAATGTATTCAACTATGAATCGAATACTGATTTTCTAATTAACTACAAGGACAAGATAGCCGGAATGATCGATGTTACCGCGTCGGCAGGCGCTAACGCCATGCGCCAGTCTTATGACTTTGCCGGGTTATATGCAGATCAGCTGGCACAGCCGGGGATTTACCAGATATCAAATAGTCTGGATCAGGCAGTGGCCGACCCTTTAAAAACGAAAAAGGCGATAAACAGTGTTTATGCGGCAACCCAGTTTTCGTTTGACGAAAAGATATTTCTGGACGTGACTGGCCGTAATGACTGGTCAAGTACATTGCCGTATGGAAACAATTCATTCTTTTATCCGTCTGTGAGTTCAAGTTTTTTATTGAATGAAATATTCAAACTGCCAAGTGCTGTGTCGTTTGCAAAGGTGCGCGCCTCCTGGGCTCAGGTTGGGAATGATACACGCCCATATCAAACAGCCAGATATTATGACAGGATTTATGGTAACAGCTTCACCAATTCGTCAACGCTTTTCAACGCAGATCTTAAACCGGAAATAACAGCCAGTTACGAATTTGGTCTTGATCTCCGTCTTTTGAAAAATCTGGTCGCTTTGGATATTGCCTATTACAACAATAACAGCCGGAATCAAATCCTGGCGATACCGCTGGATCCGGTTTCCGGATATGCCAATGCCTTAATTAACGCAGGATTGATCAATAGCCGTGGTGTCGAGGTAAAACTTACAGGAAAGCCGGTTACCAACAAGAATTTCAGCTGGAACACCACACTTCTTTGGTCAAGAAACAGAAGTTATGTCAGGGAACTTGCTTCCGGTATTACCAATCAGGTAATTTATGAGCATAATTCTAACGTCTCCGTAGAAGCAAGGGTAGGTGGATTAATGGGTGATATGTATGGTCGCGGATTTCAGCGTGCTCCCGATGGTCAGATTATTTATTCCTCAGTAGGATTGCCGGCAGCGTTGGATCCGGTTACCAAAAAATGGGGAAATGCATTTGCAGACTGGAAGGCAAGTTTGTCTAATGAGTTTACAATCAAAAATGTTCGTGTTAGTATCCTTTTAGACGGACAAAAAGGCGGAAGCATGTTTTCGCAAACCAACCACAAAAATAATACGCTGGGTAAAACAAAAGTTACATTGCCCGGTCGTGACGGCGGAATTATTGGCCAGGGTGTCGTAAAACAGCCGGACGGAAGTTTTGTAGCAAATACAGTAAATGTTGCTGCAAGCTCTTATTACGATAACTACTACCAGATTGCCAATGCGGAGACAAATATTTTTGACGCGTCGTTTTTGAAAATCAGGGAAGCCCGTGTTGAATTTAATCTGCCGGCAGCTTTGCTTAACAGAATTGGCGTTCGTCAGACTAGTCTGGCTTTCTTCGGCAGAGATCTTTTCAATTTTACCAAGTTTCCCGGTTTCGATCCGGAAGGTGGAAACCTGAACAATGGAACGCTTACGCCCGGTGTAGAGCTGGCGCAGTTCCCATCCACCCGCACAATGGGTATGAACCTTACGCTCAAATTTTAACGAACAGAAAATGTTAAGAAAAATATATATTCCTATTTTGTTTCTAGCCGGTTTAATGTTCTCTTGTAACGACGGTTTTGAAGAACTAAATACTGACCCTAACCGCCCGAAAGAAATCACTCCGGGTGTCATGCTTGGCCAGCTTCAGTATAAAATTATCAACAGTACTGTAAACGCCAGCCGAAATTTTACACATGAACTGATGCAAGTTGATGCGCCGCGGGCCAGTGCCGGTGGGGGAGGTTTACATCGTTACCTTGTCAATCCGGGTACAGGTGTCTGGACAAATTTTTATACTTATCTCAATGATATCCAGGATATTTATGTCATCGCCGATAAGCTGAATGAGAATAATTACAAGGCCATTTCCCTGATTTACAAAAGCTGGAGTTATTCCATTCTTACAGATCTTTATGGAGATGTGCCTTATTCACAGGCTACAAAAGCCCTGGAAGGGAATTTTCAGCCTACGTTTGATAAGCAAAAGGATATCTATATTCAAATTCTGAAAGATCTTCAAACTGCTAACAGTTTGCTTGACGATACAAAAGCGCTGACGTATGCCGGAGATATGTTGTATAATGCCAATGCGCTTTCCGGGGGAAAGAATCCGGGGATAGTGAAGTGGAAGAAGTTTTGTAATTCTCTTCGTCTACGTTTGCTGCTGCGTATTTCAAAAAGAGAGGGCGAAGTTAATGTAAGAGAACAAATCACAGGTATTCTGGCAGATCCTGTCAATAATCCGGTTTTCACAACAAACAGTGACGAAGCCATTTTTAGATATCCGGGTACTTTTCCGTTTTTCAATCCTTTTTTTAATGCAAGGCAGGTTGACTGGCGTGACGGTGTTTATTATACCAAATTCTTTATGGATAAAATGAATCAGGTCAACGACCCGAGGAGAGCGGTTTGGGGCACGCAGGTGAAATCAGGTACCGAAAATGTTTACCAGGGAATCGAAAGTGGTTATCCTACTACGCTGGAATATGCAGTAGGAAGTAATTCAAGTTACGCCGACGGACTGAAAACCTTGCCCCAGCTAGGGGTCATGATGACTCTCGCAGAAGTTGAGTTTATCAAAGCTGAATTAGCTATTAAAGGTTATAATACGGGAGCGTTGCCTGCTCAACATTATGATTCAGGGATAGGTGCATCGATGACACAATGGGGCGCGAGCATGCCTTCAGGTTTTACAAAACAGCCGGGCATACTTTATGATGCAACGGCATCGGCGGAAAAGCAGCTGGAACAGGTAATGCTCCAAAAGTATTATGCTTATTTCTTTGTGGACTACCAATCCTGGTTTGAGAAACGCAGAACCGGATATCCGGTATTGCCTCGCGGTGCAGGAATTCCGGCGGAAAATGTTTTTCCATCGCGTGTTCCTTATCCTACTTATCTGCAATCATTGAATCCGGAAGCTTTGAAAAGTGCTGTGGCAGCGATGGGAGGGGATAATAGTAATATCAAAGTTTGGTGGGAGAAATAATTTTTTTTAAAGATGATTTATAAAATAATTAATAAATGGGTTTTCTGTCTTTGGATTTTGTCAATGGTGTTCACAACACAGGCCATCGCACAGAAACTGAAAATAAAAATGCCCCAACGCGGACTTTGCGCGCATCGGGGAAGTATGGATACGCATCCTGAGAATACGATCCCGGCAATAGTGGAAGCAGCAAGACTTGGAGCACAAATGATCGAGTTTGATATTCAGTTGACCAAGGATAGTATGATGGTGATTATGCATGACGAAACGGTTGAGCGAACGACCAATGGTAAGGGAAATGTCTCAGATTTAACGTATAATTACATTCGTTCTCTTGATGCGGGTATCAGAAAGGCAGAGAAATTCAAAGGAACTTTGGTGCCAACTTTTGAAGAAGTACTGGCAGTGTTGCCTGAAAATGTCTGGTTGAATTGTCATTTAAAAGGAGACGAAGCGGTGGGTCGCGCTGCTGCTGATTTAATTAGAAAATCAGGGCGGCTGCATCAGGCTTTTCTTACCTGTTCTGAAAAGGCGGCTATTGGTGCAAAAAGACAGGTTCCGAAAATATTAATTTGTAATGGAGAAAATAGTTACCGCCGGAATACGCCAAAATATGTGGCAGAGACAATCGGAATGAAAGCGGAATTTATTCAGCTTTTGCGACCGGAATCTGGTGAGGACCGTAAACTATTGATCGCAGCGTTGAAGGCAAATAATGTAAAAATTAATTATTTTTATGCTGAAACGGCTCAGGAGCTAACCACACTTTTTGATCAGGGAGTTGATTTCGTACTTGTCAATAATCTGGGCGAACTTCTTCCAGAAACTGAAAAACTCGGAATCGAAACGTGGAAACCAGTTTACCAAAAATAGATGTTTTAAAAATCAATAGATAAATTGAGAATGAAGAAATATTTTTTTAAACCGCTGGTAGCAACCTGCGCGACCCTGATTGCAGGTATCCTGTGTCTGCCTGTACAGGGCCAGACAACAGCCAAGTCATCCCGCAATAAGACGCTCATATTCTTTTTTGACGGCCTACGGCCAGATTATATTACTGCGGAGCTGATGCCAAACTTATTTGCTTTCAAGCAAAAATCATCGGTTGGTACACAGCACCACAGTGTTTTTCCAACGGTGACAAGGGTAAACTCTGCATCGTATGCCACCGGTTCCTATCCTGGTACACACGGATTGTTAGGCAATGCTGTGTACTTTCCCAATGTGAACAAATCGAAAGCAATCGGCACGACCTATGACGATCTGATTAAAGTTCAACAGACGGAATCCAATGAATTGCTTACCGCCGTTTCCCTTGGAGAGCTTCTTCAAAAGGCGGGAGAGAAAATGATGGTTTTTAGTTCAGGTACTACCGGACAGGCGTTTTTGCAAAATCACAAAGTAGGAAACGGGGCCATTATTAACCCCGAGCTGATACTGCCGGAATCTTTAAAATCTGAGGTTCTTGCAGCCATTGGTGATGTCCCTCAAAAAGGATCGCATGTTTATGCCAAACACAAATGGGTGACTGATGCGTTGATAAATTATGGCTTGACTAATGACGGTCCGCTAGTAAGTGCAGCCTGGCTTTCTGATCCGGACGGTTCTGCTCATCGTTATGGCATCGGCTCCGAGCAGGCCATAGCGGCGTTGGCGTTTGTTGATCAGCAGTTTGGTCGCGCGCTGGATTCCCTGCAGAGTCGAGGCCTGCGCAATAAATTTAATATCATCGTTTCGACAGATCATGGATTTGTTACGCACAAAGGAAAGCAGAATCTGAGTGAGTTTTTAATTGCGCAAGGCCTGAAAAAGGACAAAGACTCAGACGATGTTGTTGTTGCCGAAGGAGCTGTTTACGTTAAAGATCACAATGCAGAAATGGTCAAAAAAATAGTTTCTGAGCTTCATAAGCAGGATTGGGTGGGGGCAGTGTTTACTAAACCAAAGAAAAAGGGTAGTATGCAAGGCTGGGTGGACGGAACACTTTCTTTCGAAGTGATCCATTATAATCATCCCAAGCGATCCGGCGATATTCTTATTGCCCCGAACTGGAATGATGAGGTTAACGACAAAGGTTATAAAGGCACCGATCTAACAACGGGCGTGGCCGGGCACGGCGGATCAAGTCCTTATGAGGTAAACATCACGCTTATGGTATCTGGTCCTGATTTTAAAAGTGGTTACCAGGGTTTACTGCCAACGTCGAATATTGACATTACTCCGACCGTTTTAGGGATTTATGACATCGCAGTGCCTTTAACCATGGACGGCAGGGTCATGACAGAAATGTTACAAAAAACGAAAAATACTACTGGTAGAGCCAGGCAGGAAATAATCCGGACAGAAGTAAAGTATCCCTGGGGTATCTACAAATTGTCCGCAGAAATGTCTGTCCTGAATAAATATCGGTACCTTAATTTCAGCAGGACTGAACGTTCGAAATAACATTATAAAAATTTTGGAGCTTTCCCACCGTTTTTACGGTAGAAAGCTCCAAACTGATTTCATATTAAAACGGAAATATCATTTCAAACCCAGGGTATTTTTGTAAAATTTAACTGTTTGGATTACGGATGGTAAATTGCTTGGTTTTTCCTGCCGATCTCTCTCAATGATGATATGGCCGTTAAAATTCTGGCTTTCCAGTTCCTTAAAAACGGCTGAAAAATCGATCACGCCTGTTCCGACAACAACGTCAACCAGTTTTGGATCGTTGTAGGCGGCAATATCTTTCAAATGAATTGCGATAATATTTCCTTTCAGTTTTTTTAATGCATCAACCGGATTTACTCCACTTTTTGGCATGTGACCAAGATCCGCGCAGACGCCGAAATTCGGATGGTTTTTCAAGGCTGCCAAAACAGAATCGGGGTGCCAGTAGGCACTTGTTCCTTTCCAGTGATTGTGAATAGCCACTTTGATACCATATTTGCCCGCAAGGCTGTCAATACTGTCCCACAAATAAACAGGAGGTTCTGCGGTGACATATTTGACGTTGAAATTTTTGGCAACCTCAAATTCTTTTTTCCAGTCATTCACCGTTTTTCCTCCGACCAGGTATATCGACTCCATTTTGAGGCCCTTCTTTTCCACAAGCGCTTTCAGTTTTTTCACACCGGAAGGAGACAAGTTCATTATCGCAGTGTCTTTCAGTTCGGAACCGGCTTTGCCAAATGTAAAACCTTCCACATATTTTAATCCAGCACTATCAGCTTTGTCAAGTTGTCCTTCAAAAGAAGAAGGATTAAAAGTATACAATGCCACGCCCAGTTTCCACGAACGCGGATTACTCAAATTAAGCGAGAGCATCGTTCCTCCGAGAAAAAGGACTACAGATAAAAATATTCCAATGGAATTTGGGCAGGCAGATTTTTTTAATACTGGTCGCATATTTTTTTTAATATTAATTTCTACACCTACACGAAGTATTGTGTCATCTTATTCTACTTTCTTTAAATTTTGGCTTAAAACCTGGCATAGATCTGATAACGATACAATACGTCATTTCATTCGCTGAGTTAATATAGAAAGCACCGTTCAAGACATCGCTTTGGAATTAATGACCAGAAAGTATCAAGACTATGTAACTCTTTGTTTTAAATTTTTTTAAAAATTAGTAAATAATTAGATTGAAATAAGAAAATAATTAGAGAATGATTCTCGTTAATTCGAGTACTTTTTCGATATTTACGTTCTCTCTATACTTTAAAAATATTATCCCTAACAATCATAATTATGTTCTCCGCAAACACTTTAATTTCTGGTTATAGTTCAGGATCTGTTCCTATCACCTTGCGAACGTATATTCACATATGTAACCGGTTGTTTCTGGTTAATTCCATTCACTAACTTCATTTCTGTACATTTCTGAACGCGCAGCGGTCGCTTTAAATCCAACATAAATTGTTTGGTCATAGCGTTGTTGTATTCTTACCTGGGCCATCTTTGACTTCCTAATCCACTGGGAACAAAGCAAGGTTACCTGTTAGGTCCGCAGATTCTGCTTTGCGCTCATGCATAAATTTATCGGAAAATAGTCTGAGGTATTGATGAAATTAATTTCACCAACAACCCTCGTTATAGCGACCTATAACTGGGCAGAGGCATTGTATTGCTGTCTTTTAAGTGTGGCCCGGCAAACAATTTTGCCGGCAGAAGTGATTATTGCGGATGATGGATCTGATTATAGAACCAGGGAAATAGTACAGCGGTTTCAGGATAGTTTTCCCGTCCCTATTATTCACGTCTGGCATGAGGATCTGGGGTTCAGAAAGACCATTATTCTCAACAAAGCGGTTTTGCGTAGTAAAGGAGAATATTTGATTCAGATTGATGGAGATGTAATACTGCATCCAAACTTTATTCAGGATCATCTCGCGGCAGCTGAACCAGACTGTTTTGTCCGTGGTAGCCGGGCAAGACTAACTGCTGCAAAAAGCACTGAGATATTGAATTCTTTCGATGCAGATTTACGATTTTATTCTCCGGGCGTCTATCATCGGCTTAATGCAGTCCGACTACCTTATTTCAGGTCTCTCGGTGAGCGGAAGGAAATGAAAAGCCGAAGTGTCCGGGGTAGTAATCTGGCTTTCTGGAAGTCAGATTTTATAAAAGTCAATGGCTACAATAACGCGTTGAATGGCTGGGGGCATGAGGACGAGGAGCTGGCTGCGCGATTTATAAATAATAACATCGTCAAAAAAATAGTGAAGCTCAGTGCGGTTCAATTTCATCTGCACCACCAGGAATTATCCAGGTTAAATGAATCACATCACAGCCAAATCTTACAGGAGACATTAACTACGAAATCTAAATTCTGCCCTAACGGATATGAAAACCTCCACTAAAACTTCCCTTATTATTTCGACTTACAACTGGCCGGAAGCACTAAGGCTATGCCTTCTAAGTGTTAAAGGTCAATCAGTTTTACCCGATGAGGTTATCATTGCCGATGATGGGTCAACCTGTCAGACCGCTCAGGTGATTGACTCGTTGCGACTGGACTTTCCGGTCAGGCTGGTACACATCTGGCAAAAAGATGAAGGTTTTCAGCTTTCCAAAATTCGTAACAAAGCGATTGCAGCGAGCTCCAATGATTATATTATTCAGATCGATGGTGATCTGATTTTGCATAAACACTTCGTAAAAGATCATTTGGAACTCAGTAAGCGCGGAACATTCGTGACAGGAAGCAGAGTACTTATGAGCCGACAGCTTTCTGAAAAAATATTGCGTCTTCAAAAAAATACTATCTCGATTTTCGAACCAGGGTTAGGTAATTTGTGCAACCGATTTAATGTTAGCTGGTTAAGTCGCTATTTGGCAGATCGTTACAAGCCAACTGATGTTTTTGCCTTGCGCGGTTGTAATATGGCCTTTTGGAAAGAAGATCTTGTACGCGTCAACGGTTACAACGAATGTTTTCATGGATGGGGCAGGGAAGACAACGAAATTGCCGTGCGGTTGATCAATTCCGGTCTTCGGAAAAGAGCGATAAAGTTTGGTGGGATTGTTTTTCACCTACATCATCAGGAGGCGGACAGGAGTGGTTGTCCTGAAAATGACCAATATCTTCGTAATGCTTTGCAGAGTAGATCAGTTTATTGCGACCGGGGAATTAATCAGTACTTTGCCGTTATGGACCAAGTTCAGGTTTATGGAAATGAATTGAGCCTTGTGTCAAATGGCTAATAATCAGCTGATATCTATCGTAATTGTAACCCGCAATGCCGCAAAATACTTGCAGCGTTGCCTGGACAGTATCTTTCTTCAAAAATATCCTTGCATAGAAATTGTTCTCATGGATGGAGCCAGCACGGATGAAACGATTTCTATAATCGAGAAGAATGCTGACAGCATTGCTTTTTGGAAAAGTGAAAAGGATAACGGGATTTACGATGCGATGAACAAAGCTCTGGACATTGTCAAAGGTAACTGGGTCTACTTTCTGGGGGCTGACGATATTTTAACACCAGATTTTTCGCTTTTTGCGGAAGAATTGACGGATCCAGGTTGTATTTACTACGGAAGTGTTCAAAAATCTGGCAAGAAATATTTAGGCAAACTTTCACCTTATCAGCAGGCCAAGACCGGTATTAACCACCAGGCAATAATTTATCCGGCAAAATTATTCTCTGTTAACAGATACGATACAACTTATCCGATTTCCGCAGATCATGTATTAAATATGCAGTTTAACAAAAATGAAATTTTCAAGTTCGAATTTAAAGACTTTGTTGTTGCAATTTTCAATGACACCGGCGTCTCCTCTGTTCAAAAAGATCGGATTTTTGAACAGAGAAAAGGACGGTTGATCCTGAAATATTTTGGGTTGAAAATATTTCTGAGATTTCAGTTTAAGATGCTGAAAGCAATGGTGTTCGGTGCCTGACATTACTTTTTACTGAAATCAATACCTTTTTGCCTGTCAAAAATAATTTTGGGAGGAAGATCCAGTACGTTTGCCTGTAAACGTTCACGCCATTTTCTTTTCGGGATTAGTTTTGCCAAACCAAGCAAGAGTCTGCAATACCAGTGTTGAAGTGATTTGCTGTCTTTCTTATTTTCTTGCCGTAACAGCTCTTTCTGTTGAGTCAGGTATTGGTCCCTTTGATTAAAACTTTTCTGATTTTCATTTCTCAGTCGAAAGCCAGCCAGCATAAAAGATGTCGTGTATAGCTTTTCGAAACGAAAAAAACGGAGCCATAACTCAAAATCTGCGGCAAGTGAATAATTCTGATCGATATAAGCACCTGCTTTTTCCCATAACGCGCGCCGCCAGAACACCGATTCCTGCTGTATAAAATGTCCGTCAAATAGCCGTAAACGGCTTGAAGACCAGCACTGCGAATACGGCTGATGATCATAAATAAAAGGATGCCCGCCTTCATCAAAATAAGTGTTGCTGCCCATGATCCATTGCACGTGCTTAAATTTTGAAAATATTTCCGCCGCTTTGAAAAGACTTTTTTTGTGGTACATATCATCCGCATTGATCCAGGCCATAATTTCTCCGGAAGATTTTTCGAAGCCTTTTTGTATTCCATGATATAAACCTTCATCCTTTTCACTGATCCAGTAAGCCAGCTGTTTCTCATATTTTTTAATGATGTTCAGAGACTCATCCGTGCTGCCGCCATCGATTATGATATATTCCAGATTCGGATATTCCTGTTTGAGCACTGAAAGAATGGTTTCTTCCAGATATTTCCCCTGATTGAAGGAAGGCGTTACGATCGTAATTTTTGGTAAATTGGAATTCATATTCAAAAAAGAGGCGCGCAAATTCAGCCAAAATTGTATGTCAGGTCAGCTTCTACCATATTTTTCTAAATCGTAAGCCTGGGTTCACGAGTCAATAAAGGATCGCCCACATACGACTCGTAGATGTAATCGTCAGCATCAAAAAATTCCGAAGCGAGCACCATTAAAATCGCATCGTCTGTAAATTCATACATTTGATGCCAATCCGTTGGTTGTAAAATCAGACACTGATCCGCCGAATTCAGAATGAACTCCTGCTTTTCCAAGCCGGTATGGTTGTAAATTTTACAGCTCCCCCTCAAACAAATCGCTGCCTGCACCGTTTTTTTATGCCGATGTCCGCCACGTACTGAATCATCAACGCCGTATATGTAAAAAATGCGCTTGATCTCAAACGGAATAACGCGCTCGATCACCGTCAGGTTTCCGCGTGTATCTGTGAAGGTTTTCAAGTTAAGTATCTGAGCCACCGAATGTAAAGTTTGGGTTATAATTTGCTTCGTTTAAAGTAGTTTTTATAAGAACCGGTCAGCAGGAATCTGGTTCGTCGCGTCAGACTGATTTTTATCCATTTTAAAGGCAATGGATTTTCGTGAAGAACCGCACGATTATCTATCTGTTTTATCTGCTGCTCTGCCGCTTCAAGTGCTCTTGCATACGGCACATACGCTGAGTTAATTACTCCTTCCTTTAAAAAATACTGCTCTGCGGTAAGCCTGAAACTATAATTCTCGCAGTATCTGAAATCGTGAAAATGATAAAAAACAAGAGGAACCTTTGGTGATTGTGCGTTTGAAATCCAAGTCCTGCCAGCAACGCTTTCATAGTCATAATCCTTTGAATTCCAGGGAGCGACACCTCCTCCGATATGCTGCAAAACGTGAACACCTTCGAAGCGTGTAGTCCAGTCATCCAGATACTTTTGATCACCAAATTTTCCGTCTTCGAACCGGTTGAAACACCAATCCAGACAGGCTTGTCTCCACCAGTCGAGTACTTTTAGGCCAGCTTCGGTATTTTTAAAAGTGACGAACTGGACACAGTAAATGCCACTTAATTCAGACTGATCATATTCCTGACTATACCGGTGGCTCGTAATCAGAACAGCATTATCTCCCATCTCATCGGTTAAAACTTTTGGATCAGAGAAAAACAATAAATCTGCGTCAAGATAAGTACAATGGTCTAGCTCATACTTGTGGATACAGTGCCAGACCGTAGACGACGTACATGTCCAGCAATATTCACCCTGTGTGCGACCTTCTTTTACAGAAAGCAATTCCTGCGTTTCAAATTCTTCCAAAGAAATGACGATAACATTGGAAAGATTCAGGCGCGTTAATATTTCACGGCTTTGCTCGTCGAAAGCAAATATATATAGTTGAAAATCAGAGGTTTGTTTTAATAACGAATAATACATCGCCAGACCTCGTGAAAGATATAACGAATTGAAAAGTGTGCAAAAATTCTGCATGTAATCAAAAAATAGAGACGCGGGTTATAACGTAAACACAAATATTACTGAATAATATTTATGGAGTTATTTAAATTTTACCAAATCAAAAATTTAATTTTAGACGGGTATTTTTGTAACCGCATGAGTATATTACTACATAAATAAAATCCTAACTTGCGCTGCACTTTAATTTGGTGATATGTCATTGTTCAAGCTGAAAAAGAAGGAAAAAAATAGATATGGCTGGTTCGGAAATTATAAGAGCTGGGAAGAGCTTGTCGCGCGTTCGGGCGGGTATGAGTCTGATAATATTCTGGAAATTACAAAAGATTCACTGCTGAAAATTAAGAATGGTCAGGCGGTATATGAGCGTGACTCCGTGCTGTTTGACAAGAAACTCTATCCGTACTCCATTATTTCAACATTGCTGTTCGCTGCTATCGAATGTGGAGGGGAGTTAAATATTATTGATTTCGGAGGTTCGCTGGGAAGTACCTATTATCAGGTAAGAGATATTATTCCTCCTTCGGTGCAAATTCACTGGAGTGTTGTTGAGCAAAAGGAATACGTAAAGTGCGGGCAAGAGCTGTTTCAGGACGACGTATTGAAATTTCACTTTGATATCGCTGAAAGTATGGCTGACACAAAGGCTGATATTTTATTGCTTTCCAGTGTTGTTCAATATCTGGAAAAACCGCATGATTTCCTTAATGAAATTAAAACTTACGATTTTAAATACATTCTTTTCGATCGGACATCTTTCATCAAAAACGACCAGCCGGACCGGTTGACACTTCAAATCGTTCCGCCCGATATTTATAAGGCTGAGTATCCGGCCTGGTTTTTCAACGAAAAAAAATTGCTTGAACATTTTACGGATTACGAAGTAAAGGTTGAATTTGAGTCCTATGTTCCCGGCGAGCAGGATATTGAAATCGATGGTGTAAAAGCCGGATATGATAAAGGATTTTTTCTGGTCAAAAAGTAAATTCCCCATTAGAAGTTCTGGAAAATTCATTTGTAAAAAACTTAAAAAGACTAAAAACCAGGAAATGTATTCTTCTTTTAATCCTATTTAAGTGATTGGTACGGAATTTTCTAAGCGGTTACTCGTTCAAGAAAACTCTCCAACATTCGTTATCGCATTTAAGTTAATTATTTCGAATAAATAGCCTATTTTTGTCCGGTAAGAAGTTTCTTGTGTCGTTGTTGTTCATTAAGATTTTGCTAATAAGGGGAACCGTGTGTGATTCACGGACTGTCGCGCAACTGTAAGTAACATTTAAAATGTTATAAGTCAGATACCTTTTTATGATGATACTTCCGCGCAGGAGTTAGTCAGGTTTTGGTATTTCTTCATTCAAATATGTACTGAACGTACATTTTGGTTTATTGATTATTTGTTTCCTGCCTTATTTTCTCTCCTGTGTTCGCGTTTTTGGCAATGTATTATGACAAATCTGAACATACTCAATATCAAAGTTGTAAATAATTTATTTGTGTATAAATGAAAATTAAACTTTTCCTTTTTTTACTTGCTGTTTTATCTTTCTCTGAGGTGTATGGTCAATTTGTTATTAAGGGAAAAGTCAGGGATACGACGAGCGGCCAGCCTTTACCGGGAGTCAGCGTAAGTATCAATGAATCTACCGGAAGCATAACTGATTCCAACGGACTTTTTGAGATACAATCGGATCAGAAAATAGATGCACTGAAAGTAAGTCATCTAGGTTATGCAACACAGGTTTTATACATTTCAGACTCTGGTCCGTTCGTTGAAATTTCCCTGTCGGAATCTGCCGGACAGGATCTGGATGAAGTGAAAATTTCTTCCAAATATTATAAAGAGTATAATCTCAATACAGTTTCCAGCGCGCTCAGATTACAGAGTCCGCTGATCAACCTTTCTCAAAATATTCAGGAAATCGGCAGTGAAGTGTTGTATGACCAGGCGGTTTTCAATATGACCGACGGCGTGACACGGAATGTGAGCGGGGTGATCCGACAGGAAGTTTCAAACAATCTGGGGCCGTATATGTTTATGCGCGGCGGGATGGTTTCCACGCTTCGGAACGGCATCGACCTGACACCAATTTATAGAGGCCCGGTTCCTGAAGATGCCGCGATTATTGACCGCGTTGAGTTTATCAAAGGCCCATCCGGATTTATGAATAACATCGGCGATCCTGCCGGAACTTTTAATGTCATGACCAAACAACCAACCGGTGGGCGACATTATTCAATCAACGCGATGCTTGGCAGTTGGGATTTTTTCAGAGCTTCTGCTGATCTGGACGGTTTGCTGGATAAAAAAGGGAAGCTCCAATACCGGCTGAATGTGATGGCCATGCGCGCTAATTCTTTCGTGAACACAGATTTTAATAAACGCTTGCTCGTCGCACCGGTGATCAAATATGTGATCAGTGATAAAACAACGGTATCGGTTGAATACATGTTACAAAAATTCAGCTATGCGCTAATGAGCCCGATCGTGATGGCGCCGAACAGTTTTGGGAGTTTGCCCAACGATTTCACGATTAATGAAAAAAGCCTGGATCCTTTTAAGGTATCTGACCATACCGGTTTTTTGACTTTTACACACAGTTTCAATAAAAATTGGAGTGCAACGGCGCGTGGATCTTTTATGCGGAATCAGTTGGAGGGAATTTACATGTGGGTGACCGGCGTTAACATTGCTAATCCCAATATCCTGCTGCGAAATCCCAAATATGACCTGAACCGCGCTACTGTTTTTTCCCAGCAGGTGTTTGTGAACGGAAGGGTAAAAACGGGCAGCATGGATCACCAGATATTAGCTGGTATCGATGTAAATCAGAAAAAATTTATCGCAGATAGTTACGTTTCCTACGATACCCAAACCAATGATGCAGGAATTTCAACGCTTACTTATTATCCGATCGACATTTCAAATCCCGAGCTTGGTGCACAAATTCCTGACTACCACACGCCCGGAGGAATACATAACGGGAATACCAATCAGGAAATCAGCTACTATTCTATTTACGCCATTGACGAACTTGCTTTTTTTAGCAACAAACTGAGACTGACGTTGGGTGGTAGATTTACCGCTGTTAAAACAAATAACAACGTGTCAAAAGTCGTAACAAAGTCAGAGGATCAGAGCGTTACACCTCGACTCGGTTTGAGTTATAGCCTGACGCCTAATCTATCGTTTTATTTACTTTACGACAGAACGATTGTTCCGCAGACGGGTGCGACGGTCAGTGGCGATGTTATCAAGCCGATGACCGGTGTAAATCATGAGATCGGGATAAAAAAGAACTGGTTTGACAGCCGGTGGAATACGACGCTGGCTTTATACAAAATTAAAAGAGCTAACATTGTTTCTACTGATCCTGATAACATTTTGTATCGTATTCAAGTGGGAGAAACAAGTTCAAAAGGAATTGATCTTGACATCAAAGGAGAAATTGTCAACGGGCTGAATATTGTAGTGAATTATGCTTACAATGACTCGAAAGTGGAACATGATGTGAATACTGCGCTCATTGGTATGCGTACGCCCATGTATGTAAAACATGTCCAGAATACCTGGATCAATTATGAGCTGCCTTCTGATTTCCTCGATGGAATCTCTGTGTCGTTGGGTTATCAGTATCAGGCAGGCCGTGGCGAGCGATATGTAACGGCTGCTCCCAAAGAAATTCCGGATTTTTTCCGACTGGACGGAGGTATGGGTTACCAGATTAAAAAGTTTAAAGTCAATCTGATCGTAAATAATTTACTTAATAAACACCTTATTGCAACGCCCTGGTACCGGAGCGGACTTTATTACTGGGTTCCGCAGGCATCCATCAATGGCCGTTTAAGTTTTAGCTATTCGTTTTGATAGCTGATCAAAAAATATTTACAACTCCTGTTTAATATGCTTAAAGCTGAAAATTTAACCAAACAATTTGGAACATACACAGCGCTGAATAATTTGAATCTTGAAATTAAAAAAGGTGATATCTACTGTCTGCTGGGTTCAAACGGCGCGGGCAAATCAACTACTATTAACATATTTCTGGGTTTCATTCCTGCAAGCAGCGGCCGCGCACTGATCGACGGAAATGAGGTTACCGTCAACAACCACGCAACGCGCGATCTGGTTGCTTACATTCCGGAGGTGGTTAATCTTTACGGTACGCTTACAGGCATGGAAAATCTGGAATTTTTCAGTGGACTTTCCGGCTATAATTATTCCAAAACCGAACTCATCCGGTTTATGGAAACCGCCGGCTTGCAGCGTTCCGCGATTGATAAGCGCGTTTCGTCTTATTCTAAAGGCATGAGGCAAAAGGTTGGTATCGCTGTTGCGCTTGTTAAAAAAGCGAAAGCCTTGTTTTTAGACGAACCAACATCGGGTCTTGATCCGCATGCCAGCAATGAATTTTCACAGATTATTACCCATCTGAGTGAACAGGGCGTAAGTACGCTAATGGCAACGCACGATCTGTTGATGGCAAAAAATCTTGGAAACAGGATAGGCATTATGCATCAGGGATCTTTAAAACATGATTTGCTTTCGAAGGAGGTTTCCCATACGGACCTGACGCGCTTGTATATTGATATTGTTAAACAGAATGTTTAGATGATACGCTTACTTATTGAAAAGGAATTAAAAGAGCTCTTCCGCACTTCGAAGGTTATCTGGATGCTTGGCGCGATACTGTCACTGATGTTTCTGGCACTTTATAACGGTTATGCAAATTATGTCAGTCACAGTAGTTTGCTCCGGGAGTCACAGGAGGTGACCTACAAACAGTTCATTTCTCAGGGTGATAAAAACCCTCATTTAGGAGCTCATTTCGGTTTTTATGCCTACAAACCTACCGCCGATATGGCGATGGTTGATAACGGGATTGAAGATTATACCGGTAATTCGTTTTACCTGGAACCGCATAAAAGGGGCGTTGTTAAATTCAAAGAAATCAGCGATGCGACCGGACTGGGGAGTTTTGGGTTTTTAAACATTGGATATCTGGCACAGTTCATTTTACCGCTTTTCATTTTTCTGATTACGCATAATATCTTCTCTAAGGAATCGGAAAATGGCACCATCAAACTTTTATTAAGTTCAAAGGCCACCGCTTATCAGATTTTCGCCGGGAAATTTTTTGGCTGTTTACTGCTGGTGCTTTCAATGATCGCTTTTATTACACTGGCATTTATGTTTTTGCTTTGGAAAGAAAATGACCAGGGCAGTTTTGCCAGACTTTTGCCTGCCTGCGGATTTTATATTCTTGGCCTCACTTTATTTTCTATCATGATCACGGCCATCGGTACCAGCGTTTCATTGCTTACTAAAAGTTCTACCTTATCGCTGATATTGCTTTCCGGATTTTGGCTGATCGGCGTTTTCCTGCTGCCTCGGCTGGTTGGGGAAATTTCAAAAAATATATATCCTTCAATCACTTCCCTGGAATTTGAGAATAAGACTTTTGACGAAAAACAGTACGGCGTAGGAGATGAAGGGCATAAGGATATCCGACGTGAAAGGCTGTTACAAGAAACAATGGCAAAGTATAACGTCAAAAAAATCGAGGATCTACCGGTTTTTTTCATTCCAATCACAATTGAATTTTTTGAGGAATCGGACGGTTTGGTGATGGACAAGGCCTATCAGGCTGTGGATGAAAATGAAAGTTTGCAGGATCATGTTGTGCTGGCCAGCGCATGGTTGTCTCCATTTCTGGCTTTCCGCGATTTTTCGATGCGGATAACGGCCACAGATATGAGCACGCACAATGATTTTACCAGAAAGGCTGAAAATCACAGGCGAAAAATCGGAGAAATCGTGGATGATTTTTATCAGAAAAATACCGTTGCAGGAAATGATTTCTGGAAAACCGTTCCACAATTTTCTTATCAGGCTCCTGGTATCGGCTGGCGACTGGGAAATGCCACGCAGTCTATTTTAATTCTGACCGGATGGTTGCTTTTCTCAATTGTGCTGATGGTTTTCAGCAGCCGAAAAATGACTGTTTAACATCAAAGGAAATTCGCCCCGATTATCAGATTTTAAAGTTACCCTCATGAAATTGTCCGTTGTCAATATATTATTCAATCACGAGATCAAGATACTTTCCCGAAACAAGGTTCTGGTTTCGCTCTTTTCGCTGATCATTCTCATCCTGATTTCTTCCCTGTGGATCGGCAGCAGCATGTTGCGAAAACAACAGAAAACGATCGGAAAAATCACGCAGACAGAAACTGCAATGACCGACAGCTTAAAAACCAGAATAAAACGCATTGAAGCAAACCAGATGGTATACCCCGGATTTATCTGGGATGATCCGACTTTTGCCTACAATACTGCCCGAAACGAAGGACCCAAATATGCAGTCAAAAAACCGTTTGCCTTGCAGGCATTAAATGTCGGGCAAAGTGATGTGCAGCCGTTTTATTACAAAGTATATATCAATAAAAAACAATATCTGACCTATGAATCAGAGGTCGAAAACAGCTTTTTGCAATTCATCGGCAATTTTGATTTTGCCTTTGTCGTCATCTATCTGTTTCCGCTTTTGATTATCGTTTTCAGTTACAACGTCCTGTCCTCAGAGAAAGAGCAGGGGACATGGGTCTTGTTAAAAACGAGTAATCAGTCAATCGCGAGGATGATTTTATGGCGCATTGTCATTCGGTATATACTTTTTACAGTTTTCTTTTGGTTGATTGTCACACCTTTTTTAGTCAGCCAGCTTGGTGTCAGCTTTCTGGCAACGTGCAACTGGGCATGGCTAATGGCCTTCGTATCGCTATATTTTGCCTTTTGGTTTGCCGTATCATTTCTGGTCAACAGCTTTTCCATGAGCTCGAATGTCAACGCAATGGTACTTATTTTCATCTGGCTTTTTACCGGGATCATCGTACCCAATCTATTACAAGTTGGACTCAATAAAGCTTATCCCATCCCTAGCCGGATCGATATGCTGACAGAAGAGCGAAATGCGATTAATAAGTATTTCGAAAAGGACGGGCAGCAACTGACCAAAGATGTATTCAGCAGTCCCCGGGCCATGATCAGGCAGGCGTCTATCGTTACACCTGAAATGGTGTATGGCTACGGTGTTATCGTTTATAAAAGTCAGGAAATAAAAGATGCGGCTACTGCCGTTGCAGAGGCAAAACTATATACCCAAATCCAAAAACAGCAGGATATTATAAGCCGTTTGCAACTGGTGAGTCCCGCTTTGATGATGCAGGAAGAACTGTCGGCTTTGACGGGGACGCACTGGCATCAGTTTAACCAGTTTAGTTTGGATGTGGATAATTTTCGAAAAGAAACACAGCGGTTTTACTATCCAAAAATGGCGTTTGAGAATACTTACAGAACTTTCAGCCTGGGAGATGCTGACGCCATTCCACAGTTCAAAAGCAGGGATTACAGAGATTTTTCGTGGACTGATCTAAGACAGACGTTTTTTACTTATTTGGGAATCATTGCCGTTATCGCTTTTGTTGGATATCGTAGAATGTTGGATTCGACAAAGTAGGTTTGCGATAAACTTAAAAAACTCCGGTATTTCCAGTTTCCGTAGGTTAGAATTAAAAGTTATTGGGCGCGGCGCATTTTTTCCAGTAATCCATAATAACTCTCAGGGTTTCTACAAGTTCTTCGTAAGAATTCTGTTTTACAAAAAAACCTTGTGCCGATGTGCTGTATGCTTCAATGACGATTTGCTGGCTAATCGCAGTAGAGAAGAACAGGTAAGGAATACATTTTAAGCTAAGTTCAGCATCGATATGTAATTTATTCCTTAACTCAAATCCATTCAATATTGGCATATTAATATCAGACAAAATCAAAAATGGAAGATCTTTCGTGCTGTGCAGATATTCAAGCGCGTCTAAACCGCTTAGGAAGTACCTTCTTTTATTTGGGTAGCCAAGCGATTCAAACGCTTGTTCCAGAAGGAATTGATCATCTTCATCGTCTTCAATTAAAATAATATCTCCGTTCTTGTTCATATTGTTGAGCCAATTTTAAGCACTGAAAGATAAACTTTTATTCAGATAAATTCTATCGAATATGAACAATCACTTTTTATTCAGACAAATTTTTTGGCTCGACTTGCACTCTTTTTGAACAAACCATCCAAGTATATCCCGCCCAGGTTCGTCTTACAAAGGATGAATTCCCTATTCAGTTATATGCCAAAATCTCATTCCATGTATTTAAAAAAAAGGAGCATTTCGCTTATTCATGCTGTAATCTGTGCAACGTTATCTACAACCGGTTTTGCCCAGACACAACAGCAACCTGTTCATATTGAGGTAAATTTGGGTACGGTGAAGGCGCCGATGAAGCCAATCTGGGCATTTTTTGGTTATGATGAGCCGAATTATACCTATATGAAAGATGGCAAAAAGCTGTTGACCGAAATTTCGCAATTAAGCAAAGTGCCGGTTTATGTGCGTGTGCATAGTCTTCTGGTAACGGGTGACGGTGAGGCGGCGTTGAAGTGGGGTTCTACCAATGCATATACCGAGGACGCCCAAGGGAAACCGGTTTATAACTGGACAATCGTTGATAAAATATTTGATACATTTCTGGAAAGAGGAATGAAACCTATCGCCCAGATTGGGTTTATGCCACAGGCCCTTTCCAGCAAACCTGAACCATACCGCCATCATTGGAAACCGGGTGATAATTATAATGATATTTATCTTGGCTGGGCCTATCCTCCGAAAGATTATGAAAAATGGGGTGAGCTGGTATACCAATGGGTTAAGCACTCGGTTGCAAAATACGGTCAGAAAGAAGTGGAAAGCTGGTATTGGGAGTTGTGGAATGAGCCTAATATCAGTTACTGGAAAGGTACAACGGAGGAGTATATCAAACTTTACGATTACACGGCCGATGCCGTAAAACGCGCGCTGCCAACAGCAAAAATGGGTGGACCGGAGGTGACAGGGCCATCTTGGGATAAGTCGGAGGTATTTATGAAAACATTTCTGGATCATGTCACCAAGGGTAAAAATTATGTAACTGGTAAGACTGGTTCACCTATTGATTTTATAACCTATCACGCGAAAGGCGCTCCAAAAATTGTGGAAGGACATGTACAGATGAATATGGGTACACAGCTTCGTGACCTGGACAAAGGTTTTGAAATTGTTGCTTCATATCCGACTTTGAAAAAATTGCCAATCATCATTGGTGAATCTGACCCGGAAGGCTGCGCAGCCTGTTCCGAAGATGTCAGCCCGCAGAATGCTTACCGGAATGGAACCATGTATTCGAGTTATACGGCTGCTTCTTTTGCCAGAAAATACGAGTTATCTGAGGCAAGAGGAGTGAATTTGCTGGGTGCGGTTAGCTGGTCTTTCGAATTTGAGGATCAGGCCTGGTACCGCGGTTTCCGTGATCTGGCTACGAATGGTGTTGACAAACCGGTTCTGAATGTTTTCAGGATGTTTGGTATGATGGAAGGAAACCGGGTGGAAGTAAAGCAGAATCTTGCTTATGATTTTAAAAAGGTTAGGGATGAGAGTGTGCGCGGCGAAGCTGATATCAACGGCCTTGCTTCTAAAAGTGCGAATGCGGCTGCTGTGATGGTTTGGAATTATCACGACGATAACGTTGCATCTCCTGACGCACCAGTGCAAGTTTCTGTCAAAGGATTGCCTGCTCAAAAAGTAATGTTATACCATTACCGGATTGACAAGGAAAACAGCAATTCGTATGAAGCCTGGAAAAGTATGGGGTCGCCCAAGCAGCCGTCCGCGGAACAGATCCGCTTGCTTGAAAAAGCCGGACAACTGGAACTGCTTACCTCGCCTGAATGGATTACGCCAAAGGACGGCAACGCGACGGTCGAAATGCAGCTTCCACGACAGGCTGTTTCCCTTCTTCACTTTAAATGGTAAACTAGTAAGCAGGGTTTCTATAAATTAATAATTAGATAATACCGGATGAATTATACGTAGTTTAAAATTGGTTACATTTGATTTATTGGAATATGTAACTTTTACAGTAACAATTAGCACATGAAGAATTTATTACTAGTCGCCTCTTTCCTGATTTTGTTTTGGTCTTGCAAAGAAAAGAGTCAGGAACCTGCACCATCAGTAACTGAACAGGAAGACCCTGATTGGATAGAATTAAAAATTCCAACCGGTAGGGAGGCTTATGCCATAGCAGGCGATCTGGATAAAACGTTGCTGGTAACCACCTGGACAAAAGCATTTTATACAACAGATCAGGGAAAAACCTGGCAGGAATCTAAAAATTTTAACGGTCCGATACCCGGGCTTTTAGTTCGGAATGACACAACTTTTGCACTGCACTTACGGACGTGGGGGGCAAACGGTACTCTTTTGGGTGCTATGGATGCACTTTATTTCAGTCCTGATTACGGGAAATCCTGGTTGTATTATCCTCAGTATTTCAAAAAATACCTCGATGACCTTTTGCCGATTGGTACCGTAAATTCCAAATCCGGAATTACATATACCATTAAATCAAATACTACACCGATAGACGCGACAAGTGCTTTCATAAACCCTTCCGAGATCGTGCAAAAAGATTCCCGCAAGGAAAGTTTGCTTAGATTTCCTTTTAAGAAAAGCCTTACCAATTTGTATCTGGATTCAAAAAATCGCTTGTACGTTGCATCTTCGGGGAGCACCTATCAGCCGGAATCAAATACCTTCTATTGCTGTACGCCGGAAATGCCTGCAATTGTTTACGTTTCAAGAAAACCGATGCCATAACTGACAATAATATCCATCCGCAATAAACGACATTCTCCATCATGCAAGTTATCATGTTGTAGAATGAAATCCCCTGAACAGTGCAAAATGAAAAAAATAGTTCTTGTTAAACGGTGGAAATATATTTCGCATTAATCAATAGGAACAAAGTCCGGCTAGCTTTTGCGTCTTCATAGTTTTCCTTTATGAGCTGTTTTATTTGCTTGATTTTTATTTTAACGGCAAGCATTTCGAGAATTTGAAAAGAGGCCATTTCAACGCACTCGATATTATGAAGGTAAAACAGAATCGACATATCCCTCAATTCAGGATTTTCACTGTGCCGTTGAATATCCCGGAAAGAATCTTCGATCAGCCCCTTCAAGCCATTCGGATCACCATCGGAATAGGACGTTTCCAATAAATCGTAAATTTCATTCATTCTGGAAATCTGCTTTTTTACATCTTCCACCGTTTCCAGTATTCCTTCCCGGAGATCGGAAAAATAAACATTATCGTAGAGTTCAGGTAACTCCGATATCAGTAATGTTTTAGCCGCGTATATTTTATCGAGATGATGAATAAAAAAATCATCAAGGTCACTTTTTTTTAAACTAATGCTATCTTCTTTCTCCATATTCAGCTTGATTAGGAAATAAATCTATTCACCTGAGCCAAAAGGCTATTTAAATTATATGGTTTTGCGAGGTAACGATCCGCTTCACACGCTTTCGCTATTTCCGGAAGATTATATTCTCCCGAGCACAGGACCACAGGAAGATTCCGCGTTTTTATATCTTTTTTTAATTCTTTACAAATATCGGCCCCGGTTTTTGACGAGCCTTTAATTCTGACATCCATCAAAATAAGGTCCGGATGTAATAGGTAAATGTCGTTTGTACCTAATCCTGTTTCAGAAAATATAACATCATGGCCTGTGTCACGAAAAACAATTTTTAAAAGTTCCAGTATATCCCGATCGTCATCAATTACAAGTATTCTTTTCATACAATTCGGACTACCACAGAGTTAATAATATCAATCCGGAAAATTAGCTAAAATATCAAGCCAGCAGCCTTAAAATGTGAGGATAAATGATCAATAAAACGATCATTCCTGCTTTTTATGACCATTATCTGAAAAAATGTTGAAAAAACAAAAAGTCTCTGAACCGGAAAGTACTGTAACTGAGGAACTACTCATTAGTTAATCCATCCGGGTATTAAAAAATTATTTTTTCAGGATTAAGTGATAAACGGTTAGTATAAAAAACATTTCACGGCATTATTTAACGGAAGAAATGGTTTGCGATCCAGGAAATTGAGTTAGTTCTGAGCCCATAGCGTTCAAAAATATACATAGTCCTACTTCACGGGGACAGATCAAAAAATCTATTATTCATGAGAAGGAAGAAATTAATGGCTCAGTTGAAAGTCAATGCTGGCAAGATAAAGTCGGACAATTTCGATTTTGGTAAAATCGAGCGTTTCTTTTTGCTGAGTGACAAAAAAGATTTCTATCAGATAATTCCGGACCGGACTTTTCAAGATCTCGATCTGGACGAAGTATTCATGTTTTTGGATCGTACAGTTTCAAAAGTTGGTCAACAGTTTTTATATCACGTGCTGCGAACAATACCGGGCACAACGGAACGAGTTGAAAAATTTGAGAAAATCATTCAGATTTTGAAACAAAATCCGGAAGTACGCGACCAGCTTATGGTTGAAATAGCATCGTTAAACAAAAACGATGCTTATTATATTTCATCTCTTTTTCTGGAAAAACACATCCAAAAACCCGGTTGGTTTTGGATTATTCCAATTCTGTCATTTGTCAGTCTCTCACTGGTTTTAGTATCATTTGTTTTCCCGAAAGCACTCATTTTCCTGGTTTTATTGCTTGCAGTCAACTTTGGTATTCACTATTGGAATAAAATTAATATTTATAAATACAGCGGTTCCATTCCTCAATTGCTAAGATTAAACCAGGTCGCGGGCATAATCACAAAACTCGACGTCATGAAAGACGTTAGCCCCGGTATCGACAGTTCAATTAAGGCGATAGACAGTCTCGGTATTCAGATGTCACTTTTTAAGATGGAGGTAAAACTCCAAAGTGAGGTTGGTTTGGCCGTGGAGTATCTGGTTGAACTGATTAAAGCGCTATTTCTGATTGAGCCATTGGTTCTTTATAATGTCCTGAAAGAACTGGACTCAATAAGGACGCAAATCCAGCAAGTTTATGAATTTGTCGGAGAGATTGATGTGGCGATGTCCATCATTTATTTACGGGGTGACATTCCTTATTTTTGTTTTCCAGCGTTGACAACTGCACAAAAACACCTGAAAGCAGTTGAGGTGTATCATCCGCTGATTTATCAATCTGTTCCAAATTCAATTGATCTTGAAGCGCGATCTGCTTTGTTGACCGGATCTAATATGTCTGGAAAGACAACATTTATTCGCGCCATCGGGATTAACGCCATTACGGCGCAAACGATCAATACTTGTTTTGCAAGAGAATTTACCTTGCCGGTGTTGAAAATACACTCTGCGATCCGGATTGCTGACGATCTTTTAAGCGAAAAGAGTTATTATTTTGAGGAGGTTTTAGCCATCAAAGATTTACTTAACGAAAGCTGCTCAGGTTTGCCAAACTTATTCCTGCTTGATGAAATGTTTAAGGGAACGAATACCGTTGAGCGGATAGCCTCAGGCAAAGCGGTTTTGAATTTTCTGAATAAGGGTGATCATATTGTCTTTGTAGCAACCCATGATCTGGAACTGGCTGAATTATTAAAGGACAAATTTTCCTTATATCATTTTACGGAAATTGTTATGGACGGCGTTATTGTTTTCGACTATAAGATCAAACCTGGAACTTTAAATAATACGAATGCCATTAGAATATTGGAATTGAATGGATATCCCAAAGAAGTGACAGACGAAGCAGCATTTCTGGCAAAACGTATTTTTGATAGTAAAAAAAAGCAAACATTAACTGAGATAGCCGCCGGTCAGACTACCTAATTATGTCAGAAGTGAAACTTAATCTTAGACAGGTTAAATAGGCTTTTACGTTATTCCGGGCTGGTATCCCGGTTATTGAACATTGTTAGAAATTCTACCAATTGAATTCATCACAGATTATACGCTACACAAGAATTAGTGAAATTGAGAGTTTCAAATTAGGTCATTGAAATTTACTGGAATGCATGGAAGGGAAAGAACTTTTGAAGCAGCATATTGCAAAAACGGTCAGCCTGACTGATGATCAGTTTGACTATGTTTTTACTCATTTTGAATCCCAGTCTTACAAGAAAGGACAGGTGATTATTGGTGACGGGCAAAAAGTGGATCATGAATACTTTGTGGTTTCTGGTTGCCTCAAGGCTTTCTACATCACTGATGAAATCAAAATGTACATTCTTCAGTTTGCAATGCCAACCTGGTGGACTTCCGACTACGGCGCTTTATACAATCAAACCAGGGCAACTATTAACGTGGATTGCATTGCTGATGCCGAAGTGTTGCGGCTTTCGAACGAGGATCGGGAAAAGCTGTGCAGCGAGTTACATCAAATTGAACATTTTTTCCGGTGGCGTACAAACAAGGGATATCTTGCTTCCCAAAAAAGGCTTTTGTCCTTTATGAATAACGATACAAAAGCCCGGTATGAGGAATTGCTGGCTATGTATCCACAACTCTACAATTTGGTTCCAAAACACCTGATTGCCGCTTATCTGGGCGTATCGCGCGAGACGCTCAGCAGGCTTTATAACAATCATAAATAATCCCGATACGAATGTGATGTAGGTCACGTAAGTGCCAGGCGTTTCTTGCTGTCCTTTGTGTTATCAAATTTTATTCATTGATAACATAAAAGAAAATGGAAACAAATAAATTCAGAGTTGACAGCGCTAAGAGCGGCATTGACTGGACAGGAAAAAAAGTAACTGGTACCCACAACGGCTCGATTGACATTGAATCGGGAACGCTGATCGTGACCGATGGAATGCTCAGCGGAGGTGATTTTACCATTGACGTAAGCACGATCAAAATCCAGGATGTTACAGATCCGGATTTAAACGCACAATTTGCAGGCCACCTATTTTCAGAAGATTTTTTCTCTCTTGAACAGTATCCTCTCGCCTCATTTGCCATTACGAGTGCAACTTATCTGGGAAACAACAATTATAAGATTACAGGAAATCTAACGATTAAAGGCATAACACATGCTGCAAGCTTTCCTGCTGAGGTTGCCATTTCGGATGGTACTGTTAGAGCCGCTGGTAAAATTATTGTTGATCGTACTAAATACGATATGAAATTTCGTTCAGGTAACTTTTTTACTAATCTTGGTGATACCCTGATCTACAACGAATTTGAATTAGACGTGAAGTTGAACGCTTTGATCACCTTTTAATTTCTCAGCCATGCCCTATGTAAAAATAGAGGTAACCCGTGAAGGTGTTACCCGCCAGCAAAAACAAGCCCTCATTGCAGGCGTGACAAACCTGATCACAGAAGTGCTCGACAAGGATCCCAAACTTACCCATGTCGTAATTCAGGAAATTGAACTGGATGATTGGGGTTATGCAGGAGAGCAGGTGTCGGTGCTGCGGGAAAATGGGATTACAGCCAACAGAAATAAGTAATAAAAATTAAACAAGAAAATGAAAGCACTAACCGTCATCGTCACCGGCGCATCCACCGGAATTGGAAAAGCTATTGCTGGCTCGTTTCTAGAAAATGGATATAACGTCGTGATTAATTCTGTAAGTGAAGAAAATCTGAGGGCAACATTTATTGAGCTGGGTAACCACAAGCGGTTGGCAATGGTGACTGGTGATATAAGCAATCCCGCAACAGGTAAGCTGCTGGTTGAATTCGCCGTGAGCCGATTTGGAGAAGTGAACGTACTGATCAATAACGCCGGTATTTTCGAGCCTAAATCTTTTCTGGAAGTTGATGAACAATACCTCGACCGATTTTTGAGTATAAATTTGAAAGGTACTTTTTTTACAACCCAGGCAGCCATCAAGCAAATGCTTAATCAAGGAGAAGGTTCTGTAATCAATATTGGTACCGTTTTGGTGGAACATGCAATCGGTGGTTTTCCGGCAACTGCTCCTGTCGCCAGTAAAGGTGGAATTCATGCTTTGACCAGACAACTTGCCGCAGAATTTGGTAACAATAATATCCGTGTAAATGGAATTGCACCAGGTGTTATAAGAAGTCCGTTGCAAGCTAAAACCGGTGTTGATGACGCTGACAGTCTTGCTGGTCTTCACCTGTTAAACCGCATCGGCGAAACACAGGATGTTGCGGAACTGGCGCTTTATCTGGCAAAAAGTAATTTTGTTAACGGTGAGATAATCAATCTGGATGGAGGGCATGTCGCCGGCCATCACATGGCATAAGGGTAGAATAAGAAAAGTATTTTTGAAGGTATGCGAAGGGTGACAAACCCGGAGCATACCATTTTTACAATGGAAGGAAAAATGGACAATTATTCAGAGAATGCAGCGGCCGTATCCGTTGTGTTAAATAATTATTTTAAAGGTGTTTATACAGGAGACAAAGTATTACTTCGACAAGTGTTTCATCCGGCGGCCCTGGTAATCGGCGATATTAAAGGACAACCTTACTTCAAAAGCCTTGCAGAGTACCTCTATGGCGTTGAGAATCGGAAAAGCCCTTTTGAATTAAACGAAACATTCAGGATGGAAATAATTTCGATTGAAATTATAAATTCCATTGCAATTGCCAAAGTACATCTGCCTATGTTTGAATTTAATTATTACGACCTGCTGTCTCTCAATAAAACGGGGCGGGAATGGGTTATAGTGAATAAATTATTAACGCACGTAAGCAACTAAAGTCATGTGGAATCAAACCAAAATCACAGAGCTTTTAGGTATCCGGTATCCCATATTTTTAGGTCCGATGGGTGGCGGATTTTCAACGCCCGACCTTGCGGCTGCTGTGTCAAATGCGGGCGGTTTAGGTAGTCTGGGGGCTTATACGTTAAAACCAGAGGAGATTTTGGAAGCTGCCAAATCGATTGAGATGAAAACCGATAAGCCCTATAATATCAACCTGTGGGTTTCGGATGTGGATGCGCGTCTCACCGATTATCAGAATGAGGATATGGAAAAAGTGAAGGCGATTTTCAAACCTTACTTTGATGAACTTGGAATAGAAATGCCAGTACTGGATTGTAATATTCCGTCAAAATTTGAAAAACAGGTGGAAGCCCTTTTCGAGATTAGGCCTGCTGTTTTCAGTTTTATATTTGGTATTCCCTCAACCGAGATTCTTCGGGAAGCGCAACGGTTAGGTATCGTGACAGTCGGAGCAGCTACAACGCTGGATGAGGCGCTTGCGCTGGAGGAAGCAAAAGTCGATGCCATTGTGGCCGCAGGTTTTGAAGCCGGCGGACACAAACCTTCTTTTTTGCGTTCGGCAGAAGACTCTTTTACAGGGACTTTCACGCTTGTACAGCAACTTAAAAGAAAAATCAAAATACCTGTTATCGCGGCTGGAGGTATCGTTGATGGTAAAGGAATTGCAGCTTCTTTTATTTTGGGTGCCGATGCTGTCCAATTGGGAACTGCTTTTCTAGTTACGGATGAATCTAATGCCAGCCCACTGCACAAAGCTGCTCTTTTATCGGAAGAGGTAAAATCTACTGTGTTATCCAAATCTTTAACCGGGCGGATGGGTAGAATGATTGGCAACCGGATCCCAGAAGAAGTACCGAACCATATTCCTGTTTTGCCATTTCCGTTGCAAACCCGTCTGATGGGTCCTTTGAGAGAAGCAGCCATTTCTCAGGGAAAAACAGATATGCTGAATTTTTGGTCCGGACAGAATCCAGTAAAATTAAAATATACCAAAGCTGATGAACTAATGAGGGTTTTGATTCGGGAGACTGACCAGGTATTCGAAGAAAAATAAAGTCGGCGGTGGAAATTATTTTTGTGTTATATCAATTTTTATTAAAATTTTTGCGGTGATCACTGTGCTTCTTTGACTTTAACGAAAGCAAACTAATTTAATATGTTCAAGAAAATCGCGAGTCTGGTTTTAGGGTTATTTTGGTGTGTTGTAACGAATGCCCAGGTGCAGGTGGTTGAGCAAAAATTTACGGTTGCGCAGGATGGCAGTGGAGATTACAAAACGATACAGGAAGCAGTCAATGCCGTGAGAGATCATTCGGAATTGAAAGCCATTATCCGGATCAAAAAGGGAATTTACAAGGAAAAACTGGTCATTCCGGCCTGGAAAAAGAATATTTCATTGATTGGTGAAATTATGGAAGAAACAATTATAACCAATGCTGACTACTCCGGAAAAGATTTTCCTGGAAAAGACTTTACCCAAAACACGAAATTCAGCACCTACACTTCTTACACAGTGCTTGTTCAGGCCAACGATTGCAATCTTCAAAACCTGACGATCGAAAACACGGCAGGACGGGTAGGGCAGGCGGTTGCGTTGGCGACAGAGGCTGACAGAATTGACATACGCAACTGCAATATTTTAGGGAATCAGGATACGCTCTACAGTTCAAAAGATGGCAGAAATTACTTTAAGGACTGTTTTATTTCCGGTACTACGGATTTTATTTTTGGAGAAGCAACCGTTGTCTTCCAGAATTGTGTGATCAAAAGTTTAGCTGATTCTTACATTACTGCCGCTTCGACAACCAAGAACCAGGCTTTTGGTTTTGTTTTTTTTAATTGTAAACTGATTGCTTCGAACGACGCAACCAAAGTTTATCTTGGACGTCCATGGCGGCCTTATGCGAAAACTGTTTTCATAGATACTGAGATGGGCAAGCATATTTTAAAGCAAGGCTGGGACCCCTGGAAAGGCGATAATATGTTTCCTGAAAAAGAGAAAACAACCTTTTATGCAGAGTTCAACAGCTCAGGAAAAGGCGCGAGTCCGGAAACTCGAACTCCCTGGTCGAGACAGCTTTCAAAAACGGAACGTCAAAAATATACTTTGAAAAATATCTTTTCAGGCTGGATTCCACCAGAAAATTTAGTCCGAAAATAGCGTGTAATTAATGCATGATAGTTGGGAGAAATTTTAACGAATTACGATTTGTAAATGTTTTAGTGCAGGTTGCCGGCTTTCGGTAATCTGCACTAAAAATTTATAGAATTGACTACATTAAGTCCAGCTCGGAATCTGTAAGTTGAAACGTCATGTCATTATCTTCCCGTTTCAGCAGGCCTATTTTGTATGTGAGAGAATCATTGGAGGCTTTATAAAAGAATGGATTGATTATACCCTGAAATCCGGGCTCAAATAACTTCCCTCTTAACCAAAACGAAGCGAAACCAGCATTTGGGGTACGGCGGACCGGATACAGAATCTGCCTTGTCGGGTGATACAGGACTACATAAGTGGTTTCGTCAGGCAATGAACCGTTTGGGCAAAGCTCGCAATCGATCGAACGTTCGCTGACCGTTAATGTGTCTCCCTTGCACTGAACAGGGATTTGCAAAGCCTGGTGAATTTGTGACAATTCTTCTTTGGTTTCATTGAGCGGAGTAAAAACTTTTTTGATCAGCAACGAATCTGGCTGTGCAAGCTGGGACGTGTTGTGAAACGATAGCAGAATTTCGCTTCTGAACTGATACATGGCAGGCAGATTTTTTTGAAAGATCGATAGCCAAACCAAGATCGCAACCGGCAGCGCGGCCAGTGCCAGTAACCTTGCCCTGGTTTTAAAAAACAACAGAGCCATGCAAAAAATACAGATGATCAGCATCGTGGGATAGAGTTGGTATCGGCTGATAATAGCCGCTTGGTAATCACCTTGTTCTATACGCGTATGAGATAAAATTGCTGCTGAAAAAAGAACGAACACAGCCACTTGAATCAGTACCAGTAAAAAGTAATGTTCCTTTTTCAGTTCGCTGTTTCTTACAAATATTTTCCACAGTTTTATAATACCCGCACTAACCAATAATACGGCGAGACCGGAGATGATAAACCCACAGGTAATTATAAATTCTGGACTGGTGATTTTAGGATGTACGGCGCAGACTTGTCCAAGAAATGCGGCAAATCCAAATAATTTATCTTTCAAAGGAGCTGGTGCACCTTCAAAAGTTGAATAGGTTCGGGTACTTTCATATCCAAAAAAGTACAAAGCTGATAACAGCACTGTGAATCCCAACCAATAAGCCAGATGTCGCCACCGTTTTTGAAAAACAAAACTTAACATACCTATACCAAGAACAAAAAAACCATTTCCCGAAGTGTAGCAGGTAACGACGGCGACCAGAAAAGAAAATTTCCATGCTGTTTTATCAGGACTGGCCAAGAGGGTAAACAGAAGCAGATATAAAAAGTGAATTGTTATGTTTTGCAGCGAGGCCATTGCCCATAATGAATTCTCAAAAAACTGGAACTGAAATAAATACCAGCCGATACAAAGTATAGCCCAGTTTGAGCTTCCAACACGTTTCATCCACCATAAAACCAACAGCCAGATTCCGATCAGTGGTAAATTTCCAATGAAGATCAATTTGGAATAGGAAAGACTTTTTGCACCGGTGAAATAATCGATCAGAAACCAGATCCTTGTGTATGCGATCCTGTGCTCATTAAGCTGGGCAAAAATAATTTTTATCTTTTCCCAAAAAGACTCAACGGTGACGATATGTGCGATTTCGAGCTGCACGATATAATCATCAAATGCAGGCAAGCCTTTATGAAGTAACCCGATTGTCAAAGCATATAACGATGGGGGAAGTAATAGGCAGATATACCAGAAGACCGGATTGATTTTTCCAGCCGTAAAGACGTTTTTCTTGTTCATGAGTGCAGTTATTTAGTGATTCCTCGTAAAAGAAAGGACCAGAAATACGACTTATTGAGATGTTGTAAAATAGCAGTCCCGCCTGAATTGATTTCCAGGAAAGGTGGTTGTTTGATGAAATAGGTAGCCAGATATAATAAGCAGAAGAGCAAAAACGAAAGTTGATGTTTCTGCTTGCGGCGACCTGTCCAGTTCATGTATGATCTGATTTACACGGCAACCTGATAGTTGGGGTCTTCCAAAATATTCACATCGATCACATCAGCAGCATTTGCGAGCAGCTTTCTGCAATCGGGACTTAAATGTTTTAAATGCACTTTTTTGCCAGCTGCATGGTACCTTTCTGTAATCTTGCTGAGTGCTTCGATTCCCGACATATCCGCAACCCTGCTTTCAGAAAAATCAATGATCACTTCTGCGGGATCACCGGCTATGTCAAATTTCTCGTTGAACGCAGTAACTGACCCAAAGAACAGCGGACCATAAATTTTGTAGTTTTTGGCTCCGTTTTCATCTACTGATTTGTGCGCGCGGATTCGTTTGGCACTTTCCCAGGCAAAGACCAGCGCAGAAATAATCACCCCGATCAAAACAGCCAGTGCCAGATTATGAAGGTAAATGGTTATGGCAGCCACCAGCATTCCGACGAATACATCCTGTTTTGGCATTTTATTGATGATCCGGAAGCTAACCCATTCAAAGGTGCCGACTGCTACCATGATCATTACGCCGGTGAGTGCAGCCATTGGCACGAGTTCAATAATCGGCGCACCAAACAGAATGATCATCAGAATTGTTAACGATGCCACAATTCCCGAAAGACGCGCTCGCGCTCCGGCAGAAAGGTTCACAAGGGTCTGGGCAATCATCGGGCAACCGCCCATACCGGAGAAAAATCCATTTAAGATATTGGCAGTTCCTTGTGCCAGGCACTCTCTGTTTCCATTTCCTTTTGTACCAGTAATTTCATCGACCAAATTCAGTGTCAGCAAACCTTCGGTGAGTCCGACACCTGCCATGATCAAAGCGTAGGGGGAAATAATTTGAAGTGTAGCAAAATTAACAGGGACATTAGGAAGATGAAACGGAGGAAATCCGCCACTTACAGAAGCAATGTCCCGGACTGTTTTCGTATCAATACCAAAACCCAGTACAACTGCGAAAACCACTACAATGGCGACTAAGGAGGGGGGGGCGGCTTTTGTAATTTTAGGAAGAAGAATGATAATCCCGATGGTCAGCAAAACCAGACCTGACATAACAATAAGTGGCGTGCCGCTCAGCCAGGCCGTTTCGCCATTGACCACAGTTTTAAATTGCTCAAGCTGAGACATGAAAATAACTACTGCCAGCCCGTTAACGAATCCGTACATTACTGGCTGAGGTACCAGGCGGACGAATTTGCCAAACTTCAAGACACCGACAAGAATCTGTATTACCCCCGCTAAAGCAACTGCTGCAAAGACATACTCAATACCATTTGATTTCATCAACGCGATCAGAACAATGACAGTTGCGCCGGCTCCACCCGATATAAGTCCGGGCCTTCCACCAAAAATTGAGGTAACAAGACCCATGATAAATGCAGCGTAGAGTCCAACCAGGGGAGGGAAACCGGCAAGAATAGCAAAAGAAAGTGATTCAGGCATCATCGTCATGGCGACGGTCAGACCAGCCAGAATTTCGGTTTTATAATTTACTTTTAACGTAAAGTCAAAAAGATTGAAGTAACCCTTCATGTATATGAGGTGATAGATGGTTTGGACGGAGTTATCCTTCCGCCTTTAAAAAATATTTATCAGGATACATCTTCGGGCGTCAGGGTGGACTCCCCACAGGTGACATAGCAGTTTTGCAAACTACTGATACAGTATTTTTCAAAATATAAATATAGATGGATTGAAATGGAAGGAATACTCCCATTATGAAAAGAATTACGTTAAGAAATGGACGTAATCCTTCAGGGCGGACTCCCTACGGGTGAAGCGAAGTTGGGGCGATATGTTTGGCCTTGCTTTTTCATTGAAGTACGCAAGAAAGCCATTAGAGTTTAAAAATCCTAACACTAATTCGATTAAACTTTATTTAATTAGTTGATATACAACGGGATATTTTTAAGTAAATATAGAAATTGCTACTAATTTTTATATTAATTGCCCGAATTATGAAATTGTACTTAAGTGCTAGGAATTGGCTAACCCAATCCTATTTTTTAAATATAAAACGTAATATACTTCTGCCTTTGTTAAATCCAGTATCCTTCGTTCTCTAAAAAAACGTGAACTAATTCCGAATCAGGAAGTAAAAGATATGCAGAACTACCCAACTTCGCGGATTGTCATTTAGGGGCTGTCCGTCAGAGAAATAAAGAGTGGCCTGGTTTACAGTTGAGTTTTATACCCAACAAAGCGGAAATTACGCGTGTTGATCGATGCATCGGTGTATCCGCTTTCGACATAGGTGTATTTCCAATTTCCCCGAATCTCCAATGAGTCGCCGGAAAATGTGATATAAGCACTTAAAACTCGGTTGCTATTTTTATCAACCGGAATATTAAATCCCAACTGGTCACTAACCGGCACTGTCAGATCTAATGTGTCAAACCCCTGAATAAAATAATTTTCTCCATTCTTAACAACTGCAACTTCGATGTTTTCAGAGAATGGTTTTGAACCAGTAGGTATTGGCACACCTATGAGATCGGATCCCGATCGAACACCAGCATACTTCCCGCTGGCGTCGGGAAGCGATTCATTTTGTGTATGCGTTTTACACCCTAAAACTAGCCAGAATGCCAATAGATAACAGTATTTTTTCATAGCTAATAGTCACTTTTACTGTAATAAGGTTGAGTAAACGAAAATTATCAAATAACGGTTACATAAAGATAAAAAAAAACGATTACAGGGAATATTTTTATCAATTTCTCTTGGGCAAATGAAAGTGTTTTATCGGCAGTTTCTTTTTCTCCGATTTTTCTCTTTTTCCCGTTTCCACCAAATCAAAAAACCTGTAACCGGCAAACTAGCTGCAATTAGTCCTGCGAAGAAAGTCAGGATTTTACCCGGCAATCCGAGTACGGCGCCGGTGTGCAAATCAAAATTTAGCTGATAAAGCTGATCACCTCCGTTAAGGTCGGCGAAGGATGCTGCCCGAAGTAGTATTCCGGTATATTGGTCACAGTTTTCCTGCGAACGATCATAGCGGTTCCAGGTTTTCAGATAGGAAGAAATGTTAATCGTTCCGGTAGGCTTTGGAGGGAAAATAACGAGATAAGAGCGGGCACCGGGATTTCTCTGGCGAGCGGATAACAAAGCTTTGTCAATGCCGTTTCCGCTGGCAGATAATGTAGAATCTGATACAGGCAGTTTTGTTTTTTCAATGGTTGTCGCGCCATTGGCCACAAATCTGGCTGAATTTTCTACCCATTCAAAGACCCAGACCAGCCCGGTTAACGCTGTAATCAACAAAATTACGGAGGCATAAAATCCAAGAACATTGTGTAAATCGTAATTTACGCGTTTGCCACTGCCTCCCCATTTGATCCGGAAACTTTTGTCACGCCTAGTCTTGCTCCATTTCTTAGGCCACCATAATATTAAGCCGGATATCAGCAGCACTACAAACATCAGGACAGACCCGCCAACCACATAATGTCCAATCTTTTCTCCAAACATCATCCGCATGTGCAGGCCCAGTACCATCTGGAAGAACTCGTATTTTGTATTTTCAATTTTAACGACTTTCCCGTTGTAAGGATTGATATAAACGCGGTAATAGTATAGATAATAATCCCAGTAGGTAAGCCCGTCGGGATTTAGCTTTTGCGATCGGAACATGTAAGTCCGATCAGGCTGTGAAGTTATTTCAACTCTGTTAATCGGCCTGTTATCCAAAGCTTTTTTTGCCACCGTAAACAGGGTGCTTAGGGGTAAAACCTTTGTTTGTTCCGGTTTGATATAGAGCCGGTCATGGTAAAAAAGTGGCCTGAGTTCATCGACGAATGCATAAGTTGCACCGCTCAAACTGATAATAAACACAACAAGCCCGGACGTGAGTCCGAGCCAGAGGTGTATTTTCGTGATTGCTTTTTTAATAGTCACAGGTTCTTTTACTTTAAAACTTAAAAGTGATGTTGCCCGTGATGCGTAATGGGTTTTGTGCCGCCAAACGGTAAGACCAGTATTTTTCACTCGTCAGGTTGTCGGCTTTAAGTCCAATTCTGAATCTGGGTTGGTCATAGAATACCGAGGCATCCAGAACCGTGTAAGATGGGATGGTAAAAGTGAAAGTTTTGGTATTGCTCTGAAATGATTCACTACCGTATACACCGCCAAAACCGGCTCCAAGACCCTTTGCAGCACCTTTCACCAACCGGTAACTGATCCATAAATTGGCCATTCGGGGTGGACCCGCCGTGGTCGGGCGATATCCCTGAATGTTCTCGTTGCTTTTCGTATACTTACTGTCGTTGTAAGTGAACCCGGCCACAATGTTCAGTCCTGAAACGGGGTTGGCAATCAACTCTGCTTCAAAACCCTTGCTAAGCTGCGTTCCGTCCTGAATCGAGAAATTGACATGGTCCGGATCGTCGCGGGTGACATTGGTTACGGAAATATCATAATAGCTAAACGTTGCCGTCACAAAACGGTAATCCAGTTTCACACCGCCTTCAACCTGGTTTGCCTGGTTTGGTTTAAAAGTATTACCAAAAAAATCAGAGCCGCTGACATTGTTGAACCCGTTCATATAATTACCAAAAATCGAGATCTTGTCCTTGACGATCTGGTAAACCACGCCAAATTTTGGTGAAAGTGCGGTTTGCTTAAAGTCGCCGCCTGTGGAATCGGTGGCAGGGAAATAGGTGCCAAGGTTGGCGTATCGGTCTATGCGGAGACTGGCCATGGCCAATAACCGATCAGTAATATTCAACACATCCGACGCATAGGCACTATATGTCCGTTCATTGATCGAAACGAAATTGCTGTATGTGGCTGCGTTCAACAGCGGAGTTACCTTCGACAGATTAAAATTGTTGTAAGCGCTGCCCGGTTTTTTGAAATTAATGGCAGGCATGTTAACTGAGGCATCGTTGCGGGTGGCACGCAAACTATACACATCGATACCAGCCACGATCCGGTTTCTCAATGGACCCAAATGGAAATCGCCAATGAAGTTTTGTTGAAAATTAGTACCGTAGTAAGGATAGTCCTGATTGGTAACGGTCTGGCGCAAAGTTGAATCAGTAAGAATAGTCAGGCCGACAACATTTCCGTCAGCCGAAGACCTGGTTCTGGATACAACGGTTTGCGATGTCCACTGCGGCGATATTTTGTATTTGATTTGCCCGAAAATATTGTATTGCTGGCCGGCGTAATTGATTGTGTTATTCGCGAAGGATAATTTATATGGCATTCCTAATTCGGTGACACTTCTGGCTTTTCCTCTCGTCGATGGCGCAACCCGCATCGGTGACGTGGATTTATAACCGCTAAACTCAACATCTAAAAGTAATGTTAGGCGTTCATTCACCGCATACGAAAAGCTTGGGGCGATAAGAAAATTCCGTGCAAAACCTGCATCCTGAAAACTTCTTTCACTATGCATCGCCGTGTTCACGCGCAACAAAGCCGATTTATCCTCGTTGAGCGGTGTATTAATATCGAGCGTCAGGCGGTTGAGATCCCAGCTTCCAGCCGAGAAAGAGACTTCACCTTTAAAGGTATCAAATGGTTTTTTGGTAACCCGGTTGAACAATCCTCCGAAGGATGATAACGTGCTTCCAAAAAGCGTCGCGGATGGTCCCTTAATTACTTCGATACGTTCAAGATTAGCCGGGTCGATCGAAGAATACGTAAAACTTCCGACGCCGTTTCTGACAAGTTGTGGTGTCGCAAATCCTCTCGATATAGAGGTTGTTCTGCCTTGGTTTCTGACCTCGGCAATTCCTGCGCCGGGCACGTTTTTAAAAGCACTGTTATAATCAGTAACGATCTGTTCCTTCATAAGTTCTTTGCTGACAACGCTGTATACCTGCGGATTTTCCATATTGGAGATCGGCATTTTAGAAACATCGTCACTTTCTTTTTTTGCGAACCGGTTTCCACCGCTCGTGATGATTACCTCGTCGAGTTTACGTGAAGAAAAATCCAGTTGAACGGATAGATTGGCCGTTGGATTTTCTTCTGTGATTGAAGTTTCGGCTGTCGATGTTTCATATCCGATCATTGAAAATTCCACGGTATAGTTTCCAGCGGGAACGTTCTTAAATTCGAAACCTCCGTTGGTGTTGGCAATGGTGCCTTTCGAGGTATTTTTGATTTTGACAGATATTCCCCGTGCAGGCGCTCCGTCAATGGTGGTGACGATGCCTTTAATAATGCCTGCCTGATTCGACTGGGCATTGGCAGACGGGTTTACAATTGGAAAAAGCATCAATAGTAAAAGAGGTACTGATATTTTTTTTAAATAGAACTCGACTGTCCGAATTCGATTATGCATGAGCGTATTCATTACAACTAAAGGTAAAATCATAAAACTGCTTCTGACTTAAATTTTGTTATTTAGACTAATTACAAAGTAAATACAAAAAAACGTATAGTCAGCAGATGTGGCAGATTTTAATGTGGCAAGTGGTATTTTTAATTGCTTTTTAATGTTAAAACTGCTCGAATACATGCTAATTCCACAGTTTTTAATAGGCGTTGGTTTAAATTTTTAGTTTTTTATCAAGCGGTTAGCGGAAAACATTTTAGGAATATTGTAACCTTTTTTATTTATCCCGGTCTTCACGTCGAATTTATAACCTGATCTTCTATACACTTGAATTCACTGGCTGATAATGCGCTAATGCTCCGGGTAAAAGAGGGCGATTTGTTTCCGATGGGACTGCTGTTCAAGCGTTATCACCGCGAATTGTTCGGATTTTTTTATCACATGAACGGCAATCCTGATTTGTGTGAAGACATGGTTCAAACTGCTTTTTACCGGATGATCAGGTACAGAAATTCATTTTCGGGAGATGGGGCCTTCAGAAGCTGGATGTATCAGCTTGCACGAAATGTTCTTCTTGATCAGGTGCAACAAAACAAACGAACAAGTAATGATCGGAATTTGGACGATTATGCTGAAAGGATAGGAGGTGGTACGCTGGCAGATGAATCTCTGCACAAAATGGAACAGGCCTCACAGCTAAGAAATGCGCTGACCAGGTTAAGTGATGCCCACCGCGAGGTGCTGGTCATGCGTGAATATCAGGAGCTCAAATATAAAGAGATTGCCGAGATTCTGAATGTCACAGAAGGAGCAGTTAAGACACGGGTTCACCGGGCTATAAACGAGCTGAAAATTATTTATTTAAAAACAGAACATGAAAGGTAAAGACATCAGCTGCGAACAGGCAAAAGACTGGTTCTTGGATGAAATACAGGGAGATTTATCTTCTGACGAAAAATATTTGCTGGATGCGCATACAGCCCAATGTATAAGCTGCCAGGAGGAACTTGCGCTTATTTCGGAACTGAGGCAATGGCTGAAAACGGATCAGCCGCCGGAGCCAGGCCCTGACATGCAGACCAAATTCTTTGAAATGTTGTATCAGGATGGGCAGGAAACCGTCAGTTTACCTGTAAAATCTCCCAAAGATTCCAGGCTGATCGGGAGGCCTGGAATCTGGTTGCAAATTGCAGCCTCTGTTTTTCTGCTCTTTACCGGAGTTACAGCCGGATACTGGTTGCGCAACAGAGACACAGGCGAAGTTTCTCAACAACAGATTGATACCATGTCAAGACAGATTCAGGAAATGAGACAGATCATGATGATGACGTTGTTCGAAAATCCGTCTGCGTCAGAGCGGCTGCATGCCGTGAGTATTTCCACAGAGATCGATCAGGCGGATGATCAGGTCATCACGGCGCTGTTGACTACGCTCAATTTTGATTCCAATACGAACGTTCGGCTGGCGGCATTGGAGGCACTTATCAAATATACGGACAATCCGAAAGTCAGGAAGGAGCTTATCCAGTCACTTCCGCACCAGGAATCGCCTGTTGTCCAAATGGCACTGTCCGACCTGATGGTTAAATTACAGGAAAAGGGGGCGGTTAAGGCGCTTCGTCAGTTGCTTCATCAAAAAGGAATTCGTGGACGAGTGAAGGAAAAAGTCGAACAGTCTATTTTACAACTTTCATAAAATATTAATTAGCATCATTTAAATTCTTGAATAATGAACAGATACCTGAAAACTGGTCTCCTGCTATTGCTATGCACTGCGGTTGAGGCTCAAAGTAACAGCAAAGGTCAATTAGTCGTAAGTTTGGAGAATCCTGGTAAACCCGGAATGGTGGACATCAATCTGGTCTACGGTTCAATCCATGTTCAGGCTTATGCCGGAAATGACGTTATCGTTGATGCCTCGGGAGAATTGCCTGTGGAAAAAGGCCAGGGTATGAAGCGTCTGGTGAAAGGAAACCCACTTGGGCTTTCTGCTGAGGAAAAAAGCAATAATGTTACCATCAGTACCAACAGTGCGTTGTTTCCGGTAAATGTTTCCATAAAAGTACCACGCAGGACTTCTTTAAAACTAAGGACCTATGACAAGGGCGATATCATCGTGGAAAATGTCATAGGTACTATGGAGGTGGAAAATGTGAATGGTTCGATCACGTTGAATAATGTTGGTGGTTCAATCATTGCGAATACTTACAATGGACTTTTAAAGGCATCATTTCTGGAAGTCAGCCCAGATAGACCCATGGCATTTTCATCAATGGGCGGCAGGATTGATCTGTCCTATCCTGCATCATTGAAGGCGAACCTGAAAGTGAAATCAGAAAATGGGGAGGTTTTTAGTGATTTTGATATAGCGCAGAGTGCCTCTAAAACGATTAAGTCAACCAGTTCAGGTGTCAACAAATCTACGCTGGATGATTGGTTATACGGAAAGATCAGCGGCGGAGGACCGGAGATTATGATAAGCAATTATTACGGGAATATATACCTCAAAAAGCTTAAATAAGGTGAGGCTGCGAATAGGCAGACGATTTATGCCCATAACGTGCAGTATTTTGGGGAGAATTGCATCCTGATCTACTTTGTAAATCATTGCGTTTAAATTAAATGCAAGATGAGATAGTAGTTAAGATTAGTGAGCTTTATTAAGGCTCATTAATTTCCAATTTCATTCTAAGCATTAAAAATCACATAAACACAAACTATTTCCCAGGTTTTGTCAATACTTCAAGCTCTTTCAACTCGGGCGTTGTTGTTGTTACACCATTTGATGGTACGTTTCCATTCGCAGTCCAGACAATTGCATTCAAAACCAGCATCCTGAAATTATCGTCTTGCCAGTTATTATGAACGTGTCCGCCGGTAAATCCAAAACTTCGCCCGCCTTGGGGTCGATTATATGCCCAGGCAATTGTCTGCGGTTCCTTGTTCTTTAAAACCGCTTCCCGAACGTATGGGTTGTTTGCATGTGATGCATCAGGCTTATCTAAGGTAGAGTCGGGGGGGAGTACTTTCAAAATCGGCGTTATATTTTTCTCATTTTCAACAAAACGCATGTGATAGTACCATTCGTCTCTAATCGCAAAAGGCTTCACGCCGTATGTGATAGGATGATCTGGCAGTTTTTTTATTTCAGGTGTCCAAAAGGGATTTACAGACCAATGCGTTTCAAAATAACCACCAACGAGCTCCCGGAATCTGTCTGCATCTTTTCCTTTTGGTAATTCCATAGTAAAATGAAGCACTACAAAACCAGTTCCATTATTCATCAGCGACTCCACTTCGGAAAGATGTGGGATTAAAATATGTCCTTCGGCACCGTCACAAAATAGTACGATGGTACTGGCATTTCGCAAGGCAGTTTCCTCCTTGGGCCATCCGTTATGATATACTGCGGTATCTATTTCCGGCATACCTTCTTTTAATTTTCTGGCAAGAAATGTTACGCCGCCATTGTATTCATGTTCGCCTTTCCCGTGACTATCCGGACCTGCGATGAAGATTATTTTCTTCCTTCCGGTTTTTGATTTTTTCTGTGGTTCAGATTGTCCAAATGAAATATCAGTTGAAAAAAATAGTATGCAAACGATAAAAAATGAATACTTCGTTGCCATAATTGGAGATGTTTAGTGGAGACTTAGATGTCGCCTTGATCGGCGAGTAAACATATTCTGCTAAAAAACCAGACCAGAAATTCCAAAGATTGGAAAATGTCTGATATGAAAATCGTTGATTATGAAATAAAAGGCAGTTTCGGGATTGAAGAATGTCGTTGGCGATCTATCTTTGAAAAACGTAATCTAAAAAAATTATGAAAATGAAGTTCACTCTTTTACTATTGCTTATATGCGGCGTTTCATTTGCACAAATGCCAGCCGCTGACGAGGTTAAAACGGCTAAGGGACCGCTGAAAATTCAGCCGCTTAATCATGCAACACTTGCCCTGACATGGAATGGAAAAACGATCTATGCTGATCCTTATGAAGGAGCAAAAACGTTTGAAGGTATTGCCGCACCGGATTTAATTTTAATCACGGATATTCATGGAGACCACTTCGACCCTGCGACACTGGAAGCACTTGATCTTTCTCACGCGATCATCGTCGCGCCACAGGCCGTTGCTGATAAGATGTCTGAGAAATTGAAAGAAAAATTGGTCATCGTTAATAATGGTCAAACGGTTAGTAAATTGGATATTTCTATCACGGCTATACCGATGTACAACCTGCCTGAGGCAGCCGATGCCAAACACACAAAAGGTAGAGGTAATGGTTATGTTTTGAAAATGGGCGGAAAGACGGTTTACCTAAGTGGAGATACTGCCGGTATTCCTGAAATGAGAGCATTGAAAAACATCGACGTAGCTTTCGTTTGCATGAATCTTCCTTATACTATGGATGTGCCGGAAGCTGCATCTGCTGTTCTTGACTTTAAACCAAAAATCGTTTATCCATACCATTATCGCGGTGCAAATGGGCTTAGTGATACGGAAGTTTTCAAGAAAACTGTAAACGATGGGAATAAATCAATTGACGTAAGATTACGCAACTGGTACTCCAAAAAGTAAATAAAAACTCCTCTGCTGATTTACTCGGCAGAGGAGTTTTTTAACATCACGTAATTAATCTTTGGATTGAATAACGCGCCGTCTAAGCAAGAAGATGCGGTTTCGTTTTATAGGTCTCCCATAAAAATTCGCCAAAGAGTGTATTGGCCCATGCAAACCAGGAACGGGTGAATTTTTTTGGATCATTTTTATGAAACGATTCGTGCATGAAACCGGTACCTGCGTTGCTATTTTTAAGCATGGTCACACATTCACGGATTTCCTTGTCATTCGTGCTGGTTAACCCGCGTACCGTGATCGCAATCGGCCAGATCATGTCTTTGCCAATATGCGGTCCACCTATTCCCTCGCCGGCAGTTCCCTTGAAAAAGAATGGGTTATTCAGGGATAATAGCATTTTGCGGGTGTTTTGGTAAACAGGATCAGTCACAGGCATAGCATCAAGATAAGGCATACCCAGAAGACTTGGCACATTAGCATCATCCATCAGGTTATAACTGCCATAACCATTCACCTCGTAAGCATAAACCTTACCATATTCCGGATGGGTCACCACGGCATGTTTTTTCAACGCAGTTTCCACCTCACTGGCTAACGCGCTCAACTCGTTCGCGGCTTTTTTATCCCCGGCTATTTTTTCGATCATTTTTGCCGCTTGTTTCAAGCTCACGACCGCGAAAAAATTCGATGGAATCAGAAATGAATAAATGGTCGCGTCGTCGCTTGGCCGGAATGAGGAACAAATCAGGCCAACCGGATTAACCGGGTATCCGTAACCAGCCATCGGCACGCCGTCTGTTGCCCAGGAAGTTTTCCGCTGAAAATGATACGGTCCATCGTCTTTTTTGCGCTGCTGTTCTTTAAATGTTTTCAGTGTCAGCATGACAGCCTCTTTCCATTTGTCATCAAACGGCGTCGTGTCTCCTGTCAATTCCCAATATCTGTAAGCAAGACGGATAGGATAACACAATGAATCGATCTCCCATTTCCGCTCATGCAAACCAGGTTTCATGTCCGTTTCGTCCGAAGCCCATTCTCCTACTTTATCAGGACTGTCGTAAAATGCATTGGCATACGGATCGCGTAGGATACAGACTGCCTGACGGTTAATGACGCCGGCAATTAGATTTTGTAATGATTTGTCTTTTTTGATAAAATGCAGATAAGGCCATACCTGCGCACTGCTGTCGCGAAGCCACATCGCATCGATATCACCGGTGATGACATACGTATCAGGTTTTGAGCCTTCCATTTTATGCGTCACAGTGGTATCAAGCGTATTAGGGAAACAGTTTTCAAACAACCAACCCAGTTCCTTATCTTTTACAGCTGATTTAAACTCAGCGATGGAATCTTCAATAATCTTGCTGCTGAATTTGCGCTGATCAGCAGGAACTCTGACAGTCGGATAATCCGCACGTGCAAACGAAGGGAACTTAGTCAGCAGAAGCCCGGTACCTAACAGTGCAGATTTCTTTAAAAATACGCTTCTTTTCATTAAAATGAATTTATTATAGGAATAGAAAAAAATTACCCGAAGGTATTTAATTCAAATTCATTTTTAATAAATCCGGTCATATTTGTTGCAAAAGCCGTCCTGAACCAGTGACCAAATTTTGAGTTACCTGAAGTATAAATGTTTTATCGGCAATACCAAACAGCAGCTTGAACCCATCAAAATCAAAGTAATGGATACCGGAATAATTATTTTGAAATTAATATTATAGAATAGAACTTGTGATAAAACAGCTTTATAAAAGGAATAACAATACAGCTTTGAAAATCGCTGATTGCAAGCACGGATATTAAAATAAAACTGTAAATAATGATTACTCAAACCAGAAATTTTGCTTTTACATCTTTATTCTTTCTGTCATTTTTCCCTGGTTGGGCGCAGAAACAGGCGGTTTACACCAAATATGTCAACACATTTATTGGTACGGCCCCGCTCACAGACCCGAAAATCCTTGGTTATAAATTGCCTGACGGCTGGCGACCCTGGGCAGGTTTAACCTTTCCGGGATCTTCGTTGCCGAATGCGATGGTGCAATTAAGTCCAATGACAGAATATGGGTCCGGCGCCGGGTATGAATATGAAGATTCAATTATTCTGGGTTTTACGCATACAAACAAGGGGCACTGGAATCTTTGTAACGTTCCAATTCTGCCTCTTTCCAAACCTGGTGAAAAATTCGGCTCCCGTTTTTCACATAAAAAAGAAAGCGCTGCTCCGGGTTTTTACCAGGTATTTCTGGAAGATTATCAGGTAAATGTCAGTTTAACTTCTACACTTCGGTCAGGATTTCATAAGTATGAATACAAAAACAACAAATCCCGGCAGATCCTTTTCGACCTTGCCCGTGCGAATAATAAAGTATCAGATTGGAAAATAGAGCAGATAGGAAAAAATGCCGTGCAGGGATATCAGCAGACTGGTGAGAAAATCTATTTTTATGCAAAGCTGAATACGGATATTGACAGGCTCGAAGAGAAAGAGGAGGGTGCCAAGACAGGATTTGCAATTGTACATTTGAAGGATGGTAGTTCGACTCCGGTCGAGGTTAAAATAGGCTTATCGTTCGTCAGTATAGAAAATGCGAAACAAAATCTTGAACAGGAAATCGGCGATAAAACTTTTGAGATAATACGCAGTGAAGCAAACCAAAAATGGGAAAAATTGTTGTCTTCGGTTCAGGTGAAAGGTGGTTCAGCCAAGCAAAAACAAATGCTTTATTCATGCCTGTACCGGTCCTTTTTGTGGCCCGCTTTGCGTAGTGATGTGAACGGCGAATTTACGGATGCAAAGAAAAATGTTGTCAAAGCAGACTTCGATTATTATACGGAGCCTTCTTTATGGGATACGTACCGAAATAAGGATGTGTTGCTTGGACTGATTTCGCCTGAGGTTACGCTGAACGTGATAAAGTCGATGAAAGATGTCGGAGACGAGACAGGTTTTATCCCTACATTTTTTCACGGTGATCACGGTGCTTCTTCCATTACGGGTGCATACCTGCGTGGAATCGATGATTTTGATGTTAAAGGAACGTATCAAATCCTTCTAAAAAATGCAAATATTGAGCACGGTGCCAGACCACATATTAAAGAATATATCGAAAAAGGTTACATTTCTGATCCCGATATTCCCAACCCTGAGGTAGAAACCAAAGCGAAAGCCGGTGTTTCGAAAACGCTGGAATATGCGTACGATGACTATTCAGTTGCACAGCTGGCGAAAAGTCTTGGCGACACAGCCAACTACCGGATTTTAATGGCCAGATCGAAAAATTACAAAAACATGTTTGATCCGGAGACGCGATTTATGAGAGGCCGACTGGAAAATGGTGATTGGATAAAACCGTTCAATCCACAGTATCCCTACTATGAATACATGTATCGGGAAGCAAACGCGTGGCAGGTTTCCTTCTTTGCACCGCATGATATGAAAGGTCTGATTGCGCTTTACGGCGGTGAAAAAGGATTTGAATCAAAGCTCGATTCTCTGTTCACCGTACCCTGGAACCCTGATTATATCGCAAGAAATGTGGAAACGATGATTGGGCAGTATTGTCACGGAAATCAGCCTGACCATGAGGCACCTTTCTCCTATCACTTTATCGGAAAACCGGAAAAATCTCAGAAAGTTCTGGATAATATTTTAAACAATTTGTACGGAATCGGCGAAGAAGGACTGGCACTCAGCGGTATGGATGACGCGGGTGAAATGTCTGCCTGGTACGTTTTCAGTGCTTTGGGTCTATATCCGTTCTCTGCAACCGATGCTGAGTATTTGGTAACAGCTCCACTTTTTGACGAGGTGACCTGGCGAACCAGTAATGGCAAAATGATTAAAATCAGTAAGCCTGGAATGGGTCGGGGCATAACTTCAATCAAGGTGAATGGCAAAGAAAACAAAGGATACTTTATATCGCATGATTTATTTAAAAACGGAGGGGAAGTTGAAATCCTGACAAAATAAATATTAAAGAGAAAAGCAAAAAGCGGTTAATGATAGCTCATTAACCGCTTTTTGCTTTTTACCAATGCTGTTATTAATATGCAGGATGTTGCTGCAAATTAGGATTTACATCCAGTTCGTCCTGCGGAACCGGAAAGGCATAACTTTTTTCAGTTGGTTTAAAATTAGTGATCCGTTTGATAATTGCGTTCTGGCGTTTTAAGTCAAAATAGGCATGACCTTCTTCGCAAAGCTCCCACGAACGTTCCTGGATAATTGCCTCACGAAGTGATTCTTTTGTCATCGAACCAGGGTTCAAAACTTCCAGTCCAGCCCGTTGCCTTACAAGATTTATACCTTTTACGGCTTCTGCGCTCGGTCCTTTTGCTTCATTTTCTGCTTCTGAGTGCATCAGTAAAACGTCTGAGTACCGCGTGATCGGCAAGTTGGTAGCATAGTCACCGGTACCTGTCGCTTTGTTATCATCAGGATTGTTGAATTTGTTGAAATGGGGCAGCGTAATTGTTTTTGGATATTCATAAACCGTCCCGTTTCCTCTGACATCGGTGTATGAAACTACAAATGTTTTGTTTCTTCGCTTATCCTGCGGACTCATAGAATCGAAAAATTTGGTTTCGGCAACCAATGAGGACCAGCCGTCCAGTTTCAACTGGTTTCCGCTACGAATACCAGTAAAAGTTGGAAAATCTTTTCCTAAGTTTATTCCGCTTTCAAGTTCCAAACTAAAAATATACTCTTTTCCGTGTTCATTCGCTATGGAAAAAACATCTGCATAATTGGCATGCAAACCGTAGCCGTATGCAGCGTTATTGATAATTTTATTAGCTTCCTCAGCTGCAAGAGGCCAGAATTCAGCTTTGTTCCAGGGTTTCCCAGCTCTTGTCAGATACGCCTTCGCCAGCATTGTTTGTGCCGCTCCGGAAGTAGCCCGTCCGATACCTCTGCCAGTCTGAACCGGAGGCAAAACCGAAAGCGCATATTTAAAATCCTCTATGATCAGATCCCAAACCTGGTCATCCGTATTGGCATTGGAAGGATATAGATCCGTTGCATTTTCAACTGTGACGTAAGGTACATGATCAAAAAAACGGACAAGAGTCAGATATGCCAGGCCGCGAAGAAATCTGGTTTCTGCCAGGATCTGATCTTTGTTTGCAGGCGTTGTATAGGTGATCCCGTCGGCGTATTGCATCACCGTGTTTGCGCGATTGACCATTCTGTACAAACCGCTCCAAATTGTTTTAAACCCAGTAGAGCTTGGCGTCCAGGTATATTGGTCCAATTCTGATCTCCAGGCTTCTCCGGAATTGTTTGGCCAGGACGATTCGCCGGGGTATTCAGCCGCAAGCCAAACCTGCCTTCCCCAGCAATCATTTGAGTGCATGGCATTGTAAACAGATACGACCGCAGCCTGCATATCAGCTTCCGATTTGTAGAAATTTAGAGGCGTAAGCGTATCATAAACTTTCTCTTCCAGAAAAGTCTCATGACATCCGAATATGCTCGTCACGAAGAGTGCTGAGGATATCCATATTTTGAAATTCGTTTTCATCATAATATTTTTAAATAGATTTTATATCTGATCAAAAGCCTACATTAACACCAACCAGGAAAGTCCGCGCGGCAGGATATGCGTTATAATCTACGCCCAATTGAAGGTTACTGTTACCTGGCGAATTGACTTCCGGGTCAAACCCTGAGTATTTTGTGAACGTCAGTAAATTCTGTCCTGTCACGTAAACCCGGCAGGAATTTATGCCTTTGGATGGTTTAAATGTGTACCCGAGAGAAGCTGTTTTTACCCGTAGAAAGGATCCGTCTTCAATAAGCCACGAAGACTGTAAAAGAAGTGGATTCACAGTAACACGTGCGCGGGGAATATTGGAGGTTGTATTCGTTGGCGTCCAGCGGTCTACTATTTCTTTTCTTTGGTTTCCCCATGGTCCGGAGACATTGCTTTCGGCACGTTGCACGTTTAAGATGTCGTTTCCGAAAGTTCCCTGCATGTAGACAGATAAATCAAATCCTTTGTAGGAGAAATTATTTGACCAGCCGTAGATAAAGTCAGGATTTGGGTCACCGACAATCATGCGGTCTTCTGCCAGGTTGATTGAGCCATTTCCGTTTTTATCAATAAAACGTGCATCTCCAAGTTTATCGTTTGCTGCAGAACGAGGCCCTGCATCAAATTGCTGCTGATTTTGGAAAACACCATCATATTGAAGCAGATTCCAAACACCAACAGGCAAACCTGGTTCAAGCCAGCTCCCGTTTATTTTCAAATGGCCAGAGATTTCGTTTTGTGTGGACGGAGTATAACCTGGAATTTCAAGCACTTTGTTACGGTTCATAGACCAGTTTGCATTCGAGCTCCACTTGAAATCTTTGACAAAAATTTCTCCGCCGATACTCAATTCAAGGCCTTTATTCTGAAGGCTCCCGATATTTCTGAAAATAGATCCGAAACCGGATGTCAGCGGAACACTTACATTCCAAAGCAGATCTGTCGTTTTCTTGTAATAATAATCAGCAACAAAATTTAGCCGATTCCCAAATAAGTCGAGATCGATACCAACATCCGTGGTAGCGGTAGTTTCCCAGCGAAGATCCGGATTGGCGATATTGTTTGGTGCCAGACCTGAAACCAAAGCGCCGCTCAGGTCATAGTTAAAAACATTCAGGCGAGCCAGTGAGCGATAGTTTTCGATATTCTGGTTACCTGTTTTTCCATAACTCGCACGAACTTTCAAGTTACTGATCGCATCGATGGATTGGATAAAAGATTCTTCAGATAACTTGTAACCAACCGCAACAGACGGGAAAAATGCCCATTTGTTATTTGCCCCGAATTTTGAGCTGCCATCAGAACGACCTGTTAACGAGAGCAGATATTTGTTGTTGTAGGTATAGTTAACCCGTCCCAGATAAGAAACCAGCTGGCTTTGATTTTTCCAGGAAATTGGACTCGCAAATACTGCACCGGCATCAAGTTTGTCGGCTCCATATAAATCAGTTAAGAAGTTGCTGGAAGAAGCGCTGAACTGCTGGTCCCGATCCATCTGGCGGGTATACCCTGCCACAACGTTGAATAAATGTTTGTTTATTTCTTTGTTGTAAGTCAGAATGTTTTCATTCAAATAGGACATGGAACGGCGGTTGGCCTGACCAGCTCTGCCGTTCGCATTGTAGCCATTTACAGTTTCGCGAGGTTCGTAAGTTTCGCGGCTCGCGTTGGACATATCAGTACCGACAGAAACTCTCAGAGAAAGATCCGTGATGATATTCCACGTAAAAGCCATCGTCCCCATCACGCGATCAACGTTCTGAAAATCTTTGTTGAACAATACAATAGGAACAGGATTGTGAACCGTGGATCCTCCGGGTGTTGGATTTAAGCGGGTGTAAGTTCCGTCTTGTTGGAAAATCGGTACAGTTGGAGGCATGATTAATGCAGCGTTTACCGTGTTTGCATTTCCACCGCCATCACCTTCCGAACGTCCGTTGTTTCCCCAAACTTTGCTGGTAGTAAGATTGGTGCTGAACATGATATTTTTGCTCAGCTTGGTATCAATATTGGCACGAATCGAAGCACGCTTGAAATCGGAACCGATCAATACGCCTTTCTGGTCAAAATAACTTCCGGATACAGCAATTTTTGTATTGTCATTACCACCGGAAATATTGATCGTATGGTTTTGAATTGCAGCCGACCGGAATATTTCATTTTGATAATCAACGCCTTCACCCATTGTTGCCGGATCCGGGAAATTGTAAAGATCTGCAGGGTTTGGGAAAACGGGTGTAGCCACACCATCGTTTACACGTGCTTCATTGACAAGTGTTGCAAACTCTCTGGCGTTCATCATATCCAGTTTTTTAATTACTTTCTGAACACCATAATAGCCGTCATAAGTCACCGAAGTTTTTCCTGCTTTTCCGCGTTTTGTCGTTACCAGAACCACACCATTTGCACCACGTGAGCCATAAATGGCAGTAGCAGAAGCATCTTTTAATATTTCCATCGAAGCGATATCACTCGGATTGATGGAAGCCAGTGGATTTTGCCCTGCACCGTTTCCTCCGGCAGTTCCCCCGGCCGTAATCGGATACCCGTCGATCACATAAAGTGGTTCGTTGCCGCTGCTCAAAGAATTTCCACCACGAATCCTGATTGAAACCCTTCCGCCAGGCGCAGAAGATGCCTGCGTAACCTGAACTCCGGCAGCGCGACCCTGGATAGCCTGATCAAAAGAAGTAGTTGGCAATTTTTTAAGATCTTCCGCTTTTATGGAAGATATGGCACCGGTCAGATCACTTTTTCTCTGCGTTCCGTAACCAACGACTACTACTTCTTCCAAAGCTTTGTCATCAACTTTGAGCGTTACATCCAGCGTTGTTCTGCTCCCCACTTCCAGTTCCTGAGTCAGATAACCTACGAATGAAAATACCAGTACAGTACCCTTATCCGTAATATCAATTTGATATTCTCCGGATGTGTTCGTGGTTGCACCTTTCGATGTGCCCTTGATGACAATATTAACACCAGGCAATCCTTCACCTTTTTCATCAATTACTTTACCGGTCAGAGCTTGCAGGAAAGAAGGTTTTTCTGCTGGTGTCATGACGGACTCTAACTTTATCTTTTCCTCTTTTTTTATAACAATATTCTTCTTGAAAATCTTGTAAGAAAGAGGCAAGTTCTGAAAAAGCTGATTCAAAGTCTGGTCGATGGTCGCATCTTTGATGCGCACAGAAACAAGGCTGGAAGTTGGCAAATCTAATTTATCGTACAAGAAAAGATAATCGGTTTGGCTCTCGATGGCTTTAAAGGCTGTTTCGATTGAAACATTTCTTTTGTCCAGTGAAATTTTCTGACTATACCCGATTGCAGTCACTTGCGACAACGTTGCCATGAGCAGTAACGTTACCAGTTTCATGGTCAATAACAGTTTAGCTGGTATGGTCAACCGGTAAGATTTGCCACGCCGGAGTAAAAATTTTATTTTCATATATTTGTAAGATTTAGGTAAAATAATAATTGCTCTCTGAACAGCGCATTTGATTGTTGAGCCTGAGTTTATTCAGGGGAAATGTTCGCAGCATTTTCCCTGTTTTAGTCTCAAACCCAGTCTAATCATGTTGGTGGTTTTGAAGTTGATTTCATAGTTAAGACGTTATGGGATTTTAGGATTAAATTTGAACGTATTAGTATATACGATTTAGGGTCTAGGCCGAGATAATTATTTTTTTATTTTCGATTTTGCAATTCACACCAGCGTATTTGAGCATGTGCAGCAATTCGGAAATATTTACATCCATGGAAACCTTCCCGGTAAATTGCCGTACGGGAATCTTTCCCTGATATTCAATTTGAACGTCATACCAGCGGGCTGCCTTTTTCATCACCTCTTCAATAGTGGCGTCGCGGAAATAGAACTGGCCCTTCTTCCATGCAATCGCCTCTTCGATATCCACTTCTTTCTTGCTTATTTGTCCTGATGTACCGATTGTTGCTTGTTGTCCAGGTTTTAAAAACATCTGGCTTCGGTTATTTTTTAACGAAACGGAACCTTCAACGAGTGTTGTTTTGGAGGAAGCTTCGTCCATGTACGCCATCACATTGAAGCTCGTACCCAGTACTTCAATTTCATTTTCCAGAAAGGAAACTTTGAAAGGCCTGTTTTTATCTTTGACCACTTCAAAAAATACTTCGCCTGTAACTTCAACCTTCCGTTCGTTTTTAGAGAAGATAGCCGGGAATTTAATAGACGACGAAGAATTAAGCCAAACTTTACTTCCATCAGGTAAAACAATTTGATATTGTCCGCCTTTCGGTGTCGAAAGTTTGTTCATCTGGTTGACGGGCTGGATAATATCCGGATTCGTAGCATTGTAGACCAGCTGGCCATTTTCTTTTTTGTGGACTTCTGTGCTGCCTTGTTTAGCCAGGACTCCATTTGCTGCACTGTCCAGAACGATGGTCGAGCCGTCTGCAAGGGTAAGCAACGCGCGGTTGCCGCCTGGTGCATAATCGGTTATCGTTGACTTGACAATTGCCACGGCTGGTTTGGCAGATTTTGACTGAAATTTGTAAAGAGCACCAAATCCAAAGAGTACGATAATAGCCGCGGCCGCATAACGCCACCAATAAAAAGTGTTCAGAGCCGGAGGTTCAATATCCTGCTCCATCGTCGCATCTGGGCTAACAATCGCGTTGAATATTTTTTCGCTTTCTTCTTTCGAAAAAAATGAATCGTTATGGTCTGATTTTTCCCAATATTCCTCAAGCAACGCAGCCATTTCCGGATCATTTTTTCCCGCTCTTACGAGTGACATCAATTCCTCAGTTTCGTCAGCGGTAGCCTCGCCGGAATAATACCGGTAGAAGAGATAAGCCAGTCGGGTAGAAAATTCATTCATATTATAACAATCATTTCTGGAAAGTACAATCTTCTCGTTTGTATCTAAGACAGAAAAATTGTTAAAAAAGGGGGTATTGGAATGGGATTATTTTTAAATAAAGTTGGACATAAAAATTATAACACTGATAATCAGTTTTTTACGAATGTAGGATGTAATGGATTCGGTGGAAATCTGAAGATATTTTTTTACTGTCTCACGAGACAGACTCAGACGGTCTGCGATTTCTGCATATTGTAGGCGCTCATGCCGGCTCATCAAATAAACGAGCCGCTGTTGTGGCGGAAGGTGGTCAATTGCTTCGTCGACGAGCATATAGCGTTCATTATCCTCAGCAACTTCTTCGCATTGCGTGTCGGAAATGATATCATCAAGGTTTGTCGTTAAAGCTTTTTCATTAGCAATTCGTTTTAAACAATTAAGCGCGTGATTTTTTGAGATGACAAAAAGATAAGCCTGGAAATTGACGGTTTCGGAAAGCGAGGCCCTGTTCGTCCATATCTTCAAAAAAACATCCTGAACTATTTCTTCGGCCAGTTCATGCGACTTCGTAATCCGGTAGATATGTGCCCCAAGTTTCTGATGATATTTGTTGAACAACCGTCTGAAAGCCCTTTCATCGCCAAGAGCGACTTGCTGCAACATATCATTTTCTTCAATGTTAGGAGCCAGGTACGACATTTTTCAAAACGTTGTCATGAAGTTATTTTGACCGAAATTTTTTTAAATTTCAATAACAATGCTAAAATAAACTTACAGTGAAAATAAAATAATTTATAAAATAAGTAAATATAACACTATTTATAATACATAATCGATTGCTTTTTTGCTATTCTTCGTGGTTTTATTAACACTCACGTAAGGAAGTATGCCAGACTACAATTATACTTATCACAGCGCATTAAATCGTCTATCTGATTTTTCTGATCTCAATTAATTATCAAAACACTTGTATGATAATTTTTTATTAATTTACTTTGTCTATCAATTTTATATACTAATAATCTTTATTCATAAGCCACCTATGGTAAGGAGACAAATCATTCAAATCATAGATGTTATGAAATCAGGATCTGTACTCACCATTTCTCAATTTTCTTCAAAAATCATGCATGCCAGTTTGGGTCTTGATGGCTGTTGTTGTTGCAGCTAAATTACTTCTGGTAACCCACCACAACTTTCATGCAGTCAGTTGGTAATTCTGACTGAACCATAAATTTTGTTCCTATCCGGATCGTCTTTCGATCGGTCGCGTATATTGTTATGCGTTATAATTCCGGATTTGTTTAGTGCTGTAATTTTAGATCAAATCAATTAAAGAAAGAACCGTTAATTTTTAAACAAAAACACATAATAAAAGAAACCGCCCTGCCAAACAATTCGATCTGGTACATCGAATCAGGCAGAGCGGAAGAGATTCAATCGTCTAAATTAAATCGATCAAATGTATGTATTTTATTACCAATGAGTCAAGGTCTCGTTTGTACGGAAGCCTAGTATTGAACAAAATCATAGCTGTAATTGCTGTGGCTTTGTTATTATTGATATCGCCCAACCGAGTTTTTGCGCAGTCGGCCGGCTCCGGACCTTTCGTTGTAAGCGGGAGCGTAACGGATGAAAATAAAGAGCCTTTGCCAGGCGTAAGTATCCTCGTTCATAACACGAGCCAGGGAGCTGTTTCGGATGTTGATGGCCATTTCAAGATAACGCTAAACAAGCCAAATGAATTTCTCACTTTTTCATTTATAGGCTATAAAACAATCCAGATCAATTCAGGAAACAGAAGTACGATCAATGTCGAACTTGCCTCTGATCATAAGCTGCTCAACGAGATCGTTGTTGTAGGTTACGGAACTCAGGAACGTAAAAACCTGATTGGTTCGATTACAAAAATTGATCCTTCGGAAACAAAAGGGATCCCAACGGGAAGTTTTGATGCGCAGTTGCAGGGCAAAGTAGCTGGTGTTCAAATTTCAAGCAGCACTGGTGTTCCGGGGGAAGCCATCAACATCCGTGTTCGTGGGGCGACTTCTATTAACGCAAGCAATGATCCGCTTTATGTATTGGATGGCGTTTTTATTAACAGCACCAGCAACCAGACATTTAGTACAGGAGGGAAGGCAACTTCTCCGATTGCCGATATTAATCCGTCTGATATCGAAAGTATTGAAGTTTTGAAGGATGCCGAAGCAACAGCGCTTTACGGTTCCCGAGGAGCAAACGGCGTTATTATCGTCACAACCAAACGCGGAAATTTTGACCAGAAACCCAAGATCAATTTCAGCACTTCACAGGGATGGGCAAAGGCAGCCAAACTTTGGGATTTAACAACCGGCCCGGAGCATGCTGAACTGGTCAATGAATGGTGGGTCAATACCGGAAAAGATACGCCGTCACTTAACAGGACTCAGGCCAATCGTCCATTTCGTCCGGTTTCGGAAGGTGGCCGTGGATTGCCGGAGCAGCAGCAAACATACGATCGCCTGAGTGAGGTTTTTCAGACAGCACATCTTCAGAATTATGATCTGTCGCTTAGCGGCGGAACGAAAACAACAAAATATTATATCGGTGGCGGTTACAACAGCCAGGAATCGATCCTGAAACCGATAACTTTTCAAAGAGCGAGTTTCAAAGTCAATCTGGACCAGAAAGTAAACGATGCCGTAACGGTCGGCGTAAGTAATACCTTTTCACGCACATTCCGGAATCAGGCAAGGGCTGGGGACGGGCCAGCAGGTGGGCTTTTGCAAGCTGCACTTCATACACCTACTTACCTTTCCCCGACCAATGAAAATGGTGAATTGGTTGGCCGTGCAGGTTTTGACAATACAACACTCTTACTAAAATACTACGACGTAAATTCTACCAGCCTTCGATACATCGGAAATTTATACGTTGAAGCTAACCTTCTTCCAAATCTTAAATTCAGATCAAGTTTTGGTATTGATTATAACAACTACGATGAATCAGAATATTGGAATACGTACCTGATCGCAGGAAGCCCGAATGGACTTGCCACTTCCAGCATCGGGCAATACACCACCTGGATTAATGAACAAACATTGTCATACCGGAAAAATCTGGGTGCGAAAAGTTCTTTCGGTATCCTTGTAGGAAACACATTACAAAGCTCAGTTTCATCCCGTACAGCAGCGGAAGGACGTGGATTTGCAAACAATTCTTTCACACAAATATCTTCCGCAGCCACAACAACCAGTGCTCAGAATTGGAGTAAAAATACGCTCACTTCATTTTTTTCGAGGGCGGATTTCAATTACGGGGGTAAATATCTGGCTGATATCAGTATCCGTGCAGATGCATCCTCTCGTTTTGGCCAGGATAATCAATGGGGTTATTTTCCGGCCGTTGGCGTTGCATGGCGTATCAAACAGGAGGGATTCCTTAAAGATACCCGCGTGATCAGCGACCTTAAATTACGTACAAGTTATGGTATCACAGGAAACCAGAATGGGATCGGAGACTTTGCATCACGTGGACTTTGGGCTGGTGGTGCTTCTTATGAAGGTTTACCCGGAATTGCGCCTCAGCAATTATCGAATCCAAATTTGAAGTGGGAAAAAACTAGTCAGTTCAACGTCGGTGTTGACCTTGGTTTATTTGACCAGAGAATCACAGTTGAACTGAACGCATACCGCAAATACACCTCCGACGGACTTCTAACAGTGGCGTTGCCGGGAACCAGCGGATTCAATACCTATTGGAGCAACGCAGCAGAGATCAGTAACAAAGGATTTGAATTCAGCATCCAGACGGCCAATATCAGAAAGGCTGATTTTACGTGGACTACGAATTTCAATGTCGCCAGAAATGTCAATAACATTGAAAAACTGGACAATCCGCTTCGTTACGGAAGTCGTGATCTGATTTTGCAGCAGCAGGGTTCTCCGCTTTATTCTTTCTGGGTTTACAAACAGCTTTACGTAGATCCGCAAACGGGAAACACGGTATACGAAGATGTGAACAACGATGGGAAAATCACAGTAGACGACCGCCAGGTTTACGGAAGTATCTGGCCGAAATTCTTCGGAGGAATCACCAATAACATTACTTACAAAGGTATTGACGTAGCTGTTTTCTTCGCTTACCAGTATGGAAACAAGATCTACAACCATAACAAATTCTTCGGTGAAGGCGGCGGAGCCCGTGACGCAGCGAGGGTAATTCTGGCAAGCAACAATGACAGATGGCAAAAGCCGGGTGACGTAACGGATGTGCCAAGACCGGATGGTGTGAACGTAAATAACTATCGTGACGGCGGCAGTCGCTGGCTTGAAGATGGTTCGTTCCTTCGTTTGCGCGCACTGAATGTTGGTTATACGATACCAAAAGTCTTTACCAGCAAATTGAAAATCGAAACACTTCGGCTGTTTTTGCAGGGAGCAAACCTGCTGACTTTTACAAAATACACAGGTCTTGATCCAGAGTCAAGCGCGAGCAGCGCTGCGAACCAGCAAGGAATCGATTTGGGAACTCCGCCGCAGCCGCGTTCTATTCAGGTGGGTTTAAATATTACGCTGTAATCCAGCCAGGCAATAACATAAATTCTCAAAACTTAGAGAAGAATCATGAAACGAATTAATTATTTACTTGCGTTGTCAATGACTTTATCTTCGCTTACATCCTGCGATTCATTCCTGGATGTTGAGCCGAAAGCTTCGATCTCCGACGAGCAAACCATATACGATAAAGCATCTGCCGAGACTGCATTGCGAGGAGTTTACAACGCAGTTGCCAATGCAAACTACTATGGAACCTCATTCCAGTCCATAGGTTATTTGTCGGGTGATAATATCCAGTGGACGGGTTCACAATCGCAGGTTCAGGAATTTATCAATCATAAGGTCAACGCAGAAAATGTAACGGTTAGTAATGCCTGGATTGCTATTTACGCAACAATCAACAGAGCGAATCAGGTTATTTCAAAAGTGCCGGCGGTAACCGATCCGACCTTAACTGACGCGCTGAAAAACCCGATTGTTGGAGAGGCATATTTCATACGTGCCCTGGCCTATTTTGACCTGGCAAGAACGTGGGGCGGAGTGCCGCTGATTACGCAGCCAACTTCGACGCCGTCCGACAACTCAGGTATCAAACGCAGCACACAAGCAGAAACATACGCGCAGGTTTTGAAAGACCTGGACGCCGCTGAGCCACTTTTAGCCGAAACCGTTAACCGCTACCATGCTACCCGCAAAACGGTATGGGCTTTGAAATCGCGTTATTTTTTATACCAAAAAGATTGGGCGAAGGCGGAAGAGTATGCAACAAAAGTAATTGCCGATGCTGTAAACTATAAACTTCTCACTCCATACAATGCATTTTTCGTGAGTAATGTCCGGGGTACACAGGAATCTGTTCTCGAAATTTTTTATAACGGAACTTCGGAAATAAACGATCACCGCGGACAATGGCAGCCGCAAACGAATGGCGGTACCCGTCAGTGGGCTCCCAATGATGCTTTTGTAACTTTGGTAAATGATCCCTTGAAAGGTGGAAACAGAAGTACGCTCGTTGCAAAAGATAATCAGAATCGCTGGTATGGAAATCTATATTACCGTTCCCCCGGCTCTGATCCTTCCTATGTGATCCGTATTGCGGAATTGTATCTGATCCGTGCAGAAGCGCGGGCGCAGCAGGCAAAACTTACCGATGCTGCTACTGATCTGAATTTAATCCGTTCCAGAGCTGGCCTCCAAGCCACCGCGGCGGCGACGAAAGATGAACTTCTTTTGGCGGTGGAGAACGAGAGAAGAATTGAGTTTGCTTTGGAACCGCACCGCTGGTTTGATCTGGTGCGTACCGGCCGTGCCGCAGCTGTGTTGAACATCACCGATCCGAACAGATATCTGATGCCGATACCTTCGGTTCAGCTTCAGACAGACAAGGCTTTGGAACAAAATCCAGGATATTAATTCTTAAACTCATCATCTATGGCAACGGTAAATTTATCGAATGACGCAAAATTCAAATATGATGCATCATTTAGTGGTCAGCGGCAGTGGAATAATTCTGAAAAAACAACTTTCAGGATTTCTTCTATCTACTTTTTCCTGCTGGCATTTCCTCTCGACTGGAAATATTCTAAAACTGTTTTTTCAATCAACTGGCTGGATCTTCACTATCGTGATTTTTTCAATCTGGCTCATTACGCTCCTGAGTTTTTTGCAGAGAATTCCTTTCTGAATTTGGTAGGGTTACTGGTTATTGCCATCATCGGCGGTCTGGTCTGGGGCGTTGTTGACAAAGAAAAAAAAGAGTATAATGCCTTGTATTACTGGATCCGTGTGCTCGTTCGCTACCGGCTTGCGCTGGGTCTGATCGCTTATGGGCTGATCAAATTTTTCCCGCTTCAATCGCCGCTTCCTTCCATCAGCAATCTAAATACACCGTATGGTGATTTTTCTGACTGGAAAATTTTCGCCCTTACGTTAGGTGTTGTGCCGGGGTATCAGTCGTTTCTTGGACTTGTCGAACTTCTTGGAGGATTACTGCTTCTGAACAGAAAAACTACATCGATCGCTACGCTGATCATAATTCCCTTCACAGGAAACGTTTTTATGTCCAACCTTGCGTATGGTGGAGGAGAGGCCGTTTACAGCTTTTACCTGATTTTGCTTGCGCTGTATTTATTTGCTTTTGATGCGCCCAGATTTTATAGTTTACTGGGACTGGAAAAACCAACAATACCAAACCGGTTTCATCCAACATACCCGGTGAAGTGGCAGCAATACGGCCGCCTTAGCTTAAAAGTGTTTTTCATTTTTTTCTTTGTGATTCTGTTTGGTTTTAAAACCAGAAACGGATATCTCCACGATCCTTATCAGTATCCGAAAGCTCCTGGCCTGGCAAAAGCCGCTGGAATTTATAATGTTGCTGAGTTCAGGATTAACGACAAAGTTTTACCCTACTCGCCCATTGATCCGGTACGCTGGAAGGATGTAGTTTTTGAAGACTGGGCCACGCTGAGTATCCGATCAAACAGACCTGTCATTATTGATCCAACCAATGTTGAAGAGATCAAAGAAAATGATTCAGACCGGGTTTATGAGTTTTTAGGATCTGCGGGCAGACATTATTACCATTATAAAATTGACGAAGCAAAACATGTTCTGAATCTTGAAAACAGAAACAAACATTACGCTTCCGACAAATTTCAACTGCGTTATAGTCGCCCCGATTCTGCAACAATTCTTCTATCCGGGCTTAATACCGACGGCGATTCAGTTGCTGTTCGCCTTGAAAAAATCAATAAAAAATATCTCCAGACTGAAATCAAGAAGCTGGGAAGAAGAGGTAGTCCAAAACTTTGATCTGAAATTGTTCGAAAATAAACGATAAACAACATTCAATATGTCAATCTTAACGAGTAATTCGGCAGAGGTAGAAGAAGAAGCCAAAAATGCACGGAGCTTAGAATCTGACGCAGAAAAGGCAGGCCAGACGACAGACAAGCAATGGCCTGAATGGCAGAAAATTCTGTTTCGTATCGCTTTCATCTTCTTCGTCAGCATTTCCCTTCCCTGGAACCCGGAATGGTATAAGGTTGTCTTTTCAATAGATTGGACAAATCTTCATTATCGTGATCCATACGACGTCGCCAGATTTGGCTCAGGACTTGAAATTTTTGGAAGAACGATTTTTGGAAATAATCTGAACGGATACGCGACCTACGTTATAACGCTGATTTTTGCTGCCATAGTCGGCGCAGTCTGGACTGTGCTGATTAAACTTCTGAAAAAAGATCCGAATAATTATATCAAACTTAATTACTGGCTGCGCACGATTGTTCGCTACCGTGCAGGCATTGGGATTATTGGTTTTGGTTTTACCAAATTGCTTCCCACACAAATGCCTTATCCGTCTCTGGGTCTTTTGAATACCGATTTTGGAGATTTTACCTTGCAGAAAATTTACTGGTTATCCGTTGGAATTGTGCCCTGGTATCAGGTTTTTGCCGGTGTGGTTGAGATTGCCGGTGGCGTACTTTTGTTTTTTCGAAAAACAACATTTCTCGGGGCAGTGTTGCTGTTCGGAGCTTTGGGTGATATTGTTTACGTGAATTTTGCCTATGATGGCGGTGTTCACGTTTATAGCTCTTACTTTGTAATCCTGTCTGCATTCCTGATGATCCAGGATATTCCACGTCTCTATAACCTGTTCATTTGTGAAAGTCTGACAGTGCCTGTTAACTATTACCCTACATTTACAAAAGCATGGCAGAAATATGCGCGGATTGGAGTCAAATCGGCTGTGATCGGCGTATTTTTAATCCTGTTCTTTTATCTATCACTGGTAAATTTTCTGTATGATCCATACAAACAACCTTCAACAGCGGGTATCAAAGAGCTTCGTGGTAATTATAATGTTACTGAATTTCGTATCAATAACAAGGAAATTCCCTATTCACCTAATGATACAGTCAGATGGCAATGGGCCACTTTTGAAAAATGGACAACACTCACTTTCAAAGTGAACAAACCGACGTCGCTTGACCTTTCTAACGGAGGAGGCGCTCCGATGAGGGATATCAGCAGGACTTTTGAATTGACAGGTACAGGCGGTGGGCAGCGGGTATTTCATTATTATGGCGATCCGGTTGAGCATGTGCTTTACTTGCAGGATAAATATAAAGCGCCGTCTGGTCGGGAACTTGGTGCACGGGATGCTACAGATCTTTCCGGTGGTGTGCCTAAACCAAAAAAGAAAAAGCTTGATCCAAAAGATGAGCCGGACCCGAACTGGATTAGTAAAGCAGTCTTGATAAATATCGGTGATGAAGTTTTGAAAATCGATCCACGTGCCGCTTCAACACGTCGTGACCGGGAATTTGCGGAGGCGCCCAGGAATGAAAATCGTAACCGGATGATACTTCGTTATCAGACAACCGACGGTAACCGGGTAATTTTGAAAGGAATCGATCAGAATAAAGATTCGTTGTATATTGTTCTGGATCGGGTCAATAAAAATTATATCTTGCCTAAAAGTACGCTTGATGCAGGGAAATATGATTAAGTCTGTTTTTTTTATCGGAGCAGTTTGCCTGCTTTTAGCGATTACATTGACTTCAATGAAAAGCCTGACTACCTATGAGAACGTTAGTCAGGCTGATACGCTTGCTCCACCCCAAACCTTCGGGTTTGGCCGTCCGGCTACATTGGAAGAAATAACTTTACTTGATACCGACGTTCGTCCGGATGGGAAAGGCCTTCCGGCTGGTTCAGGAAAAGCTGCGGCTGGTAAGCTGGTATATGTTGTAAAATGTGCCGGCTGTCATGGTATAACTGGTGTTGAAGGCCCGAATGATGCATTGGTTACTTTAAAAAATTCAACCGATCATAAAGAAAAGGTCAGAATTAAAACGATCGGAAATTACTGGCCTTATGCAACAACGGTTTTTGATTATATAAAGCGTGCAATGCCTTATAACCAGCCGGGTTCTTTGACAGATCAGGAGGTATATGACCTGACTGCTTTCCTGCTTGCGGAAAATGGCCTGATAAAAGCGAACGACCCGATTAATGCCAGGACACTTCCCGAAGTTGTAATGCCTGCAAGAGATTTCTTCGTTCCCGACGACCGTCTGAACGGCTCGGAAATCCGTTAATACCTATATTAAATTGAACAGAATTCATGGCTGATCAAAAGGGAGATAATCCGCTGATAACTGAGAAAAAAATAAGTCGCAGACAACTTCTGGGAGGTGCTGCAACGGCTGCTGTGGTCCTCGCGCAAACGGCTTCCGGGAAGAGTTTCCAGGCTGCGCTGACAAGTTCGGAACTGAATTTATTGGAAGATCCAACCAAAGTGCCGGGCGTGCCGCCGGGTACGTTAGGTACGAGATCGCCCTTTGAAAAACCTGTTAAGTCACCTTCCGAAACTTCTTCAAGAACACCTTTACAAGATTTATTCGGTACGATAACGCCATCAGATCTTCATTTTGAAAGAAACCATAACGGCGTGCCCGCTATCGATCCTGCCAAATACGAGCTGGTGATCCACGGTATGGTGGATAAACCAATGGTTTTCACACTTGCAGATCTCAAACGATTTCCTTCTGTTTCCCGAATTGCATTCCTTGAATGTTCCGGTAATTATCGTGGCGTAGCAGACGGAAAACTTACCCCGCAGCAAATTTGTGGTCTGACAAGCCAAAGTGAATGGACTGGCGTAAAACTTTCAACGCTTTTTCGCGAAGTTGGTGTACATCCGAAATCAACCTGGTTTCTGGCGGAAGGCGGCGATGCTGCGGTGATGACCAGAAGCGTTCCTGTTAATAAAGGCTGGGAAGATGCGATCATTTGTTATGCGCAAAATGGGGAGGCGATCAGACCTGAGCAGGGATATCCCGTCCGCTTATTTCTGCCCGGGTGGGAGGGGAATATCAACGTTAAATGGCTAAGAAGAATTGAATTATCTGACCAGCCATTCCAGACCAGACAGGAAACCTCAAAATATACAGAAGCCATTGGCGGTGGAAAAATAAGGCAATTCAGTTTTACAATGGATGCCCGTTCAATTATTACCTATCCTTCCTATCCGCAGAAAGTAGAAAGAGGCTGGATTGAAATTCGAGGCATTGCATGGAGCGGCAGGGGTAAAGTTGAACTTGTTGAAGTAAGTACTGATGCTGGAAAAACCTGGAATCCGGCTTCTTTGCAAAGTCCAGTGATGGATAAGGCGCATACGGCTTTCAGATATTTGTGGAACTGGAACGGCCAGCCGACCGAAATCCTGAGCCGGACAGTAGACGAAACGGGCTACACCCAGCCTTTTTTAAAAGAACTTCTCGCTGCACGTGGAGGAAATATGGGTTATCATTTCAATCCGGTTACGGCCTGGTATATCCAGGGCGATGGGCAGGTTTTATTTAAGGCAACTTGAAAGAAATGTTAATGAGCTGCTGGTAACACGCTAATTATCAAATTTTTAGTCAATTTGATTCCTGTTATTCTTTAACAGGAATTTTTTGTTCTTAATCGCTTTAACTGTTTTCTATGTTATTTTCTATTATTCCTATTTAAAATTAAATGTTCATGGCTTACAACCTTTTATATTCCTTTTAGCTCTTTGTAGTGACATGAATCAAAATGGTTTTTATATTACAGGAAAAATATGCCCTCCTTTTAAAAATTTGCAATGGCCGATAGGTTGACTAACTTTTTTAACTAATAGATTTTTATACATTTATCATATACAGGTCCTACAATATACCTTCTCCAATGCAAAAAACGTTTTACCAGTTATTGCTTCTGGTTTTTATTTCATTTCAGAGTTTAGGTCAGGAACGGATCACCATCAGTGGTTTTGTAAGAGAGCGTGGCAGCAAGGAATTGCTTCCCGGTGTGAATGTTTATATCGAAAAATCAACTTTAAACACCGCCACCAATACCTATGGTTTTTACTCGTTAACCATTCCCAAATCGGATTCAGCGTCTGTTTCTTACTCTTTTGTGGGATATGAAAAACAAAACATCCGGATCAACGCGCGTGCAGATCAGCAGATCAGTATTGATCTTGTTTCAGCAAATCAATTGGAGGAGGTTTTGGTATCTTCCAGACGGACAAGTGAGAAAGTGAGCGAGTCGGTGCAAATGAGTAAGATTGAAGTACCTATTTCCCAGATAAAAAAACTACCGGCATTTTTTGGAGAAAAAGACGTGATCCGTGTTCTTCAGCTCATGCCTGGCGTGCAGAAAGGAACGGAGGGGCAGACAGGCTTATATGTGCGCGGCGGCGGCCCGGACCAGAACCTGATAATTCTTGATGATGCGGTTGTTTACAATGCCAGCCATCTTTTTGGATTCTTTTCTGTTTTTAACGGCGATGCCCTCAAAAGTGTAGAACTTACAAAAGGAGGTTTTCCAGCCCGGTATGGCGGACGACTTTCTTCGGTTGTTGAAATGAATATGAAGGAAGGAAGCAAAGATAAACTGCATGGAGAAGGTGGAATCGGCCTTATTTCGTCAAGGTTAACGCTGGAAGGCCCTCTGGCAAATAAAAAAGCCTCCTTTCTTGTGTCTGCGCGGCGTACCTATATTGATGTGCTTGCCGCTCCATTAATCGCGCAACAACAGGTTGGTAGTGATACCAAAGTAAAACCAGGATATTATTTTTATGATTTGAATGCGAAACTGAATTATGATTTTGGTGCAAAAAATAAGGTTTATATCAGCGGATATTTCGGGCGGGACAGGTTTAAAGTAAGTGAGAAGGATAATACAAGTGAGAATAAATCAGGTTTGGATTGGGGAAATGCGACGGCAACCTTACGATGGAATCACCTGATCAATCAGAAACTTTTTGTTAACACGTCTCTTATATTCAGTCATTTTAATTTCGGGATTTATTCAAACGAAAAAGACTTAAAAGCTGGCGCGGTAACAGACCAATTCAGTCTTGATTACAATAGTCTTATCCGTGATTTCAGCCTGAAAACTGATTTTGACTATTATCCCAATACAAAACACTGGATGAAATTTGGCTTACAGGCGACCGCGCACAAATTTGTGCCGTCGGCCTTAGCCATAGCCGGGGATTTTTCCGACAATGATTTGAATTTGCAGGCAAAGCCAATCTACACTTACGAAGCAGGCATATATGCCGAAGATACCTGGCAACCATTTGAAAAGTTGAAAGTGAACGCGGGGATAAGATTAAGTACATTTCAAACTTCAACCAAAACATACATCCGGCCTGAACCAAGAATTTCGGCAGCTCTAAAATTGGCAAACGACTTTTCGTTCAAAGCGTCTTATGCCAAAATGAATCAGTACGTGCATTTGTTGAGCAACACAGGCCTCGGTCTTCCTACTGATTTATGGGTTCCAACAACGGACCGTGTCGCGCCTCAGCAATCGAGTCAGGTCGCAATGGGATTCGCAAAAGATCTGGCAACACCAGGACTGGCGCTGACTTTGGAAGGTTATTATAAAAAAATGAACAACATTATTAGTTACAAAGAAGGATCGTCTTTTATAAGCCTGGACGGTGCAAATGCTAATGAGTTAAATTGGGAGGATAATGTAACGGCCGGGAAAGCCTGGTCTTATGGAGCCGAATTTATGGTTCAGAAAAAAACCGGAAAACTTTCCGGATGGGTTGGTTATACTTTATCCTGGACCAAATGGAGATTTCCTGAACTGAATTTTGGCAAAACATTTTACCCTCGCTACGACCGGCGCCATGATATTTCGGTGGTTGGTATTTATGAACTCAGCAAACGAGTCACACTTTCAGCAACCTGGGTATACGGGACAGGAAATGCGCTTACACTACCTGTTTCGCGTTTTACTACTTACAGAAACTGGTATTTTCTTGATGGTCAAAGTAACGGTTTTGCCAATACAACGACGGAATATGGCGAGAAAAACTCATTCCGTGCGGAGGCCTATCACCGGATGGATATCGCGATCCAGTTTCATAAAAAGAAAAAGCGACATGAACGGACCTGGGAATTTGGCTTATACAATGCTTATAACCGCAGAAATCCTTTCTTTTATAATATAGACAGAAAGCAGGGATCGAAACCAAATGAGTTTGTCAACGTCCTTACGCGATACTCACTCTTTCCGATATTGCCATCGTTCAGTTATAATTTTAAGTTCTGAGTTATGAAGTTTTATAAATGTCTCGCTATCATTTTTTCTTTAACTGTACTCTGGGGTTGTGAAACACTTGTCAGTGATTTGGACGAAGACGAACTGCCGAGGATAGAATCCAAACTAGCCGTTGAGTGTTACATATCGCCGCAGTCGGAGGAGATTGTTGTGCGCGTTACAGCTTCGCAACCCTTGTTTGGGCCGTCGACCTATGAGTTTATGAGCATCAATAACGCAAAAGTAATTTTGTCGGGCGCGGACGCTGAAATCCGGATTCCTTATGACGAGTCAACTCAAACTTACAGGGTTTCGGCGGATAAGTTTAACATTGAAGCCGGTAAGCAGTATTCACTTTTGGTTGACGACGGAAAACGTCTTGTGAGATCGACCTGTACTGTTCCTGCCAAAAAAGTGACAATAAAGAATTACTCAATTGATACCATCGTCGGCCATAGTTATCGGGAGGATACCTCTGCGCGCGTCAAAATTTCCTGGGACGATATTAAGGGCGAGGCAAATTACTATTCCATAAGAGGATACTCACTAACAAGCGTTACCTATCCGGGATATGTACCTGAAACAGGAGTGTCAGGGCCGGTCCGGAGTAATAATAAAGCGTTTTTGAACATTGACAGGAATTATCTTGTCAATGACGTAAATCTGGATGGCATAACTTTTAATGCCCCGGTTTTTTACATTCAATTGCCAAATAAATTCAGTTTTAGTTATGTGAATGAGGACGGAAAACTTGACACGGCTTATTCTGACCCAGTTTTTAAGGAAGTCTATTTCGAAGTGCTTAATCTTGATATCAATTATTACAAGTTTCACAAATCGCTGGACGACAATGGGAATAATGACAATCCGTTTGTAGAGCCCACATTAGTTTATTCCAATATTGAAGGAGGACTAGGTTGTTTTGGTGCTTACAATGTTGGGAGCATCAGTATTAAGCCGTAATATTGGGCAAGAATATGCAATAGAAATTTTATGAAGATTGTTACCTATAATGTAAATGGTATTAACGGCAGACTGCCGGTTTTGCTACGATGGCTGGAAGAAACCCAGCCGGATGTGGTTTGTTTACAGGAATTAAAAGCACCGCAGGAAAAGTTTCCAGAGCAAGCGATTAACGACGCGGGATATCTGGCGGTCTGGCATGGACAAAAAAGTTGGAATGGCGTTGCCATTCTTTCAAAAGGGTACGAAATGAAGGAAGTGCGGCGGGAACTTCCCGGGGATCCGGATGACGCGCACAGCCGGTATATTGAAGCAATCGTCAATGGAATCCTGGTGGGGTGTCTTTATCTACCCAACGGAAATCCGGCGCCAGGACCTAAATTCGATTATAAGCTCGCTTGGTTTGAGCGATTTAAAATACATACAGCGTCCTTACTTGCGGAGAAAATTCCTGTCGTGCTGGCGGGAGATTATAATGTGATTCCTACTGAACGCGATGCATATAAGCCAGAAAGGTGGGTGAAAGATGCATTGTTCCGCCCTGAAACACGTGCTGCATTCGAAGAATTGATAGGGCAGGGATGGACAGATGCAATCCGGAAAATTTACCCGGACGAAGTTATTTACACATTCTGGGATTATTTCAGAGACGCTTATGGAAGAAACGCCGGTCTGAGAATTGATCATCTTTTGCTTAGCCCACAAATTGAAAGTCTTCTTGTAAATGCTGGGGTAGATAAATTTGTAAGAGGATGGGAGAAGTCGAGTGATCATGCGCCTACCTGGATTGAACTTTCAGACGCAGAATAATTTTTTAAGATGATAATTTGGCCGGACTAACGGGTGTTATCTGCATTTTTCTCGTAGCGGGACAAAGGCTGGAAAGCATCTTTGTTTTTCTGAGAAGGATTAATGATTTTTTTGTGACTTATTTGAGATTTTCACGTACTGTCATGGGGGATTTATTTTGCGGGGCTATCGGGCTAGCTGTTAATTTTAAGTATCTGATTACCAGTGTATTTATAGGTTTAATTATTCGGAGCCTGGAAAATGAAAAATTGATTGGAAGAATATATTTTAGAGATTTGAAGAATAATTATTGAATTTATGTGTCCAAAAGTCTAATAAAATATAATTTTGCATTCCCTCATTATTGAAATAGTCATGAATTTTCGTTTATCAAGTGAATAAAAGTCTTACTACCCTCCGAATCATAATATTTACATTTCTCTTTTTTTTATTCTTTCAGGCAAATGCGCAGATTGACGTAACTTCTCCTTTGGAGAGGGCAGTATTCCAGCGAGAACCGGGAGGTTCAGCAGATGTAACGATCAGTGGCAATTACAGCATTCCGGTAGACAAAATCGAAGTTCGTGCTACGGCGATTTCCGCCGGACAAGGGAAAGATATCTCATGGACAACTTTGCAGGAAAAACCTTCTGGTGGATTATTTAGCGGCACTTTAAAGATATCCGGCGGATGGTATAAAGTTGAAGTGCGCGCCAGCAAAGCAGGTATTCAGGTCGGTAATAGCGACATTATTACCAGAGTTGGGGTAGGAGAGGTTTTTGTAATAGCCGGCCAGTCCAATGCCCAGGGACAAGATGAAGATGACCGATCCTTGCCACTTCCTCCACCCGCCAAGGACGATCGTGTCAATTACATTGTTTACGACAACGAAGCATTAGATAACTGGCAAGAGGTACCTGTTGCGAATATCCAACCATTGCAATTGCAAACCGCATGGACCAATCAAAACCAGAATCCCAATATTATGGGGCCAAGAGGGCATACTGCCTGGTGTTGGGGGATCCTTGGTGATTATCTGGTACAACGTTTAAACGTGCCCGTACTTTTTGTCAATACCGCTTGGTCAGGAACGTCTGTCAGAAACTGGCAGGAAAGCAGTCGGGGAATTGTTACTACGAGTCCATATTCAGCCACCTATCAGCTGCCATCTCAAATGCCATATGCCAATTTGAAGTTGGCGATGCAATATTATGTGAAACCATTTGGAGCACGTGCGATTCTGTGGATGCAGGGAGAGGCCGACAATTATCCATTGAATACGCCAAGTGTAGCATATAAGGAAGATTTGAAAGCCGTGATATCTAAATTAGCTTCTGATATAAATCAGCAAACAACCTGGGTTATCGCCCGGGCTTCCAGAGCTGGCAATGGAGCCGGGGTTTCGGTTAATAATCCAAACGTGATCGCCGGGCAGAATGCTGTTTTAAATGAACTTCCGGGAACTACGTATCCCGGTCCTGAAACAGACAATTTGCCTGCTGAACGTAAGGACGGAACTCACTTTTTGGGCGCAGCCGCTTTAAATGTTTTGGCAACTGCGTGGAATAATGTACTCACGGATGATTTTTTTACAAAAGTTAATCCGGTTTTCCCTTCGCAAGAACCAAAGATAAACAGTGCCTGTGCAGATAATAACACATCTGTAAATCTCTCATTACCTGATGGATATGTTGCCTATGACTGGACAATTGAAGTAAATGGTAGTATCACCTCTGCCAGAGGGAAATCTATAAGCGTTAACGAGCCGGGGCGCTATATGGCAACGCTGAAAGATGTTTTCGGCAACGCAATACGCACGCAGACGATGATCATTAACAGTTCCCTAAAACCTGCCAAACCGACCATCCGGGAAATTGGCTCGCAGCAGGCCTGCGCAGATTCATTATTTACTTTTTCAATCAATGCTGGCGGTGAACTTTACAACTGGTATAAACAGGGAGAGGCTAAAAGCTTGCTGACAGGAACGAATTTGGTGGTATCGGATGAAGGAAATTATTTCGTAAGAAGTGAAAACGTATTTGGTTGTTTATCAGATAATTCCGATATGTCCTCTTTGGTCATCCGTCCGAAAATCCCCACCCCGATTATCGAACGAACTGGTCCTTTTACAGCCGAGGCCATCATTGATCAGCCGGATCTTAACGAAAAATACGAATGGAAACGCGGTCAGGAAATATTACTTACCTCGTCGATAAATACCCTTCGCACTACACAATCGGGCAGATATTCAGCAGCGGCAAACATTACGTATGTCCTGGAAAATAATATTTTAACCTGCTATTCGCCTTTTTCGGAAGATCTGGAAGTTGTAACAGACGGAGCCAATGACATCGTTGTTTATCCAAACCCCGGGGCACGCGATGATATTTATCTGGAATCCCGTGAAGATATAAGCGATGCGGAGATCACTGTATTTGATCTGTATGGGCGAGCGATGCTGACAATCAGTAGGAATATGAAGAGTAAGATCAAAATTCCGGTTGGAAATCTTGCTTCCGGAAAATACGTAGTGCGTATAAAAGGAGAAAATGTTAGCGTAAGCAGGCAATTTGTAGTCCTTTAAAACAGAACAGTATCTTATGGTCGTGTAAATTTTTCCAAATCCGATTACTTCAAAAAATACTAAAACGAAACCTGTTTTCTCTGAATCATGTTGATGAAAGATGCAAGGCCGAAGTTGGGTCTGCGAGTTTATTAACTGATTTGTGGGAGGTTAAAATTTTCTTCCCAAAGTATTTTAAAGAGTAAAAAATGTTGTCACAAGTTTCTTCCCAAAAGTATATTAAAGAAGAGCATAAGGGTATCGCCAATTTATTAGCCTTTGCTTTAATTCCGCTCTCAGGATTTGCTACTGATATTTACCTTCCGTCGCTGCCCTCAATGGCGGGAACGTTGCAAGTAAGTGATATTCAGGTTCAACTCACATTGACCTTATTTTTAATTAGTTACGGTGTTACACAGCTATTTATTGGCAGTATTCTGGATAGTTTTGGACGTTATAATATCAGTCTTTGGGGTTTAATTATTTTTGCACTGGCCAGCATCGCGATTGCCAATACGCATAATATTTACGTTATATACCTTATGCGGATTGTTCACGGAATTACTGTTGGCGCAATCGTTGTATCCAAAAGAGCTTACTTTATCGATCTTTTTTCAGGTGAGCAGCTAAAACATTATCTGAGTTTGTTTTCAATTATTTGGTCAACAGGGCCAATTGTTGCACCTTTTCTGGGTGGATATCTGCAAACTTCTTTTGGCTGGGAATCAAATTTCTATTTTCTCGCTCTTTTCGCAACCATCATGGCTATCCTGGAATACATTTTCAGCGGAGAGACACTACGTCATTATTCTGATTTTAATATAAAAAAGATAGCCGGCATTTATGGCGGTATGATCACCACGTCCAGTTTTACACTGGGTCTGGCAATGATTGGACTGGCGTACAGCATGGTGATGATTTACAATATGACAGGGCCTTTTATCATAGAGCATGAGCTGCATCTGTCACCGGTCGTATCCGGTTATGGCTCCCTGGTTCTGGGATTTGCTTGGCTGGTCGGAGGATTCGTCGGCAAGGCGACAATCAATAAGCCACTTTTTAGAAGAATTTCCTTCAACATTGCCTTGCAGGTTGTTTTCGTTGCAGGAATGTTAGTCAGTATCCAGTTCATTTCAGGACTTTATTCTTTAATATTTTTTGCGTTTATTATTCACGTCGGAGCAGGATTTACGTTTAACAATTTTTTTACTTATTGTTTAAGCCGTTTTCCAAAAAATGCAGGTATAGCAAGCGGTCTAAGCGGTGGAATTAACTACGTCATCGTATCTTTCCTAAGTTATGGAATTGTATTTGTATTGCCGGCGAAGGACGAATACAATCTGGGTTTTAGCTATGCCATATTGATTTTGGCTTCTGTTCTGGTAATGTTTATTCTAAAATCCAGGAAAGAAGGCCTTGATTGATTTTGCTATATCAATATTGCGGATCGCAGACATTTTGACGATGGCGAAAAAACCATTTTCACCTTTTGATTTAAATCCTTCGTTTTAGTACCAAAAGGACGCTCTGCGGTTTCTTATTCCGAGCAATTTCCAACAAAACACCCCGGTTATTTCCGGACTTGAAGTATTCATCAATTTCCTCCAAAGATAAACCGGCAACGGGTTTAAGGTTGACAGACAAAATTTCGTCATCTTTTTGCAAGCCTGCCTGATCTCCTGATGAACCGGGCTCGACGCGGCTAATGATAACACGCCTCAGGTCAGGCCCGCCCGCAAAAAATTCAAGTCCGCTCATGTCATGTTCAAATGGTTCGCCGAATCGCTGCGTTGGTTTGAGATACATTGCGTGGTCGTGGTAATTCAGTGTGATCGTAAAACGCTTCAAAATTCCTAATCCTAGATTTCCGTCACGTTTGGTGATTAACCGTTCGCGTTTAAACGGGTCTATCTCTGGAAATGCGGTAAGTACATTTTTGAATTTATATTTGCCAATCTCTATTCGGTTAATCCGACTCAGAAAGCCGCTGATGGGTCCGGTAAATCCCATTCCCAGGTTCGCCATGGCTAATTTCGGATATCCCTGCTCATGCTTTGCAGCGTCCTCAAGTGATAGCGCGTGTCCCGCCCCAATATCTACGACGAGCTTGCTTTTCTTTTTCGTTCCATCGGGCAGTACCAAATGCGTTTCAACATAAGGCTTTCGGTTTTCGATCGTTATAGGAATTTTATTTCTTTTTCGTCCAATTTTAAGATCTTTAGGCCGACAAATATTGAGCTCGCTATCCGTAAAATTAATCTCGACAGCCAGATTATTAAAAAATTCGTAACCTAATAAACCATGGATTCGGGTACCGGCGTAATTTGAAAGGCCGAAATGATCCTGCTTGAAAATTACTGCGCCAACTCCGTTACTGTAAATATCCGGGAGCGTCACATGAAGTGCCGATGCTATGTAGGCTTCAAAAGACTCACCATCACCGAGACCATAAAGCTGAATCGTCTTCTTATAAGAAATGTTTATGGAGTCAACAAGTTTAGGTTCAGTTATGATCATCAAGCCGACACCTGTATCAAGGATGAAGTTATAGGGGCCATTGTCATTTATCATAAGCTCTACCACAACCATATTGCGAACCAGCTTGAATGGAATTTTTACACGTTTTTTATGGTCGGCAAGATTAAAGCTTTGAGCTTTTACGAATGACGTGAAAACGTTATTCGTAAGAAAAAGTAGAGCAGCGAATAATGTGAAGCATTTAAGGCGCATATTATCTTGGCATTATAAAAAGCTTCCGGGAAAAAACTCAAAATTTACAGAGCAATTGAAAGTAGTCTTAGTCGGTTATTGGTTACATTACGAAATGTTTCTCAGTGGTACTAATATAGAATTTTTATAAGTTTTATCATAAGAATATTGCTGATCAATCAGGATTTGACTCTTTTTATCTTTGAGATCTTCTCTATGATTATTGTTGGGATTCAAAAAAAAATTAATTTTTTATCAAATGACAGCTGAATCCGACATTCATTTCCGATTGGTGAAAACTTGTAACTTAACGGTGTTAAGATTTATCTCAGTCACAGATTATGCTCTGATGAAGCGTTAAAGCGCTTTTGATAATATTTTGATGATAGATATTTTTTGAAATCCAGAGAAAAAACGTTGCTTGAATGGCTTATTTTAACTAATTTTCCGACTAGGTTACAAAGTCGTGAGACTTGGTGACTAAGCAAATACAAACCCTCATCATACTCAACGTGAATAAGTCAAACATCTTCGTTCATATCGAGCTTTCCAAGCTCGTTGCTAACCTGACGACTAATGTTTTGTTGTCGAAGGAATACCTGAAATCACAGGCAGGTTATTTCAACATCATTCCCCCAAAATATTTTTCAGATGCCTTGAGTCCGGAGTGGCAAAACATTATTGATTCCATTAAACACAAAGGACCAAAGCTAGATGAAGACGGTCGGGTGGTAGTTAACGCGGTTTTAAATACGATTGAACAAATGTCTTCCGAAGAATGCATCGCTATTGCCATGCGTATTATCAGCCTTCGTGACAAGGTGAAAATGGAATTTGAGTAAGATTTTTTGAGTATATATACCTAATTTGTGGATAGTAGTATCCTAAATACCCCCGACATCTGTTAGGGGTATTTATTCTGTTTTCGGTATGAAATACTCAGATATTTTCATTGCTCAGTTTATTTAAGTTTTCTTTTTGCTCGGTCATGCCTATCTTCAATGCTTAATTTTAACAATCAAAAGCGTCTGTCATGCCATTTGTAAATTTCAATAAAGGTAAAATCGTCAGGATTTGGGATGGTATTTCAGGGACGCTCGCACATTCAGAGCGTTCTACTTTTGGCCATTTTACAATTGAATCAGGAACGGATTTGCCAGAACACAGCCATGTTCATGAGCAGTGGTGCCATGTATTGGAGGGAGAGTTGCTATTCACAATCAATGGCGAAACGGTATTGTTATCTTCGGGAATGACTGCTTTTATACCTTCGTGGTTGCCTCACTCTGCGAAGGCGTTAACGGCGTGTAAGGTAATCGACTGTTTCACGCCCGTTAGGGAAGATTTTAAAATTTTAGAGGAAAATCAATCGGATAAGCATTGATAATTCTTGCAAAAATCAGGCAGTTCCAAGGATAGACAGGAACCTTTGTTCGGGAAATCGCTAAATCAAGCCAATTCTGTTAAACTTATTTTGATATTAATTTGGTGGCAATCTTCTAAAAACTAGAAACTTAGATAGTGGAAGGAAAAAAAAGTAAAAATTAGTTTATAATTTAATTGGGAACATAGAGTTAAAATCATACTTTTGCATCACAATTGAGCGACACGGTAAAAGCGGGTTGCTACATTGTCTGCTCTGATTAAAGATAGTATTTTGATTAATTAGGGTAACATAAAAAATATCCTCAACATGTCCAGGTGGTGGAATTGGTAGACACGCTACTTTGAGGGGGTAGTGCCCGTTTGGGTATGGGAGTTCGACTCTCCTCTTGGACACGAAATACAAATACCAACAAGATTCCGTAGCTCAGCTGGTAGAGCAATACACTTTTAATGTATGGGTCCTGGGTTCGAATCCCAGCGGGATCACTCCAAACAGTATCAAAAGACATTAAACTCCTGCAAATCAAAAGATTGCAGGAGTTTTGTTTTTGGAAAGCACCTCAAAATATTCAATAATTCTCAAAAAAAAAGGTGAGTGATTCGGTGAGTAAAATCGGCGATATCCCAAATCACCAGAATCGCACGTAATGCGTTGCAAGATTAATTTTTAAGCTAATTTACATCTAATTAGCCAGGATCTGGAGGACTACATCGGTTTAACTAACATCTTCTTATAAGAGTCTATGTAGCTTTATGTCATATCGGTGCGCGACGTAAACTCAAAATATTCAATAGCCTACATGTTATCGCATATACACCCTCAGGTGCTGATCTGTATAAGGTATGATAAGTCTTAAGATTAGAATAATACGAAAAGTACAAAGAATTGAATTTTCAATCGGAACAGTAAGGGGAAATCAGGATTGAGTCATCCGAAATTTCGGTTTTGGTTAGGGATGCAGGAAAGTCAAATGATCTTCACGAAAAAGGCATAGAACCAAGAGTTGGAGATTATTCATAATATGATTCACTTGTTCTTGCTTTTAAAGGTGTAAACAAAATTCTCCTGGTTTTTAGTAATGACCGTCTGGCCATTGGAAACAGAACAGCTCATCACCTGAATGCAAAGCTGCGAAAGAAGCTGACGTTAAACGAATTGTTTATACATCTTTTGTCAGGAAGCCGAACTTTGAAGATTTAGCCATATCGGGTTTTCAAAATTCGCATTTGCGGTTAGAAACTTTTCTAATCAATAGCGGGATACATTATACGATTCTTCAAAACGGGATTTATCTTGAAATGATACCAGTCTTTTTGAGATAAAAAGCTGAGGAAAAAGGTATTATTCTTTTTCCTGCCAAAAATGGAAAAGCCAGCTTCGTGCTTCAAGAGGAACTGGCAGAAGCCGCAGCGCACGTTTTAACCAAAAATGGTCGTCGCGATAAGCTGTACCAACTAACCAATACATCTTCTGTTTCGATTGATGACATTGCTGGCGTGCGATCAAAAGTCACGGGGAAAGACATATTATTTGAGCCTCCGCCGGCAGAAGAATTTGAATCGATGTTGAAGCGTTTTGGTGTACCTGATCAATCTGTATGTGATGTGTGCAGCGGTTATATCCCAATGTACGATGGATACAGATGGTAGCACTTTGGAGCTCTTCTTAGGTCGAAAGTGAACTACCATAGAGCAGTTTGTCAAAGATTTTTATGGAAAAGGTGACACTGATACAGCCAGCAAGAGTTAGGGTAGGTTCCTCAAACGGAAAATGGGATTCTTCCGACTTTCTCGAAGTGTGATACCATGGATTCCGTATCGTGCTTTGATTTTAGTAATAGAGAATATTGAATTAACCGTAAGAATTGCTCTGGTTTCTTAATTCATCCTGCAACTCCGTTATAGCTTTCTTTTTATTCTGTTTGATCCTGTCAAGCCACGTTTTAGGGCCTCCGTCGGGGTTATATCGGGAGCCCCAATTTAGAATTTCCACCATGACCGGCACCAGTTCAATACCCTTGTCGGTTATCAGATACAAGAATTTTGAAGCATTTTTAGGGGATGTAACTTTGGAAACTATTCTTTCGTTCAAAAGTATGTTCAGCTTTTCCGTGAGTACTGCAGAGGATATTTTCTCATCTGATGCCCGAAATTCGAGGAAAGAATTTTTTCCATTAAACATGATATCCCTTAATAGTAAAAGCATCCATTTGTCGCCGAAAATTTCCACAGAGTAGTTGATAGGGCAAGTTGATCTTCTTTCTGTTGTTTTCATGATTTTATTATTAAAAGTAGTCTGTTTTCTGAACTACTTTTATGGATTTGCAGTTCATAAAACAGATTACAAAAATAACTAAAAATTAATTATGGACTTTACAAATAAAAACGTCGCTATCACAGGCGGAACAACCGGAATAGGGCTGGCGACCGCAAAAGCATTCATCGGCGCGGGGGCAAATGTTTGGATTACAGGAAGAAGTGCAGGTAATCTGCAAAAGGCCAGCGCGGAAGTGAACAGCCCGAAACTGATTACCGTCGTATCCGACACTTCAAAACTAGCAGACATTTCGGTTCTGGAAAAGGCAATTGCAGACGATGGAAATAAACTGGATGTTCTTTTCCTTAATGCGGGAATAGGGACGTTTGAGCCAATCGAAAAAGTAACCGAAGCAAATTTTGACGCACAGTTCAATACCAATGTTAAAGGGAATTTTTTCACACTGCAAAAATTACTACCGCATCTGTCAGATGGCGCATCGGTAATATTCACTTCATCATCGGTTGCAGCTGCTGCAAATCTGGGAACAAGTGTGTATTCCGCAACCAAAGGTGCAATAAATAAAATTGCTCAAATCGCAGCTAACGAGCTTGCTCCGAGAAAAATTCGCGTAAATGTCATTAGTCCGGGACCCATTGCAACACCGGGTTTGGATAGCGTGGCAACGGAAGAAGCAAAAGCGTTTTTGGCCGGAGCAACAGCATTGCAGAGACTTGGACATCCCGATGAAATTGCAAAAACGGTAATGTTTCTGGCTTCTGATGCTGCTAGCTTTATATCGGGAACAGAAGTTACCGTTGACGGTGGGTACCATAGCTACGCACTAAAATAAAACGCCAGGATCATTTTTGGCTGGGGTAAAAAAGCGGCATCTGCCGCTTTTTCCTTTTTTGCATAATTTATTGATACCTTTGTTTTTTACAAAAATAAAGTCATGTCCAAAACCTCATTCGAAGATCTTTGTTACCACCTTTCCAGCGGCTCTTCGACTGATCTGAGCGTACTGTTGCCCGAAGGGATACAAAAGGAAGTTGGTCATTTCAATGTATTTAATTTGACAGACATTATGCCGGAAGCCCGGGATAAAACAAAAATTTCCTGCGCATCCCGTGCATTTTACAAGATCAGCTTATTGACGGGCCGCTCACTGGCTGAGTACCCGGACCGGGCGGTTGAGATCACGCGGCCGACATTGATTTTTACGACGCCTAAGAGTCCATATGACTGGTCGCCCATAGGCCGGCAAACCGGACAATTCTGTGTGTTTACAGCTGAATTTTTTCATCCGTCAACGAGCGGTGTCATACTGGACGAATTGCCTATTTTTAAATCGCCGGAACATCCTGTCTATGCACTTACAGATTCTGACGTTGTTCGTGCACAAGGCATTTTTGACAACATGAACACGGAAATCAGTTCCAATTATGCATACAAATATGACCTGCTCCGTGCTTATGCACTGGAACTGATCCACCTTGGGCAGAAGTTGCAGTCAACCGTTATACTGCATCCGAATCACAGTGCATCGGCACGAACTACATCCTTATTTTTAGAGCTGCTTGAAAGACAATTTCCTTTGGAAAGTCCGCAACAGAAAATGGTCTTGCGGACGGCAAAACAGTACGCCGATCACCTTTCCGTGCACATCAATCATTTAAACAAAGTCCTGAAAGATACCACAGGACTAACTACCACCGAGCTCATCGCCGGCAGAATTCTTCAGGAAGCGCGGGCATTGTTGCGGCTCACCGACTGGAGTATAGCCGAAATTGCTGATAGTCTTGGTTTTTCAGATTTTGCGCATTTTGCTAAATTCTTCAAGAACGAAACTTCCTTATCTCCCGGAGCCTTTCGCAGTCAGGCAAAAAGTTTGAATTATACATAAAATTGATTGACCGGAACTAACCTGCACCTGGTCAATTGGCGGACATTTGTACTGTTTTTAATCTGTACAAAATTAGTCTTATGACAACTCAAAAAATCGCATTAGTAACCGGCGGAAGCCGCGGAATTGGTAAAGAAATTGCAATAAAACTTGCAGAAAAGGGAATCGGTGTCTTGCTTACTTACAACAGCAACCTGGCAGAAGCAGAGAAAACCGTTGCAGCAATTAAATCTCTGGGACAAAAAGCAATCGCCCTGCCGCTCAACACTGCTGATACCAGCGGTTTTGGTGATTTTTTCCTGAAAGCCAACTCGGCATTAAAGACTGTTTTTGGTACCGATCGTTTCGATTTCCTGATCAACAATGCGGGAACAAGTCTTACAGCACCTGTCACTGAAACAACTGAAGCTCAATTTGATGAGATGATGAACATTCATCTGAAAGGTGTTTATTTTCTGACTCAGAAGGCACTTGTTCATCTGCGGGATGGTGGGCGGATAATCAATATTTCTTCCGCCGTATCACGGGTAAGCTTTCATGGCGTATCTGCTTACGGAATTATGAAGGGGGCAGTCGATGTATATACCAGGTTCCTGGCGCTTGAATTGGGCATTCGTGGCATTACCGCTAACGTAGTCGCTCCGGGCGCCATTTTTGGCGGCGGGGCAATGGAGGATACACCAGAAATTCGTGCTCACATAGCAGGTGCAACTGCGCTTGGGCGCGTCGGTTTGCCAGATGATGTTGGTGGCGTAGTTGCTTTCCTTTGCAGCGAAGATGCCAAATGGGTCAATGGCCAGCGTATTGAACTAACCGGCGGAATGAATTTGTAATATTAATGAAAATCACTGGCGTATATAACATATTGTTGTAAACGATATGTTATATACGCCAGTGATTTTGAGTCGCTTTTTGCATATTAAATGCTGGCGGGGACGAAGTATAGGGTCTCTCTACCAGGATTAATCCATGTTTCCTCGTTTCCGAAATCTTCTTTTAGAAAATGGCAAGGCCTAGTGTTGCCTGAAACAGGTTGCTCTTTTTACCAAATCGCGAAGCGGTTGTAACATTATCGAACTGAATTTTCAAAATATCCGTGAAATTACCTTCATAACGGACATCCAGGCTCAGTCTTCCAAGGTCAAATCCAACGCCGGCCTGATAACCATATGCCAGTCGGTTTTTGAATTCTGCTCCTGAATTTTCACCCGTGACAGCATCAAATGAATCCCCGATTTTACCATTGCTGGACAATCTGAGCGATGCCATCGGACCAACATTTATGCGGAAAAACTTAGCAATGCGTACCCCAAAAAGGACAGGCACATCAAAGTTTGAAAAACGCACATCGACTTTTCCGTTGTTCAGCACGCCGTCCTCGTACACATTGAACTTACCGCCTTTTTGAGATAACAAAATCTCTGGCTGGATATAAAACGTTTTACCAAAACGAAAGTAAACACCACCGGCGAAGCCTGGTGAACGGTTATCGTTATCCCTGAAATCAAATGCATTACCTCCTGGTGAAAGGCTCAAATCATTACTGCCATTAATATTGGATAAATTAGCACCTGCTTTGATTCCGAATCTAAAAGCAGGGTCGTATTGTGCATTTGCCGCATAGCTAATCGTCAGCATACACAGCGCAATCATCATGTTTTTCATGTGGAATTTGGTTTGAAGTTAATTGTAATTGATAAAAAATTTCAAGGAACGGTGCGCGGAGGCTACTTTTTAACAAGATCATTCAAGTCGGCATCAAATAGACTCGCAAATTCGCGGCTGCCGATAATATGGTCTTTATTGTCTGCGTTTCTGGCCAGATTGTATCCCCACTCGGTAGCTGCCTTTCTTTGCGTAGGTGTACCGTGGTGCCCGTCTATCGTGAAATCGCAATCACCTGTGTTGTAGAACACCTCTGCGACTTGTTGCAAATCATTTAATTGCATCGCGGCACCTTTGGTGTGTGCCAAAAAGTAGGCTGCGTATGCATCGGCCATTAATTCGGCGCGGCGGGAGATTTTTGGGGTGAGTTTCATACCCGGTTTTAAAATACCCAAATCATACTGAATGTGGTGGCCAAACTCATGAGCTAAAATAGACTGGGGTGCCGTGTCGCTGTAACCAAGTTCGTCGAAACCCTGCAAGAGGCCGTCACAAATGATAATTTTAGCCGGAACGTGACCAACATTGGTAAAGGTTGTGTCCGGTAGAGCAATTTGATTAAATGTAAAAGCTGGATGTTCTCCGTTAAGGAACTGCGGGTAGGTTTTGAATAACGTAGCCAATGAGTCGGCATATTTGTTAGACTTGTCATTACTGTATCCATATATTTTTGTATACATTTTTACGACCTTACTCCGGTCTTGCAACATGGAACCATGCGCTGCAACAGCCATGATGTTTTCCGCTTCGATATCCCAAAAGTTTTTCAGATCCTTTAAGCTCTTATTAACCTGTTCGGTATGTTCACCTTTAACACCATAATATTGGTTTTCAGAACTGTTCTCAAAGTATAAAGAATGAAAAATAGACAGATCTGACATGTGTAGCTCCTGACTGGCTGAGATGAGCGTTGGCTTTTCGCCCCAAATACCAAATTCCTTAAAAAGCCAGGCACGTAATGGAGGATTGGTACAGGGAGTTAGCTCCACTTCTGCTAAATCGGGAATGATCGGAGCATGATCAGCAACTTCATTGCAGCTGAAAAAAAGAATTAAAGAGGCGGCAACAGTTGCCGTTAATATATGAATACGTTTCATAAGATTTTTAGTCGTCTATAACGCTGGGAACAATAAAAAAGAAAAAATATATAGGAAAATGGAGGGTATTCTGTGTTAGTTCAGTCAGTTGGATTATTCGGAGGCATAGAAAGCAGCTTGGCATTAATCATTTCAAAAAACTCTTTTCGATACGCTTCACCTATTGTAATCGATTGTGCTTCATCCACGATCCGTACCATATTGCCTTCAACCGCAGTTAAGTGGCTAAGGGATATAATAAACGATTTATGTATACGGACAAAACCCTTTGAAGAAAGATGCTCTGCAAGTTCTTTCAATTTTAAATAGGCCGTTATCTTTCGCTGATCGTTCATATGGATTGTGGCATAATTACCCTGACCTTCGATATAGGTTATTCTACGTGAGTCTATTTTCAAAAGCTTGCCCTTTTGTTCTGTTTTTACAAATACATAATGATCCTGTTCATTGACCGGTCGAACGTTATTCTGAATGGTCCATAAGCGATTAACAGCTTTGAGAAATCTAAGAAAAGGGATCGGTTTTAATAGATAGTCAACCACTGCATGCTCAAAGCCTTCAAGTGCATACTCCTTATACGCTGTGGTCATTATTACATGGCTGTCATTGCCAATAAGCTTCAATATCTCGATGCCGGTCAGGTTTGGCATCTGAACATCTAAAAACACAAGTCCCGGTTTGAGATCAGCGATCATTGCTAAGCCTTCGATCGGATTTGATGCCGAGCCGACCAATTTTAAGAAATGAACATGCGTGATATGTTCTTTCAATAAATCAATGGCATGCTGTTCATCATCAATTATAATGCAATCTATCATAGCGGAAATGTTATTTTTAATGATACATTAAAATGGATTTCACTTTCCTCTATCAGAAACTCAGACCGGTTCCCGTAAGTCAGGCTGAGCTGCCGCCTGATATTATCAAGGCCTATGCCATTTGAAAGCTCTTTCAGTCCTTTTCCCTTTTTGTTGCTGATATCAAATGAAAGTTCGTTCACAGACGTATTGATTTTTATCCGCAGACTGTGGGCCGGGTCATATAAATCTCCGTGTTTGAAAGCATTTTCAACGAGCGTAATTAGTACCAAAGGCAAAATGCTAATAGACTGGTCGTCAATCTGCTCATCGTATTGAATATTTAACTTGTGATTGTGTCGACGTTGATTAATCTCGATCACATTTTTCATGTGTTCCAATTCATCCATAATATTGACAGTTCCATCACCGCCTGCGCTTTTCCCCAACGCATACCTCATGATATTGGCCAATATTAGTATCGAATCTGCGGTTTCTTTATCGAGCCTGATAACCTTTGCATAAATAAAACTTAACGAGTTGAATAAAAAATGGGGGTTAATCTGGTGCTTTAAGGCTTTAAGTTCCGCTTCGGTCTTTTCTTTTTCCAGCATGATACGCTCCTTTCCTTTATTAACCCACTCAACCAGCAGCGCCGCAGAAAAGCTGGTAACCATGACATAGACGTAAGAGATTAATAATAGCCAGAAAATACTATTTTCGGGCAAAACGGTTGAGGTGGAAAACGCACTATTATCCGCCTGACGTCTCTTAATTGAATATGAAATGTAATCAAATGCAAACTTGACTATGAAGAAAAGTATCCCAACAATGATAACCCTGTCGATACTCCTTTCTTTACGCATCGCAGGAAGTATTACCACGAAAATGAGAATGTAATGGGTGACTACCGACTCAATAACAAAGGTTAAAATATTGAACAGAATTCCGGTTTGACCAGCGAAGTTTCGTGCGGTTTGCGTTGGGTTAACCACGTAAGAGAGGAAAAAAAACGAGCCATATAGGCACAAGGATAATAAGGCCAATAAGATCAGCCGCCTGTAATTTTTTCTCAGAAACTTCCATGCTGATGTTAACATTCTATTTGAATTTACAAAATCCGGATAAATAAGATTTCTCTAACCCAATAACGATTTAAACGACAATTGAATTACGGTTTTCGGTACCCAATCCTGAGATTTGTAAATAATTGCATAGATCTTAAACACTTGGTTTTGGATCTATGCAAATATAACTGCGTCAGGATTCAACGAAATTTTCTATTCGTATTTAATAAATGTTGCCACAATCTTTTTTTCCTTAATATCCATTGTCGAAGACGAATTAGTAGCAACGACTTTCTGTTTTTTTGTTTTGGAAACCACAGCTGTTCCGTTTTGCTGCGTGGAAATTACATCTTCTGTGAGGGTCATAATCACGCCGTCTGCACCGTTGGCCTTACCTAATTCTATTACTTTCTGCTGCATGGCGCTCATCGAGCTGAAACCTTTCGCAAGATTAGTAGATCCCATAGTAATGAAGTTTTTTTTTACATCTGTTTTATCGAGATAGATATCTACATTTTGAGTGGGTGAATAAGTCTTCCCAAAATAGGATGGCTTTGCGCATGACGCTAATAACGCGATGAACAGAATGATGAGTAAGTGAATTAATGCTTTCATTTCAAGTGTTTTTATTATTTTAAGATTTGACAGGTTTATGTCAGACGGATAAGGAGCTTGCAGATTATATAAGGATTTTACTAAAAAGACTATGTTAAAAGACTTCACTTTACGCCTGGAAATTCCTCTTTCCTAAACCATGAAACAAAAGTAGCTGAGCAGGCAAACCTGAAAAAATATATTATTTGAACAGGCAGTTTGTATATGCCAATGGAGATTGATGTAATATCTTAACTGTTTCGCGTTGCTATAAAACTTATGGCCGGAAATTGAAAGACAACAACCGGCCATTTAACAGGGATTTATTTCTCTAAACAAGTATTAACTTTGAAAATGGAGAGATTTTCAGGTAAATGTTTATAGGATTTTGATGACGAATGCCCTTAATTAGGCCATCTTGCCATCCTGGAATCAAAACGCCAGACATCGCATTAGGCGTAATTAGAAACAGGATTTATGTGAAACTGATCACAACACCTTTAAATAGCCAGTGTTTTCATAAATTCCAGTATATCAGCACCGATCTCCGCGGCGTTTGTTTCAAGAGCAAAGTGACCTGTGTTGTAAAATTTCAAAGTCGCATCCGGAAGGTCCTTTTTATATGCCTCAGCTCCGGCAGGAAGAAAATACGGATCTCTGTTTCCCCAAACCAGTAATAATTTTGGTTGGTAGGTCCGGAAGTATTGGTGAAACGCAGGGTAAAGTGCAACATTGGTTCTGTAATCTTTCACCAAATCCAGCTGGATTTCGATATTACCAGGCCGATCCAGGAAGTGCTGATCAAGCGTATAAGCTTCCGGCGCAATCAATGACGGGTCGGAAACACCTTCGTGGTATTGAAAAAAGGTCGCCTTATAAGAAACGAAATCCCTTAGCGTATCACGATTTGCTTGCGATGAATCTTTCCAATATCGCTGTATTGGGCTCCATTCCTCACTTAGTCCTTCTTTATAAGCATTGCCATTTTGGGAGATGATCCCAGTGATCTTTTCAGGATTTGCCATGGCCAGGCGCAGGCCAACAGGCGCGCCGTAGTCAAAAATGTAAATGGCAAAACGTTTCATGCCAAGTTCATCAATGAATGCTTGCATTGTATTGGCAAGATTGTCAAATGTGTAATTGAAATCCTGATTTCCCGGTGCGTCAGAATAGCCAAACCCTGGCAGGTCTGGTGCGATAATACGGTATTGTTTGCTCAGGATCGGAATCAGATTTCTGAACATGTGGGAAGACGTGGGGTAACCGTGAAGCAAAAGAATGGTTGGTGCTTCTGGCGCACCCGCTTCCCTGTAAAATAGGTCCAAACCGCTTACCTTAACCTTGTTGAAACGAACTGATGTATTTTCCATGAATGATTTTTGTTTTTGATATGTCAAAATTAAGCCTGATATTTGATCAGAACAAACGATTAATAGTGATACAATAAATCACTTTTTATGATTGATAAATGAATACAAACGATTTGAAAATATTTGAAGCCGTTGCAGCGAGCGGAAGTTTTACTAAAGCGGCCGCGGCGATGTTTACAGTCCAGTCAAATGTTACCGCCAGGATTAAAAACCTGGAAGAAGAATTTGATACGGAACTGTTTTTCCGTACATCCCGTAAGGTAGAGCTTACTGCCAGCGGGAAAATTCTGATGCAGTATTGCAAACAGATCGGCATTCTGGTTGCTGATGCTAAAAGCAATATTCAAAGTAGAACGAAAATAAGTGGTAGCCTCAAAATTGGCTGTATAGAAACGACCATGGCATTGAAAGTCCCCGAGATTCTTAACCATTTTGAAGAGAACTTTCCGGATGTTGAGTTGGAGTTTAAATCACAAATGAGAAATGCCCTGATAGATGATGTGTTGAACTTCAATCTGGATGCCGCATTTGTATCGGGCCCAATTAATGTAAGCGGCCTGGATCATATTAAAATCAAGGAAGAACAACTGGTCATTTTAACTGCTTCTGAGGGGCCGAAAATTGAGGAATTACTTGCAAGAAAGCTAGTAAAGATCGTAGTGTTTGGCGAGGGTTGTATATTCAGAACAAGGCTGGAATCCTGGCTTAGCTCCAAAGGTATAGTTCATTATAAAAGCACGGTACTCAATTCGATTGAAGGCATTATCAACTTTGTCGAAGCTGGTTTAGGTATCAGCATATTGCCCGAAGAGGTAGTTTTAAGATATTATGCAGGCAGGAAACTGACAAACTATGCTTTAAATAAACAGCTGGGAACGATGAATACCGTCCTGATTTACAAAAGTGATAAAGCCCAATCCGGCGCATTGAGGGCATTTATTGATATGTATTTCAGTAACAAAGAATCAAAAAGTAACAGCGTCATTTAACTGCTGAACTAATCCTTCGCAACAAATTCATTGATCAACACATACCAAACTGCTCGCCAACTTTGTTCAGAAAATCAAGAATGTACGAATATTGCAAATGCGGACGAAAGCGTAGAAATTGGAGAGATAATTTCAGTTAAAACCATTTTCTGAACGCCGATGGCGACTGTTCAGTTTTTTATTTAGACGATTTATTGAACGACTGCGGATGCGCGTTCAGTGTTACTCATTTTTGCATGTACAAAACGCCTGTTCAGATAATAAATTTCTTTCAAGATAGTTTGCCAGGTTAATTTCGCTTCCGGCTTTGGTCAAGTATAAGTAATATAAGTCCGGCTATTAGCAAAATGTAATTAACATCACGGTCGATCCGCTAACTGTCCTCACTTTTTAGCACAGCTTTTAAAAGATAAATTATATTTTTTTGTTAAACGATTTAGGTATTTACTGAATGTAAAATGAAAGCAGCAATCTTAAATGAGTTTGGTCCTGTCGAAAATTTCGAAATTGCAGACGTACCAACGCCAAGACCAGGCGTCAGTGAAGTTTTGGTGAAAGTCATAGCAACATCTGTGAATCCCTTGGACTACCAGGTCCGTCGTGGGGATTATAAAAATGAACTGACCTTACCTGTCATCACGGGCCATGATGTCTCCGGTGAAATCGTTGAAGTGGGCCAGGGCGCCGGAAATTTCAAGGTTGGTGACCAGGTTTATTATACACCTGAGATCTTTAAGGGGCAAGGAAGTTATGCGCAGTATCATTGCGCTAATGAGTCTGTCATAGCCTTAAAACCTAAAAACATCAGCCATCTTGAAGCTGCAACCCTCCCTCTTGCAGCCGGCACGGCTTGGGAAATGCTGGTTACCAGGGCACAGCTAAAAGTCAATCAGTCTGTCTTGATCCACGGCGGGGCCGGCGGCGTAGGAATGCTAACCATTCAGATTGCCAAAGCAATCGGAGCGGTCGTTTTCACCACTGCAAGGAAAGTCCATCACCAACTACTTCTTGCATTAGGAGCAGATCATGTGATCGATTATGAAAACGAAAATTATATCGACGTTATTCAGCAAATTACGGATGGTAAAGGAGTTGATGTCGTCGTTGATACCATCGGAGGTAATACCCTTTCTGATAGCGGACTGATCCTAAGTCAGCTGGGGCAGGTAGTTACCATCGTCGATATTGAAAAACCTCAAAACCTATTTCATGCCTGGGGGAAAAATGCAACTTATCATTTTGTCTTTACCCGACAAAATCGAAATAAACTGGATGAAATAACCAAACTGGTAGAAACAAATAAGTTAAAGCCAGTTCTTACGAAGGTGTTTTTATTGTCAGAGATAAGTAAAGCTCATGGTTTGTTGGAAAACAAAATCGGCGATAAAAATTTTTATGGGAAAATCGGCATACAGATACACGATTAACACAGTCAATAAATGAAAATTATTAAGTCATCCCAATATTCTAGTCACAGCGCACAGAGTTTTGCCAGCAGGGAAGTATGACATTTACCAGTAACTGCACCGAAGATATCGAAGATTGTTTTGACAGTAAAAGCTGCCGGATTTTATTAAACTGGAAAAGTTAACTCACCCTATTTCGGTTAAAAGTTTACAGAGAACTTTTAACTGTCAATGACCAGCTTTGATTTTAAAGCTGGTCATTGACAGTTAATTGATTTAAAGTCTGACGGAAAAAGTTATAACGTTATTCGACAATCGTAGGCTCAATAATGATATGGCTCTCAGCGAGATCAAAAACATGGTGATAGTTATGAGGACTCGCTGCAAGAATTGTTGCCGCTGACATATTATAGATCAGAAAAGCAGTATTTCCGGTTAAATCGGAATAAACTGCTTTGTTACCGGGCAGCAAATTTTCCTTTACATGATAAAAAGCGTCAACAGCGGTTATGAATGTCTCGCCGTTGGCAATAGAAATCATCTGTAATACAGGTGGAAAAACGGGCGGGAATTGGTACAGGGCAAACTGAGCATCCATATTTGTAGTTCCGGAATTTAAGAATGGAATAACATATTGGTTACTGCTGGAAACGGAAGGATTGGATACCCGTTTAATATGCAGTAATACTTTAAAGGTAATGTCAGCATAACCTGGGGAAGGATAATAATAGGACCAGGCTGCATTAACGGGAATACTCACTTTACGATTCTTTGGTGTGACTGTGGCGACAACTTCGTTCCGGTTCAGCTTATTTGTAAACTCTGCTTTGACAAATTCAAACTCACAGGGGTAAAAGCGTGGCGAACCATCCACTCTGATGCAGGACGTTTCCGGATTTTCAATATTGTGATCGGTGCATGACAACACGCCAGCGCTCAGACTTATCGCAAGGCAGGCGGTAATCAAAAGCAATGAATGTATTTTTTTTATCATTTGATGTGAATTTTGAACTGGTTATTTTGTGTGGGCAATAAATAGGGGAGTCTTTAACTGCTGCATCAGTCCATCAGCCATACTGGATTTAAACCATCTGGAAATCGTGTTTCTCCTGTATGCACCCAGGACGACAAGTTCATTCTGGTGTTTATTTTTCAAGTATTGCACGATCTCTGTTTCAGGATCACCCGTCAGGATTTTATAAGTCGCGTCTGGGTAGTGTCTTTTCATGAATTCTTTCATTAAGCGGTTATCGGGCAGGTGAAGGTTTTGATTTTCATGTCTGACTGAAAGTATTTCCGTTGGCAGCAATTTCAGATCAGGGAAGAGATAGCTGAATTGTTTTACGGCGTATACGGAGGAAGGTTCGCCATCATACAGCAGAATTATTTTCTCAATCAGATCGAATTCAGAGGGGACAATGACGACAGGGCACTCAGTATCAACCAGCAATTGTCTTATAAAGTCCGACGGTACGTCTTGCTGGTAACGCGTTAAACTCTCTTTTTTGTCAATAACAAGTACATCTGCGTAAATACTTTCGTGCAGCAACTGTGGTAAGGCAAAGTTTTTATCACGGTGAATAGAGTAATTTATGCCCGATATACGGCAGATTTCTTTAAACATGTTAACAGAGTGCTCCCGCGTTGACTTGTCTTCATCGATCATCCTGCCAATGTTTTCTTCGATCGGACCGTCAATGACTGCAATGTTGTAAGGCGAGTAACTGTGGTAAGTAAAATCTTCAAGAAAAATACCTACCAAATGCGCGCTGGCTTCTTTGGTCAATTGTACGGCATATTCAACGGCACTGGTCGAAAATTTCAACCCATCAATGGCCACGATTATTTTTTTCATGATCGGGAAATATCTAAAATGGTGAATTCCTGAAATTTTAATTATGGAATACCTTCAAGTTACACGAAGTGCCACTACCGGCGAATGATTTTGGACATGGGTTTATATGATTAAAAACAGAATTGTTACGTATCGTTGAACGTTCCGACAATCCATAGGTTGGCAAACATTAATCCGTTGGCGGTCTGTTTTAATTTGTAAATGTTAAACGGTTTCCGTACACAATGGAACGGTCTTCAAATTTTGCGTATGTCCGGTAGTAGAAAAATGATCTTCCGTTGATAAAATCTTTGGAATATACCTGCTGATTAAGCCCTTCAACCAAAGCTGACTCAAAAGGCAACACGTGATCCTCCACAGTTGGAAAGAGATTGTGATCACCAACACCCCGGTAATAGGCAGTATATACAATTCCATATTCAGTGACCTTCCGATTTCCAAGTTGCTCAGCCTGTATACTAAATACAAAGTTTTGATTTTTATATTCAAAAGGGAGAGTTAAAAGAACAGTGGGCACAATTTCCAGATCGTGATCTGTAATACAACCTGTAAGGATAAGCGGGCAAAAGAAAATTACACTTATATATCGCCTTATCTGCATGATACGCATGTTATTTCGGTTTAAATGATGTTAAATTGACTTGTCTCCACTGAACAGATAAGATGCGTTTTCTTTAACGCGACATAGATCAATTACTTTCTTTTCTTGTCAAGCTTTTTTGTGCAGGAGAAACCTTACATTAATATGAAAAATCGATATTGAGATTTTAAACAACTACCAGTACCGGAATTGTTGATTGTCTTGCAATTTTCTCGGAAACTGATTCCAGGACAGAGAAGATACGCTTATTATGTGGCCTGGGTAGAATAACTAACAAGTCTGCTTCCGTTCTTTTTTCAAATCCACTGAGGATGGATACCAAATCGTGTCCCTCCACGATCGTTAGCGTATGCGGATAATTCATCATCAAATGCCTAATGTGTTCACTCGCTTTTTGGAAGGATGATTCCTTTGGGTTTTCGCTCATGCAAACGATATCCGGTTTCGCTTTAAATCGTTCTGCAAAAAGAATTACCTCATCGAGTTCCCCTGCATCGACGGGTTTTGAGAGGTCGATCGCTACCACCATGTTTTTAAAAGGGGTAACGGTTATATTTGGTGGAACCAGTAGTAATGGAATAGCTGTTTTTAGAATCATTTCCGTGGCCTGACTGCCAAAATAACGAGCTCCGGGTGATTTTTCTCCCATGATACCCATAATGATCAGATCAGCCCTGTGCCGCATCGCAACTTCGTTTATGGTTTCCAAGGTAGGGCCTTCCTCTGCAATTACAGAAATATCCAGAAGGCCGTTATATGCGTTTTGCAGCCTGTCCCGAAGGCGGGATAGTTTGCGGATGGAGCTTATTTTATTTTTTTTTATACGTGTCGTGTGAGGATCCAAAGAAAAAATATTCATGGAGTCCTGGTATATATGAACCAGTATAAGTCGAGTATGGAGCAGAGCAGTAAGCTGCGCAGCTTGCGCAGAAGCCGAGTCGGCGGCCTTTGAAAAATCGGTTGCCAAAAGTATTGTTTTCATCGTCAGAATGATCAGCGTGAACAACGACTGTTTAGAACTAAGCAAATCTAGCGATAGGATAAAACACTTCTTATGACTGTAACTTCTCAATGGAATGACGTTGGTCATACCCGCGACCTGGGCGCTTGCACTTCTGCCTTGTAAATAATCGGCGCAACGGACGTTCCTGAATTTGCTGCGGTAATTCTTGTCGCATGCAGGTGTGTTCCGGACCTTATCGTTACAATATCCACGAAGATGATTACCCGTGCAACGTCTTCAGCCTTCAGTAACTTCTATTTTGGTACTTGTCTGTCGCCCCAATAGTTGCTGTCGGTAGGGCCCGGGTTGATGTTTACCTGATCAGCACCATTGCGGCTTTGGGCGGCGTATTGTTCGGGTTCGACCTGGTCATTATTTCCGGGACAGTTTCTTTTTTCGCAAATCATTTTCAACTTAGTGAACTTGAAACCGGCTGGGCTGTGGGCTGCATTAATCTCGGTGCCGCCATTGGCGCAGTGATCGGAGGCAGGTTGAGTGATACGCTGGGGCGAAAAAACTTCTGATGCTTTGTGCTGTCCTTTTCGCAGTAACCGGCGCAGGTACCGGCTGGGCTGGCTCGTTTCAGCTTTTTGTCATGTTCAGGATGTTGAGCGGCGTGGCTGTTGGGGCGGCTGCGCTGGTCTGTCCTATGTACGTGGCCGAAATTTCGCCTTCCGCCATGCGTGGCAGGATGGTATTCTTTTACCAACTGTACATCGTGATCGGGATTTTATTGGCATATCTGTCTAATTATCTATTGCTCAATACTGGTGAAAATAACTGGCGCTGGATGTTTTCTTCCCAATCAGCACCTTCCTTGTTATTCTTCTTTGGCTTGTTTTTTGTGTCCGAAAGTCCGCGCTGGCTCATTGGTAAAGGGAGAAATCCGGAAGTAGATCAAATTCTGGCTCGGATCGGAGGGGCAAGTTATGCCAGAGCAGAGGCAGAACAGATCACGTTAAATTTTGCTGATACGCTTGCATTATCGGCTGCCTTTTACTTTCAGCTACCCGGCATTTGGGTACTGATTTTTGTTCTAGCTTTCATTGCCATTTATTCGGTCACGCTGGGACCCGTAATCTGGGTAGCATTGTCGGAGATTTTTCTAAACAAGATCCGTGGTAATGCATTGGCTGTGGCAACGCTGGCTTTATGGATCGCGAATTTTTTTACTACCTCGCTGTTCCCGGTCATGAACAAGTACTTAGGACTGTCGGTAACATTTTGATACACGCGTTGATCTGTCTTGTTTATTTTCTTTTCATCAGCGCACGGGTGCCTGAAACGAAAGGGAAATCACTGGAAGAAATCGAAAAGTTATTGAGCGGGAAATAAGGAAGTTTAAGGCCGGAACGAAAAACACAGTTCACCTGGGATACCAGGTATCGAGCAAAATGAAAAGCAGATGAAATTTCATAAATTAAGTTCCCTATATTAGTAAGAGGAACCTGAAAACAACAAAATCAGTCAGACTAATTTGAAGCCGGAAAATTTCAATCTTGCCAATTCATGAAACAATACATAGGGCAGATCACATTGGTCGTTGGAGACTATGATGAGGCGATTCAGTTTTACACTGAAAAGCTTAATTTTATCTTGATTGAAGACGTCCGCTTATCTGAAACAAAGCGGTGGGTAATCATTGCACCGCCAGGATCTTCAGAATGCGGACTGCTGCTGGCGAAGGCAGTAGGAGAGGAGCAAATGAGCCGGATTGGTAATCAGACCGGCGGAAGGGTTTTTCTGTTTTTGTATACGGATGATTTTGACAGGGACTATAAGAACCTTCTGGCTAACCAGATTCAAATTATTCGGGATCCCAAGGAAGAAGAATATGGTAAAGTGTTGGTTTTTGCAGATTTGTACGGAAATCAATGGGATTTAATTGCAAAAAATAACTTCGGCGTTTGAAGTTCGTCCGGACGAAATGCTCGCGAAGGCAATTTCAGCCCGCCAACTGAAAACCGCTTGCTTTCAAGTTGGATTATAAAAGGATGATTTTTTTGCAAATATTGATGTATCACAATGGGTGAAAGCGCGTTTGTCAATGTGATCTTGCGTGAATTGTTTTTAGTAAAACCACACTTTGAAATCGAAATAGATGAAGGTATTCGCAGATGAACAAATTATTGTAAAATTGGAAAAAAGGAAAGGCGTATTTTTATCTAATCATTCCTGGTGAGGTTGTAGATAAATTCAAAGATGACAGGCAATTTGGTGCAGGGATAACCCTTGTTTCAGAGATTCCACCTTAAAGTCTACATTCTATTGGCACCTCGCGGGAATAGCGCTGTTAGGTGTACTGGCAGTACTCTCTTTCATTGTTCAGAAATTCAGACGCCCTGAGTCGCTACCTGCGGTTCATCGGTATCGGATTCTCTGTATGTTTTGTGATCAGGATTTTGGCTACTTTCAGTCGTGAACTTGGCAATTTTAGTACTCAAATATAACGGTAATCGTTTTAGTCATAAGATCACGTAATTTTACTCATATCAATGCGTAGTTTTTGGTTACGATTTTGTTTTTGCTAATTATTAACTTTGATATCATCTAACGGGTAAGAGGATAAAAGCCGATGACTGTACAGTTATAAAAGCCTGACTATTCCGCATAAAATGATTTTAATATTGCGTTCGGATCTTTATTAAAAAAATGAATTTCACAAACTTCTTGAAGGCATTGTGAATGTCTACCTGCAATTTGATTGGCATTAAGAAGCAGGAAATAGGCACGTTAATTCTAAAAACTTAAAGGTAAATGATTAAGTTTTTGAACCGAATGAATTATAAAAGTTCCTTCGAAATTTTGTATAGGTAGTCAAATTAGATTTTGCAAATGGTGCAGGTCAATGTATATTGCTCTAAGAATTTAATGATTTGATATATACACACTTACTCCCAAATGATTACTTATGGATTTCGTTTGCTCCTTTTATCACTTGTTTACTGTTGCTGTTGCCAAGTCATTTGTTCGCAAACTTTGTCCATATACGTAGATGGTCAAAAACGTTCCCTGAAAGACAAGCTGGTATTCAATTCCGAATATCATGATATTGTAATTGTCTTCACGACAAACCGAAAATGTGAATATGCGTTTAGACTGGAAGGTTTGGAAGAACGCGAGATTACTTCGAATTATCCTGTCGCCAGATATACCAATCTGAGCGGTGGCGAATACCAATTTTATGGAAGGATACTCAACAACGGGAGAACGGTAGAAAAATTTGTGGTGCCGTTTGAAATCAAAGAGGATTTCTGGGAGAAATGGTGGTTCTGGCTGTTTGTGGCGATTGTAATCGTTTCATTTTTATCCATTGTCATCTACTTCTGGTTTTTGTACGATTTTCGACAGCGCATGAAGGTTCAGGAAATAAGGCAACGTATAGCGGCAGATCTGCACGACGAAGTGGGTGCAAATTTGAGCAGCATTACTTTTTTTGTTGAGCTATTAAGAAAAACGCTGACGAAGTCAGAAAACGAAATGAATCCTCTGCTTGAAAGAATTTCTAAGAATTCGCAGGAGTCAGCATCGTTAATAAATGACACAATTTGGGCACTGAATCCGGAATATGACAGCTTTGAGAAATTGGCTGAAAAAATGAAGAGTTTCGCTTCTGAGATATTAGCTGCAAGGGATATTGCACTTACATTTCAACCCATTCCTGAAATAAAATTTGATTTCAGCATCGACCAGCGCCGCGATGTTTATCTGATTTTCAAAGAGGCGATAAACAATGCGGCCAAGCATTCCCAGGCGAATCAGGTATTGGTAAAGATGGCTGAAATTGAAGGAGCACTTGAAATTTCAGTGGAGGACAATGGCATTGGCTTCGACGCCTATCGGGTGTACGAAGGTAACGGTTTAAAAAATTACAATCACCGATCACGTAGCGGAGAAGCAAAAGTGAAAGTTGAATCAAAACCAGGCCAAGGGACAACGATCAGGATCAAGACCAGCATACAAAATCACCAGAATTGATGATTTCTTTTGATCAGCAACGTCACTTATTTTGATGGTGAAATAAACAACTAACAAGTTAGCAGTAAACAATCAGCAAAAGCCAATTGCCACAAGCTAACAGCTAATAGCTAAAAAATGATCAGGGTAATGTTGTTTGAAGACAATGCGAATTTCAGGGAAAGCCTGTCTTTGTTCATTGCGGCGTCAGAAGGAATGTGGTTGTTAGGAGCCTACGCAGATGCACGTGAAAGTGTATCACTTGTACGGAAACACAAGCCCGATGTGGTGTTGCTGGATATCCAGATGCCATACGTGACAGGAATCGAAGCGCTGAAACTGATCAAAAAAAGCTACCCTGAAACCAAAGTACTGATGCAAACCATACATGACGATGACGATAAAATCTTCGCTGCCATTTGCTCCGGTGCTTCGGGATATATACTTAAAAACAGCAAACCTGATGATTATATGAACGCCATACAAGAAGTGCACGCGGGAGGTTCACATTTGTCTCCAACGATCGCGGCCAAAGTGCTGAGAATGTTCCAAAACCAGTTCGTAAAGGACCAACCGAACTACATAGACCTGACACCGAGAGAAAAGGAAGTATTGGGTTGCCTTATCAAAGGAATGAGCTACAAACTCATCGCTGACAAGTGTTTCATCAGCATCAACACCGTGTGCACACACGTAAAACACATATACGAAAAACTACACGTAAACTCCGCCCCGGAAGCAATTCTTAAGGCGATTGAACTGCATTTGATATGAAGAAGGTTTTGGTTATGATGACTTTCACGTTTTATTCTTGTAATAATCAAAAGGCATATTTAGTACCTCAAATATACCCGGAATCTTGCTGGGCCGCCTGTCTAGCTATGTCGTCTCAGTACATTAATGGAAATGATTCCCTAAGTCAGTGCTATTTTATTCATCGTTCAGTCTCAAATAATAATTCGGGATGTTGTAGGTTACAAGATGGTACACAGGTCGACTTGCAAGGCGAGGGATTAATTGATAGTCAAGGAACTAATAATTGCCATAATGGCACATCCTCGAAAGGATTGGACGTGATTACTGCTCTGGCGGCAAATATTCCATCCGTTACAAATAGGATAGCAGGGAACGTAGGTTTACCATTTTTTTCCTCAAGATTTACTGAAAATTCAGTGTCACCTGTAATCTACTCGTATCCTTTTGTCGGCGTTTCTAATAAATATCCCGGCGCGAACAGATACCACGTAAGCCTATTAGATGGTCTTACGAATCTCAAATCCGAGAGTTCGATCGGCGACCAACATATGATCAGAGTTAAGGATCCATGGCCAGTTTCACTTGGTACTGAATATTTTCTTAGCTATGAAAGATTTTGGAGTCATGATTTAAAAGAATTGATCCACTTCAGAGAGCCGAATGAGCCATTAATAGACGTTCAAACAAATTCTTATATAACAAGCTTCGAATCATTGTCCAGTGGAGATTTTAATCAGTTAGTTAATAGATTTTTGGAGAAAATAATGAAAATCGAGAGTGCTACACAAGAGGACTTTTTGAATATATGTGGTTTACCGTTATTGAAAGAAGATAGAGGGAATTTAAACGCAGGCAACTATTATCAGGTCAAGACAATCGATCTAGACCTTGACAATGTAGTGATAAATGAAAGCGATAATACTATAACTGTATTCGGTGTAAATTTCAATAAAAGTATGTTTGAAGAAAAGATTGCTCCTATCTTTTCACATAATGAACTATGCTCGGTAGTTACGGTTTCAAAAAAAATAAATGCGAACCCTACTATAAGTAATGGTTGGATGATTGGTAACATTGAAAATGGAAAAATAAGATATCAAAAATTATCCAATATTGCCCTTGAACGTTTTAAACATCAAGGGATCTTTCCTAATACTGTCATAAAGATATACGGTGAGGTTAATGGAATTTATTTGGCTGAGGAAATAGAACCGAATAAAACCTATAGAATAGCCTATCCTATTGTTGCGTTTGCAAATAGAATTCCAAGGCTGCCTACTTTTCCATCATATATATATATTAAATAATCTAAACTAAAATAAAAGATGAAACAATCAAACGCACTTCAAAGGGTCTTGCTAAGAAATGAACCTGACTTTGGAATTTATTTGTCTTTGGGCCAATTGAAAAAACTTTCAGAATTTCAAGAATATGAAGGTAATAAGCCAGATGGAGTTTTTATTATGGCGGGGAAGACGGGTGGAGGAGAAAACACCATCGAAATTATTCCCTATGTGAATGATCTGGATAATCCCCAAGTAGGTACTCCAAAGCTGAAATATTACCAGTCTATCAGAAAGGGTGATAGTAGTTCTACTCCTGAAATAGTTCAAGGGGAGCTTTACCTTAATTTAGGCTTCCCCATTCCTTCAAGGCCAGAATTTGATGAAAAGGGGCCGCTAATTTTGGATAATGGGCCTGGAACCCCTGTTGCCGGCCCCGACGGAACTGCCCAACAAACGCCTCCTCCAAGCAATTGATTAGGATATGGAATTCTCGTTTCCGCTTATTATATTCCGGATTTCCGGCTGGACTATTAATCTCCTCACTCTTTTCATCGCGTGGAAGGCTGTGAGGAACAAAAGAATGTGGGATGGGAGATATTTATTCTTAGCTATCAATTTCTGCGTAGTCGCTCTTCTAGAACTCGTATCCTCCATAACCGCGATTATTCTCGTCAACAATCTTTTTATATCTTATGTATATATTATTGTTGAGTTTTCAATGATGATGATGTACCTCAGTGGCCAATACCACGACATGAGAATTCAAACAATAAGCATCTTGATCATTATGATATTTATTGGGTTTGAAATTTTTCAGGCTATTGATTCGGCAGCATACCTGAAATATAATGCAATTGGTGTTTACAGTAATACTATTTTGCTGTTGTTTTTTTCCTTATACAATTTGATTATATTATTTAGACAAAGAACTCTGTCAAAAAAATTACGACTCAATTCTGACTTTTGGTTTACGGGGACTATTTTCTGTTTGTGTTTCCTGGATTTATCAAATAGTATTTTGGCTGAGGCAACTTACGCGTCCAAAAGCGCTAAGATTTGGTATTCTATTTACATTCCCAGAAACTTTCTAAAAGCAATCCTCATGTATGGCTACTACAAAGGCATAAAACTTCTGAGATAACCAGTCATATATCAATTTTCCTCATTAGACCGGAGCTTTCTGCTTCGGTTTTTTTTGTGCTATAAATCACCAGTTTATGTGATTTACAAGCAGCACAAGAGTGACGAACTTTGATAAAGAAATTTATAGGGCAATTGGGGCACAACATATATGTCCCGTCGGCAACTACATTTTAGTTAACAGGCATTTAAAAAAACATAAATCCATTTTGCCATGTACACAATCAAATTATCAACGCTTTACAAACTCTATGTCTACCACTTTTAGCTCTTAAGAAAATGACGACCGCGGAAGAAAACAAAATGAAGCAAGGTATTTTCGACAACATCTTTGGCGGGGCAACAGAAGCTAAGCCCTGTGGAAGACCACTCGCCCTTTTCAATCATATCCCTTCTTCTTTCGCACTGAAACATAGACAACCGAATTTGCCATATATCCGGCCGCAAAAATCTGATTATCAATTTGGTTGAATAAACTATTTATCCAATTACAGTAAAGGCGTATACCGAAAAGCCTGAATAGAGTAGGTGCCAAATTACAAACTTCACAAGTATGTCAGCACAAGTTTCATTCATCTCAGAAAGTCAAAATTCCTTTCTTGCCGCACTGCCCGCAATCGCAGAAAATCAAATCATCACTGGATTTGATAGCTTTATTCCAAATCAATTTTGTACGCCCAGTTTTTTGGGATGCAAGCTTTGTATAGGTGCTAACGTGGTAAATGGGTTTTTAACTCTGACTTTCCAGGCAAGCACTCCATTTGGAGGTGTTAATAAATCCTTTAAGATTACAAACAACATCAATTTCACATGGAATCCGTTCGGGTTATTTAAGGTCGAAGTCAAGATTGCAAACTTCACCAGAACCGGAAGTAGCTTTAGCTTTAAAATTACGGTAAAGATTTGTATTAAAGTTCCGATTTGGGGTTGGAAATGTAAATCGTTTAGTCACACCTTCTCCGTTCCAACAGTATTACCTCAGGCACAACAATCCTTTTTAAGTGCTTCGGCGGATGATGATAGTGTCGACGATACAAATAACGTATACGGCACAATGTTAATGCTTCAAGCGATTTTGGAAGACAAAAGTGTTTGTAGCTGTGAATCTGACGATTAGTTTTTAATAGATCCGGGATGTCGAAAGATATTCCGGATCTGGTAATTCTCTATTGATACAACGAAATCCTAAAATCCCGGACTTACTAATCCATCTTATAACTATGTGTACAAACAAACATCATCGTCATTCCATCTTCTGCATTTTACCGCCCTATCTTTTGCAACATGTTGCAAGCCAGGGGACTTCGCTAAAAATGCGTCAAATGGCAATTGATATTATCAGCATTGACAATACGTTTCGAAATCTACGCATGTTAAAACGTTCCAATGCCGATTTAAAACATAACCTTCCTACTTCCTTCACAGTTGGGGGAGATAAACAGCGTTCTATCGCGACAGCTCATAATCAGCAAACTTTTCCGGGAACAATCATTCGTTCAGAAGGAAGTCCTCCATCTAGTGATAAAGCAGTAAATGAAGCATATGATGGTTTAGGTGACACCTACGATTTTTTCTGGGAAACTTTTAACAGAAATTCTATCGATGACGAAGGATTGCCACTAGAAGGGATTGTACACTTTGGGCAAGACTATTCCAACGCATTTTGGGATGGACAACGCATGGTTTTTGGGGACGGAGATATGGAACTATTTAATCGATTCACCTCTTCACTTGATGTGATTGCACATGAACTTACTCATGGTATAGTACAGGATGAGGCGCAATTGATTTTTTCCTTTCAGTCAGGTGCGTTGAACGAATCCTTTGCAGATGTCTTTGGCTCGTTGGTGAAACAAAAAAAATTAAACCAGAATGTTGATCAGGCCGATTGGCTTGTCGGTGCAGAATTGTTAAGTGATCAAGTAAAAAACGACAGAACTTTAGGAGAAAGCAAGGCAATAAGATCGCTTAAAGATCCGGGCAAAGCATACCATCATCCGGTATTAGGAAAAGATCCTCAACCGAAACACATGAGGGATTTTGTAAATACGTTTGAAGACAACGGCGGCGTTCATATTAATTCCGGAATTCCCAATCACGCATTTTATCACAGTGCGATAAATATTGGTGGGAAGGCCTGGGAGCTGGCTGGCCGGATATGGTATGAAACCTTACTGGATTCAAGGCTAAAACCAAACGCAAAATTTAAACGATTTGCTCAATTGACCATTATCCACGCACGTCAATACAACGTTGAGGATCAAGTTAGAAGTGCCTGGAAAACAGTTGGAATAGAGCCTAATTAGCATAAAATACCTATGATGGTCAGAATATTTATCAGACATTTTCTGGCACAAATATGTTTTCACAATATCTGATAAATTGCTGATATTTAAATTCTTGGATTTAAAAAGTGGTCACCGTATGAAAATATCATTTAAAACTGAGGGAGGGTTTGGTTTCTTTCCCGGATTAAATAAAAAGCTGGAAATAGATACCGCTAAGTTGCCAAAACAAGAGGTTGAAAAGGTGACCCTCATTGTAGCCGCAATCGATTTCGAAAATCCGCTTCCAGAAAAAGAACAGACGAAAATCGGGGCCGATTTACAAAAATATACCATCGAAATAGAAGATAATGATTCATACTCAAAATTGAGTATCGCGGATGATGAGCAAAATATACCTATTCAAGATCTTTTGCATTACCTTAAAAATAAACAGAAGGAAATGCGGTAGTATTGGATTGCATCAAAAAGTGTGGGGCATTGGTTATTTGATAGGCTGAAAAGATTTTCAAAAGACTGTTTGCCTTCACTTTTTCACATACATTTTAAATTTTCCAACATTGTGGCTTAAAAAAGCCCACATTTTTAATGGATCACATCACTGAAAATTCCCGTCTATCCCCACCAGTATGATCCTTGTCAAAAATTTGAAAATTACAGCGAATTTTACTGAGCAAGACTGGAAAAATGCCAATGAAGCCATTGCATTTGGGTGTTTTAATATTGATAAATCAAGGTTTGCAGAAGTGACTATTTCCGGAGTCAAGACTTATGTGATAAATGCCGGGGAACCGCAAATAATTGGATGGATATGTAACTATCTGCCCAAATTTCCGGCTTACTCGGATCCACATTTAGATGAATGAAGTTTGTTGCTTTTCACCTTTACTGTTGAATTTATCGAACATTCTTTGGTGATCCAATGATGCGGTTATACAATTTATATACATTACTTGGTTGGGGATATTTATCTTAATTGAAGGTTACAAAAATTAATACGGGAGATGCGAAAAATGGCAATCAATCTTAAATTTCTTGATTATGAAATCACTTACAGAAAATCTTAACCTAAACCTCTTAGAATTACTATCTGTACTAATGCCCGGTGCAGTTTGTTTGACAATTCTAAACAAGATTAAGGCTATTCATGATGCCATATCACTGCTTATCCCTGCTGGAGATGGCTGGAAAGATAGTATTGGCTATGTAGCGGCTGCTTATTTTATAGGTTATGCCATTTATGTCATAAGCACCTATATGGATGAGGCATTTGACTGCTTAAAAAATAAATATGCTCTTGTCGACAAAAAAGAAGCCGATTGTCAGATAACTTATAAAAAAATAAGATGGTGGGCAAAATGGATTTTTCCTTATCTCGCGGATACCTACAAGATGATGAATCATGTAGTTCTGATGAAACAAAAACATTTAGGAAGTTGTGACCATAAACCCATTACGGATTTTCAATATTGCTATCGTCGACTCATGATGGAGGAGTATCCACTAATGTTCGCAGAAGTAGAAAGATATGAAGCTACCTCTAAATTTTTTAGAAGCATGATTGTTGTTTTAGTACTAAGTCTATTTGTATTTTCTAATTCTGTTTTTTTCTGGACCGGCCTTATACTTTTTACGGTTTCATTACTTGTTTATCTTAACCGAAGGCAGAAGGCATTGAATGTGGCATTCAAAAATATTTTAGTAATTGAAGGGGTAAAAGGAGGAGCAAAATAAGGTTATTATGGCATATTGCTAACAAACGCAATACCGCGAGTGTGTATTCATGCCTTCGTTCACTGTATTCATAAAGCAATTAAAACTGCAAACATAGGGTTCATCAAGGTCACGCATGGAATGATATCTGGTATTTTCGAAAGAATATCGATTTTAATGTCAAACATGCGAAACAAATAAATTATTTGGCATGAGATGTCGGACCAAAAATCGAAAAACGCAAACTCCTGTAATCCTTATTTTATATTTTACAGACGCATCACGAAACGGCCAAACATCCGGATGGGTAGGAATGGCGGTTATCAAGCATATGGATGCTAACAATGCTAACAAAGGAAATATCAAGGTTGCGGAGGTTGAGAATTTTTAGTTGCGTGACAGCAGAGATTTTAACAGAATTATAGTTTTTTCTTAATAAATAATAGAATAAAAAAATTGAGCAGTTACAAGGCAGTAATACTGCCCTGCAAAACAGCTTTTATAAAATGGTTGAATTACGTTCCGGTAAATAGCCTTATGTTTGTCCTAAATGATGCGTTTTAGATGGACGAAAAAGTAAGATATTTTCGAAAATTGCTTGATCAGCTTTTGATCGCAATGAGTGTAACATGTTCGATGGTGATTATTTTTCATCTGGGGTATAATACTAATCGTGAGATTGAAGAACTCACCAATCGTATACTGGAATGGTGTTTTCTTTTTTTCGCACTGGCACTGGCTCTAAAGACAATTACTGTATTTAAAAGCAAATCTTCTGTCATCTCTCGGATTGGGGAAGCGATGCTGCTTTTTTATTTCCTTGCTGTAACCATCGCCGACAGTTATTATTTCTCCGCAATAGATGGCACCCAGCTCGTCAAACCGGAATGGATGTATGTCGGTATTTTTGCGATATTGATCATTGAAATCTCCAAGCAGACGCTGTTTTTTGATAAATTCTATTTCAATCCAACATTGCTTTTTGTACTGAGTTTTTTAGCATTGATCCTGATAGGCACCGCATTATTACTATTGCCGAAGACGACCCACCATCAGCAGCTCAGTTTTGTGGATGCGCTTTTTCTGGCAACGAGTGCAGTCTGTATTACCGGTCTGTCCGTGGTGGATATAGCCTCTGAATTTACACGCTTCGGGCAGACCATTTTGCTCATACTTGTTCAGATCGGCGGGCTGGGGATCATGACATTTACAGGCTTTTTTGGCTATTTCTTTTCGGGTGGTTTTTCGTATAAAAATCAGTTGATGTTTACGGAACTGATAGGTGAGAGCAAAGTTAGCTCTGTCATTTCGACCTTATACAAGATAATACTGGTTACTTTCTTTTTTGAAATACTGGGAGGGGTGTTCATATATCTAAGCCTGGATCCTGATCAGTTTGAAAACCGTGGCGAGCAGCTTTATTTTACAATATTTCACTCGGTAACTGCATTTTGCAATGCCGGGTTTTCTACGTTGCCTGATGGATTAAATAATGCTGCTGTACGCTTTAATTATGAGCTGCATCTTTCACTGATCCTGATTTATGTTATGGGCGGACTTGGTTTTGGCATTATTTTTAATTCCTACGAATTCATCAGCCGATGGGCTCTCAATTTTTATCATAAAATAAGGTATCGCCGGCATTTTATTTACAGGGCACGCGTAATAGCCTTCAATTCCAAAATTATCGCTTACACCAGTTTTTTTCTGATTTTCTTTGGATCTCTCCTGGTCTTTGTTCTGGAATTTAACCACACGTTGCTGGCAGATAAAAGTTATTATGGAAAGTTTGTTACCGCCTTATTTATTGGCACGAGCCCACGAACGGCCGGATTCAACACCGTTGTCATGCAGGAGCTGGCTTTCCCGACAGTGATGGTGATCTTTTTGCTCATGTGGATTGGGGCCGCTCCCGGTTCAACGGGCGGAGGTATTAAGGTGACAACATTTGCGTTGGCAACATTGAACATCCTGACATTGGCCCGCGGGAAAGACCGAACTGAAGTTTTTGGAAGAAAAATTCCGAGCAATTCAATAGCCAAGGCATTGGGAATTATTTCCTTATCCCTGATTTTTTTGGGACTGGCTATTTTCATGTTATCGGTAACAGACCCTGACAAAAAGTTGATATCACTTGCCTTTGAAGCCTTTTCAGCATATAGCACAACAGGCCTTACCTTAGGAGTTACACCCCAACTTAGCAACGCCGGCCGATTAGTGATTATTTTGACTATGTTTGTCGGGAGGGTAGGGTCGTTGACGTTGCTGGTAGCTTTCGTTAAAAAAGCAAAACCAAAAGACTATCAGCTTCCCGGTGAAGAAATTATTTTTTAAATTATTGATTATGAAGTATATCATATTTGGACTTGGAAGTTTTGGGAAATCCCTCGCCATTCGGCTGACTGAATTGGGTCACGAAACCATAGGGGTGGATAAAAATATGCAGAAAGTGGAACAGTTAAAGAACCAGATTACGCATACGGTCTGCATGGACTGTACAGATAAGAATGCCGTGAGTTCACTCCCGCTAAAAGATGCAAACTCGGTAATTGTTGCGATTGGTGAAGATGAAGGTGCATCGCTTTTGGCAACAGCACTACTTAAACAGCTCGGTGTGAGTAAAATCATTGGGCGGGTCGTTTCAGATCTTCAAAAAACGGTTTTGGAGGCAATGCAAATTGAGGAATACATCCTTCCCGAAGCTGAATCAGCTGAAAGACTTGCAATGCGCCTGGATAATTCAGGTATTGTTGATTCATTCAAAGTGTCGGAAAAATACAGCATTATCGAAACACGCGTCCCGGCGCGTTATGTGGGGATGAGCCTCGCCCAGGCAGACCTCACCAATCGGTATAATGTGATTGTGTTAACGGTTTTAACAATGTCAAAAGGTTCGGAAAACGGTCTTGCCCGGATCTTTAAAAAAGCATCAGGTATCGCTACCCCTAACACAATCATGCAGGAAAATGAAGTTCTGGTCCTGTTTGGGGAATTGAAAGATATTGAAAAGCTCATGCACTAAGTCTGGGTCAGACTTCAGGCGCTTACCAGCAGGATTGATGAAGATCCTTCTCACTGATTTCCAACGATAGTCTGTCGCTATCGTTGGAAAAAGTTTCATTGACCATGCATTAAAAGTTGGATGATCCTCAGATTACATAATTGTCAGAACTGGATATTCGAACTGCCTATCCTTTTCAAGGTTTTAGAATGTTTCGAATGAACTTATCACCCGTTTTTCCGAGTTGATTTATTCCTTTTTGGAATATTTCGCCAGTCTTTTCCGTCTGGCTGGTTTGGAGTGAAAAGTCAGCCTGAAGATCCGGGTACATCAGCAGGTAATTATACTCATTAAAATATTTGGCCAGGTGACGTGGAATTTCCGCCAGGGCAGGATGGTAACTTATATTTCCAGGCCGGGCACAGATAACAACAAACAGATCTTCTGTACGAACGTCCCTCGAAAGGATCAGGAAATCATCCCAGTTATCAAAAAGCGTAAACTGAGCTCCCGGGCCCTTATTTGCCTGATTATATGCTTTGATGGAAGCGAGGGTGCTTTCAGTACTATAATAATGAACATCACAGTTCAATTGTTTTCCGATGGTCGATATGCGTTCAATTAATACCGGGAATGAGGCTTCAAGCTCCACCCGGTCAGAACACACGACGGTGATTTTTCCAATCGTGCTGAGTGGTTGCATGCCATGGATCAAATAGACAATCTGAGGACATCTCGCCAGCAGTTTCTGAGATTTTAATCCTGTCACCGAACCAGGATTTTTCTCATCTTTTTGCTGCCCGATGATAACTTCGTGTATCCTTTTTTCTTCAAGTGTATGCTGAATTCCGGAAACATAACTAACATCATAACGGATCAGCGGTGATACGATCACATCCGTTGCAGCGGCTGTAACCACCATTCTGTCCTGATATTTTCTCAGCCTCCGTTCTTCAGACTCGCGGTCAGCCGTTTCGGAACTTATAACGGACAGGACAAATATATTCTGTTCATCTTTTCTTGGCTGCATCAGCAGCGCAAGTTCAATCATAGGATCGATCGTATCTTCCTTCGAGGCTGCGATCAGAATGTTCCTGGTATCCTGACTTGTGGTCTGACTTGCACCCTCGTTGAGTTTTCGGGCTAGCTTCACTGAGGCCCTGCTGGTTTCAATAGAGGCGATTGTACAGGTGATCAAAATCATAATTAAACAGCCATTAAGTACATCCTCATTTAATAACCGGATAGGCTCACCCAATGCATCCTGACCAATGATGATATTATAACCAACTAAAACCGTGGCTAGCGTGGCAGCCGCACGTGCCGTGCTCAGCCCGTAGATCAATGTACGCTCATCGCCGCTCATTTTAAATGTCTTCTGCGTAAGGAGTGCTGCCAGCCATTTAGATCCCAATGCTGCAATGGTCATAATGCCGGCGACCTTTAATGATTCGGCACTTTTGAATAACACCTTAATATCGACCAACATGCCTACACCTATTAAAAAGAATGGGATAAAAAGTGCATTGCCCACAAAATCTATCCTGTTCATTAAAGGGGAATGATGAGGGATTAACCTGTTTAACGCCAATCCCGAAAGGAATGCGCCGATGATTGGTTCTATGCCTGCCAGTTCTGCCAAAAAAGATCCAAGGAAAACCATTGCCAGCACAAAGGTATATTGCGCGATACTGTCATCGAAATGCTTGAAGAACCATCTCGCGATAATTGGAAAGATAAACCAGACGATTAATGCAAACACAATGACCGATACAATGAGCTGTATCCAAAAGGCCTGGTTGATCTCGCCCTGGCTCATTTTGGCAATAACGGCTAAGACGAGCAGGGAAAGAATATCTGTAATGATTGTCCCTCCAACGGCGATAATGGCTGCTTTTGTTTTATGAACATTGAACCTGGCCGCAACAGGATAAGCAATAAGCGTATGGGATGCCAGCATACTGGCAAACAGAATACTTGAAATCCAGCTAAACTCCAATAAGTACCTTGCAGCAGGGGCTGCGATCAGCATAGGCAGTGCAAAAGTAAAAACCCCAAAGATCAGACTTTTGGAACTGTTCTTCTTAAATTCTTTCATGTCAATTTCCAGCGCCGCCAAAAACATGATGTAGATTAAACCCACGGTGCCAAAAAGAACAATACTGCTGTCCCGTCTGAGCAGATTTGCTCCATGTTCACCAACCGCCACACCGGCCAGAATGAGCCCGATGACATAGGGAACTTTAATTTTGTTGAGTAGCAAGGGAACGAACAAGATAATGAAAAGCACGAGCGAAAATATCAGTACCGGATTGCTAAGCGGCAGCTCGAACATACTTTCTGCATTTAATAATATGGCCATAAGGTCTATTTTTTAGCGGATGGGTTTAGTGTAACTTCACGATCCAGGATGGTCAATGAGCGTTTGCCTGCATCGTAAAATGCACTCTTTAGAATGACTTTGCCGCTGTCAGCCAACATTTTTACCTGTGGACTGCTTTGAAGTATTTTTTCGACTGTAAGTTGTGCTTGCCGTTGGGCGATGTTATCTACAAAACTTTTGTTTGCAGAAGACCTGTCTGCAAATTCAGGGGCAGTTTTTGTTGCCTGCGAAAGATCGCTGACGATGCTTGGGAAGTTGGCAGTCTGCACATTGTCTACTGCCGCACCTATAATCCGGCTGCTGCTGTTCGACAGCACCAGAATTACTTTGGTGCCACTGTAATTTAGCGCATATTCCATCACTGCGATCTGTTTTGGGTCAACCAGGCAAGCCGGGCTTGCCAACTGCATAAACATCGAACGCCGCAGATCAAATATCTTTTCAACCGACAGCCCCAGATCGATGTCCGTCAGTACCAGAAACGGTTTTATACGGGCGAGACTATCCGGAATATTTTTTTTGGAATTATAAACAAATGAGGAGTCATTTTTAAATCGGTTATGACCTGTCATCAACGCCTGAAAAACTTTTTTAGGCGTTTTCTGATAAATAGAGTCGATGACCATTTCAAAATTCAGTCTTGAAGAATCTTTTCCGATTGTCCCGACAGCGGTGTCCGCAGCAGTTATCGCGGTACTATCAGGTGTTTCTGCCGTTTTATCGCTGGAAGACTTACAGCAGGCCAGTCCCATTATTAAGACAGGTATAATGATTGCATAAAGGCTCTTTTTTGCAGATTGTACCATATTTTTTTTAGTATTTATTGAAGTATTGTTCACCATAATAGTAAATTTTTTCGACTAATTAAAAGCTAAAATTTAATAATACTGTGAAATAATTTAATTAACTGGTCATCAAGTGTACGGAAAAACGCTTCCTTGCGTAGTTTAACTTATGGTTATTCAGGGTTGGTTATAGTCACTGTTATCAAAAAATCATGCTCTTATTTGTGACCGACTTTGACTCAGGTCAGAAAAAGAAACTTTTGGTACCCATTTTCTCTCCTTCTTTAATTTGTGAATTATTTTTTGTGGTTGCTGCTACAATTTTTACCGAAGATCTGAGCGTTGAGAGGAAGTCTTTTAGATGATTTGTCAGCTACTGATTTTTTGCAAATGCCGGGATTAAATATATTGACAACTTCACAATTTTCATCGGGAAAATATGCTTTGCGAGAATTGCCCTGAGGTGCTTTTACCAATTAACCCGTTCCGGAAAGTATTTCCACATCATCCAATTTTTAGCCCTTAATGAGAAAATTGTTCCCAGGTTAATCTTTCAGTATGTATAAAATAAGCCTTGGAACGATATCGGTGGGGGTGGATATGAAACAATTGAATGGGCCTAAGACTTCACCAGCAGAATCGGTTTTATAAGCAAACGTATCCAACCCCGATGTTTAAGAGTCATTTGACATCTAAATGAGATAGCGAGGCTTGTACAACGCGCATTGAAACTGGGACAAAAGGCAAAAGCTGATTTGTAAAGTTCGCATTCAATAAGCTAAACAATCAATAACCACTTAATAATTAAAAATGACGAATCGCTCTTTTGATATAAGAAATCTAATACTTAGTTTTTCAATCTTGTTGATGGTGTCTGGCATATCTGCATGTTCACGAAAACTCTCTTTTAAAGAATCGGCAATTGTGCCTGCGGCTCAGGGAACAGTGAAATACAAAAAGGATAAAAATGAAAACTATGCAATCGACCTCTCGGTTCGTCATCTTTCACCGCCTGACAGGCTTGTGGAATCCAGAAACACTTACGTGGTTTGGGCAAAAACTGAGCGGAATGGTCTGAAAAATCTTGGTCAACTCAAATCATCCAGCGGCTTATTCTCTAAAGAGCTAAAAAGTGATCTGGAAACGGTTACCACATTTGAGCCAAGGGGCTTTTTTATCACGGCAGAAAGGGCTGGTGATATCGGATATCCGGAAGGTCAGGTAGTGCTAACAACTGATTAATTGGTTGATATTTACAATGAAAAAACATTAGCTGTTATGGATCAGATATTTTTTAGTACTTGGGATAGCTTGCTACGCACATTTATAATTTGTATCCTTGCCTATTTTTCACTAGTGGTCATGTTGAGGACTTCCGGGAAGAGGACCCTTTCCCAGATGAAGGAATTTGATTTTATTTTGACCGTGGCACTCGGCTCGACACTGGCAACGGTTTTGTTGAATAAAGACGTAGCACTGGCCGACGGCACACTGGCATTGGCACTGCTGATTTTCCTTCAATATTTGCTTGCCACAGCATCTGTAAATTCCAAGACATTCTCCAGATTGATCAGTTCGGAGCCTACACTGGTTTTTTTTAAAGGAAAGTTTCTGGATGAAGCATTAAAAAAAGAAAGAGTCACAGAGGACGAGATCCGATCAGTGTTGAGAGGGGAAGGAGTCACTTCTATTTCTGATATTGAAGCTGTCGTGATGGAGTCTAACGGGAAATTTACCGTAGTCAGACAGGGCAGCTTGTCAGACAAGGATTCACCCTTATCAAATGTAAAACATGTTATAATTTGAGATAATGACTATTTTTCGGAAAAAGTGACTTTGTCATATTCAAGTACTTTTTCGGATAATCATTTTTTATCTGAGCGCCCTAAGCCCATAAATCATTCGCTTAATTTGGTCTTAGGCCTTATTTTTAGTAATTTGCGCTTATTGTAGGAAGGTAATTACGTTCATAATCGATCCACTTCCTGCTGCACAATCCTCTGGGCGACATTTGCCTGAGACATTTAGATCGACTACCTGATCAATTCAATCTGGATTTCGCATCCACTACGCCGGAAAAATGTCTGGCTCTAATACTTTGTTAATTTTGGATCGTTTCAGATCTGCAAAATGCATCATCATGAATAATACTTTAAACGCTGTCTTTTTTGGTAATACTATTGGTTCCTGGCTGCTCGCACTGGCAATACTGTTTGGATTTATAGTATTCATTGGTTTATTTAAGTCAATTGTGATCAGAAGGGCGAAAGCGTGGTCTCTGAAAACTACTACCAGTTGGGACAATTATGTAGTGGACATTATCGGAAATTCAGTCGTGCCGGTACTCTATATCAGCAGTGCATATTTCGCGATATCTACATTGGTACTTCCACTGAAGTTTGAAAAAATTACGGATGTTGTGTTTCTGGTTGTCGTTACATTTTTTGCGCTAAAGATTATTAGTTCAACTTTCCGGAAGTTTGTTTTTTCATTTATCCATACACAGGAAAACAGCGAGGCCAAGGAAAAACAGGCAAGTGGATTGATCTTAATCGTTAATATCGTAATCTGGATTATCGGAATCATTTTCATGATTGACAATCTTGGATATGACGTAACCTCGCTGATCGCCGGGCTGGGAATTGGGGGTATCGCTATTGCCCTTGCTGCGCAGACAATTCTTGGAGATCTTTTTAGCTATTTTGTCATTTTCTTTGACAGGCCATTTGAAATCGGGGACTTTGTTGTAATTGACGATAAATCAGGCGTGATAGAATATATTGGAATAAAAACTACACGCATCAGGACGCTTGGCGGAGAACAGCTCGTTTGCTCTAATACAGACCTGACGAATTCCAGGCTTCACAACTATAAGAGACTTCAAAAACGTAGAATTTTGTTTAACCTTGGCGTAACTTATCAGACTTCTCATGAGTTGCTTTCAGAAATTCCGAATGTTATTAAACAAATTATCCAATCAAAGTCAGACGTCACCTTTGACCGTGCTCATTTCTCTGGTTATGGAGATTTTAGTTTAAATTTTGAGGTGGTATATTATGTGTTAGATTCAGATTACACTGTTTACATGGATAAGCAGCAGTCAATTTATCTGGACTTATTCCGGGCTTTTGAAGGTCGTGGGATAGAGTTTGCCTACCCAACTCAGACGGTCATGATGCAGATGGAAAATTTTCAGGCGCGCTAAAAAACGAATTTTGAAATGGATTACCCTAAGCAAAAGAACGAAAGCCCTAAGCAGTCTTCTTTTCATAATACAAAGTCACAACGCCAGACCCAAGAGTTTTTGATGCCAGTAATTTTAAATTACTCATTTGTAAATTACTATCAAAGAGACTGATACCTTCACCTAATATAACGGGATGTAACGTTAATTTATATGCATCAATCAATCCAAGATTCATTAGACTTTTAGACAGACCAGGGCTTCCAAATATCACAAGATCCTTACCGGGTTGTTGTTTCAGTTTGTTGACCTCTTCCACAACATTATCGTTAATCAAAGTCGTATTGTTCCAGTCCGCACTGGGTAACGTCGTTGAAAAAACGACTTTCGGAATATCCTGTACCCACCGTGCATGTGCAAGGGAATGTTTGCTCGCATTCGGATCGTCCAAAACTGTGGGCCAGTAATCCTTCATTAAATGATAGGTGTTTTTGCCATAAACAGGAGTGCCAACCGTCTTTACCAGCTCCTCCGCGAATTGTTGAAGTTCCTCATCGTAAGAAAGGAAACTAAGGCCACCGTGAATGTCACCTGCAAACCCGTCCAGTGAAATGTGTGCGAACAGAACTAACTTTCTCATTTTGACTGTGTTGGTTTATTTCAGTAAAAATATAAATTATTTATTACCAAACTGTTGCCACAGCAGGGCGTGATGTGATGCTCTATAAAGAGATGCATTTTCTGCACTTTAATTCAGTTTTTTCACAAATACTATGACAATTTGATTTCAAACGAACGCTTTGCCAGCCCTTCCTAAGCTACGTCCTAATCTAAAAACAAAGTTGCTTCCTTTACCACAGCGAACGATCCGTCGTGTCAGTAAGTGATTATCTCATTGGAAGTCAGGAAGCAAATAAAGCACCTTTGAAGCCAGCGGCTGAGCATTTGTGGTGGTATCAGTATTATTTTGCAACAGAGCGCGGTGCTGTGGGCTATAAAACCAGCTACTATGAATTTAACAAGCTGATCTGGGAGGCTGCTTCTCCGACCTGGAAGTTCAGTGAATATACATACAACCGTTCGGCTGCGTCATTTAATAATCAGGACCACGTCAGTATTGTCATCGACAATTACCGTTGGCGGCTGGGCCTCTCGAAAGGAGAAGCCCGATATAATGAACTTGAAGTCAGACTTGCTAAATTTCCGGTGATCACGGTCCCGACCGTTACGCTGGAAGGAGACGCAAATGGCACTCCTCATCCTGATCCAGGTAATTATGCTGTAAAGTATAAAGGTCAATATGTCCATGATATTGGTATAAATGATCAGAGCAGTTTCTTTGCAAAATTTACAGTCTGCTTTACCTCCCGGAATGTCTGCTTCGCCCACAGGTTTGTCGAATCGAAGGTTTTTTGCTGGAATATGGGCCCGCGAGATAATACTTTTAGGCATAAATAATCAAAAATTCTACGCAAATGAAAATTACAGGAATACCAATTTACAGCAGTGTAGCAGTGATGATAATATCACTTTTCACCTGGCTACAGGTCTCATCGCCCGCTATTGTGAATCCACCCATAAAAAGTGAGATCGCGCTTCCATCTGACGTGAAACAAATTCTGGAACGGGCATGTTATGATTGTCATTCCAACCAGTCCAAGCTTGAATGGTTTGATAAGGTGGCCCCGGTATCTTATCTGGTCGGGCAAGATATCAGAGAGGCGCGGCTAAGATTCAATTTTTCAGAATGGGACAGGAATCCGCCAGCCGTTCAGGAGCTTTTGCTTTGGGAAATGGTGAATGCTATTGAGCAGGGAAAAATGCCTTTGAAACGTTACAAGAAAGTGCATCCTGGTGGCCGAGTGTCTGCATCCGAACTGATGGTTTTGAAGCGATATGTCAACACGCTGCCCGGTGGACATAAGGTTGATACCATCAGAAGTGCCGCTAAACCTTCAACTATCCGGAAAGTCCTGAATCGCAGAAATAGCATTTCTCTGAATGGAATACCGTATTCCGAGGATTATAAAAACTGGGAGGTCATCAGTGTTACAGACAAATATGATGGTGGAAGCATGCGGATCGTTTACGGCAACGACATCATGGTGAAAGCCATCAAAAACAAGAAGTTGCCTTTTCCTGACGGCGCAAGGATCGTGAAGGTAGTTTGGGGAAAACAGGCGGAGGATCAAGACGGGAATGTCTTACCAGGCAGCTTTTTAAACGCGCAGTTTATGGTTAAGGATAGTAAAAAATACAGCTCGACGGAAGGGTGGGGGTTTGCCAAGTTCGATGGACCGGCGCTGATACCTGTCGGGAAAAACATTCTCTTTGAGCAAACCTGCGCTAATTGCCACCAACTTCTGGCACCTCAAAATGATTTTGTTTTTAATATTCCTACCAAATAGAACGCCACAACGATGAAATCGAATTTGATGATCTATATTTTCGCAATCACATTTTTAATGCTGTCCTGCGACAATGTGAAACCAACTAACCTTGCGCCGGAGTATCTTTATGATGCTAAAAATCAGAAAGTGATAAAATCCATTATTAACAATAGGAAGGGGACGATCGCTATACTCTATGGCAATGACCTTGCATTGCAAACTGCCGGCGATTCGTTACTCGAAATGCAAGTCGGGGCAAATTATACGTTGGTGACCTGGAATCAGAAGCAAATGCCGCAATGGTATGGTACCAACATGAACGAGGAAATTTATTCCGTCGAAACTGTGAATGTGGTGCAAGCAAATCGGGGGGATATTGCTTTTCAGTATGATTTCAGTTCAGGAAACGGTTTCAGACCAGGTGATCATCGACCTTCAGAGGATCAGAGAGTTCGTTTTATTACTGAGCAGCGCACGGCTATTTTCCCTTGATAGATTATATTCGCACCTTTGATCCTACGGATTTTTATATGGTAACAAAAGGAAGTTTGAAAGTTTCAAATAAAATCATCTGGACAAGCTCCATAGTGATTGGTCTTTTATCCTCGGTGCCTCAGCTTGCATCCCAGCAGTTTCGGATTCTGGAAGCGGTTGTGAATGCGGGGATCACGGCTGCATTTGCCATTATCATGTGGTATTTTAATATCTATATGCTTTCGCGGAAAAGCAACCGGAAGCAAGGCCTGGAGATTTCTTATGGCAAGTTATTAAATTCCCTGCTTTTTGGTCTCGTTATTATGCTTGGCCTCGCTTACTTTCAGCAGCTTATACTCTCCCATATCGATTTCGGCCCGGCGATGTTAATGGTGGAAGTCCGTGGGATCCTGATCAATCTCGTTTTTTACATGTTCCTGAATATGCTCCAACAAAATTATGAGAACCAGCATGTGAGCATGGAGCTGGAACGCTTTCGGAACGACAATTTGAGTGCGCAGTATGATCTTTTAAAACAGCAGGTGAATCCACATTTTCTGTTCAATAGTCTTAATACGCTCAAAGCGATGGTGGAATCCGGCGATAAGCAATCAGTCGATTTTATCCTTAAACTTGCTAACTTTTATCGCTATACGCTGGAAAGCCGCAAGTTGGATCTTATTCATTTGAAAGAAGAAATAGAGATCCTTTCAGCCTATCTTTTTTTGCAGAAAGCAAGGTTTGAAGATGGATTTATTTTTCAAAATACGCTTGATGAATCTGCATTAAATACATTAATTCCGCCTTTTACATTACAATTACTGGTCGAAAATTGCCTGAAACACAACATTGTGTCGCTGCACCGACCTTTGCACATCCGCATTTTCAGCGAAGGTGACAAGCTGTTCGTCGAAAACCAGGTACAGTTAAAAAAAGGCGAGGAAAATTCCCTGGGCGTAGGATTAAAAAATATCGAACTCAAATACAGACATTTGTTGGACAAGCAGGTTGAGGTAATCAACGATCAAAACGTATTTAGGGTTATACTTCCATTAATTTATGAACATCGTAATCATTGAGGATGAGCTGAAAACGGCAAGATCTCTCGAAAATATTCTGAAAGAAATCAGGCCTTCTTCCAGGATCACCGGACCGTATCAAAGTATTGAAGAATCGGTCGAGGCCCTTTCTGAATTGCCTCAGCCGGACCTGATTTTCATGGATATCCAGCTTGCGGATGGCCTGAGTTTTGAGATTTTTAAATCTGTAGAGATCGTTTGTCCGGTGATTTTTTGTACGGCTTTTGATGAATATTCACTTGAAGCTTTTAAACGAAATGGCGTCGATTATGTGCTGAAACCGTTTTCCAAAGAGCATATTGTAAGTGCACTTGAAAAAGTTGACGGACTGAAAAATTTCTTTCAGCAAAAAGCAATACCAGATCTGAGCGAATTACTGAACAGGATTACCCCGACTTCGGACAAGACCAATTTTTTGGTTTTTAAACATCAGAAATACACGACGGTTCAGACAACGCAGATCGCTTTTTTCTATATTCAAAACGAATCAACAACGATCAAGTGTTTTGACGGACAAGAGTTTTCTCTGAACCAGTCGCTTGATCAGATTGCCGGGTCGGTGAGTAAAATACAATTCTTCCGCGTCAACCGGCAGTACCTGGTCAACTTTTCCGCAATTAAAGAAATTGAGCATTATTTCCTTAGGAAGTTATATGTAAAACTGGTCATAGAAACGCCCGAGCCACTGCTTATCAATAAAGAAAAATCGCCCTCGTTTCTGGCCTGGATGGAAAATCGATAGTATCACATATCCGTCAGATTCGGGATGTCCATTTGGAGGTTTTATATGCCCGGTTCAGCGTAAATCTCCTCGTTTTCTGTTTCTCCTGGCTATAAGTTTGTATCGTATTTAAAGATCAAAATTTATGAAAATGAGAAACTTATTTGGATTAGCAGCGAGTTTATTGCTAATAGCGGTAGTGCTCAGCTCGACTGCAGTATCGAAACCAGGGATTGCAGATGTTAATAAAGAAAATGGATTTCTGGTGCTGGAATTATTCACCTCAGAGGGCTGTTCAAGCTGTCCTCGCGCCGATGAGCTGTTAGGGAATATCCAGCAGCTGGCCAAAGACAAACCGATATACATTCTTGCCTATCATATCGATTACTGGGATCATCAGGGTTGGAGAGATATATTCAGCAATGCGGCTTATACAAAACGCCAGTACTGGTATGCACAAAAATTAAACGCGCAGGTATACACGCCACAAGTAATCGTTAATGGTAAAACCGAATTTGTTGGATCTGACCAGTCGGCTTTGACAAATGTACTGCAAAATGGCTTTCACTGTGATTCTTCTAAAAATTTGATTTTGACAGGTAAGGGGAATGGAGGAAAACTGGCCGTTAACTATGTAACGGCGGAAACCAGGACCAAGGGTGAGCTGTTAATTGCAATAGTTCAGAAAAATGCGGTGCGTCAGATCAAACGAGGCGAAAACGGTGGTCGAACACTTCGGCATGTACAGATCGTTCGGGATCTTAAATCTTTCAAACTTGGAAACGCACAAAAGGGAAGGGCTGACATCTCCCTGCCGGACGGGTTTAATGAAACTGAATGGGAAGTCATCGGTTTTCTTCAGGATAAGAAAACGGGTGAGATATATGCCGCAAACCGCTTAATGATCTTTGATTATTCCAACGATCGCAAGCCTAAGCTGTGAGATTCGTTTACTGTACTACGTTCGGACGAGATTTCGTTGATCGTTTCGTTTTTTGTAGATCAGTCGGCGGAACGTTTTATCATCGGACTTTTTCAAAATCAAAAATTGAGTCTGTATAACAAAGACCACCAGGCTGATTTTTTCGTAGCGCGTGGGGAGACGATCGCAGTCAATATTCCCAGGAAAATGTTACTTCTGTCCGGTTGAGGATGCTTTTTTCGATGGTAACAGCTTAGAAAATAGCGGATTAAGATCAATACCGGCATCCGGAAGATGAGAAATTTTCCGGGATTTGGTGCTGGATAAATATCTTAGCATATAACAAAACGAAGGATTGACGATGGATTCCGCGCCTGCACAACAGCTGGTGAAATTCAGGTTGTTGCCAGATCAGCATATCATAATCTTGAATTTTAACCAACGGCGCCGAAGCAATTGCCGGAGGTGGCCATAGAGAGCGGAATCGGGAAGTATCCGAGCACGCTGGGGTATGGATGTTGCGAGGTTATTAGGTGAGCTGTTTTTTTAGACTGGTCGGGAGAGGGGTAGAACGCAACTGAATTTGGGAATTAATCCGCTGGGTACAGTAAAATATTTATTATTTTTTTTCAAATTGCTTAAAAACTTACAGCGAATTAAGCATGACATTTCAATTTAAAATTCAAATCAAGAATATAATAAAGCCCCCTGTATGGCGTAGGCTTTTGGTTCCCGCATCTTTTTCGTTTGAACGTTTCCATGAAGTCATTCAGGCCGCATTTGGCTGGGAGAATTATCATTTATACCAATTTTCGAGAAGCGGCTACGGATCTGCTGAACTCATTGGCATTGTGGATGAAGAGGACGACGATGACAATCCGTGGCGACCGTATACCAAACTGGATTCGTCCAGGGTTCTGCTTTCTGAGGTTTTCGGATCCGTCGGGGAGAAATTTATTTATAATTACGATTTCGGCGACGACTGGACCCATCAGATTACGCTGGAAGATAATCGGGAGGAACGCATGATTAATGCTCAATTGCTGGCCGCCAAGGGTGCCTGTCCTCCGGAAGATTGTGGCGGTGTATGGGGCTACGAGAACCTTAAAGAGGTTTTAGGTGACAAAAAGCACCCGGAACATAAGGATATGAAAGAGTGGCTTGGTATGAACCCTCGGCAGAACTGGGATGCCGATTTTGTTGACATGGAGATACTTAAAATGCGGGTACAACAGTCATGATTTCAGTTTTAAGCATAGAATAGGTTTCTCTTAATACCGTTATGATCCCTGAAAAAATCCTTTTTCCTCTTCAACCTGGGCCGTCTTGCCCGGAAGGGCAATAAGCTTTGCTTTCAACCGGTAGACGAGTAAGGCAATGTGCCGTAACCTCGTTATTTGCCGGTTGAAATGGTGAATAATCTGCACTATTTCGGCAGCCTGGATGTGAATAGTAGGATTTACGAGAGAAAGCGAAAATTAGCGGCTGAGAGCCATTTCCTTTTTATACCTTATTTGCCAATTTTGACATTGCTTCCCTTGTATTCATAGCTACGGGCCGCCAACTAATGGCTATTGACCACTGTTCGTGTTGACTGGTGGTTTATGCGTTTCAAAAAACATCGTTGGTATTGCATTCATTTTTGTTATCAAAAATGGTTCTTCTGGTGTTTTTCTAGTGTACAAAAAGCCATCTTCCCGTGATGTTGAAATCGTCAGAAGATAACTTTCATCTCTTATTTCATTTTTCACCCAGGCATCGACCCACTCAACTGCGACAATAATATTTTGATCAGTCACAAGATTAAAACGGGACAGATCTACACTCACCCATTTTTGGTTTTTACGAACATTGAAAAACACATTTTCTTTTAGTAGTTCAGCCTTCAAATTACCTGACAGATTCTCCCCAACCGGCAAAATATGGAGCCTGAAACGTACACTATCAAATTCGCATGCGTCAAGATGCATTTTAAATTTTGATAGTTTCAGCGGGGTCTCTTTTGTTTCAATAGCCACTCCTCGTAAACGACCTCTGGAACTGATATAATCACCCCAGCCGGTGTACCGGGAACTCGGATTTTTGTTGCCGATAATAATCACTTCTCTTTTGCCACGCGTTACCACTTCGTGGAGCTGGATTACGCCAGGCACTAGCTTAATGTCGTATTTGGATTGCGTTAGGCTGCTCTTTACGAATGTTTTAGTAGCATAGCCAAGATAACTTACAACAATTGTATCAGTTAAATCCGCATTAGAGATATTGATATGAAAGTGCCCTTTTGAGTCAGCTATTCCTCCAATGCTTTTTCCTTTAACGCCAATACTGGCATACGGAAGAGGACTGCCGTTTTGGACATCCACAATTATTCCTGAAAAAGACTGACCAAATAAGCTTGATGAAAACATCAACAAAACGCTTAACAATTTTATTTTGTCTGACACATATATTTAGGTTTAACTTCCAAAGGACTGAATCACATGATTATACTTTCGGCGGGAGTACCGGTAGCCCGAAACTATTCAAAGCTCTCCCAACCTTTTTCGCAGGTAAAGTAAGAATATAAAAAAAGAACCGCAGACGAACCAGGCTATACCATCGATCCAGATTTTTCTTTTGTCAACAGCACGTTCTCCAAGTATTAGTCGCGAGAAAAAGTAAACCGAACTTTGGTTGTCAATTGACAAAGGGCTGGTTTTAAACACTTCGACAAAACATCTGATCGCTCTCTGGTAACATGTGCCGGATAAAAGATAAAGTAAAATAGTTGTCATCTGTAAAGTTTATTGAAATACTGCAAATATTGATAACCGAATTAACGGGCAAAACACTAATAACAAATTACCAAAGTTTTTAAGAGACGATAATCAGAATGCATATTAACATTACGCTAAAATTTATATGCCTTAATCTTTTAGCTTGCTAGTAAGAGGATTCAATAATGGTGGTCTAAATGTGGTGGATATTTTAGTAAACTTATTATATTTGCAACTATGTTGCAAAATTTGTTTCTGGTTTTGCTATCCGTTTTATTAATTAAGAATTGAATATTCAATTAAGTGGTACTAAAAATTAAGAATAGATTTATATTAACGATTTGTGCGATGTTTATGTCGGGTTTCGGAATGGCTCAGTCTTCATACTATTTTCAAAATGAGGAGATTAAGGCGGGTGCTTATAAACATTTTCTGGTACCAATTGTGACTGGACGAGATTCAACATTTATTCCTGTTTCCGTTTTTAACGGTGTTAGGAATGGCGAAACATTGGGTATTACGGCAGGAATTCATGGATATGAATATGCGCCAATTTTGGGCGCGCAAAAATTGATTCATTCCATCAACCCTCAGAAATTAAAGGGCGTGGTCATCCTTGTGCAGCTTGCCGGATTAGATAGCTTTTTAGGAAGGTCGCCTTATGTGAGTCCTGTTGATAGAAAGAATTTAAACAGATCTTTTCCAGGTAATAAAAATGGTTCAAATACGGAAAAGGTTGCCAACTTTATTACAGAGCAAATTATCTCTAAGTCCAATTATTTCCTGGATATGCATTCAGGAGACGCGCCGGAAGACCTGATGCGTTATGGCGCCTATTACAGCAATAGTAGCTTGCCCGAAATTTCTGCCAAAGGAAAAGAAATGGCTTATGCGCTGGGATTTGATCATGTAGTGGTTTTTAATACCGATAGTAAAAACTATATGAAAAAGGAAGAATTAAGCCTCTACTGTACCGCCGAGGCTTTCAAGAGAGGAATCCCATCCATCGATATCGAATGCGGACGCCTGGGCATTGTTGAGCAGGCCTCAGTGGATCAAGTAGAAAGCAGCGTATTAAATTTGCTGGATTATTTAAAGTTCCTTCCTTTACCGATGCCAAAAGAAAAGGTAGATAGGCCTGTCGTGATTTCCAACAGGATTTCTACATCCTCGAAATTTAATGGAATATTTTATCCGGCAAAAAAAGCGGGGGATCAGGTTACTAAGGGAATGAAACTGGGGCACATCACTGATTATTTTGGAAATATACTGCAAACCATATACGCAGAAGCGGATGGGTTGTTGCTGCTCATTGTCACCACACCTCCGATCAATAAAGGAGAAGATGTGACAGTAATTGCTAAAATTGACCAGGATTTATCGAAGTAACTTATTTATAGTCTCGCTTGTTAGTAAGTTTGTTGTTGAAAATTCCATTTATCTCACCCATGTAGTTTATTAGAAATCACACCGTTTTTTTGTCCGGCAGAAAACGATTCAGCAATTTTTCAAACAACGGTATGAGTGGAAGAAATAGCAGGACTCCTGCTATATTGAAGATCATGTGCGCGTTCGCTATTTTTTGCTGAATCCCGGCTCCGCCTGAAATCCATTCGATAAACTGGTTGAATAGCGGGAATATGGCAAGCCCTGCTGTTATGCAAATTATATTAAACAATAGATGAAATAAGCCGGTTTTGACAGCCTGGCGATCGGAACGGATTGTTGCCAGTAGGGTGTCAGAACAGGTTCCGAGCTCGGCACCGAGCATCACGGCAATAGCGCCTGGCAGATTAATCAATTCTTTTTTTGCCAGGGTAATGACCATACCCACAGTGGCCGAAGAGGACTGAATAACCAGCGTTACCAGCGCACCGATAAATGTTCCGCGTATCGGGCTGTCCAGTTTTGCCATCCAGACGACAAATTTCTCGTGGTCTCTCAGAGGTTCTACGGCTCTTTCCATCGTATAAAGACCGAAAAACAGAATCCCAAAATAAAGGATGACGCGCCCGGTGCTCGAAACTTTTTCACTTTTTGCAAAAAAGCTAAAAATCAGGCCCAGGAAAATCGGGATAGGAGAGTACTGACCAATATCCAGCGCAATAAGTTGGCTCGAAAAGGTCGTACCAATATTGGCACCCATAACCACTCCCAGAGATTGCCGGAAAGTTAATGCGCCGGTATTTACAAGAACAATGGTCATAATGATGACGGCCGAGGAAGAATCCAGAATAACAGTAGCGATAGTTCCCGTTAGAATGGCTGAGAAAATATTGCTGGTAAATAAATTCAGCCATTTATTGGTCTTGTTACCAATAATTTCCTTCAAAGTATCCGAAAGATTGTTGACCGCAAAAAGGAAAAGCCCTAGCCCTCCCAGTACCATTAGAAATATATCCATCAGAAGCCTTTACGGCAAGTTATCATCTGAATATTAACTCAGTGTTACTGCTGGATGAATTTATTAATGATTATCCTTTTTCTTGCAATGCACAGAACTGTTCGTAATAATGCCGGACCATTTTATCCCAACCGAAGTTTTTGGCTGTGTAAATGTGACCCTGCTCCGCAGTGAATTTATTTGGATATTCAATAAAGTCATTCAAAACCTTCATCCACGCCTGCGAATCGAGCGTAGGAAGCAAGGTGCCGTTTTTTTCATTATGTACTGCACTGGTTATCCCTTCAATGTTAGAAGCAAACACCCAATTTCCTGCCAGAGAAGCTTCCAGACAAACCAGCCCGAAACCTTCCATGTCACCTTCAACAGGTATATTGGGCATTATAAATCCGTCACAATGATGCAGGATCATTTCTAAATCAGTCTGTGGAAGTTTTCCCAGATGCAAAACTTTGTTTTTGAGCTCAGTTTTTTGCAGCTGCTTCCTCAGGTTATTTTCGTCAGAAGGATACCCGAGCATAAGTTGTAATTTGCTTTTCATATACTCAGGGCAAAATTCCCAAAACTTATCTTGCCAGGGCCTTTTAAAGTTGAACGGCCCTACAAATAATACTATAAAATTTCCGTGAAGACCCGGCAATACGCTTTCCAAAAACCAGGAAAAGCCTTTTCGTTTAACAGGTCGTCCGATGGCCAGCAGTATGGTTTTGTCACGTAGTTCAAGCCCATATTTTTCTAGAAAATGACTGAGAAATAAATCTTCACCGCCCGTCGTGGCAAGTTTATGATTTACGCCGTTGCAGATCGTGACCACCTTGTTTTTGTCTATTCCGCGGTCAACGCAAGCCTTTGCTGTCGCGTGGCTTACGGCGATGATCAGATCAAAACGATTAAATTTTGGCAGGATTAATTTCTGATATCTTGTGCTTGGGAAAACAATATCCAGTCCGTGCACAGTAACCACCCTTTGGATATGATTATAACGCTTATGCCGCAGGCAAACCGTTGCAATTAACGCATCATTAAAATGGATGATCGAAATGGAAGGAAAGCTGGCCAAAATTTTCATGATCCTTTTTTCGAGGAATATAAAGAAAGCAAGACGGCTGCCTTTTCCCTCGTATACAAGTGCGTGGACTTTGGCAATTTTATCCATTCCGGTGATCAGCTCCAGACTTTGTTTTTCCATCCCACCGACAGTAGGCGGATATTTATGACTGACAAATAAAATCTCCATTATCTGATACCGGGTACAGTTTTTATTTTTTTGTAATACAGCAGGTAGATCGCCAGTCCAAATAGAATCCAGAATAGTTGGCGGCAGCGCCTTAAAACGGAAAGTGTAAACCAGATATCCATATCAGAAACACCGATCAGATCAAGCATAACCTTGTTGCCAAACTCTTCCACACCAATTTGCCCAGGGACAAACGCGCCCGCTGATTTGAAAATAATGATGCCCATGTCAACGAACAGGACAGAAGTTATGCTGGTGTTTACTCCAAGCACTTTCAGAATAAAATATATCTCCATCGATCCCGCTATCCAGTGAAGTGTAAAAAACAAAGCGGAAAAAAATACGGCCTTTTTGTCTTTCTGAAAGAATAACTTAAACTCAGAGAAGACGTGCCTGATGTTTAATTTTTTGTCCAGGAAGGCAAATATTTTGTTTTGTCTTAGTTGTTTTTTCGGTCTTTTTGAGAAAATTAAGTATAAAAGAATTGTTGATAATGATATCACAAAAAGCATCATTTCCCAATCCGGACTTGGTAACATTGCAGGGCTAACGACGAAAATATCTCCTGGAATGCCAACAATAAAGAGTGTCGCGAAAAACAACAATAGTTGGGTAATGGCCATTAAAACCCTGCTCACCAGAACAGAAGCGATGATCTTTGCGTTTTCAAGACCTTTTTGCTGAAGAAGATAAACTTTAAAAGCTTCTCCACCGATGACGCTGGCCGGATTTATGATACTTAACATTTCACCCAGGTGGCGGATTATAAAAAGGTCCGTGAGCTTGACTTTTTTTGCATCTTCACCAAGACAATATTTCCATCCGATCGTTGCCAGTAAATAAGCAAATCCGGTGATAAGTATCAGATATACAAACCGGTATCCGAAGTCTTGAAGCGATTGTGCGGCTAAATGCCAGTCCGTAGCCTGTACGAAAAATCCCAGGCAGAGCAACACAATTATCAAAATTACAACCTTGAAAATTTTCATTTTTAATCCTGATCAAAGTCTTTTAAGAATGAAGCACACCGGCAAGATTTTGCAGGTCATTGAAATAAATGGAAGCCAGATTATTCCAGTCAAGTCCCAGACTGTAATTTCTTCCCATTTGTGACATGTGCCCCTTCAACTCAGGATTGTCCAGAAGAATCAGGATTTTCTGAACGTAGTCAGTTTCGCTTTCCGGATCACATTTGAACCCGTTTTCTCCCTGACTGACTAAATCCGCGGAGCCGCCTCCGTCTGCGATCACGCAAGGAAGTCCGGATGCCATGGCTTCCAAAACAACGTTTCCATAAGTTTCCGAAATAGATGTGAAGACAAAAATGTCGCTGGAAGCATACAGGTTGGCCAGCTGATCATGCGGTAAACTTCCTGTAAAAAGAGCATTTTTCATCCTGCGCTGACAGGCTTCTTTTGCTGTTCCGTCACCGGCAACGATAAAATTATATTGCAAATTATTGACCTGGCAATGGTTATAGATCCGGATAAGTGTTTCCAGATTTTTTTCCCAAACCAGCCGGCTGGCAAAAAGAATAGTTGGCAAATTGTTACCTGTGATGGATTGTGCAAAACCGGAATCTTTTTTTGTCGGGGAAAATAAAGAGGTATCAATCCCTCGTTTCCAGAGTTTGATCCTGCCTGGCTCAATACCTTGTTGCGTAAGCTCCGATGCCATCGTTTTTGATGGAACGTAGATGATCTCACAACGGTTGTAAAAACTGTTTTGTGAAGCGGCCACTTTGTTTTTGGCAAGTCCGATCAGGAAGGGCACCTTGCTTAAATAATAATCAAGATAGGCAATGAAATGGGTATGGTAAATAGTCAGTACAGATATGTTTTGATCTTTTGCATAGTCCAGCGCAAAATGTCCAAGCGGTGAGGGTGTGGCAATATGAATAACATCCGGACCGAATGTTTTAAGCTCGTCATTCAGGCTTGTTTCGGCGAGATAGGGTAATGCCATCGTATAATTCTTGTTGAATGGCAGGGTGACACTGGGAATCACAACACATTTGAAACCATTGATTTGCGCCGGACCTTTTCCGCAAAAGAACAGAAATTCGAATTCATCTGAAGGAATTCGCCTGATCAGTTGGAACATAGTACGTGAAGCCCCGTCGAAATCTTCAATTAGAATTTCAGCAAAAAACGCGATCTTGATTTTTTTCATGATGCAATTACAACTTTTTAATCAACGTTATAAAGGTAAACTTGGGTATAGGCTATTGAATAATAGAAATGAAATCTTTACAATTCCTTAACATGCAGGAAATCAGAAAATGCTTATTCAGATCAGATAACTGACAAATATATTTAAGCATAAAAAACGAGGCTGCCGTTTCTGGCAACCTCGCATAATCATTTTTTTTTAATTCAATAATGCGACTACCAGCCAGGATTCTGACCTAATGCCGGGTTCCGGGTACGATCTGCTTCGGGAATTGGGTAAAGATATTTTTTGTCTGCCCATTCGCGTTGGCCTGGATTCCAGATCAACTCGCCTGATGTTCCTTTGGATAACTGGATACGTCCAACAGCTGATGAAGGCGAAACATCAACGAACGCAATACCCGCGGTTGAAGAAGTTGGTTTCGTTCCCTGGTAAAAATATACATCATTTTTACCATCGCCGTTCAGGTCAAATTCTCCTAATCCTGGTACATACATCCCATTCAGAGGTGCAGTCTGGAACAGGTTACCTAGCTTCCATCTTCTCAGGTCATCCGGACGAAGACCTTCAAAAACCATTTCTGTACCTCTTTCTCTAAGTACTTCGAGCAATACAGGATTACTGAACTTATTTGCGAAGAAAGATACCATGTAAGGATCGGCAGTCGTCGGAACGGTCGTCAAAGTAGCACCAGTGATACCCGCTCTCTTACGAAGCGCGCCGATTGTGTTGGTCCATTCGGTAGCCGTCATTCTGTCCAGCTCAGCCAATGCTTCTGCTTTATTCAGAAGAACTTCTCCCCATCGCATCACGATATGCGCGTTGTCGTTGCGGCTTTCATCATCAAAAGGAAAACGCTCGTCGTAACTCCATTTGATTGGCTGATAACCTGTGTAAGTTTGACTAAAATTCGGTGGCGAAATAACGGGTATTCCATTTTCAGTACGCGTGTAGTCGCCGGTGCGGATGGTTTGTTTCAAACGCAGATCACGGTTTTTCACTTCTTCTACAAATGGCGTTGTCTCATAACCAGTATTGCTGGTAAATGGCGTTCCGTCCAGATTCAGATAAGTGTTGACAAAACGGCGCGTCAGGCTTGGTCTGTTACCATAAGTCGGGCTGATAAAGCGGCGGTTGGCCGAGCTGTAAACCTGCAGGCTCGCGTTTAAGGCAACTGAAAGGATTGTTTCGTCCGTGTAAGCCGTTTTCGTGATGAACATTTCACGGTAAGCACGATCAGGTACGCTGGTATGCAGCGTATATCCCGTGATTGCATTTGCTTCTTTTATTACCTCTTCATACCAGACGTTAGCGGTCGACTGCTTATTATCCTCCGTATGATATTTCCGCCACGACGCTTCGAATAGTGCGATACGGGTTTTATATGCACGGGCTACGTTTTTTGTAATCCGGGTTACAGAAGCGTCGGATGTCAAAGAAATATTTTCGATCGCATAGTCAAGATCGGCAAGAACTTTGTCCATTACTTCGTAACGGCTCATGCGGGAACCGTACAATGCCGCCTCATCTTTTACGTCGATCGTCTTGTCGATCCAGGGCACATCACCGAATCTTTTTACTTTGTCGAAATAAAACAAAGCCCGGAAGAAGCGCGCCGTACCCATATAATGATTCTTGGTTGGTATCGTACTTTTTTCTGCGTTTTCAATAAAATAATTGATGTTGCGCAGTTGTACCCAGTTCCAGCCGGTGCTGGTAATCGGACTTAGTGCATTGACAGCCAGGTAGTCGTCCACACCATTACGGGCAACGAGGTCAGAGTTGTCGTCGATCTGGAACACGCCGACATCTGTATTGGGCAGCAAGTCGTAAAACGAGCCAACATAAAGTTCCAAACCACTTTCTGAGCCAAAAACTGCTTCGTTGGTAGCAGTATCTATCGGCACCTCAGTGAGGTCGCATGAGCTGGCCATAGCAAGCAGCATAACGGCCAAAGTATAACTGATTATTTTTTTAGTCTTCATAAATTCCATTAAAAATTAAGTGACAATCCGATTGACACAGATTTTAGCATTGGGTAACTGTATCCGTCACCGCTTCCGCCGCCGCTTAGATCGCGGTCAGATCCGTAAATACTGGTTACGTCTGTATCACGGGTCCATTTATAGAGCGGAGACCATGTCCATAGGTTTTCGCCGGAAATATATACTTTCAGGTCGCGGGCATGAATTTTCGAGGTAAGACGCTCTGGAATTGTGTACCCTACTTGCAGATTTCTCAAACGGATATAACCAACGTTCTGCATGAAACGGTCATTGTTCACTTGCAGGGTGCGGCCTGTGCCTTGGGCTATATAACCAACAAGACGTGGGAGGTAAGCATCGAAATTTCCCAGCTCCTCGCGATACATATTGTCCTGCTGCCAGCGCGGATAGGCGTTATAAGGACGGTTATATTGTCCCCAAAAACGCGCTTCAGCCGAAGGGTACCAGTTTTGTTTAATTACGCCCTGGAAGAAACTACCTACGAAGAACCCATTCCAATCACCTGACAGGTTCACGCCGTAGGTGTAACGAGGTTCAGAATTACCGATAATGGTTTTGTCACCTGAATTTCCAACACGGTTTAAGCCCTGATAAATGATATTATCGCCATCAAGATTTTCGAATTTGATGTCACCAGGGTAATTTTTCCGGGTGTTCGTGTTCGGGATGTTGCTTTGCGAGGGAGAGTTAGCAATTTCATCTTGTGATCTGAATAAACCTGCAACTTTGTATCCCCAGATTTCACCTACACGCTGGCCTTCATAATAATCAGTCAGGTTTTTGTCCGGGTTATTATATTTGGTAATTGTCGCTTTGTAGTCTGCCAGTGTCAAACGCACGTTGTAATGGAAGGGCTTGGAAGCCATATTGAATTGGTCATCCCAGTTGATGGAAAGTTCCCATCCATTGGTTTTCAGGTCAGCGTAATTACCAAAGGGAACAGCCGTACCATAAATAGCAGGAACAGTCGGCCCAACCGTGAACATATCCGTTGTTTTGCGCTGATAAATATCTCCTGAAAATTGAAGACGGCTATTCAGGGCGTTAAAGTCGAGACCAAGGTTAGCGGTTGTAGAAGTTTCCCAGCTCAAACCGTCAGGCACGACACCTGGCTGGCTGGTCGTTTGCGGACGGATACCATTTATCACGCGGCCCGACTGCGCAATGTTGAACTTCTCGTTGAATGCGTAAGGATCAATGTTACCGTTACCCAACGATCCATAAGAAGCACGAACCTTCAAATTCGAGATCACTTTCGGGTCAACCTTCCAGAAAGGCTCCTCAGATACGCGCCATCCGGCTGATACGGACGGGAAGAATGCCCATTGCTGATCGGTTGGGAATTTGGAAGAACCGTCATAACGTCCGTTCACTTCAAGCAGGTAACGCTCACGGAAGTTGTAATTTAAACGGAAGAAACCACCTGCAACAGCCCATTTTTTGTAACCACCCTTTGTTGTAATACTTTGTCCCAGCGCGAGATTGATATCGTCAGCGCCGCTGTAAACGATACCGTTGCGTTGCGCACCCAGGTTGGTCGTGAGTGACCGCTCATAATTGAAACCACCTAACAAAGTGAAATTATGTGTGTTGTTAAACGATTTTACATAATCTGCGTAAAAATTGGTGGCCAAATAGTTGATCGTATTTCTTTCCTCCGCAATATCGTTTGTATTGGTACCAGTGTAACCTGTGATACCTTTGGTGCGGCTATATGGAACCTGAACACGATTTTGCTGGGTGGCCAGGTCTGTGCTCTGGAACGTCATGTTGGCTTTGATGGTCAGTGCCTTTTCGAAGAACTGCGCCTTCATAGCCGTCTGGTTTTTCATAAAACGCTGCGTCTGGTCTATTGCATTACGTCCATAGTAGTAGTCGCCCACGGTATAAGCGGCAGAGAAGGAAAGCGTTCCATCCGGGTTTAGCAAGGGAGCCAGCGGGTGGCCTTCGTCGGCAATGTTACGGTAGATACCGCTTCCTTCACCTACGTTGATCGGCTGATGGTACTTCATTTGTGAGTACTCAGTATTATTGTCAACGCGTAACCAAGGGGTTAACTGCACACCACCCTTACCACGGAAATTATACATGCTGTACTTATCCGTGTTGTAACGGAACAAACCATCCTGATTATTGAAACGACCACTCAATAGATAAGTAGCCTTGTCGGTACCGCCCGCAATAGAAAGCGCGTGATCCCGGGCACTAAGTCGTTTTTTATACAATTCCTTATACCAGTCGGTGCTGTTATAATATTGGTACTCGCCCGTAGTTGGATTTACTTCCACTTTTGGCAGCGACGGATCCTCGTATCTTCTCTTGATCTCGGCCAGGTAGGCAGGGGAGAAACTGATGGTTTTATTGATCGCAGTCGGTGTGCTTCCGTTGTCGTTCCAACGCGACCATGCGTCGCTAAAACCTTGTGCCCATGGATAGGAATCTACAATATTATCAGGTACTTCGGTAGGCGCTTTAATTGAGTAATTCGCCGAATAGGAAACCCTCATTTTTCCCTCAGGAGCTGGCTTTGTCGTGATGAGCACCACCCCAAATACCGCACGTGCTCCATAAATTGAAGCGGAAGCAGCATCTTTCAGTACTGAAATACTTTCAATATCCTGCGGGTTTAGCATACGCGGATCCCCTTCAACTCCGTCGATCAGGACGAGGGCACTTCCCTGCTGGCCGATCGAGGTGGTACCGCGAACGTTGAACTTCGGCGATTGTGTCGGCTTGCCGTCGAACATCCTGATGTTCAAATTAGGCACAACACCCACTAGACCTTGTGCAAGGTTAGGAATCGGGCGATTTTGCAGAACTTCCTGTCCAACCTGGTCTACAGCACCGGTCAGGTTTACTTTCTTTTGCGTACCATAACCCACAACCACCACTTCATTCAGTGATTTGCTGTCGGCTTTTAAGGGCACATCAATAGTACCGCGTGTGCCTGTCGCAATTTCCTGGCTCAGATAACCCACGTAAGAAAATACCAGAATAGCACCACCTTCCGGGATTTCAAGAGTGTAGTTACCACTGGCATCGGTAACGGTACCGGTTTGGCTTCCTTTGATTACAACGTTCACGCCTGGGATCCCTTCGGGTGTGTCGCCGTCGGTTACCTTTCCTTTGATTTGTCTTTCAGCATTGGCAATCTTTACAGATTTGGCTCCGGTTTTCAGGTCGGTTTCAAAAGGTGTTTTTGCCCAGCCTGTGCCGCTGACCATTGCGATCAACGCCAATCGGGCAACCGATTTGGATAAGGGGCCCGTGAATGCGGACATCCTTTTGTTACATCGATACATAGGAGTAAATTTTTGGTATGGAAAATAATTAATGGGTTTGAGGCGGCGAAATTAGATAATCCTGTTAATCCGAACTTGCCGGCGAAGCTTATTTAACAATATGATAATTTCCGAAAGCCGGGAATGGGATTTAAGGTTTTCCGAGAAGTGCAAGTAGGGCAAACCTTTGTTAATTAATTATTTATGGAATAAATTGTAATAAAAAAGTTAAAGCGCATATTTAGATTTTTCTAAGTTTGTTAGCTAGAAGTCTGAGCTTTTGGAGGTTAGGGTATATACTTTTGAGGAGCTCTTATGGACACAAACTATCGTCGTTCATGTTGCGGGAAATCCGGTACAGATTATACACGGAGCCTGTTAATTAATCGTTAAGTTGAACTGAAATCATAAACAATTTTTGATATTGCGCGCTGCACAATCTTTCAACATTTTATCCTGATGGAAAATATCTTTCAAAAATTAACAAGTACAAATCAGAAAGTTCTGGTTATTTCTTTTTCGATCGCGCTGGTTTTTCTTAGCCTTAGTATCTTTATTTTAACAGTAAGCAAGTCCTTTGCTTCTTCAAAGCCATACCCGGACAAAAGACCAAAAATAGGTTTAGGAGTTCATGGGTCTTATGTTTATTATTTTGGAGAAGATGAAAAGTTGTATCGTATGCCGGTTAACAAGGCCATCGATTAGTTGTAAAATTCTTTGGTCAGATGGTATCAATAGCAAAAGTGGATCCATTACTCATTAATAGAGGCCAATCCTGATGAAAAACAATGATTTTAATTCTCGCGGATGACGAGTTTTGAGGTTACATCAGAAAATAGAAAACTTGTTTAAAATATATTTTAAGACGATCTTAAGAATTATTTAAGATCGTTTATAGGCTCGCACCTTTTATTTTGTAGCGACAGTTGGTATCAATCTGTTAGATTTACATTTGTCTCGAAAAATTTAAAAGTAAAGTTTATGAGAATCCTGATCGTAGAAGATGAAATCGGAATACTGAATTTTCTAAAACAGGGTTTGGAAGAAGAATCTTATGCGGTGGATACCGCGTCGGAAGGTAAAATGGGCCTGGATATGGCACTTACGGGCGAGTATGATCTTTTATTGATAGACTGGATGCTGCCTGGTAAAAGTGGCGTAGAGATTTGCCGTGAATTCCGAAAACATTTTGCAAAAACGCCTGTCATATTTCTTACTGCTCGGGATACCGTTCAGGATACTATTTTTGGATTACAATCGGGCGCTAACGATTATATTAAAAAGCCGTTCAGCTTTGATGAGCTTTTAGAAAGGATAAAGGTACAGCTGCGTCCTGCAACAGGAGAACAAGCCGAATTTACATTAGGCCCTATCCGCATTGATACCCAGTCGCATCAGGTTTTCAGGGGAAATGAAGAAATAAAACTTACACAAAAAGAGTTCGGACTTTTGGAATTTTTACTTAGAAATAAGGGAAAAGTTTGCCGCCGGACAAGGATTATCGAAAGTGTCTGGGACATACATTTTGAATATAACACAGGCGTTATCGACGTGTACATCAATTCTCTCAGGAAAAAACTCAAACTTGCCAAAGAGGAAGACTACATTCAAACGATTCGGGGTATAGGCTATATTGCAAAAGAGATCTGAAAAGGAAAATGATGACTACTTCTTTCAAAAATAAGATTGCCTTCAACTTCACGCTGAGTACCGCGCTTCTTGTAGCCCTGATATTTATTGTGATCTATCATATTGTAAGTCTTACTGTTTTTAGCGGTTTAGAAAAAGATGTAACATTCCAGGCAGAAAAACATTTTTTTGAAGTTGGTGTGAAGAACGGCGTTCCTTTTATTGCTGACAAGGAGGAATGGTTTGAAAGGGAGCATCGAGAGCTGGAAGTTAATCCGGTATTCGTGGAAATAACGGATGAAAACGGCGTGGTGATCGAGAAGTCTCCAAACCTGAAACAGGATTTATTAACCGCTGATTTATCTCAAAAAAATAAAGAGATTTTTCAGACAAAACTGAAAGGACGTGCCATTGCCCAGATTCAGGTTGCACTACAAGAAAATGGAAAATTGGCGGGATATCTCATCGTTGCCATCCCAATCAATGAATCTGAAAAGGTTCTGGATAATCTTAGAGTGGTGTTGCTGACTGCCTTCCCGATTGTATTGTTTGTTCTGTTTTTAGTGACAAGATTTATTGCGGGTAAGAGCATTCAACCGGTACTGAGTGTGATCGATACAGCAAGTAAAATTACCAATGAAAATCTGAGCGCGCGTGTGCCGATCCCGGCAGGAAAAGATGAGTTAAATAAGCTGGTGGTTACGATTAATGATCTGATGGACCGGATCGAAAGTGCTGTTGAACGTGAGAAACAATTTACTTCCGATGCCTCCCACGAATTACGAACGCCTCTGGCAGTCATTAAAGGAACGTTGGAGGTTTTAATACGGAAGCCAAGGTCAGCTCAGGAATATGTTGACAAAGTTGCGTTGGCGATCAGGGAAATAAACAGGATCAGTTATTTGGTCGACCAGTTGCTGCTTTTAGCCCGTTTTGAAAGCCAGAAAAATGCAATGGATCATCAAAAGGTGGACTTGTCTGAATTGACCGCGTCGATTCTGCAAAGGCAACACCAGCAGATCATGGAGAAATCACTTGCAATAAGTCTTGAAAGCGACAATCAAAATGACGTATACACAGATCCGTATATGATTGATATCATTATTGAAAACCTGATATCAAATGCCGTTAAATATTCGATTCATAATGAAAGTATTAAAATTGTAATCAGGAAAACCAACGATTCCATATCGTATGTAATTATTGATACGGGTATCGGAATAGCCGCCGAAGAGATAGGCAAAATTCAGGAGCCGTTTTACCGTGCTAATCCCTTGGAACACCCTCAGATTAAAGGAAACGGACTGGGACTTTCCATCGTGAAAAGAATGTGCCAGCTTTTGGAAATCAAATTTAGTATTAGTAGCAGGCCGGGGCTGGGCACTACTGCAGGATTAACTTTTCCTTTATAACCGTCACAGACGCTGCTACCCGGATTCTTATCAGTGCGCATGGATAACGTGATCTATGCAACTTAATGTTTTTTATATGTAATTCTACTTTGGGATTCGTCATGATATTTGCTGTCGTGAAAGGGACGAAGTATAATTAATCATTGAGTGTGCAGATACCGCATTCGTTTTGCTGAAAATTTGATTCAGGGTAACAAAATCTTAAGGCAACCTTAAGATAATCTTCAGGAAGCGCTAAGGCAGCCAGGCCTACATTTGAAATGTCTTAGGGACGATAAATTAATTAGCAAAAGTTATGAGCCAAACAGATAACGCGGAAAACATCAACCGCCACGAATTTTTAAGAAAACTTGGTTTTGCAGGGTCAGCTTTGGCGGCAGTCTATTTTGGAGCTAATCTTCAATCCTGTACCAATGATCGCGTAAGCCCTGCACCTACAAATCTGACGCTGGATTTGAGCGCTTCCGAAAACGCAGCCCTGAAAAATAATGGCGGATATGTGATCAAAGACGGCGTTGTGATCGCTAAGAGTAATACCGGTGCATACATTGCTGCGACACTGACATGCAGCCACGAAGGGAAAAGGGAGATCATTTACCAAACGGATCATTTTTACTGCACTGCACATGGTGCCAAATACGACAACAATGGAAAGGGGCTGAACGGCGACGGGAAAAAAGGAATAGCCGTCTATACCACCAGTCTGACCGGAAATATTTTGACCATTACAGCCTAATTTTTAGCAGAATGAAAATACGCTTAGCCATTGCAATGGCCATGATCAGTTCGTGGGCTTATGCACAGGACGATTTATTAAAACAGCTGGATCAGATTCAGGATTCGGCGACAGTATATAGCGCGGCAACTTTCAAAGGAACGCGGATCATCAACGGGCATTCCGTGGAGACGGTGGGTAAAAACAATATGGATTTCATTATTTCCCACCGGTTTGGGGCCGTCAATTCCGGAGCAAACAATTTCTTCGGGCTGGATCAATCGCAGATCCGGCTGGCTTTGGAATATGGAGTCACGGATCGTCTGATGATCGGCATTGGCAGAAGCAGTTACCAGAAAACCATTGACGTTTTTGCCAAATATCGTTTGCTCAGGCAGTCATCGGGTTTTAAAAACATGCCGGTGTCAGTGACCCTTTTTGCCAGTGATGCCCACAACGCAAGCACTTCATCAACAGAACTTCCTTTTTACACCATCGTGCAGCGGCAGACCTACACTTTCCAGGCATTGATAGCCAGAAAGTTCAATGAAAGTCTGTCGTTGCAGTTAATGCCAACTGTGGTTCACCGTAATCTGGCAGAAAACCAGATCGATGCCAACAATCTTTATACGCTGGGAATGGGAGGCCGTTATAAACTGACCAAACGCACTTCGTTTAACGTCGAATACTGGTACACGCCGGAAAGTTTTGCCGGTTCTACGCAGAGAGATCCAAGCTTTACGAATACGCTATCACTGGGTTTTGATATCGAAACAGGTGGCCACGTATTCCAGCTTCACCTGACAAATTCAAGAGGAATGATCGAGAAACAGTTCATTGGACAAACAACAGGAAAGTGGAACAGCGGCGATATTTTCTATGGCTTTAACGTGGCCCGGACATTCAGTTTTGACAAAAGTAAAAAACGCAAATCCAGTGGATACTAAAACATTTAAAGTGATGCTGGTGCTGATGATCAGCCAGCTCCTTGCTATTACCTGTAACGGACAATTGTACATGACCAAAACCGGCGAAACCAGTTTTTTCTCCGAAACACCGCTTGAAAATATCGCTGCGGTCAACAAACAGGTTTTGGTAATTCTCAATACTGCCAACGGCGAGCTGGCGATTAAAATGCAGCAGCGCAGTTTTCATTTTCCCAATAAACTCATGGAAGAACATTTTAATGAGAATTATATGGAAACCGAAAAATTTCCGGCGGCGGTATTTACAGGGAAAATAAAAGAACCGGTTGATTACAGTAAAAATGGGAGTTACACGGTTTATGTTGAGGGTATTATGGATATGCACGGCGTAAAGCAGAAACGCACTTTGAAAGGGCAGGTGATTATCACTGGTGGACAGATATCGCTGCTCTCCGATTTTGATGTAAAACTGGCAGATCACAAAATTGAAGTACCGTCGCTGGTGATCACGAAGATTGCAGAATCTATCGCGGTGAAAAACAAATTTGTTTTATTACCAAAAAAGTCTGCTTAATGCATTAAAAATTGTCAGTAAGAATCATAACTTATTTAGTTACCAAAAAATTAATCTGGTTGAAAAAGTCGATTTCCATATTGTTGCTTGGCATATACCTGTTTTCGAACTTTCACCTGGTCGAGCTGGTAAAGATGCCTGTGCTCTTAGAGCATTATGACCAGCACAAAAAATGGAATGAAAAATCTACTTTTCTTGAATTCTTATTCTTGCATTATCAGGATTCTTTAGCTAATCACTCAGATTACGATCTGGATAAAAAACTTCCTTTCCTATCCGGTCAGGATCATACCGCGATCTGGATCGCGCCTGTCTTATTGAAGCCGACATTTATCTTTCAGCCAGCTGCATCGTATCGTCCGGCACAACGTAACTGTGTTTATGTTACGGCACTGGCGGTTTCTTGCTATTTATCCGGAATTTGGCAGCCTCCAAAGTACTGTTGATCCTCATTTTTAAAGAAGTATGCATTCAAGTGTTCGGCATTTACTGCATATCCATTTTTAATTTTTCAGATTAACAATACAATCCATGCTTAATAAAATAATAGGGTTTGCAGTCAGCAACAAACTGATCATCGGACTACTAGTCGTGGCCCTGATCGGTTACGGAAGTTATGAGCTCACGCGTCTCCCGATTGATGCCGTACCTGATATTACCAATAACCAGGTGCAGGTCATTACGATTGCACCATCTTTCGGCGCCACGGATATCGAAAGGCTGGTTACTTTCCCAATCGAGCAGGCCAATAACAACATCTCCGGTTTGAAAGAAATCCGGAGTTTTTCGCGGTTCGGTTTATCTTTGGTAACCATCGTTTTTGACGACGATGTCGATATATACTGGGCCAGGCAGCAGGTGTCGGAGCGACTTTTGAAAGTGCAGAATGAAATCCCAAAGGGAATCGGTACGCCTGAGCTGGGGCCGATCAGTACCGGACTGGGTGAAATTTATCAATATGTGGTTCGTCCCAAAGAAGGTTACGAACACCGATACAACGCCACCGATCTGCGCACGATTCAGGACTGGATTGTCCGCCGTCAGCTGCTGGGCGTTAAAGGCGTTGCAGAAGTGAGCAGTTTTGGCGGAAAGTTGAAGCAATATTCTATCGAGATCGACCAGCAAAAACTTCTGGCTTATGGCATCACCATCAATGATGTTTTTACCGCATTGGAAAAAAACAACGAGAATACCGGAGGCGCCTATATCGAAAAGGGCCCGACCGTGCTTTACATCCGGAGCGAAGGTTTGGTGGAAAACCTGGAAGACATTAAAAATGTTTCTGTCAAGTCACTCGCTGACGGGCAGCCATTGTTTATCCGCGACGTTGCGGAGGTAAAAACGAGTTTCGCTACCCGGTATGGGGCCATGACCTACAACGACAAAGGGGAAGTTTCCGGTGCCGTGGTGATGATGCTCAAAGGCGCGAACAGCAGTGAGGTGATCAAAAACGTAAAAGAACGTGTGGCCCAGATCCAGCAAACGCTGCCGGAAGGCGTGGTCATAGAGCCTTTCCTGGACAGAACCAAAATGGTAAACAATGCCATTGGAACCGTTGGTAAAAATTTGCTGGAAGGTGCGCTGATCGTGGTTTTTGTGCTCGTGCTGTTTCTGGGAAATTTCCGGGCCGGTCTGCTCGTAGCTTCGGTGATTCCGCTCGCGATGCTTTTTGCCGTGATTATGATGAACACTTTTGGCGTAAGCGGTAACCTCATGAGCCTCGGCGCGCTCGATTTTGGATTGATCGTCGATGGCGCAGTGATCATCGTTGAGGCGGTCATGCACCAGATCACACACAATAAAAAGTTTGCCGGCCTCACGTGCCTCACCCAACAGCAGATGGATGGAGAGGTGAATGAATCCGCCGACCGGATGATGAACAGTGCCGTTTTCGGCCAGGTCATCATCCTGATCGTGTATCTGCCCATTTTTACTTTACAGGGTATTGAGGGTAAAATGTTTAAACCCATGGCACAAACCGTTGCGTTTGCTTTGTTGGGCGCATTCATCTTGTCGCTGACCTACATCCCGATGATGAGTGCTGTGTTTCTGAGCAAAAAAATCAAGACGGAACCCGGTTTTTCGGACCGGATTATGGACAAGCTGGCAATGAAATACCGCCATGCGCTTGAACGGGTAATCCGTTATCCCAAAATAATCCTGGCATCCGTGCTGATCCTTTTTGCATCCGCTGTATACCTGCTTACCACGCTCGGTGGAGAATTTATTCCGGCTTTGGAAGAAGGCGATTTTGCAGTAGACACCCGTGTGCTCACTGGTAGCAGTCTCACCACCACCATAGAAAATACCACCAAAGCGGCGCATATTCTTAAAACCCAATTTCCGGAGGTTTTAAAAGTGGTTACCAAAATAGGCAGCGGCGAAGTCCCCACCGATCCAATGCCGATGGAAGCCAGTGATATGATGGTCATTTTAAAAGACAAAAAGGACTGGACGTCGGCGAAAACTTTTCCCGAACTTTCTGAAAAAATGGGCGAGGCACTTAAAGAAGTACCGGGAATAACAGCCGGGTTTCAGTTTCCCGTGCAGATGCGTTTTAATGAGCTGATGACCGGCGCGCGCCAGGATGTAGTTTGTAAAATTTTTGGCGAAAACCTGGATACACTGGCGCTGTATGCCAGGAAACTTGGCGTTATGGTGAATCAGGTCGAAGGCACGAAAAATTTATACGTAGAATCGGTGTCAGGTATGCCACAAATCACGATCCGTTACAATCGCAACGCGCTGGCCCAATATGGCCTTGATATTTCTGCTGTCAATAAAACGGTCAACACCGCGCTGGCTGGCCAAAGTACCGGTATGGTTTTCGAAGGCGAAAAGCGGTTTGAACTCGTGGTCAGGCTTAGCGGCGAACGCAAGAAAAACCTGGAAGACATCCGCAACCTGCTGGTGGCCGCCCCGAACGGGACACAGATACCACTTTATCAACTTGCGGAGGTAATCATTCAGGATGGACCGAACCAGATCCAGCGCGAGGATGCTAAAAGAAGAATCGTTATCGGATTTAATATTGGCGGAAGGGATGTGCAAACCATTGTGAATGAGCTGCAAACAAAGGTAAACCAAAATCTGAAACTTCCGGCGGGGTACTATGTAACTTACGGCGGTTCTTTCGAAAACCTGAATGCTGCCAAACAGCGGCTGATGATCGCCGTACCGGTGTCGTTGCTGCTGATTTTTGTGCTACTGTTTTTTGCTTTCAATTCGGTGAAAGACGGGCTGCTGATTTACTCAGCCATTCCGCTTTCTGCCATTGGCGGGATATTTTTTCTGGCACTGCGCGGTATGCCGTTCAGTATCAGTGCCGGAATTGGTTTTATTGCACTTTTCGGTGTGGCCGTTTTAAACGGAATTGTGCTGGTGGCCGAATTCAACCGGATCAGAAAAGAAGAACAAAAGGATATCAGAGAAGCCGTTCTGGTAGGGACCCAACATCGGCTGAGGCCTGTGCTGATGACGGCATTTGTGGCGTCACTGGGATTTTTTCCGATGGCGATAAGTGCCGGCGCAGGTGCAGAAGTGCAGCGGCCACTGGCTACGGTTGTCATCGGTGGACTTCTGGTCGCAACCTTTCTCACACTTTTTGTGCTGCCGGTGCTCTATCTTTTTTTTGAAAATGGTTTTAAGTTTAAATTGAATGGAAAAGCGAAGTTGGTATCGGTACTGATGCTGACCTTGTTACTGCTAAATACTCCGAGCGTTTTTTCTCAGCATAAAATGGATCTGAAAACAGCTCAGGAGATGGCGTTGGCGAATAATCAAAATCTGAAAACGGAAAAACTCAGGACAGAGTACCAGAAAGCGCTTGTAAAAACGGCAGTCGTTTTACCGCAAACAGGATTCCAGATCGAAGCCGGGCAAATCAACAGTTTTTATACCGACACGCGTTTTAACATCTCGCAATCATTCAGTTTACCGGTTGTTTACGCAAAACAAAAAACACTTTTGCAACGTGAACTTTCAGGAAGCGTTTTAAATGTAGCGGTGCGGGAAAATGAACTGCGCAGAAATGTTGCACAGGTTTATTATATGTTTTTATACCAAAAGAAAAAGGAAGCATTGCTGATCTCACTTGACAGTCTGTATACCGGATTTTACCGAAGGGCACAGGAGCGGTTTGACAAAGGCGAAAGTGATGTTCTCGAAAAAACAACCATCGAAACCCAGCTGGCAGATATCAGAATGCAAAGGCAGCAGCTGGAATCCGATTTGAGTTTGTCCAGATTGCAATTTCAATTGTTAATAAATTCATCGGAAAATTCAGAGCCGCAGCAGGCTGAATACCGTTACCGTTCAATTACAGCGATTGATTCAGTTAATCTTGACAACCATCCGCAAATGCGGTTGCTCCTGCAACAGCAACAGATCGCGGTTGCCGGGATTGATGTAGAAAAATCTAAACTTTTGCCGCAGCTGAATATTGGCTACAACAACATGAGCATGCGTGGCACGGGTGCGGACGATAAAACTTACGGAAGTGGCCAAAGATTTCAGTCGGCACAGATCGGTGTGGGGATTCCCATTTTTGCAGGTGCGCAGAAGGCAAGGATCAATGCTGCCCGGATCAATGAAGAAATCAGCCGTCAGACTTATCAGGCGGGTGCGCAGGCTTTGAAATCACAATATTTTTCGGCCTTGGCAGAATACCGTAAATTTCTGACATCGGTTCAATATTATGAAACGACCGGACTCAATAACGCCGCATTGATCACCATAACGGCCAATCAGCAACTGTCGGGCGGAAGCATCAATTACCTGCAATGGGTACAGCTGATCAACCATGCCACTGCAATCCGAAGCCTTTACCTGGACGCCCTGATGAACCTGAATAGCAAAGCCATTGATCTTGATTATTACCTCCAAAATTAAACCTGCCATGACCAGATATTTGATATATGGCCTAACTTTTTGCCTGTTTTTGGCTTGTTCGAAAAAGGCTGAAAATGAACCTGCAACAACCGAAAATAATACAGCGTCCAATGTGGCATCACTGAGTGAACAGCAAATTCAGAATGCGGGGATTAAAACGGCCGTGCCGGAAAAAAGACAGGTTTCTTCGGTTTTAAAACTCAACGGGAAAATTGATGTGCCACCGCAAAACCTGGTGTCGATCAGTGTGCCGCTGGGTGGATACCTGAAAACGACCAGACTGTTGCCGGGCACGCGGGTGAGAAAAGGGGAGGTGCTGGCGGTGATGGAAGACCAGCAGTATATCCAGTTGCAGCAGGATTACCTGACGGGCAGGGCCAGGGTCGATTACCTCGAAAGTGATTATTTGCGCCAGAAGGATCTGAATAAAAGCAAATCGAGCAGTGATAAAATCTTCCAGCAGGCCGAATCCGAATTTCGCAGCCAGCAGGTGATGATGAAATCCTTGCAGGAAAAACTGAAACTGGCAGGCATCAATCCGGATAAGCTGACGAAGGAAAACATATCCAGGAGCGTCCGTATTCATTCGCCTATTAACGGTTATGTATCCAAAGTGAATGTCAATATTGGCCGGTATGTCTCACCTACGGAAGTGCTTTTTGAACTGATCAATCCTACGGACATCCATCTCGCGCTGAAAGTTTTTGAGAAAGATCTGGATAAAATAAAAATTGGTCAGCAGATTCTGGCTTATACCAACAATGCGCCGGACAAAAAATACCAGTGTGAAATAATTCTGATCAGCAGGGATTTATCACCGGAACGGACCGCAGAAGTGCATGCGCATTTTGAAAATTATGAGCCGGGACTGCTTGCCGGCATGTTCATGAACGCCGACATCCAGCTCGACACCCGTTCGGTGGTCGTACTGCCTGATGATGCCATTGTTACTTATGAGAATAAACAGTATATTTTTATTCCAAAAGGAACGGGCAAGTTTGAAATGAAAGCGGTGCAGACAGGTACTTCGGAAAATGGCTTTACAGAGGTTATTTCAAAGGAAAACATTGAAAATCAGCCCTGTGTGGTCAATGGCGCGTATTCACTTTTAATGTCTTTGAAGAATAAATCGGAAGAATAATTTTGTAAAAAGCCAAACCCAAACCTTCACTTTGTGAAACGACCATGGTCAGTCTAAAAAACATTCAAACGGAAATTGATGCAGGTTTTCTTTACGGAATTCTTGCCAAAAACGAGGCCGACGAAAATGTAGCCAGTGTTTTCAGGCAGATGAGTGAAATAGAACATGGCCATGCGCTGGCATTTATGGCAAAAAATGGATTGCATTTGTCGCAATTGCCGGGCCCTTCTGCCAGAGCAAAAATCCTGAATAGAATCGGTAAAGTTTTTGGTTACGACTATATTCTGGGGGTGCTGCTGGATACCGAGAAGAGCATAGCATCGTCGGTTGCCAGCGCAAGAAGCAAGAACAGATCTGCCAGTTCTATCTCGGATACGGCACATGTATCGATATTAAAAAACATACTGGAAAATAACCCCAAGGTCGCCGGATCGGCCTTGACCAGATTTGAAAAACGACACCGGTCGGTGGGAGGTAACGCGCTGCGCGCAGCGGTACTTGGAGGAAACGACGGTCTGGTTTCGAATTTTAGTTTGGTGATGGGCATAGCGGGTGCTGCCATCGGGCAAAAGGAAATACTGCTTACCGGGATGGCAGGTCTGCTGGCAGGAGCGTTGTCCATGGCTTTGGGCGAATGGATTTCAGTGAAAAGTTCGCAGGAACTCAGCGAAAATCAGATGCAGCTGGAAATGGATGAACTGGAAACGAATCCGGAAGGTGAGGAAAGAGAAATTGCGCTCATTTATCAGGCCAAAGGAATCCCGGCGGAGCAAGCCCGGAAAATGGCCAGTGAGATCATGTTGAATAAGGATAACACGATGGCGATCCTGATCAAGGAAGAGCTGGGTATCAATATGGAAGAACTAAACGGCTCGGCGATGGAAGCTGCGATTACTTCATTTTTGCTTTTCTCGGTGGGCGCGATCATTCCTGTGGCCCCGTTTTTCTTCCTGAGCGGGACACCGGCGATTCTGGTAAGTACCGTTTTTAGCGCGTTGGGATTGTTTCTGATTGGCGCCGCTATTACGTTGTTCACTGGAAAAAGTATCTGGTTTTCGGGATTCCGGCAGGTGCTTTTTGGGCTTGCAGCAGCGGCCATTACATTTGAATTTTGAATTAATAGGTGTTTCAGTAGCAGGTTAAGTATTTTCAATTTTTCACCATAAAACTCCCTGATCATGTTCAAAAAAATTGCACTCGGTTTACTTATCATTCTGATTATCATCCAGTTTATCAAACCCGAAAAAAATCTTTCCGACGACCAGTCGCACAATATGGCACTGAAATATCCGGTTTCCGGTGAAGTAAAGGAACTTTTGAGGGTGGCTTGCGATGATTGTCACAGTAACAAAACAGCGTATCCATGGTACGTCAATATTCAGCCTGTTGCCTGGTTTCTGGACCGTCACGTGCAGGAGGGAAAAAGAGAGCTAAATTTCTCTACTTTTACCAAACTTCCCATTGCCGTTCAAAACCACAAATTTGATGAGATCATAGAAATGGTGGAAGAAAAGGAAATGCCGCTGGAATCGTATACTTTTTTTGGACTACATAAAGAAGCCAATCTGACCGCTCAGCAGCGGGAGCTCATCATCACCTGGGCACGGGAGCAAATGACGATGCTGAAGAAGGAATATCCGGCTGACAGTCTGAAAATGAAAAGACGGGAGCCGGTGATTTAGGGAATTCAGGGATTTTAAATACTTCAATTAAAGATTATATTTAGGTGTTTCCATAACAATCGTCCGGATAGAAACTAAGTTTGGTTGTTTGGAAACACCTTTATACCCCCTTTTTCTGTCCATTAAATTGCTTCGGTTTCTGGTTATTGTCAGCAAGTTCCACAATTTCCGATATTCGTTTTTCTCTCGTTTCCACTCTTTTGGCAAGAACGAGCCACTGTAATATGTTGCGTTTATCTGACCTGCTCAGACCAGCGAAATACTGATTCGCATTGGGTCTTTTTTGCAATTCCTTATCAAGGTCAGCGGGGATGATAAGTGCTTCTGCTTCGTCTAAAATTGTCCAGGAGCCGTTTAATTTAGCCTTTTCTATTATTTCAAAACCCGCTTGCGTCATAAGATTTTCCTTTATCAAACGATCAATTTTATTCTTATTCACTTTTGACCAAACGCTGTTTTCTTTCCTTCTGCTGAAAAACTGCATAAACCTTTCATCGTCAAGCGGTTTTGCTTTGCTGTCTATCCAGCCAAAACAAAGCGCCTCGTCGACTGCTTCGCTGTATGATACGGACGGTTGATTTGATTTCTTCTTGTAATATATAAGCCAGACAGACTGTTTTTTATCATGGTTTTCATGAAGCCATTGACGCCATTCTTCTCTGCTTTTTGGGCAAAAAGTTGCGGTCTCATCTTCCATTTTATCTTTTTGTTTTTGCATCGCAATTAGTTACTAGTGATTCAAATTCAGCTTACGATTTGTGGAAGGCGTCTTCGTTTTTTTAATTTGTATTCCGTTGGAAGCATGTTGAACTTGGTCTTAAATGATTTTGCAAAGTAATTAGGAGCAGTAAAGCCGGTCATATAAGATATCTGAGAAATGCTTAAATCGCTGTTTTCCAACAATATCGCCGCTTTTTCAAGTTTGATGGAACGGATAAATTCAATGGGAGTTTGTCCGCTCATTTCCAGTACTTTACTATAAAGTGTTCCGCGACTCATACCCACATGTCTGCTTAAACTCTCAACGCTGAGTTGTGATGTATGAAGATTGTCTTCGATGTAGGAAAGCATGTCTTTAAGCAATTTTTCCTGACTTGATTCCATTTGTACCGGCTCGTCAGAAACTTTGATCTGCCTGGAATATACACCTTTTAAAAGCCGGTTTAACAAAATGAGATTATTGATTTTGGCGTTCAAAATCTCGAAATTAAAAGGTTTTGTCAGATAATCATTGGCCCCTGAATTAAGTCCTTCAAGCTGCTGCTGTTCACCATTTGATGCCGTAAGTAAGATGATCGGAATATGTTTCGTCCTTTTGTCCGCTTTGATCTTCTGACTTAACGTGATCCCATCCATTTCCGGCATGGCGATATCACTGACGATCAGCTCCGGGTGATGGCTCAACGTTTTTTGCCATCCTTCTTTTCCGTTATTTGCTTCGATCACATGATAAAAGGGCATGAGGCTTTCTCTTAGATAATGTCTGAATTCTTCATTGTCTTCAATAATCAAAACGCTGGACGGGTCTTCAAGATTTGGTTTTTCTTTTTTAATCACTGCCATATCCTGACTGGGAGAAGGCGTTCGGAGGTTGTCTGAGCCATATTGGTCAGCTGGTGAAAGCGGAATGGAATTTGTCACAATAGGAAGCCGGACTATGAACGAGCTTCCCAAACCTTGCTGGCTCTTGACTGTTATAGTTCCCTGATGCAACTGAACAAACTCACGCACGATCGAAAGCCCGATTCCGCTTCCCTGATTCAGGATTGACATATCGGTGTCATCCTGAAAAAACCTTTCAAAGATCTTCTCATGATTTCCTTCCGTAATACCCACGCCGGTATCTGTTATCGAAATGATCAGCCAGGACGTGTTTTCCGGAGAATCCTGCCGCGAAATTTCCAGTTTTACTTCTCCTCCTTTGGGTGTAAATTTGAATGCGTTTGAAAGCAGATTGAAAAGTATCCGTTCCAGTTTTTCCGTATCAAAATCCATGTACAACATAGGAATGGCACTTTCAATTTTAAATTGAATACCTTTTCTGAACGAAAGGTCGCTGAACTGTTCACAAGTATCTTTGATAAAAAGGATAGCATCTTTTGTTTCAAGATTTAGTTTTACTTCCTGCTGCTGCATATTTTTTATATCCAGCAGCTGGTCGACAAGATTGAGCAGTCTTTTGGCATTTCTCTTAATCGCCAGGACCGGTGAATTTAATTCGGTCGCTTTTGTTTTGACTAATAAATTTTCAGTAGGTGCCAGAATTAAGGAAATTGGCGTTCTCAGTTCATGACTTAGATTGGTGAGGAACTTGATTTTTTGTCTGTCCAGTTCCTTCGCCTGTTCAGCCTCCGCATGTTTTTGCTGCTCTTTGAATTCTCTTTGAAGTTTTTGAATACCCCGGCGGCGCATTACAAATACAATTCCGATCGGCGTCAGAAGATAAAAGATATAGGCATAAATGGTCAGATAAAACGGAGGTTTTACATGGACATTTATCGAGGTAGTCTGAGGATTCCAGTCGATACCATCACTGCTTGCCTGTACTTCAAATACATAACTTCCAGGGCTCAAATTGGTATAACTGGCGAAATTATTAAGTCCGGTTTCATTCCATTCGGGTTGCATACCCACAAGCCTGTGCCGGTAATGCATCTGTCTTGGATTGGTATAGTCCAACGCGGCATAACCGACCGAAAAATTCTGTTTGTAGTCTAGATTTATCGTTTTGGCAACAGAGATGTCCGCATCTATAAAATTTGAATCTGCCGGCGTAATGCTCCGGTTACCAATCCGCAGATCTTTAAGGATGATCGGTGCTATATTTTTTCCGCCAGGCAAACTTCGTGTGTCGATATAGTTGAATCCGGCAATTCCACCAAAAAACAGGATATTGTCGGACGTCCGGATACCTGAACCCAATACAAATGTTTTATCCTGAATTCCGTTGTAAGAGCTGTAATTGGTAAATTTTTTATTTTTCGGATCAAAGAAACTGATTCCCTGATTGGTACTTACCCAGATGCGTCCCTGATCATCTTCGAGTATCTTGTTGATGACGTTGCTTGCCAATCCTTCGTTTTCTCCGTAGGAAATAAATTTTTTTGAACGTTGATCAAAAAAAGCGAGTCCCTCTCCAAATGTGCCAACCCAGATATTTCCTTTTTTGTCTTCTATCAAAGAAGAGACGATATTGCCTGGAAGATTGCTGGATTGTTTGTCCAACAAAATGGATTTTCGTTTGACGGGATCAAACACAGCCACGCCAGTTCCATGTGAGGCAATCCATATTTTCCCCTTGCTGTCCTGTAAAATATCCCTGATATACCCATTGAGCGGAACGATCCGCCGCGAAGCTGGACTTGACGGATCGAAATATCTTTCAAAACGTTTTGTTTTTGGATCAAACAAATGGACGCCGCCACCATTGGTACCTACCCATAACTTGCCGGATCGGTCTTTTTCGAGACAAAAGATTTCATTATTGCTCAGGCTGGATGAATCTTTCCCGCGGATATACTGCTTGTAGGCACCTGTATTTGGATTCAACTGGAACAGGCCGTCCTGAAAAGTACCTATCCAAAGGTCGTCCTTTGAAGCCAGTTCGAGCGTCAGAATCGCCAATCCCGAAGCGGCATTCCTGTTTTGGGGATTGATCACAAATTTTCTGAAAAGATTTTTCTCCCGATCATACAAATTTAGTCCTCCGCCATCTGTGCCGACGAACAGATCACCGGATGAAGTTTCGGCGAACGAGGTAACAAATGGTGCGTTCAGTCCAAACGGATCATTGGTATCCGACCTCTTTAATCCAAAAATAGCCAGATTTTTATCGTACTTATTGACTCCGCCTTTGTAAGTGCCCAGCCAACAGATACCTTGATTGTCAATTAATAAACTGCGAACCGATTTATTGGTCAAACTAAATTCAGTTCTTGCATCCGGTCCATAGCGTTGAATATTTCCTTTACGGGTATCAAGAATGTTGAGTCCGGCGTCGGTTCCTATCCAGATATTGTGGGCGTTATCCAGCGTGATCGCAAAGACCATATTGGAGCTCAGAGAATTTTTATTGCCCGATTCGTACTTGAAGTGCTGTAATATCTGCCCGTTTGAATTAAGCTTTAACACGCCGCTATATGTACCTACCCATAAATTGCCATCCTGATCTTCGATGAGAGATTTTACAGTTCGGGAACCCGTTTCATCCGGTAAAGCCTGGAGATAATTAATGTATTCGTTGTCTTTCCGGGAAGGATCAATTCTATACAGACCATTTTTCGAGCCAACCCAAACTCTTTGTTTACTGTCGATCGCAATGCTTAATATCAGTCCTTTCGAAATCTCGTCGGGAATGTTTGGTATTGAAGAAAATGTGCTGATCCGATGACTTTTTGCATCTACGTTAGCTAATCCACTGGTCGTTCCTACCCACAGTTTCCCTTTTGCATCGCTGCTCATACTGGTAACACTGTGTGGAGATGGGATGCTCAGAAAAGAATCTTTTCGTCTATCATAATAGTGCAGTCCACCTTCAATAGTTCCAACCCAGATGCCGCCCGTCCGGTCCTGATGTAAGCTCGCAATATCGCTGGATTTTAGTGAGGTTGAATCCAGTTTATTATGCCGATATACGGTCACATCAGTTCCGTCAAATTTATTGAGACCATCATCTGTTGCAAACCACATCAGCCCGTAACTATCTTTTAAAATGGCTGTCACCGTATTGGACGACAACCCATCCATGGAGGTAATCGACGTGAACTTCGGTTCCGGACGCTGAGCTTGTGCTGTACACAGGGTAGTACAAATGATAACCAGCAAGCAGGCAAAGCAGTATAAAAAATTGATTGTTAAGCGCATTGATATGTTTTAATTAAGAAGCCAGCCAATGTTGAGACAATAGTATTTCAGTGTGCGTACAAATAGTGTGAACAGGCATTGCGACTAAAACGATTCCGCCGACAGGTCCACAGCAACATTCTACATGCGAAAAACGGTATTTTAATCCTAAAAATGCAAGTTTCTCCTTGAATACGGCATTTTTTTAATGGATTTGAACATTTGTAGCGGTAAAATGAACAAATCTGCTCACAGTTGACATCGCCGCCATGTTACATTTGTCGATAATTAATTAAATAATATCTGGGAAAAATGATGAACCTGGTTAAGTGTTAACTCAGGTTTATCAATGCCGGTTAAAAAATTACCCTTCGATGCGAAATCGTATGTTTGGGAATTTGAGAACTGGAATAGTGCCACAATTAAATAATGTCAAATTGACACTAATTGATCGTTAAAACCAAATGAAAATGTTCGTGAAAACCTTATCTAACCCAAATTTTATGACATGCCACTGCACCAATTGAAACATTTACCGGAAAGTATTTTGATGCTTCAAATATTAAATGACTACCATTTAGTAGGTACAACTCAATCAATTCGAAAACACTTAATTATTTAGAAGTTATGCAAGACTCTTTATTAAACCGTAATATGCTGGCAAGAGTCCTGGGGATCTCAGGCCTTCCGATATTACTGCTGGGCGGTTTTCCTACCGAAACTTTTGCCAGCGGGACATCCTTACTTAACCATGGAAGCCGACCTAGATCAGTGTCTGTTGCGGATGTAGAGATCAAGGGTAAGATTACTGGTGAAGATGGTGCGGCGCTTCCTGGCGCAAGTATTTTAATAAAATCCACCACGCGCGGAACGATTACAGATACGGACGGAAATTTTAAACTTCTAATTGCCGATGATGCCAATACAATTCTGGTCGTTTCCCTTGTTGGATATGTTTCCCAGGAAGTTGTTGTTGGTACGCAAAAAGTTGTCAATGTCATCTTAAAAGGTGACAATAAAGTTTTGGATGAAGTGGTGGTGGTAGGTTACGGTACGCAGCGGAAAAGGGATGTCACCGGGTCCGTTGTTTCTGTGAGTGAAGCTACGCTGAAAGAAGTGCCAGCGCCTAACCTGATCAATCAGTTGAAAGGCCGTGCGGCAGGTGTGTCAATTATTAGTAACGGAAGTACGCCAGGTTCTCAGGGACAGATCAGAATCAGGGGAAACCGAACCCTTACAACAAGCTCAGGTACCGCAGATAATCAGGATGGCCCACTTGTGGTGGTTGATGGAATTCCATTTGGTGGTCTTAATGATATAAACCCGGACGATATCCTTAGCCTGGAAGTTTTGAAAGATGCTTCTGCAACAGCTATTTATGGATCTCGTGGGTCGGGAGGCGTTATTTTGGTAACGACCAAAAGAGGTAAGGTTGGTAAACCGGTATTCAGCTACGACGGATATCACGGAGAAACAAGGGTAATGGGTAAGTTCAACGTGATGAACGGCCCCGAATACGCTCAGTTCAAACTTGATGCAGCCAAATACAACCGCACAAGCCCGGGAACATCCGGTTATGTGTTAACCCAAAAAGAGCAGGAAGCACTTGATAATGGCGTATCAACCAACTGGCAGGATCTGATTTATAAACCAGGTTTTATGTCCAATCACCAATTAGGTGTGCAAGGTGGTAGTGAAACTACTCAGTATTCCCTAGGTTTAGGTTATTTCAACGAAACCGGGATCATTCCAAGCCAAAATTTTCAGCGTTTTAACATCCGTGCTACCATTGACCAGAAGATCGGCAAACATGTAAAGATTGGGCTTAATACTTTAAACACGCTGACTTACCAAAACACACCTGGTGGGGGCGGGATACCTGGCGGTCTTGTGCGCCTTACTCCTCTGGCATCGCCTTACAATGCTGATGGTACCGTCAATACATTTCCGTCGGAAGGTTCTATTGATGCAGCCGGCGTAAGTCCGCTTACGATTTTGACCAAAAAAGATTCCTACATGGGACGGACACGCGCGCTGCGGACTTTCAACAGCATTTATGCAGAGGTAAACATTTTACCAGGACTGAAATACCGTTTCAATGCGGGATTAAATTTCAGCCAGTCTAATTACAATGGCTACAATGGCCCGCTGACGTATTTCAATTCTGCTACAACACAGGCATCATCCAATGCCGAGATCAGTAACACAGAATATTGGGATGTGAACTTGCAGCATTTGCTTTATTTCGATAAAACATTTGCTGGCAAGCATAAACTGGGCTTTACAGCACTTTATGAGTATACTAAAAACCACTCGCTCGGCAGCCGTTTCACAGTAACGGGGGTGCCGGCGGATTATATCAAAACATCAAACTTTTCGCTTGCATCAGGTCAGCCTGTCGCTAGTTCGGATTTTGGTAACTCATTTTCTGAAACGGGATTGTTATCTTACATGGGTCGACTTAATTATAGCTATGCCGACAAGTATTTGCTGACCATGACTTTACGTCGTGACGGATCTTCTACATTATCTCCTGGTAATCAGTATTTTAATTATCCGGCTATTGGGCTGGGGTGGAATGTAATCGAAGAAACTTTTATGAAATCAGCCACTTTTGTTTCAAACCTTAAACTACGCGGCGGCTGGGGTATATCCGGAAACCGGAATGTGGGTGCCTATTCAACACTTGGCGCATTATCAGCCGGGTATTACAATTTCGGAACGGGTACTGCCGGACAGCAGTTGGCTTATACAGTGACCAGCCTGCCCGCTAATGACCTGACCTGGCAATCGACTTCTCAACTGGATATTGGTATTGATTTTGGTATACTAAATAACCGCATTACCGGTTCGGTGGATTGGTATCACCAAAAAACGAAGAATATTTTGCTGTCAGTTCCGTTGCCAGCCAGCAATGGTGCCGGTTCTACATTGAAAAACCTTGGAAAAACAGAAGGAAAAGGGGTGGAAGTAACGACAACCTTTGAGATCGTCAGAAAACCAAAAGGATTTAACTGGAGTGTAGATGCAACTTACTTCTTCAACCGTGAGAAAATCACGCAGTTGACAACGCCGGAAGAACAATCCAACATCGGTGCCGGATGGTTTGTAGGGCAACCACTTTCCGTTATTTATGACTATAAAAAATTGGGTATCTGGCAGACTGCCGACAAGGAAAACGGCACTTTGGCCCAGCAGACATCGCCTGTACAACATCCTGGACAGATCAGGGTGGAAGACTTGAACGGCGACGGAAAAATTGACGCCAGCGACCGTCAGCTTTTGGGGAACTTTCAGCCCAAATGGGAGGGAGGCCTTACGACCCGTTTCAGTTTCAAGAATTTTGATGCTTCCGTTGTTACTTATGCCCGTATGGGGATGAAAGTGATTGTGCCTTATCTTACAGGTAACTCGACAGGATCAGGTGGATTTGCTTTCTTTAATCAAAGCCGTGTGAATCAGGTAAAAACGGATTACTGGACAGAAACAAATCCTACCAACGCATTTCCTGCTCCTGATGCCAGCGGCGCTGTGGCAAACTTTGGTTCAACGCTTGGCTATTACGACGGTTCCTTTATTAAATGCAGAAGCATTAACCTGGGTTACACCTTCCAAAGTAACGTTTTCAAGAAGATTGGTGCAACATCGGCCAGGATCTACGTAAACCTGACCAATCCATTTATAATCTATTCGCCTTTGGTGAAAGATAATCTGGCTATCGACCCGGAAGGAAACAGTTATGCAAGCGGTCAGTCGACCCTAAACCCGGATGCTTCCAGCGACCGTGGGACGCCGGAACGTCAGATTTCAGTAAATCTTAATAATCCTCCGGTAAGACAATTCACTGTGGGCGTTAACCTTAAATTCTAATACGATCATGAAATCCATAAAAATTCTGATTACTGCCGGGCTGATCGCTGCACTAAGCACTGGATGTGAAAAAGTGCTCGAAGAGCATCCACAGTCACAGATTGTTCCTTCTTATTTCAACAGCCCGGCGGGTGTGCTTGGAGGAATAGCAGGGGTCTATAATGATATCAGGGGCCAATGGGGTACCGAAGGGTTCACCGTTGAAATGCAAGCCGGAACCGACGAGTTTATTCAAGGTGTCAATGCCGGTACGGGTAATGCCTATACTTACAATGGTCTGAACAGCAGCAACTTCGGATCTGCCTGGGGTGTTGCCTTTCAGGATATCAACACCTTGAATGGCGTGCTTCAATATGGTCAGACCATAGAATTGCCCGAAACAACAAGGAAGCAGTATCTTGCTCAAGCCAAATTTTTGAGGGCATTCTGGTATTTTTATCTTGTACAGACCTGGGGCGATGTCCCGCTTCATACTGAATTCATTACCGTACCGTCCCAGGCAGCAACCCGTCAACCTGTAGCCGATGTTTATGCGCTGATCATCAAGGATCTTACAGAAGCAGCGGCGGACTTACCTAATCAGCCTACGGCTCCATTCCTGGGGAAAGCTGCAACCAAACCGGTTGCACAGTTCCTGCTGGCCAAAGCATACCTGACCCGCGGCTGGCTGAACAATACGGCTAGTGACTTTACGGAGGCTGCAAAACTTTGTGATGAAATTATTGCCAACAAATCTGCTTACGGCCTGGATCTATGGCAGGATTATGGCGATGCATTTGTTCCCGCAAACGACTACGGCAAGGAAACGATGTTTGTCAGTGACCACGTCCTGGATCCAAAATATGGTTATTATAACGTCGGTGGAGCAGCCGGTGGCGGTGCGGCACAAAACCTGAGTCCATGGTTCACGAACTGGAATTATCCTAACAACAGTGGCATCAACTCTATCAAAAATGCTGCCGGCGTTTTTACCAACAGCGGAACTTCGGGGATGATCAGAGATTCGTACTATGGCCGCCCGTATGTGCGGATGCGCCCGAATTCGGATAAACAGACAACGGGTACACGTACAGGAAAAAATTATTTCCTTGATCAGGCTTTCACAAACCGTGATGTCGATTCACGTTTCGCCAATTCGTTTTATACGGTTTACATTTCAAACACTGCGGTAACGAATACGCCAACGACTGCGAATAATACGCGCGGGATCGGTTATACGACCGTACCCGGGGTAGACACGGCTGTCTGGCTGCCTGATTACGAAGTACCTGGCGCACCTCAGTTTGTAGGATCAAGGCCATTTAAAGGCATTGTTGTGCCGCCAAGTCTTTGGAATAATGGTATTTATCCGGCATTGAAAAAATACATGGATCCAAGCCGCGGAGCCAATTTCAACGATCCATCAACGCGTCCCGCCGTTTTATACCGCTTTTCGGATGTTTACCTGACAGGTGCTGAGGCTTATTTCAAAGCTGGTGATGCGACAAAAGCTGCCACAATGATCAATGTTTTACGTCAGCGCGCAGCATTTAGGAAAACTAACACTACGGCTCAGAATACAGCTGCTGCGACGGCTATGAACATTACCGCCGCTGACGTAACCCTGGATTTTATTCTTGACGAACGGAGCCGTGAATTTTTCGGAGAATGGCAGCGGTGGCACGACCTCGTAAGAACACGTTCTCTTGTCCGCCGTGTGCAGGAATGGAACAAAGAGGCCGCTCCTTACATCAAAGATTTTCATATGTTACGTCCAATCCCACAGTCTCAGATTGACAGGGTAGTGGAAGGTCCCAAGTTTCCTCAAAATACGGGATACTAGTTTTAAATGTTGATTAGAAACGATAAACCTGGGACCCGGGACTGCCACAAGCGCAGTTCTGTGTCTCAGGATTAGTTTTGTCTGGATTTCAATAAAAGGACATAAGTAGTAACGGTCCAACGATTTGCTTTTTGTATAAAAAACTTAAATGATGATACGATTCAATAACAATCTTATAGCTGCTTTATCGATAATTATTGCCACTACCGGACAGGTCGTCTGCCAAAAAGCACCTGAAAAGATCAAGCCTCTGGTAGACGGTTTGTATACCGCCGATCCCTCAGCGCATGTTTTTAACGGAAAAATTTATATCTATCCCTCACATGATGTTGAAGCGGACGTGCCGCAAGATGACGAAGGCGGGCATTTTCAAATGCGCGATTACCATGTTTTTTCCATGGACAAGATCGGTGGAAAAGTCACCGATCATGGCGTGGCGCTTGACGTAAAAGATGTGCCCTGGGCGGATAAGCAAATGTGGGCACCGGATGCAGCCTACAAAAACGGTAATTATTATCTTTATTTTCCTGCAAAAGACAAAGAGGGCGTTTTCCGGATGGGCGTCGCTACAAGTAAATCGCCAACCGGCCCTTTTAAAGCTGAGGCAAAACCCATAGAAGGAAGTTACAGTATCGACCCGGCTGTTTTTACCGATACTGATGGTAAAACTTATATGTATTTGGGAGGTATCTGGGGAGGTCAGCTACAACGCTGGCACACGGGAACTTACAATAAATCTCTAATGACTGATCTTGGCAAAGGCCACGAAAATGAGCCAGCGTTGAATGCAAAGATTGCCCTGATGAAAGAGGATATGCTATCGTTTGCCGAGCCTTTGCGTGATGTTCAGATCCTGGACGAAAATGGCAAACCTCTGCTTGCCTCCGATACAGACCGCCGTTTCTTTGAGGGTGCATGGATGCATAAGTTTAATGGAAAATATTATTTCTCGTATTCAACAGGTGATACCCATCTGCTTTGTTATGCTGAGGGAACTTCACCTTACGGTCCGTTTACTTACAAAGGCGTGATCATGAATCCGGTTGAAGGATGGACCACCCATCACTCGATTGATGAAGTGAAGGGAAAATGGTATCTGTTCTATCACGATGCTGAGCTTTCGGGGAAAACACATCTTCGCAGTGTAAAAGTCAGAGAACTGATGAGAGATGGTAATGGAAATATTAAGACAATAACGCCTTGATAATAAATATATTATTGTTCATTTCTATCAAAAACTAACATGCAAATCGAAAGACGTGATTTTTTGTCGACCCTGACTTTGGCAGGAGCCGCGGCCTTATTTTCCGGTAATCCGTTGCTGGCAGCTACCGCTCAGAAAAAAGAAAAACTAGGCATCGCTCTGGTGGGATTAGGATATTACAGTACAGATCTTTTGGCGCCGGCGCTGCAAATGACTGAAAAATGTTACCTGGCTGGTATCGTTACCGGTACGCCGTCCAAAGCTGAAACCTGGAAGGCAAAATATAAGATCCCTGACAAAAATATCTACAATTATCAGAATTTCGATCAGATCGCTAATAATCCGGATATCGATATTGTATACGTGGTATTGCCTCCATCCATGCACAGAGAATATGTGGTGCGCGCTGCAAAAGCAGGCAAACATGTATTTTGTGAAAAACCGATGGCTCCTTCAGTAGCAGATTGCGAAGCGATGATCAAGGCTTGCAGCAGCAGTAAAGTAAAACTGGCGATCGGTTACCGTTGTCAGCATGACCCTAATATTCAGGCCATTATGAAACTTGCCAAAGAGCCAAAATTTGGTAAGGTAAAGATGGTGACAAGTGCAGCCGGGTATTTTGACGCACGTACCGATCACTGGAAACAAAAGAAAGCACTTGGCGGTGGTGTAATGGGTGATATGGGCGTTTATGCATTGCAGGGAGCAAGACTTGCAACCGGAGAGGAACCCATCAGTGTTTTTGCCCAGGCATCTACCACACGTCCGGATATTTACAAGGAAGTGGAAGAAACGATGATGTTTATGCTTGATTTCCCAAGCGGAGCCAAAGCATCCTGCCAGACAAGTTTTGGTATCAATATGAATCATTTGCAGGTCAATTATGAAAAAGGCTGGGCTAAGCTTGAACCGCAGTCGGGCTACAATGGGAATAAAGGAAGTCTGTCCGATGGAACTTTGATTCAATTCCCAATTAAAAATCAGCAGGCCAAACAAATGGATGAAGACTGCGATGCGATACTTCGCAACACGGATCTGATTGCACCGGGAGAGGAAGGTCTTAGAGATATCCGGGTTGTGGAAGCGATTTACAAATCAGCCGCCGCAGGAAAAGTAATGAAAATATAGGCAGAAGTATCCGCGGTTTACCACCGCTTGTTCAGACAACCAAATCGTTGATTAAAATACTAAATGAAGACGAAGCATTTTTTATATACGGTGTTTTTTGCCGGCAGCATTTTTTTTAGTGAATGCGCGAGCGCTCAGAAAACCACCATCGTAAACCCGATTTTAACCGGTTTTTACCCTGATCCGAGTGTGGTTCAGGTAGGGACGGATTATTATCTGGTCAATTCTACCTTCTCTTATTTTCCTGGTATTCCGGTTTTTCATAGCAAGGATCTTAAAAACTGGAAACAGATCGGAAATGTCATAGACCGTCCGTCGCAGATGGATTTTATGGGTGAAAAACTGACCAGGGGTTTATTCGCACCGGCAATCAGTTTTCACAACGGAACGTATTATGTTACTTGTACGGATATCGATCACGACGGAAATTTTATCGTCACTTCCAAAAATCCGGCTGGTCCGTGGAGTGATCCTGTCCGTATTCCCCAGGTCCGCGGCATAGATCCGTCACTGTTTTTTGATGAAGATAACAAAGCCTACATCATCTACAACAGCGATCCGCCTGAGAGAAAGTCCTTGTACCCAGGCCACAGAACGATCCGGATTTACGAAATTGATCCTGCCACTTTGAAGGTGATCGGCGATGAAAAACAGCTTGTGAATGGCGGGGTAGATCTGAGCAAAAAACCGGTCTGGATTGAAGCGCCGCATATCATGAAAAGAAATGGCTGGTATTATTTGTATGCTGCCGAGGGTGGAACTTCGGTCAACCATACAGAAGTTGTTTTCCGCAGCAAATCTGTTTGGGGACCTTTTGTCCCTTATGAAAATAACCCGATTCTAACGCAAAGAGGTTTGCCGGATGACCGTAAAGATCCGATCACTTCGGCTGGTCATGCGCAGTTTGTGGATGGCCCCGATGGAAAGACCTATGCTATTTTTCTCGCCGTTAGACCTTATGAAGGTAATTTCTACAATACAGGCCGCGAAACTTTCATCGCACCTGTTGAATGGAAAAACGACTGGCCGATCATTAATCCGGACAGCAAAGAAATCAAATACGAGTATGCCGTAAATTATAAAGAGGTAAAACAAAAGGACGCACTTCCTCAGGCTGGAAACTTTGCCTATACGCTGACCTTCGAAAAAACTTTGGATCCGGCGTTGCTTTTTATGAGGACCATTGATAAGAATTCATTTTCATTATCATCGAAAAGCGGCCTGACGATGAAGTTAAAACCGGAAACGATAATGGAGATGGGTAACCCTTCCTTCATCGGAAAACGTCAGCAGCATTTGTATTGCACAACGGAAGTCGAACTAGACTTTTCTCCCAAATCTGAAAAAGAAAAAGCAGGACTAACTATTTTTCAGGATGAATCTCATTTCTATTTTTTGAGTAAATCATTCGAAAATGGTAAGCCAATGATCCAGCTTTTTAAAAGCGTTGCGGACAAAAAAGACATGGAACTGCTGGCGCAAATGCCTGTTGCAGATATTTCAAAACCGGTTAAACTCCGCATCTCAGCCGAAGGCGATTCTTATAGTTTTCATTTTTCAAAAGGGTCTTCATGGCAGCTTTTAAAAGATAAGGTTGACGCTAAATTCCTGAGCACGCAGGTTGCAGGAGGGTTTATTGGATGTATTTTCGGCATGTACGCTACTTCATCGGGTGAGGCAACTACCAATTCAGTCTCCTTCAAATATTTGAAATACAGCGGGAATGATCCGATGTTTCCAAAGGTGTCAAAATAGGTTTGGGTGAAACTGAACCTCGTTTTATTCAATGTTCAAATTCAGTTTTTAAAAATATAGTCAGATCAAATTACATGAAAAAGTCGATTTTTATAAACCTGTTGACCATTTCCGCGGTGCTCTTTTGCAGTCTGGTTCACGCTCAGTCCAACTTTACAAGTAAGTCAATTGGCGTAGGTGTGGTGGTTGCTGACATGGAGCGGTCGCTGGATTTTTATGTCAATGGAATTGGTATGGTAAAAACCGGCAATTTCACAATTAACGAAGAATTTGGGAAAAGGGGCGGGCTGACAGGCGGAGACGCCACGAATGTCAACATTCTGAAACTTGAAAACAGTCCGGAGGCCAGTGAATGGAAACTGATGAGTTTTGGCAAAAAAGCCGCGCATCCGAAACAAAAATTCATTCAGGATGATACCGGTGCCCAATATATTACCATCCATGTCAAATCACTAAAACCAATTATCGAAAGGCTGAAAGGACAGAAAGTAGCTTTTCTGGGCAGTACGCCTACGCAGCTAAATAAAGATGCGCACTTTGTATTGGTGCAGGATCCTGACGGAACTTTTGTAGAACTGATCGGGCCGATTGAATAGTAAAACGGACGTAAGCGCCATTTCTCAATGAAAGAAAAATCTTTGTTTTGCCTGCTTTTTTGTATGTTGTTTTCGAGCGGTTTGTCTAAAGCGCAAATGGCAGCCAACCCGGTCATTTTTGCCGACGTGCCCGATATGGCTATGATCCGTGTGGGCAACTCATACTACATGAGTAGCACTACCATGCACATGAGCCCGGGATTGCCGATCATGAAGTCGACTGATCTGGTGAACTGGCATCTGGTGAGTTATGCCTACGACACGCTGGCGAATATGGATGCACTGAATTTGACCAATGGAAAGAGCACTTATGGACGAGGGTCCTGGGCGAGTAGTTTTCGTTATCACAATGGATTATTTTACGTGACAACCTTCGCTCAGACAACTGGCAAGACCTATGTTTTTACAACAAAAAACATAGAAAAAGGGCCGTGGAAAATGTCGTCATTTTCGCCGTCCTATCATGATCATAGCTTATTTTTTGACGATGACGGAAAAGTTTTTCTGATTTACGGAGCGGGGAAAATCAAAATGATTGAGTTGGAAGCGGATGCTTCGGCGGTGAAAAAAGATGTGGCTGAGCAGGTTATTATTGAAAATGCGAGTTTGCCTTCCGGTACCGGAGGAGGTCTTCCGGCAGAAGGTTCGCAGCTTTTCAAGGTGAACGGTAAATATTACCTTTTCAACATCACCTGGCCAAAAGGAGGAATGCGGACGGTTGTGATTCACCGGGCGGATAAAATCACAGGACCTTATGAGGGCCGTGTTGGATTGCAGGATTCAGGCGTAGCACAGGGCGGACTGATCGATACACCGGAAGGGAAATGGTATGCCTATCTATTCCGGGATTACGGCGCAGTTGGCCGAATCCCTTATCTCGTACCGGTTACCTGGAAAGATGGATGGCCGGTACTGGGCAATGAAGGCAAAGTGCCTGAAACACTTGACTTACCAGCCAGCAAAGGTTTGATGCCTGGCATTGTTGCATCGGATAATTTTTCACGTAAAAATGGAGAAAATGCCTTACCCTTGGTTTGGCAATGGAACCACAATCCGGATAATCAACTTTGGTCGGTGACAGAACGGAACGGATTTCTGCGGCTTAAAACAGGACGAATTGACACCTCTTTTGTAAGTGCCAGAAATACACTGACGCAGCGTACCATAGGCCCTGAATCCTCAGCTTCCACTTTGATTGACATTTCAAAGATGAAAGAGGGAGACATGGCAGGTTTGGGATTATTGCAAAAGAACTATGGTTTTGTAGGGGTTAAAATGGGGAGCGACAAATCGTCGGTTGTTATGGTTCGCTCTTTAATGGGTAAGGCCGAGGAGATTGAAAGTATACCATTGGCTGAAAATAAAGTCTATTTGAAAGCGGAATGTGATTTCAAAGACAAGAAGGATACGGCCAGTTTCTTTTACAGTCTCGACGGAAAATCCTAGCTTCCTATTGGCAAAGCATTGAAAATGTCTTATACCATTCCGCATTTTATGGGTTATCGTTTTGGACTGTTCAACTATGCAACAAAAAATGTTGGCGGATATGCGGATTTTGATTTTTTCAGTTTAGAGAACAAAATTGAAAACGGGAGTAATTAAATCATACGACTATGCTTAAAATTTGTCTTTTCTTCATCCTGTCCGTTGTCATCCCGCTCAACGTTTTGGCACAAAAAAAGAAGCCAATACCGGTTTTGATCGTGGATGGATTCAGTAACCATGACTGGAAACAAACCACCGCTGTAACCAAATGGATATTGGAAGAAAGCGGACGGTTTCTGGTGGATGTGAGCACGATTCCCGCAGATAGCCTGGACAGGAGTGCCTGGAATCCTGATTTTGGCAAGTATGAATTGATTATACAAAATACGAATAACATGCAAAAACCCAGTCTGCGCTGGCCAGGGCAGGCTGAAAAACAATTGGAAAAATATGTAAGTAATGGGGGTGGATTGTACATACTCCATTCGGCCAACAATGCATTTCCCCATTGGAAAGAATACGACAAGATGATCGGACTGGGCTGGCGACGGGCTTCCGAAGGTTATGCACTGGAAGTTGACGGAGCTAAAAACATAAGTAGAATTCCGCCAAATGAAGGAGAGGGGACAGCGCATGGTGAGAGGTTCAATGCATTGATTCAAGTCCTGACGCCACACCCGATTAATAAAGGATATCCTGATCAATGGCAAACGGCCAATACGGAGGTTTATTATTTCCCGCGCGGTCCGGCAGAAAATATCAGCGTGCTTTCATGTGCTTTTGACAGTACGAGTACAAAAAGGACCTGGCCGGTGGAATGGGTTGTAAAATATGGAGAAGGACGGGTTTACAATTCAAGTCTTGGCCATCTTTGGAAAGGTGAAAGTTATCCTCCCGCTTATCGCTGCATTGGTTATCAGACAACGGTGATAAGAGCAGCAGAGTGGCTGGCGACAGGCAAGGTGACTTATCCCGTTCCTCCTGATTTTCCGACAGCGCTTAAACTGAATCTTCGCCCGGAAAATTCAAACCGAACACCTTAGATAGAGTGCATCAATAAGTCAAAAAATTTACAGCAATTACCCTTTCAAACCATGAAAAGAATTATAACAATTGTCGCAAACATCATGCTGCTTGCTGTGGTGAGCAATGCCCAGGAAATCCTGAAAGAAATGCCCAAAGGTTATGATGTGGTGCAGGCCGGCATTCTTACGGGAAAAATTGATTCGGTCAAGTACCAGTCGAAGACGGTGGGAACTACCCGAAAGGTGCTGATTTATACACCTCCGGGTTTTAACAAAAAGAAAAAATACCCTGTTTTGTATCTGTTACATGGCATTGGCGGGGACGAAAAGGAGTGGCTGAAAGGAGGTAATCCACAGCTGATCCTGGATAATCTTTATGCAGAGAAGAAAATTGAACCGATGATCGTGGTGATGCCTAATGGCAGGGCGATGAAAGATGACGCTGCTACCGGAAATATTATGGCGCCTGATAAAGTTGCCGCATTTGCAACTTTCGAACAGGATCTGCTGAAAGATCTGATCCCTTTTGTAGAAAGCAAATATCCGGTTTTGAAAGACCGTGAACACCGCGCCATCGCAGGATTATCCATGGGAGGGGGGCAGTCTCTGAACTTTGGACTTAGAAATCTGGATCAGTTTGCCTGGGTAGGCGGTTTTTCATCGGCGCCGAATACCAAAATTCCAACCGAGCTGATGCCTGATCCTGAGGAAGCCAAAAAGAAGTTGAAATTACTTTTCATTTCGTGTGGCGACAACGACAGACTGATCACTTTCAGCAAGCGGACGCATGACTATATGTTTGAAAATCAGGTTCCGCATGTCTATTACATCGAACCCGGCGTGCATGATTTCAAGGTTTGGAAAAATGGTTTATACATGTTTTCACAGTTTTTGTTCAAACCGGTTGACAATGCTTCTTTATCAAAATACACCATTCTGGGAACGCGGGCTGCTACCAATATCCGTACGGCACAATACCCACAGATTCTGCCCGATAACCGGGTGGTGTTCCGGGTAAAGGCGCCGGAAGCACAAAAAGTACAGATTGATCTGGGTAAAAAGTATGAAATGAAAAAAGATACCGGCGGCTACTGGGCGGTGACAACAGATTCTATCAGCAAAGGCTTTCACTATTATTCACTTCTGATCGATGGCGTTGCTCTGGCTGATCCTGCGAGTGAAACTTTTTATGGCATGGGCCGCATGGCCAGCGGTATTGAGATCCCTTACCGGAACGGTGGATATTATGCGCAGCGGGATGTTCCCCATGGCGATATCCGTATCAAAAAATACCTTTCGAAAGCAATGGGTATGTGGCGTGAAATGTACGTTTATACGCCGCCTGGGTATGATAAATCAACAGAAAAATACCCCGTTTTGTACTTGCTTCATGGCGGAGGCGAAGATCAGCGTGGCTGGGCTACACAAGGTAAAACGGATCTGATTTTAGATAATTTAATATCGGAAGGAAAAGCCAGACCGATGGTCATCGTCATGCTGGATGGAAACATGGGAGGCTCGGGCGGCCTTGCCGGTTTTAATGAAAATGTGCTGAAACAATTTGAAAATGAATTGAAATCAGGTGCCATTCCATTCGTGGAAAGCAATTTCAGGGTAGAGACTGACGCTAAAAATCGTGCGCTTGCAGGTCTTTCGATGGGCGGACTGCAAACTTTATATGCCGGAATAAAAAATTCGGAAATGTTCTCATCACTCGGCGTATTCAGTTCAGGCTGGTTTGCAAATAATACGGCACTCTCGGATCCGCAATATGCCTTCATGAAAACCAATGCGGAAAAGATCAATGGCAACCTGAAAAACTTCTGGATCTCGATGGGTGGTGAGGAAGATATTGCTTTCAAAAATTGTAAGATCATGCTTGCGAAATTCGATGAACTCGGCGTGAAGTATAAGTACAGCGAATATCCCGGCGGACATAGCTGGCCGGTATGGAGACATGATTTGTTCCAGTTTTCGCAGTTATTATTTAAATAAAGCCGTCGGCTTTCGGCTTTCGGCAATCGGCTGCCGGCTGTCAGCTGGCCGCCCAGGCAGTTGGCCAGGTTATTCTGGCATTCTTGGGGCTTAGTTAAGTGCAAAGATGTGACAGCCGAAAGCCGACCGCCGAAAGCCAAAAATTAACCAACATAAGTCATGGTAAAATCAAAAGGATTAAGATACTGGTTTCAATGTGTCGCAGTATCGGCGACGTTACTTTCTTCAAATGATCTTTTGGCTCAAAAAACGCTAAAAAGTGCCTACAAAGATTTCTTCCCAATTGGTGTCGCCGTAGCACCCAGGAGCCTTACCGGGCCCGATGCGGAATTAATTATCACACAATTCAGCAGTCTGACGCCTGAAAACGCCATGAAAATGGGGCCGATCCATCCGGAGCCAAACAAATACAATTGGCAGGATCCGGACGCTATTGTAGCATTTGCTCAAAAAAATGGTATGAAAGTTAGGGGGCATACGCTTTGCTGGCACAACCAGACACCGAAGTGGTTTTTTACCAATTCTACCGGCAAACAGGTAAGCCGTGAAGTACTTCTGGCGCGTTTGAAACAACATATCAATGATGTGGTTGGCCGCTACAAAGGAAAGATTTATGCCTGGGATGTTGTCAATGAAGCTGTGCCCGACACGAGCACGAGCATTTATCGCCGGTCGAAATTCTATGAAATCATAGGTGAAGATTATATTGAAAAGGCATTTGAATATGCCCATTCTGCCGACCCAGATGCGAAATTGTTTTACAACGATTACAATACAGAAAGCAGTGCAAAAAGAGAGAAGATCTACCAACTTCTTAAAAAGTTAAAAGACAAAAAAGTGCCGGTAGACGGCGTGGGTTTGCAGGGGCACTGGTCTATTTATGAGCCTACCGCACAGGAGCTTGAAAAGTCAATCCAACAATTCGCAAGTTTGGGTCTGGCTGTGCAGATTACAGAACTTGACGTTTCGGTACATCCAAAAGAGCATGAAAGGCGCGCAAAAAAGTCAACCGATACGGGAGAGCTGACTGCTGAAATGGTTGAAAAACAAGCTGCACAGTACAAAATGTTATTCGATGTATTCAGAAAATACAAAGGCACAGTTACCGGCGTGACTTTCTGGAATGTGTCAGATAAGTATACCTGGCTGGATAATTTCCCGGTGCCAAACCGTAAAGATTACCCGCTTTTATTTGATCAAAATTACAAGCCGAAAAAAGCTTTTGAAGGGGTTGTTGATTTTCAGAAGTGAGGCAGTTGTGTCAGGGATTGTCAGGTCTGGTCAAGGGTTGTCACGTGGGTCATTTATCGTGATGAGTGGGTGGTTGTTAAATTGTGGGATTAAATTATCAGGCTTTGTAATGAGATTTTTTAAGTGTTTAGTGCTGCTTTGTCTTTCCTACAACCTTTCGGCGCAGATCCGTTTGCCAAAGCTGATTGGTGATAACATGGTATTGCAGCGGGATCAGCCGGTTACGATCTGGGGTTGGGCGGCTCCAAAAGAAAAGGTTACGGTGACATTAAAAAACATAAGTTATAACACCGCTACTACTGCGAATGGCCAATGGAAAATCCAGTTGCCTGCACAAGCTGCTGGAAGTGGTTTTGAAATGGTGTTAAAAGGTAAAAACCAGATACGGATCAAAAACATAGCATTTGGCGATGTTTGGCTTTGCAGCGGACAAAGTAATATGGTCATTAATATGGAACGTGTGAAAGAGCGTTTTGCTGAGGATATCGCCTCGGCAAATTATCCTGATATCCGCAATTTTTTCGTTCAAACACTGACCAGTCTGAACGGAACTGAACAAGATTTTCCGGGCGGGGAATGGAAAACGGCTAATCCCAAAGATGTGCTTACCATGGGTGCGGTGACGTATTTTTTTGCGAGAGATCTTTACGATCAATACAAAGTGCCAATCGGAATTATTAACAGCTCCGTAGGAGGTACGCCCATTGAAGCCTGGATCAGTGAGAGTGGTTATAAGGATTTTGCTGATATACAGAAGATTATTGCCAAAAATAAAGACTCTGCTTATGTCAATTCATTCAAACGCATTTTTCCAAATAAAAGATCACAGCCGCAGGTTACTGATCTAGGTCAAATTGAACATTGGGAAAATACTTCTTATCAGCCAAAGGGCTGGCGCAATTTCAATATTCCGGGTTACTGGGAAGATCAGGGGGTGAAGGATTTGAACGGTGTCGTCTGGTTTCGCAGGGAATTTGAAGTGCCTGAAAACTGGATTGGCAAGCCTGTGAAACTTTACATGGGGCGCATTGTGGATGCGGATGAAATGTATGTCAATGGCAAAAAGATTGGAAATACCACCTATCAGTATCCGCCCCGCCGTTACGAGATTCCAGCAGGTTTGTTGAAAGCGGGTAAAAACACTTTTGTTATAAGGGTTACAAATCAATTCGGAAAAGGAGGTTTTGTACCTGATAAACCTTATTACATGACGGTTGATAATCAGCAAATCGATTTAAAAGGTACCTGGCAATATAAAGTTGGAGAAGTGTATCAACCGCAGAAAAAAGGAAATTTTGGCAATCCTCTGGTGCATCAAAACCAGCCAGCAGCACTTTACAACGCCATGGTCGCACCTGTTTTACCCATGAAACTTAAAGGTTTTATCTGGTACCAGGGTGAATCAAATGTAGATAATCCGCAGCCATACAATAAGCTGATGCCGGCTTTGATCAATGATTGGAGAGGTTTGTGGAAAATACCGGAAGCGCCCTTTCTGGTCGTGCAGCTGCCCAATTTTCACGACGTAAATTATACGCCGGCAGAAAGTAATATGGCCCTGATCAGGGAAGCTCAAAACCAGGCGCTTGGTTTAAAAAACACAGCCGTCACCGTAACGCTGGACTTGGGAGAATGGAATGATATTCATCCTTTGAACAAAAAAGATATTGGAAAAAGACTGGCACTGTCAGCCAGAAATTTGGCCTACAATGAAAGTAATGTGGTTTATTCCGGGCCGACGCTGAAATCACAAACTATCGAAAAGGATAAAATCATCCTGACATTTGATCATGTAGCCAAGGGTATTACTTCCAAAGATTCGGAACCGTTACGCTGGTTTTCCATCGCAGATGATGACAAAAAGTTCTTCTGGGCAATGGCGCGGATCCTTGGAAAAGATCAGATTGAGCTGTCAAGCGAACTGGTGAAAACGCCAAAATATGTTCGCTATGGCTGGCAGGATAATCCGGAGGGAATTAATTTTTATAATTCGGAAGGTTTGCCCGCTTCTCCATTCCGAACGGATGGGGAAATTCTGGATGATTCAAAACCCTGGAAAGGAAAAAAATGTGCGGTTGTGCTAACCTATGATGATGCACTGAATGTGCATCTGGATAATGTCATTCCGGCGCTGGATTCTCTGAGTCTGAAAGGGAGTTTTTATCTGACCGCTTCATCGGATGCCGCCCGAAACAGAATCAAAGACTGGCGGGCTGCGGCAAAAAATGGTCATGAACTGGGAAATCACACGTTGTATCATCCTTGTGACGCTAGCGGTCCGGGCATGAGCTGGGTGAAACCCGAGTATGATTTAAGCAAATACAGTCTGGCAAGAATACAGGATGAGATCAAAATGTGCAACGCCTATTTGAAGTCGATTGACGGAAAAACGAAAAGAACTTTTGCATTTACCTGTGGACATAATAAAGTGGCCGAAGGTGAATTTATCCAGACACTTTCCGATGAGTTTGTAGCGGCAAGGGCAGTCAGACATGAAATGCATTCACTTGACGAGCAAAATCTGATGGATATTGATTGTTATGGTATGTCTGGCGAAACGGGAGAAAAGATGATCGAGCTCGTTAAACAGGCGCAGAAAAGCGGTAAACTGCTGGTTTTTCTTTTTCACGGTGTGGGAGGTGAACATGCGCTGAATGTTTCCAATCAGGCGCACAGCCAGCTGCTGCACTATCTGAAAGAAAATGAAAAAGACATTTATGTCGATACGATGCTGAATATGGCAGAGCATATTGGTGAATTGAAAAAATAATATCGCCCTGTGTTAAACTTTCTGACCAAGCGGCGTAACTGAATTTAAGAAATATTGCAAATCAGTAATTGGAAAAATATGATGACCAGAATATACATTCTATTGCTTTTCAGCTGTATCCTGATCAGTGCTCCATCCTTTTCTGCCGATCCTTTATCCGCTGAGGGTGATGACGGCTACCGGCTCTGGCTGAAATATGAGCCTGTTACGGATCCGGCTATAAAAGCTGAATACTTAAAATACACGGCTTTTATTTCAGCGTCCGGTAAGGGCGATATTACGCAAAGTGCCGGCAGGGAGCTGCAAACAGGATTGAAGAGTCTTTTGGGTAAAAATATCTCTGTGAGCAATGCGGTTGAAAATAAATCCGGAGGCATTGTTCTAAAACTGGAATCCAATAGTGATATAAAACAGGAGGAAGGTTACCGGATTCAGTTGCTGGCTGGTAATATGGTGGTCAGTTCAAAATCGGAAAGCGGTATTTTATACGGAACATTTGCCTTGCTAAGGCATATGCAAATGCAGCTTTCTATCAAAACCTTAAATTTGACAAGCAGCCCGAAAGTACAATACCGGATGCTAAATCACTGGGACAATCCGGATGGAACGGTTGAGCGCGGTTATGCAGGTTCTTCCCTTTGGAAATGGTACGAATTGCCGGAGCGTGTTGATCCGCGTTATCAGGATTATGCCCGCGCCAATGCTTCTCTGGGAATTAACGGAACGGTGCTTAATAACGTAAATGCCAGTGCCCGGTTTATGTCGCAGGAGTATATCGCAAAAGTTGCAGCGGTCGCCAATGTGATGCGTAAATACGGGATCAAAACGTATTTGTCTGTTTACTTTGCCGCGCCGAAAACCATTGGTGGACTGCCCACTTCCGATCCGCTGGACCCTCAGGTACGTGCCTGGTGGAAAGAAAAAGTAGCGCAGATCTATAAGGAAATTCCCGATTTTGGTGGTTTTTTAGTGAAAGCAAATTCGGAAGGGGAACCCGGTCCGCAGGATTATGGCCGCACACATGCCGATGGTGCCAATATGCTGGCGGAGGCATTTCAGCCTTATGACGGTATTGTGATCTGGCGGGCTTTTGTTTACAAAGCGGACCCAAATGCCGACCGTTTCAAAGCGGCTTATGAAGAATTTGTTCCGCTGGATGGGAAATTTGATCCAAAAGTAATAGTCCAGGTAAAAAACGGACCCATCGATTTTCAGCCACGCGAGCCGTTTTCTCCTCTGTTTGGCAATATGCCGAAAACGCCTTTGGGAGTAGAATTTCAGCTGACACAGGAATATCTCGGTTTTGCCACTCATGCGGTTTATGAAGCACCCATTTTTAAAGAAAACCTGGATTCAGATACCTATGTAAATGGAAAAGGATCGACCGTTGCGAAAGTGGTGGACGGAAGCCTGCATGGTTATGCGCGCACGCTCATGGCCGGTGTGGCCAACACGGGAAATGCCAGAAACTGGACGGGGCATCCGCTGGCCCAGGCCAACTGGTATGCATTCGGAAGATTGAGCTGGGATCATACGCTGAGTTCTGAGCAGATTGCAAAGGAATGGACAGAGCTGACTTTGACCCGAAATAAAAAAGCACAGGAAAATATTGTCGGGCTAATGCTCAGATCACGTGAAATCTATGTGGATTACAATACGCCAATCGGACTTTCGCGGCCCTGGATGGGTGTTCATTTTGCTCCCGAACCCTGGCAAAACAAAGGTTCCCGGCCAGACTGGACCGCTGTATACTACCACCGTGCAGATTCCGCAGGGTTAGGATTTGACAGGACTGCTTCCGGAAGTAATGCGCTGGCGCAGTACCGCTTGGAAGTGCAGCAGCAGTGGAACAATCCTGATAAAACCCCTTTGCCGTATCTTTTGTGGTTTCATCACGTAGGCTGGAATAAAAAGCTCAGCAGCGGAAGGACGCTTTGGGAGGAACTCTGTACCCGTTTTTATACAGGTGCCGATTCGGTAGTCTGGATGCAACAGCAGTGGGATCTGGCCAGACCGAATCTTGATCCCGAAGTATATACCGACGTTGCCGCGCGACTGAAAGTCCAGCGCAGGGAAGCGATCTGGTGGAGAGACGCCTGGGTTTTATATCTGCAAACTTTCGCAAAACAACCGATTCCCAAAGGTTTCGAACCGCCAAAGCAGACGTTGGAAGAAGTGAAAAAGTCGGTGAATATTTATTTGATGAAATAAGGTTTATTGAGGATATATTCAATATCAATTGTGAAGCAATTAACATTCTTACCCTTTATTCGAACAAATTTGCTCACTTACAACTGCTAGTTGGCGATACCTTTGCCTGCTGGTATTTGAATCAAATGCTTAACATTCGTGCTGCGTATAGTAATCTGCGGACATTTCTATCAATCTATTATTTGTTATAAAATTTTTTAAGATCAAGATGCAAAAGAGTTTTTTGATACTGGTGATAACCTTGTTATTTGCCTGGAATGCCTCAGCCCAATCAAGTGAACAGGCGGATAATACATTATCCAAAAAGGAAAAGTCAGAAGGTTGGAAATTGCTTTGGGATGGGGTTACAACCAAAGGCTGGAAAAGTGGCAGTTCTGAAAGTTTTCCGGCAAAGGGATGGTCGGTGGATGGCGGTGTGCTCAAAGTTTTAAAGGATGGTAAAGGTGGAGATATCATCACCGATCAGAAATATGAAAACTTTATCCTGAAAGTGGATTTTAAAATCACGGATGGAGCCAATAGTGGTATCAAATATTTTGTAAACCGTGGCGGGATCGGTTGCGAATATCAGATTCTCGATGATCAGAAACATCCTGATGCGAAGGGTGGTGTTGCCGGAAACCGTACGCTGGGTTCTTTATATGACCTGATCACGGCCTCACCTGATAAACCATTTAATAAGGAACAGTTCAATACTGCGATGATCGTTGTCAAGGGCAAACATGTAGAACATTGGCTGAACAATGTCAAAGTCGTGGCATATGAGCGGAACAACCAGATGTGGAAAGCTCTGGTCAATAATAGCAAGTATAAAGGATACGCTGATTTTGGTGCGGCTGCGCAGGGCAACATCCTGCTTCAGGAACATGGTGATGAGGTGTGGTTTAAAAATATAAAAATATTAGTGCTTTAAGTAGCTGTTATCAGGGAAGTTAAGTTCAATCAGTCCATTATCAAAATAATTAAATATACTTATCAATGAAGCAGTTACAGTCACTGGATTACATTATTTTCTTTGTTTACTTCATCATTGTATCCGTATATGGCTACTGGATTTACAACCGGAAAAAAAGTGAAGCCGCATCTACCAAAGATTTCTTTCTGGCCGAAGGGTCGCTGACCTGGTGGGCAATCGGCGCATCGCTGATCGCTTCCAATATTTCTGCCGAGCAGTTTATCGGGATGTCCGGAAATGGTTTTTCGATGGGACTGGCCATATCAAGTTATGAATGGATGGCTGCGGCAACACTTGTGATCGTTGCGCTCTTTTTCATGCCGATCTATTTGAAGAACAACATTTTTACCATGCCTCAGTTTTTGAGTCAGCGTTATAATCCGACAGTCAGTCTGATCATGGCGATTTTCTGGCTGGGCTTGTATATTCTGGTGAATCTGACTTCGATCCTGTATCTGGGCGCACTGGCCGTATCCGGTATCTCCGGACTGGATTTTGATCTTTGTATGTGGGGGCTTGCTATTTTCTCCATCATCATCACAATCGGCGGGATGAAGGTGATTGGTTTTACGGACGTAATCCAGGTATTTTTTCTGATCATCGGCGGGCTTGCGACAAGTTATATCGCCATCAATTTGGTATCCGATAATTTTGATACGACCGGGCTTTTTAATGGTTTGAAAATGATGACACAACAATACGACGATCATTTCCATATGATTTTCAAAGAAGGCAGTACCCACTACATGGAGCTTCCCGGCCTGACCGTTTTGCTCGGCGGAATGTGGATTGTAAACCTGAACTACTGGGGATGTAATCAGTATATCACCCAGCGAGCCCTTGGAGCAGATCTTAAAACTGCCCGCAACGGACTTTTGTTTGCTGCGTTTCTGAAACTTTTGATGCCGGTTATTGTGGTACTTCCCGGCATTGCAGCCTACACGCTTTACAATCAGGGATTATTTCAACAGGAAATGACGGAAAACGGTGTTATCGTTGCTGATAAGGCATATCCTGTTTTGCTAAATTTATTACCTGCCGGATTAAAAGGACTTTCTTTTGCAGCACTTACTGCCGCTATCGTGGCATCGTTGGCCGGAAAAGCTAATAGTATTTCAACGATTTTCACACTGGATATTTTCAAGATTTACATTGGCAAGAATAAAACAGAAGCACAGCTTGTGACCATTGGCAGGATCGTGATTGTGATCTCGATGATTTTAGCGATTCTGGTTTCTCCTTACATGGGTATAGACAAGGCGGGAGGTTTTCAGTTTATACAACAAATGACAGGACTTTTGTCACCCGGAATTTTCGCATCCTTTATCATGGGATTTTTCTGGAAACGCAGCAATTCGGCCGGAGCGCTATTTGCCATTGTCGGCGGATTCATTGTGGCCCTTGCCATGCACAACAATTGGCTTCCATTTGCAGACTGGACACAGGTGCCGTTTCTGGATAGAATGGGCTGGGTTTTTGTGATTTGTATCGTCGGAATGTTTATTCTGAGTTATATTTTACCTGACGAGAAAAAAGGACTTGTGATTGATCCGTCGATGTTCAGAGCGCATAAGGGTTTTGTTTTTGGGGCGGTTGTTATCCTGGTTATGCTGATTGGCTTGTATACTTATTTCTGGTAACTCATTGCCGTTAGCATATCAACTAGCATTCACAAATGCGTTTAAAAAAAAGCCCCGGGAAATAATTTTCCAGGGGCTTTTCTTTTGATAAGTAAAAAACATTACTCGATAATAGTTAATCATCTTTTTTTCTGATCCAGCGGGCAGTGCTGACCAGCAGTATTATATTCAGCAATATTGCGATATACCAAACCCAGCTTTTTTCTTCACCGATCCTGTTAAATAGGAGCCCTGAAAAGAACCCGAGGCAACCTAAATAGACTATCCTGGCGTTTCTGCATACTAATATATTTCTGATTCTCATCACTATATTTTCTCGGAAGGTTTTACAAATAATAGTTAAAACGGAGCTAGAACTTGTTCCTTACATTCAATATTTAAGATTCAAATGATGAAAGCAGCTGGTAAGTTTTTATTTTTATTTTAAACTAAAAAAACAGGCGCGCCGAACACTAGCAAGGCACACCTGTTTTTATCAATTTCTACTTCTGTCCTTCACCTTTTAAATATAAACGGACTATTTAATCCCTTACAAATGATCCGGTGAAGTTGTCCAGACGATAGAAATACATACCAGGACTAAGTCCTGAAACATCAATTACATTTTGTTCATTTCCTTTAATGTCGGTCTGGTTAATTTCCTGGCCAAGCATGTTCAGGATAGTCAGTTTTCCGACAACGTTATTCCCTTTGAGATCAATCGTGAGCATATCTCTTACCGGATTTGGGTATGCAACTACCGGCTTTGTATGACTATTATTTACTGATTTTACCTGAGAGTATGCGTAGGTTCCGTCCAGGTCTGTTTGTTTTAAGCGGTAATAACTTATGCCTGCGAGAGGGAGCGGGTCAGTTGCGGTATAGTGATTTTCGGACGTGCTGTTTACCTTCCCCGCAATGAAGGCTACTTTCTCAAACCGTTTTGCATCAGTGCTTCGCTCAATATCGAAGCCGGCATTGTTCTCCTCAGAATAAGTGGTCCAATCCAGGCGTACGCTATTTTCGACAAACTTTGCATTAAACATTCCCAAACGAACGGGTAGGGCACTTTCATCCAAAGTCAGTTCAAGGCTCGTCGCAGTTGTAGGCAGGCCGGGTGCAAGGTATGCGCCAAAGGAATTGATCGTCGCCTGGGACGCACCGGTTGCCCTCGTGAATGTAAAGGTTCCGTTGCTATTGGTAAGATAATAGCCATTGATCGGTGTTTTAATCGCGATAAAAACGCCACCCGTGATCCCAACCTGCATATTACGCGCCAAACTCGGCTGGATTTCACCGTTTGCCGAACCTTGTCTCAGGTTTGCAGAAGAAGCAATAGCGCCAGTTCCTTCAAATGTGAAAGCCCCGACACCATTCACCAAAACAGGCGTATTGGCTGGAATTTTAGAGGTGGTGATAATTTTCCCAACGATTTTCGGATCTGTAAATTCCAGTGTATATGCTTTCACGCCTGTTGGAATATTAGATTCAAACGGTAAAACCAGCATTCTCATCCCATTTAACGTCGCGCGATAGCTGGCAGTCGTAGCCGTGAAGCCGACCGGCGGGTAGAAATCTCCGCCCATATCGCTGAGTTCAAGTTTTTCGGAGATCGTTCCGTTTACAACGTTTGTCTTGTTATTTAAAACGCCGCTTTGTGTGTAAAATACGCTGTTCTTGTTCGCTGTGGCCGCGTGCCAGTCAGTTTGCGGGCTGATACCTGTTGCCTGGGTAAAATCAAGAGAGGTATAACCCGGATCGTCGAGACAATCTAACAAATAGCTATCTGAATCACTGTAAATGCCGGAAAATTTATAACCTTTTTCATTTCCAACTGCCAGATAAACATCCTGGAATTTGAAGGTAAGCAGAGAGCTGAAATTATTATTATACATCGAAATGATTCCCGTGATGCCATCTGGAAGCACATCTTCAGAAATGTCGAAAACCAAGTCAAAATTATCCCTTCGGGCAAAATTAATCGTGCCATAATTATGTGACGCTACTGCTCCGGCCTTGTTTACATAGTAAAGCGTGGCATTACTTGATGTGTAAAGATTACTGGATGACAGACTCTCTACGCGAAATACCAATCGGTTAAATTTTCCATTGAGCTGCAAAAATCCGTTGGCGGCATCTTTACTGGCACTAAAAAGTGGCATGTCGACTTTATGCGCAGCAGTTTTACCGCTCAACTGATAGGCCGTTCCAAAGGCTGGGTTGGTAACAGTCTGGGACTCTATTTTTTGGAAATTAATTAACTGGCTGACCATTTGAGAAACTTCCCGCTCTCCGCTTTTATCAAACACAAGCGTAGTGATGCTGGATGCACCGATGGTTACAACGGGCCGGGCCGTCTCTCCTGTAAAACTTATGTTGTTTTCTACCAAACTTGTGGTTTCCGTGGTAGTTATCGCTTTCCCGGAGTTTGACAGAAATGGCAAATCCACAGATAAATTGTAGGAATTAGCGGAAGAATTGATCACCATCACAAACACTTTGTCACCAGCTTCCGATATATAAGAAGATCCATTCAGTTGTCCCGTATTATCGTTCCAGGAATTCTGAATCCGGGTGGCACCTGTAATGTATTTTGCATAGTGGGAAAGAATATTTCCCCGTTTATTGATTTCTCCCGCAACTGTACCAAACTGCCCATCTCCCATCATGCCATAATAACGTTTGGTAGCATAATGCACCCAGGCATTTACATTGGCGATCATTGCATCATTGATCTTTGTGGCGAAATCGAACGCGTCGCTTTGCCAGTTGTAATTTCGTGAGGATCCGTTGGCATTCCAGTTGATCAAAAATTCTGTCATCCATACTTCTTTTCCTTGCGCCTGCACATTTAATAAGCCGGATTGGATCGCCCCATATTGATGCCCGCCGAAAATCTCAAAATTGGCCAAAACCGCAGGATCCAAAAAAGCATTTGCGTAAGTATCGGTAATTCCCACGCTTTCGGGAGCTATAACTTTACAATTGATTTTGGCACCCTGCTCTTTGATAAACTTGGCCATTTGAGCAGGCGTCCAGATACAACCAGCGTAGTCTACCTGATAATCCGGTTCATTTTGCAGCGAAATCGCATACAGGTCTACGCCGTTGGTTTTGAGATAAGTAACGAAATTATCCAGATACTGGGCATAATCTGCATAATGTTCCTCTGCCAGATAAACTGGCCTGACAGTACCGGTTTCATCGGTGTAACGTGAGGCAATCGTGTTGTAGGTTTTCCATTCTGCCGGCATGCTCCAGGGTGATGCAAATATTTTAAGCCCCAGCGTCTGTGCAAGCTGAGCCGTGCCAAGTGCCTGAGGCCAGTTTTCTTCTCCGATCGGTATGTATATACGCATAATATTGTATCCGGCTTCACTTTCCGCCCCCCACATTTTTCTGATTTCTGCCTCCGTCATGTGGTTGTAGCCGAACTGCGGACTGTTTACAAATCCGCCGAAACCAGTGATTTTCTGATATGAAACATCTTTGTTGAGCTTAACCGTGGCCGTTCTTGCCTGTGCAAAAACGTGGTGATGAAACATGCTCAAAAGAATCAGTGTAGCGGCTGTGTTAAAAAGCCTAAGTAGTTTTCTCATCATTTTTCGAATGATTAATGGTTAATAGTTATGTCTTTACAAGGTTTTCGGAGGGAATTTTGATTTGAAGCTTCGCTAGGATTTATCGCGGCTGAATGCGATTAGAATTTTACCATATCTATAATTTGATTAATAAAAAATGTAATTTTATTTAGCAAATTAAGGGAGATAAGAAATGAAACTATGACACAAATCGTCAAATTTCGGGTAAGAATGTTCGTCTGATAAAGAAAAATGAGATCGTTGACCGGATTTGCTGATTCAACCTGAAGCGACTAAGGATATTTAATGAACCTGCTAGAAATTAAATTGTTTTCAAGTTTTAATTGCCTCTGAAATTAAGAGAGAATTTATTCAAGCTGGAATTATTTTTGAACGGTAAAGAGGCGGTAAATCGTTGGAGAACTTTGAATGTGTCTGAGATTTCAACGATTCATAGCTGAAAAATTGGCGTTTAACCCAAAACAGGCGGAGCTGAAATATTTCTCCTGTAAATCCCAGGCGGACGACCCGTAAATTTTTTAAAAGTTCTGCTAAAATGGGAGAGGCTTTCAAAGCCGGTAAGTTCAGCAATTTCGGAATTGGAGGCGTTGCTGGTGGCCATGATATGTACCGCCCGTTCAATACGTGTCTGATATATGTAGGACAAAGGTCTGGTTCCACAATATTTTTCAAATTGCCGGGAAAAATATTCGATGTTTAAATTCGCTCTGTCTGCCAGTATTTTAACACTGAGATGCAAATGCAGATTGATATAAATGTATCGCATCGCATCAAGAATTTTTACAGGTATGATCCTGGTATCCTCCGTCTGAAAAATTTCAAGCATTGTAAACCGGGATAATAATTGCAAGAGAATACCCTGCGTTTCAAGGAAGCTGGAAAATTTCTGTTGATTGTTAAGTTCCTGATATTCTTTATAGTATATATTCTTTTCATATACTTCCGGATTGTCAGAACGGTTGATTCCTCTGCCGGGATTGATATCTACCAGTCGTTGAAAATTGATTTGGTCGATTTCACTTGCCTTCACCTTATGGATATTTCTCAGATGTGAAAACAACGAAACACCATTATCTGATTCTTCAAAAAACTGAACAAAGTATTGACTGAGGTAGGTTTCACAAACCAGATTACAAAGCGTATAGGAGGGAATAATATAAAGATAACCAGCTTCCAGGCGCAACGTTTTGGATGTATCTGAAATTTGTCCCTCGCCAGCGTCAATGTAATAAATCCGGTGATAAGGGCTGATTACATTTTTGTAATTCCACTTCGAATCCAGCTTTACGTAGTCTGTATTCAGCAGAGAAAGCGTTTGCTTTAAAAATCGTTTATTCATTATTCATGACAAAATAGACCTGAAATTAGCAAAAGTCTGTTTAAGTCAAAAAAAAGTCTTTTTTGGTGTTATAATTGTTAAGCGAGCCCAGTAGTTTTGACGTTCATCAGAATCCAAAATGAATCTTGTCCGGGACAGATTTGCAGACAATTCCGGAAAGCTACAAGGGCCTAATTAAAGTTAAAATAAATAACAGGAGTACGAGAATATGAAAATAACCACTTTCAAAAAAAATACAAATCGAAGTCACTATGGCATGGGAAAAGTAATACTTTCAGCGTTGCTGGCTGTGTCTTTCACAACTACCATATTCGGTCAGCCACTTGCACCAAAGGCAGTCGGACCAGTTCCAAGCGAAAATCAGCTGCGCTGGCAGAAAATGGAGTATTATGCATTTATTCACTTTTCAACCAATACTTTCACGAACCAGGAGTGGGGCTATGGAGCGCCTGAAGATGCCAAACTTTTCAATCCTACCAATCTGGATTGCGAGCAGTGGGCGCGCGTTTGTAAAGAATCCGGGATGACGGGCGTTATCCTGACAGCCAAGCATCATTCAGGTTTTTGCCTTTGGCCAACTGAAACAACAGCATATTCTGTTAAAAACAGTCCCTGGAAAAACGGGAAAGGTGATATCGTAGGTGATCTTGCCAAAGCATGCCGGAAATACGGATTGAAACTGGGCATTTACATTTCGCCCTGGGACAGAAATAATCCAAGTTACGGACTTCTTGATGCCGATGGAAGTGCGCCTTACGTAAAGAACGTTTTCAGAAAACAAATCGAAGAATGTCTTACCAAATATGGAGACATATTTGAGATCTGGTTTGACGGAGCCAATGGGGGAGACGGTTACTATGGTGGCGTAAATGCCAACCGGATGATTGACCGTAAAACTTACTACGACTGGAAAAATACATACAGCATGATCAGAAAGTTGCAGCCAAAAATCGTAATCTGGAACGACAATGGCGACAGAGCAGATCTTCGCTGGGTGGGAACAGAGTCTGGTTATGTAGGGGAAACCAACTGGAGTCTGTTAAATGCCACGGGTGATGTGCCGGAAGATATGCTGCGGTATGGTGTGGAAAATGGAAACGCCTGGGTTCCGGGCGAAGTGAACACTTCTATTCGTCCGGGCTGGTTTTATCACGAAAGCGAGGACAAACGTGTAAAAAACCTGCCTAAATTATTGGATACCTACTACAAATCGATTGGCCGCAATGGTACGTTTTTGCTTAATTTTCCCATTGATAAAAGAGGTTTAATTCACGAAAATGATCATAAAGAAGCCGTTGGTCTGGCGAATGCGGTTAAGGAAGTATTTGCGGTAAATCTTGCTGAGAAGGCAAAAGTTTCGGCAACGAACTCTCGTGGTAAGGATAAGAAATTTGCACCTGAGAATGTGCTTGATGGCACTACGGAAAGTTTCTGGTCTACGGATGATCAGGTAAAATCGGCGGGATTAACACTTGATTTCGGAAAACCGACTAGTTTCAACCGGTTTACAGCGGAAGAATATATCCGTCTTGGGCAACGGGTGAAGGCTTTTAAAATTGAAGCTATGGTTGATGGTCAGTGGAAAGAATTGAAAGATCAGCTGGTATCTCCGGACCGCCCTGGTACCACAACCATTGGTTACAGGCGGATCATTACTTTCCCAACCGTGAAAGCTACCCAGCTTCGTTTTACCATTACTGACGCCAAGGCTTCTCCCTTGATTTCCGGGATTGGGGTATATCACGCGCCACAAATTCTGGTACCGCCAACGATTATTCGAGATAAATCCGGAACTGTGCATATCACAGCCGGAGACAAAGAATCGGAACTTTACTATTCGATTGACGGATCAAAGCCAACAACATCTTCAAAAAAATATGCTGGTCCGGTGGATACGGACGGGAACAAGGTCACAGTCCGGGCAATTGCTTATGACGTTGTCAATAAAAAAAGCAGTGACGTGACGGAGGAGATTTACGACATAGCCAGAAAAGATTGGAAAATCGTCAGCCCTGGTAATGCAAAGTCAGTGATTATCGATGGAGATGTCAATACATCCTGGTATCGTGATAAGGATGCTCCGTCGCCGGATGATCTGGTGATCGATTTGGGGAAAATGCAATCATTGACCGGATTCCGCTATTTTCCGGGCGACAGAAGCGGTGGTGTGATTACACATTATGAGTTCTATGTATCCAACGATCTGGACAACTGGAAAATGGTGAGCTCCGGAGAATTTTCAAATATCATAAACAACCCATTCTGGCAGATCAAAAATTTCGATCTGACTGCAGGACGTTACATCAAATTACGTGCATTGAAAACTTCCGGGGGAAATACCGGTTATGCAGAAATAGATATCATTACGAAGTGAAATTTATAACTGAAAGCGCATAGGAGTGTCATAAATCTTTCCTATGCTCTTTTTTTTTAATTAGTTGTATTATTTTATCGTCATCAGCTTTATGGAATCGGCTATTGCTGAGCATTTTTAATATAGTTTGGAGATTCACAGTCCTGCCAGTATTCAACAATCTTCACCATAATTTGTTTTAGTTTGTCGTAATTACTCGGCTTAACAAAAAATCCTTGAATAGATCTTGAATAAGCGTCGATGACGTGTTTTTGTTCCGCTGAGGTTGTAAAAAAAAGATAGGGGATCGATTTTAATCTGAGGTCTTCGTTGTTGTGTATTTTATCCCGTAATTCCATCCCGTTCAGCTTGGGCATATTGATGTCCGAAAGCACGAGAAAGGGTTCGATCTCAGTATCAGTTAAATAATTCAGGGCCTGTACTCCGTCATCAAAGAATACGAGTTCATTCTCATAGGGAAGTTCCAAGAAAATCTCCGTCAAAATTAGCTGGTCGTCGGAATCGTCTTCAATAATGACGATTGGTCCTTTTTTGTTCATGATCAAAATTTTGATTCGTGAGTAGTCTTAGTGGCGTTTTGTAGCCGGCCGGCAATTTGTTATCTGTTTATATTGGTTACTTCTAACATTTTGTTGAAGATAGAAACAGAGATCAAGCACAAAACACCGAAGCTATAACAATTACCGTAAAACCACAAGTTTTGAAAATTTAAAGGATACGATATAGATCAGCAATTTTAAGAAATTGTCCGCAACGGTAAGTGTTACTTCATAGACTCAGCTATATCCAATATTTTGATGATTGTATTTTGAAACTGCTCCGGTTCATCCTTGTGAATCTGATGTCCGGACTTTTCAAATAAAAACAGATTTTTCTTAGGCGCTGTCAAGCCCTTAAAATATTCTTTTGTGATTTTAGTAGATGTCTGAATATCGTTTTGGCCAACGAAGAAATAAATTGGACAGTTTACTTTTTTTAAAGTTTTGGGTAGGTCAATATTCATTACTTCATTCCAGACAGGCGACCAGGTTTTTGACCATTGAAGAAAACCGGTTTTGAAATCGTCGCTTGTTACATATTCTTTTCCCTCTTTATAAAATAGCCATTTTCTTAAATAGAATAAGTCCTCGTCTGATCTAAAAGGAATATTTACGCCCGCCAATTCCTGACTGGCAATGGCGTTTTCTTTGAAGTGAACTTTTAAAGTTTTGAGCAGCTCTTCCTCGCTAGCCAGCTGACTGACGACAGGATTTACAGCAAAATAGGAATACAAAAGTTCAGGATGTTTTTCTTCAATGTAAAAGCCCAGAACGTTTCCCCAGGAACTGCCTAATAAATATACTTTTTCCTGGTTTAACTCCTTGATAACAAAACGTATAACTTAATAGGTGTCCTTTTCCATTTGCGCCACCGAAGATTTGGTTGGCGATGGGTTTAATTTCAGCGTTTTTCCGGCATCCCGTTGATCCCATTGAACAATCGTAAATTTTTTCTTTAAAATATTTGAATAAGATTCCGCATTATTCATCATGGAGCTTCCCGGTCCACCTGCCAAAATGAGAAGTACAGGTTTCTTATCATCATCGGTTTTTATTTCTACTACCTGTTTTATTCCACCAATTTCAGGTATTAGTAGTGTATCAATTTGATGTGAAATTGTGGTTGGCTTAAATTCTTTTTTATTCTGTCCCTTACATCCATAATACGGTAATAAGATCGCCAGAACAATCAGAAATAGATTTTTATTCATTCGTGGGGTTTGTTTAGAGGAAATTGTTGGAAGTGGTTCGGGTTTAAATCGTCGCCAATAATTCCATGGTCTTTTTTTCTTTGGCGGAAATGGTTTTCAAAATGTCCGACGCCAGCTGAATATACGTAACATTTTTGGTTTGGCTTGTTTTTTCAAATAGCTGGGAAACCGAAGTCCACAGTTGTGCAATTTCTACAAATGCTTCATGTCCTTTTTTGAGTTTTTCAAGTTTACACAAGCCGTAACTTTCCTCCAAAAAGTCCCTGTATAAATTTCTGAATAATGCTCCGCCAGTACCCGCTTTTTCCATCAGCATGGCCGATGTTTTAAAGTCGTTTTCAATGTCCTCACTTTCCTTAAACCATTTGATTATTTCTGAACTTGCCTTTAAAATTCCTTTGTAGCCAATATTGGTTATGGGTGGATTTATATAATCGGCAGCATTGTTCCTGATTGCAGTTAGAATTGCAGTTTTTAAATCAGATTTTTCTTTGGTCTTCTGCAGGGTGTAAAACAAATTCTTGGATGACATCGGACCTTTTTCCGCTCTTGCCAATGCTAAACTTGACAAACTTGTTTTTACTTGTCCGCCTTGCTGTTTGGTGTCTACCAAATAAGCCATTTCATTGTCGTAGCCGTAAAGAGCAGCATAATGTCCTGCGAAATGAAAGGGTTTCGAAAAATATTCCAGGTGGAAACAGTCCAGTTTAAGACCAACGATTTGTCCGTTGTCAATCAGTTTTTTTACGTCTTCCCAGGCTTTTTGAGTTGATGATGTTTCTTTTACCGTCAACTCAAGATTTAAATTTTTTGCAATATTTGCCGTTAAAATGTCTGGTTTTACACGCCCGCCGATGAAAGGAAAGTCCATCGATTTCATGTTCCAATAAATAAATCCCAGCCCTTCACCCAGACCAAATAACATGGGTTCAGAAAGCTCAATATCAAGTTGCTTCAACAAAGTTCCGGTTGCCGTCGTTTCACAATGTTCTCCATTAAATGGTCTGATATTTTCTATTTTCATTTTTTAGTGTGCTTTTATCTGATTATCAGCGCATTAACTTTCCGAGTTTAATAGTCAAGGCTGACCAAGCTGGTGCTTACACCAAAGATAAATAAAATTAATAGTGTTGCGCTTATGCTAGTCAGTCTCAGTACATTGATGAAACTATCTCGTTTTTGGCTAGGATTTCACTTTTTCGGGTTACTTGGATAAAAGTTATTGATAAAAAAATCTACGAACGGAACGCCGATGAATACCATAAAAGGAACCAATGTGAAGGTCAGAATCAGCGTTCTTACATACAATGGAAAAACAGATAATGCATTTCCAAATGAATAAAGGAACAATGTGATAGCAGGATAGATAACTACCCATATTTTTAAGGAGGCGAAGAATTTTATCTTTAATTTCATTTGCTGCCAGATTATAAACGGTTAATAGGGCTTAATAATCTCTCCGGTATTCGCACCAAAAACACTTTTTCGGAAACCATATTCCAGTTGCTTCATCGTTACAGGAATCTCACCGGGGAAATAGGGGAAGTATTGTGGTGAATCCTCGATAACGGTAGGGCTCACGGCATTAATGCGAATTCCATTTTCCAATTCAATGGCAGCGGCACGAACAAAACCTTCTACGGCTCCATTGGCAGCTGATGCGTTCGCGAAATTCAATTGCGGGTCGTGCGTTAAAGCTCCTGAAATTAAAGTAAACGAGCCCTTAGGTTTAGTATAATGCTGACCGATCAATACCAAATTGATTTGTCCCATCATTTTCCCCTCAACACCTTTTCTGAATTCTTTATCAGTCAAATGCTGCCAGGGCCCTACATAGGTGGGGCCGGCTGTTGATATAAGTGCGTCAAAATCACCCACTTCTTTGAAGAATCTCTCAATTGCTGCGGGGGAGGTGATATCTACCTGATAGTCGCCGCTTTTTGAAGCTACTCTGATCACTTCATGTTCATTTTCAAAGGCGCTTGCCAGGTATTTTCCCATTGTGCCAGACGCACCTACGATGATAATTTTCATTTTGCTGCGTGTTTAATTTGATTGTTCAACAAAAGTATTACCAATGGTTTTGGGGATGATAGGACAGAAATGAAGTTGGGCAGGACTTATTTAAATTTCTGTCTGAATGCTTCCGGCGAACTGCCGGTATGTTTTTTGAAAAATCTGATAAAGTAAGAAACGTCTTCGTAACCCAAATCATAAGCAATCTGAGATACCAAACTGGATGTAGCCAGAAGATGGCGTTTGGCTTCAAGTACAACCTGTTCATTGATAAGTTGCGAACAGGTTTTGCCCAAAGTTTCTTTGGTAATTGCGTTAAGCTGATAGGAAGTAATGTGCAGCATTTCTGCATATTGGGTGACCTGTTTACTGCAAGTAATGTGCCTGCCCAGCAGGTCTAAAAATTCGTCAAGCCGCTCCTGCGCATACAAATAACTGCTAGTCGAAACCTTGTCCGGATTTTTACTTTGTCTGGAAAGTTCAATTAACAATATTTTCAGGTTCGCTTTAATGACTTCCTCATATCGTTCCTGCTTTTCGGTGTATTCCTGAAAAATATAATCCAGCACAGCAAACACTTTTTTAAATCTGTCGGAGTTTAGCTGACAAAAATTTTTGTTGCTTACCTTTCGCAATACCTGGTATTCTGCATCTTCACGTGGTGAACAAAAATCGGTGTTAAATTCCATTAAATAACCGGTACTATCCTGAGTCAAAATAAGCTGATGAACCTGTCCGGGTCGCAGAAAAAATACAGCGTAATCGCTGATTGGGTATGCTGTGAAGTCAATAATATGTTCACCTGTTCCTTTTTTTATAGCCAGAACAAAAAAGAAATTATGCCTGTGAAGTTCCTGCACCATATCTTTTCCTGAAAGTACAGTCCCAATGTCCCGAATATTAAACCGCTCAAAAAAATCAGGATCTTTAATTTGTCTTACAGGAATTCTATTCATTTTTAATCTCCCTATGAATAACGGTTTTACTTCCTATGAATAACGGTTTTACTTCTCAACGCGTTTTCGCGGGTTTTTCACAAGAAAATAAATCGCGAACAAAAAAGTGATGATGTAAATGACGGCCAATCCTGTATTCTTAAATTTCAGGCTTTCAAAGTCGAACTGTTTAAACAAAACGACGCCCAGGATGATTGCTACAATTGTAAATGTAAAGGTTAGTACATTTTTGTTTTCCATATTTCCATTGTTGAAGGTTTGAAACTAAAAATAACAATTATTTAGATAATACCTAAATGTCTCCAGTCTTGTCCGTGTTTTGATTTAGAATCGGAACTTATGCTTTTTGGAAGCCGAGGCCTAAGTTCAACTATGAACTTTATAAATTTAAATGAAAAGAGACCAAAGTCTGCACCCCGGCCTCTGCATTGCGAAAAGTTATCGTTTCAGTTTTTATTGCGGAATCTGTTCAACCAGAATTTCATTGCCGGATTTGTCGTAATAAGTACAAGTCATTTTATCCATACGGATTGCCCATTTTTCAATGCCATAATTTGCACACATTTTAATGAAAGTCAGGAAATCGGTTTTTCCTTGCTGATGCGCAACCAGCTCCAATTTGAATTCTTCGCCATTGGAGTTGTCAGCAATCATTAAGGGGTCATATTTCGCGGGTACCTTTGCGGTATGATCATTGGCGCCGTGATAGTCAATGTGTCCGTCTGTTACGTAGGCTTCATAATGTGTCACACCTAATTCCTTGATTTCTTTGACGTAAGACGGGAATTCAGCGCCGGATTTTACTTTGCTGTGAGCGGCTTGGATTTGTTCTGCTGTAAACATTTTTCTCTGTTTTAACTTTTAATCGATTATTGAATTACAAGCAATCAAGATGCGTAAAACTGTCAAAATGATTGAGGAATGATAGATTCATTTTCACTGTCTTCGCTTTTAGATTACGCTACAAAGATGGAAATGCTAAAATACCTGTCATTGTAAAAAATCGTTTTTTACAAGAAGCGTTTGAAATTTTCGGGCGTGTCGCCGGTAAACTGCCTGAAATCTTTTATGAAGTGAGCCTGATCAAAAAAATTATTTTCATAGCATATTTCATGACTGTGTCCTGTATAGTGTTTTAAACTAAATCATACCAGTTTTTACGAAGTAAGTTCACTTTCCAGTCGTCTGGGTTTTCTTCAAAGTATCAATTGTCAAAAACCACTGTTGACGATAATGATTGTCTGTTTGCTTTTCATCAGTTAAATGTCTGTCTGAATTCCAGCGGAGAAAGTTTGGTTTTTGTTTTAAATAACCGGCTAAATGATTGTGGGAACTCAAAACCCAATTGATAAGCAATTTCTGAAACTGATAGATTGGAAGCAGATAGTTTTTCCTTTGCTGTTTCAATAAGTTTATTGTGAATATGTTGCTGCGCATTTTGTCCCGTAAACGAACGCAGCAGATCGCTTAGATAACTTGGCGATATGTGTAATTGTTCCGATAGATTTTGAACCGTAGGGATTCCTGACATCATCGATTTTTCGTTGCTGAAATATTCGCTTAAAATCTCCTCGAATTTTTGTATCAAGTCGTTATTAACGGCTTTCCTTGTTATGAACTGGCGTTTGTAAAAACGATTTCCATAATTCAATAATAACTCAATCTGCGAAATGATGACATCCTGACTAAAATCGTCTATTCTGCTGTTTAACTCATCATCGAGTATCGCGAAAATGGATAAAATGGTAGTTTTTTCTTTTTCTGATAAATACAATGCTTCATTTGCAGCATAAGAGAAAAAGCCGTATTCCTTAATTTTCTTCGCCAGAGGGTAAGACAAAAAGAAATCAGGATGAATAAGTAACAAATTACCACTCGCCTGGTTACTGCCGGGGCTTTCGAAAATTTGATTTGGGGAAGTGAAAACCAAACCACCTTCTCCAAAATCATAATAGTTTTGCCCGTATTTTGCTTTCCCGCAAGTATTTGTCTTGTAAGCAATTTTATAAAAATTCAATATAATTGAGCCGGGCAATACATTTTCCGGAATTATCATGTCCTTCAAATCAACGAAACTTATCATCGGGTGCAGGGGCTTTGGCAGCCCGAACACCCGATGGAAATCTGTTAAAGATTCGAATTTATAAAACGAATTTTCTTCTTTTTTCATCATGCAAGTTTACGATTTACCAGGGACATTCTCCTGTTTCGGGGTTATGTTCTTCGCTGATAAATTTCCCTGTCGGTCCGTCTTCTCCGATCATGGCATATTTAGCAATGCGTGAACCTGCTTCCTGAACCGTCCCTGTCCCGCGATGACCATTAAAATCGGTTGCCACAAAGCCAGGACAAACAGCATTTACCTTAAACTTTGTGTCTTTTAATTCGTAGGCCAGGTTGATGGTATACATGTTCAGCGCTGCTTTTGATGCAGGGTAAACTGCGGCCTTGTGCGTATAATATTTCCAGGTAGGGTCGCAGTGCAAGGTGAGCGAGCAGTCACTGGAAGAAACATTGACGATACGTGGTTGCGGCGATTTTCTTAACATATCAATAAATGCCTGTGTAACTCGCGCTACACCATACACGTTGGTTTCAAATACCTGTTTAAACTGGTCAATACTTGCTTCCAGAGCAGCTTGTGGCCAGCCACCGTTGATGCCGGCATTATTGATCAGCGCGTCCAAAGCTTCTGTTCTTTTACCAATTTCAACACGAGCTGTTTTTATAGATTCATCATCAGTTACATCAAGTTGTATGGCTTCCACATTGGATAAACCTTCAGCTTTTAACTTTTCTACCGCTTCCAAACCATTATCAAAATTTCTGCTTCCTAAAAAAACAAAGTATCCGTTTTGCAAAAGTTGCCTTGCTGTTTCGTAACCGATACTCTTATTCGCTCCTGTAATCAATACGTTTTTCATTTTTTCATTTATTAATTGTTATAAACCAGAGCAAACTGTTTTACAAAATCGGTAAGTTTTGTTTTGCCAAACGTAGGTTTATGGCGATAAAAGTCTTCAAATAATAAACCACTGCGCTGACTTGCCTGCATTTCGACCATGCCGCTGGCAATTTTCGGATTCACACCCATCGCCAACATTCCATCCAACATCTGTTCATCAGAAATTTCCACCCATTTCAGATCCGGTTTCCCGATCGCTTCTCCTAAAATTTTGGCAATCTCATTCGGCGAGGCTTCATCGCTCGCTATGTAACGAACCGTTCTGCCCTGAAAAGGCAATTCCATTTCTTCAATTATTACAGATGCAATATCCAACGGAGAAACCCACGGCTCTTTTTTATCACCACCGTAATTAGAGATAATGGCACCCTTTTCTTGAATGGTTTTCAGTGACCTGAATAAATTGGTGTAGAAACCAACGGGGCGCATGAATTTGATGGAAACGTCATCGGGAAGCTGTTTCAGGATATTTTCAACGTCATAATGAGCCGAAAGTGATCCATATCCGGTTGCGCTATGCGCGCCCACACTGCTTAAATGGACAATATTTTTTACGCCGGAAGCTATAACTGCTTTTTTATAGTTATGGGCAATTTCATGAAACCCGGCCATGAAATCAATGTCTTTGTCGAAGATGCTGCCGATGCCTTCCCAGGCTTCCATAAGGTAGACGATATCTGCTCCGGTAAACGTTTTGGTAAGGAAATCCGCATCCTTCATCGATCCGATGGATGCTTTGGCTCCTAACGCTTCAATGTCTTTTTGTCTTTCGGTTTTACTGCTGATAACCGTTATAACATGTCCTTTTTGGACCAGTTCTGCTGTAAGCGGTTTTCCAATGTTCCCCAAGGAACCTGTGATTACGATGTTCATATTTCTGATTTATTTCCTTGATGCAAAGTTCAGCAACAACTCAAAAGCAGAAGTAACCTAATCGAGGGGATTCATAACGAAAATGAGGATCAGAATTAATAGACTAGTCAGGATATTTTCTCCTATTAGTAGCCCATGTCAGGTTCTTCTTTGAAATTAATATGTGGTTCGGTCTGGTCGAAATTGGCACTGAACTTTTAGCATATGCCACCATTCCGGCGCCGGTTCCATGGATTCCGGATGTCGCTTTTGTGTTTAGAAACTTGTATTTGTAAATCGTGGAAAATGTTCGATACCCGGCGTCTGAACTCGTACCTTCCGATCTGATTTAAATTGGATTGCTTGATAATGGATACAACCCAATCCTTTTTTTCTTGTCCGTAGGATGTGTCCTATACATCTTTCCATTTTTACAAACCAATTTTTTTCAACAAGGCCGGTAAGTATCAAGATTCTTTTTTGCTGAAAACAAATGCTTTTTTAATTTTCAAACCGGTAATGTAATTGAAAACGTAGTTCCAACATTTTCCTCGCTACGTACTTCTATTTTGCCACCCATACTCTCAATTTGATTTTTGGTTAAAAACAGTCCCACGCCTCTTGAGTCTTCATGCTGGTGAAAGGTTTGATACATTCCGAACAATTTATCGCCATTTCGTTGGAGGTCGATACCCAGTCCATTGTCTTCAAATAAAATAGTTACCTCAGATTCTGTAATTTTTACATCAATATTCAGGTAACTTTTTCTTTCATCGCTTCGGTATTTTATGGCATTCGATAATAAATTAAGTACAATACTATCAACATACGCTGGTACGCCCTTAACATCTATTTGCCAATCTATTTTGTTATTTATATCAATCCCAGCCTGTGTTATCTGCATATTGAGGCTTTCAATATTTTTTTGGATAACATCATACAAATTAATTTTTGAAACCTTTGCCTCGGTTATATTGACCTGAACCACCTCGGTTAAATCTTTCACTGTCTGTAGTAAATTCGCCGCACCCTGTGTGGCCAGCACAACCAATTCGTTGCTTGCTAGGTCCGGATATTCAAGTTTAAGTATATCTAATATGCCTGAGATTCCGCCACTGTGTGATCTTAAATTGTGCGATACAATGTAGGCAAAATTTCGCAGCCTTGCATTTTGCTCGTTGGTGATAGTCAGCAACGATTTAATTTCATGCTCTGTCTTTTTTGATGCCGAAATGTCAATAATTTGAGAAATAAAATAGAGCACCTCACCCTCTTTATTTTTCACCATTGATACGGCCAGAAAAATGTGAACAATATGGCCAAGTTTGTGATAGTATCGTTTCTCTAATTGATAATGGCTTCTTTTCTCCTGCACTAATTCTTGCAGAAGGTTTAGGTCTTCGTCCAAATCTTCGGGATGAGTAATATCTTGAAAAGTGAGTTTTGATAACTCCTCTTCGGAATAGCCTACAATGTCGCTAAGTTTTTTGTTTGTTTTAAGCCATTTGCCATCTGAATCTAACAGCGCCATGCCGATGGCGGCATTCTCAAAATTTCCTCTAAAAGCTTCCTCGCTAATTCTGAGTTCTTCTTCTTTTTTCTTTCGCTCGTTAATATCCTGGTGGGTTCCATACATCATCAATGGTTTGCCATCTTCTGTCCATTCAAATACTTTACCGCGATCAAACACCCAAACCCATTGCCCGTCTTTGTGTCTCATACGAGCTTCAAAATCGTAATACTCAGTCTTTTTTTCGAAGCACTCATTTAATCGTCTGCCGGATTCCGCTAAATCATCCGGGTGAGCTAATTTTATCCAGGTTTCTATACTTATTGGTTCCAACTCGGCAAGGGTATATCCCACTATATTCGCCCAACGCTCGTTAAATAACGTTTGACCCGTTTGCACATTCCATTCCCAGGTACCCACATTGGTTCCTTCTATTAACGATCTGTATCGTATTTCTTTTTTCTTGAAATCTGTAATGTCACTATGTACGCCCAGCATACGCGTTGGTTTGCCTTGTTCGTCTCGCATGACTTTCCCTTTGCATCTGATCCAGACGGTGTATCCTTCTTTGTGCCGATACCTGACGATTTGGTCGTATGGATGGATGTCTTCAGCCAAATGTTTTTGAAAATTATCCATGGCAACTTGTAAATCGTTTTGATTAATAATGTGTTGCCACGCACTTGGCGAATGAGGCATTTCATTCGGGTGGTAACCTAAGGTGTGCCAGAATCGAGGGTTCATCCACTCGTTTTCGGGTTTTTCCAAATCCCAATACCAAAGCCCATCCAAACAATTATCCTGAATAAAATCAAAAATTTGTTCGTTGTTTTTAATGGAATTATAAAGCTCAGACTTTAAGTAATTGTCATTCATCAATGGAATCTGGTTTTCTGTCTTAACGATGAGTTTTAACGTGTTTGGTAATGGTTTTGGGCTTTGCGTAATGGCGGGAAATAGAAGCACAAAAGCTGATGTAATTACTAAATTTCAATTGAAAACTACTGTTGAATTTTGACCTTCAGCCCGCCTGACGCATAGCGGTTGATAGCGATTCGGGCTTATTCATCCACGTTGAATGGTCAGTTTAGTTTGGTTACCATTTTAGCTTTTTAATTCTCATATGTTCTGCGGGTCCAAACCTGTCAAAAACGTAATGAACAATTTGAACGTTTTTCAGTCGCCACTCATAATTATTAAAACCTTCATTTCTTTTTGTCTTCTTTGAGGGCTGGCCAAATGAATTTGTAAAAGCGTTCTGAAAAAAACAGTGCTTAATTTGATTCGAAGTACAAAGCTTCATTTAAGCACCGAGCCCGCTTTTTTGCCAAATTTCTGTTGGCCGCTCATTGTTTTTTCGTTCGTTTTATTTTCTATTTTAATAATTGTCTGATTGATGTTAAATGTCCAAATAAAACAATTGGAACAATAAATGTCGGCAACCAACTGAATGGAAAATTCAATATTGCAATATTCGGTTGGTCAAAAGCAAATTTTTGAATTGGTGAAGGAGCCGAAAATAAAGCGTTCACAACAATATTTGCTAAAAGTCCAAGGCAAATAAAATTCCATAGTAAAATTCTTTTTCGGCTCAGTTTTGTTTTTGTCAGTCCAAAGTACGCAATAAGTGGCGCAGAAATTCCAGCAAGAATGTCAAAGTTGCGCCCTTCAAAAGTCATCAGTTCTGGAATTGCTTTGTTGAGAAAAAGCCAAAACAAAATTATCTCTACTGGTAATCTCACAATGTTTAAGTAAGTCAAATTTTTAAGTGGTAAACTGTCAATAAATTGTCTGCCTTTTGAGGTTGCGAATAATAAAATAATTGTCAAAATTGTTGGCAGAATTCCTGTCAATATAATTTTGGGTGGAATAGTGTTTATGTCAGAGTTGTAAACATTTTTTAAAGTCAAAACCGCTTGAATTGTCAACCAAATTGTCAAACCGATAAAAATTGGCATTGCTTTTTTTCGTGTCAGTTCAGAATTTGAGTTTCTAATTGTCCAAATAAAAAGGAATAAAGTCGCAACTGTTGTCAAGCCAAAAGTCAGTGGAATGTATGCTGGCAGATTTTCTATCATTAATTATTTCCTGGTTTTTGGCGTTTCGCAGTATACTCACAGCCAGCGGTTTGGAACGGTGGAATTTTGATGGGGAATTTAATGAAAAAGCCTGATTAATTAAAGGAATCGGTATTATCTGATATTGACGCTATGCATTTTCATCATGCCAAAATCATTTTAAAAAATGAGCACATATTGCTGCAAGCAGGATATTTTTAAATGTCGCCCCACTTGCAGCAGTAAAATGTTTCAAACCGCTTTTTATCGTGTTATTGAAATTACCACTGACTTTGATTGCCTTCTTCCTTAATTTCTTTACTGAAAAATTTCCATGTCTCACCATCCGCGTCTAATAATGCATATTTAGCTATAAAATCTACGGCGTCTTCAATACTTCCTTTACCTCTGTGTTGGTTAAAATCCGTAGCAGTGAAACCAGGATTAACAACATTAATCTTGAAAGCGGAATCTTTTAATTCATTCGCCAACGGTATGGTATAGGCGTTTAGCACTATTTTTGATGGACCGTAAGAAGCGCCTTTTTAAGCATCAAATTCCCAGTCAGGGGCACTTTGCTAAGTCAGCGAAGACAATCCAGAGGTGACATTGAAAATTCGTGGACTATCTGATTTTCTCAGCAAATCGAGAAAAGTTTGAACGACATTGATCGTACCAAAAAAATTGGTGTCAAACGTTTTATGGATGTCGTCAATGTCCGCATTTGAGGTATTTTGCGGCAATGCCTGCCGATACCTTCATTGTTGATCAAAACATCTAAATGCTCACTTTGTTTTTCAATCTTGTCTTTTGCTTGAAGAATTGAATTTAAATCTGCTATGTCCATTTGAACAACTTCCAGAATTTCGTAGCCTTCGCTTATTAATTTCTCAATTGCGTTTTGACCGTTTTTCATATCCCGTATTCCTAAATAAACAAAGAAACCGTTTTTAGAAAGTCGTTTTGCGGTTTCGTATCCAATACTTTTGTTTGCTCCGGTGATCAATGCAGTCTTCATTTTCTATTCGTTTGAATTGTGAAGTACAAAGCTTAGAATGAGATTTTGGGCTGTATTTGCCATTTGGCAAAAAACAAATCAGATGCTTATATTTTTCCTGATTCTGCTTAACGAAGATTGTGTAATGCCCAAATAGCGAGCCATATACGACAAGGGAATCCGGTTGGCAAGTGTAGGAAATTTTTCAAGAAAAGACAGGCATAGAACGGTTGCATCCTCAGCCGGTATGGGGCTGATTTTATTTACCTTTTCCACCAATGCCTTCGTCGTGATTTGATTGATGATATTATCCCAGCCAATAATAGTCAGAGAAAATTCCTGCAATATTTCTTTCGTAAAAATCAAAAGCCTGCAACCTGTTACGGCCTGTAAATATTCAGAAGACGGAATATTTTGATTGTAGCTGTTGAGATCCAGTACCAAATTATTGTCGTCAATAAAATATTTTGTAATTTCTTCGCCTTTGCTGTTGTAATAACAAACCCTGAAAATGCCTTCCACCAAAAATGCCACTTCCCTGGGGATTTTTCCCGCCTCGGAAAAGTAGTTGTCTTTTTTCAGTTCAGTAGCCTATGCCTAACTTTTTACCAACTCAATTTGCTGTTGGTTCAAGTGTCCAAATTGTAGTAAATAATTTATGAGTGCTTCTATTACCGCAAGTTAACAAATGTCGTCTGGTCGTGATTTGTCATTTGGCTCTGACATCATCGCTTTTAGCATTAATATAAAAGTATCCTAATGCAGCATCTGGTTTGGTTCCATCAACAACTGATTTCTTTTCATCTCTTAATTGCCACTTGTTTGAGTTTCCATAATTGAAACCTAGAATGTCTCCGAAAAAGGTATTTATAAATCGCGGTTTTATTGCTTCTTCTTTTAAGCTCTCAATCTTCCCCGATTCTAATTCCTCAACTAATTCCTTGATTAATAAAGTAATTCCACGAATATCCGTAACACTTGAAAGTCTGAAATCAGAAGTATAGTGTGATAATAGATTGTCAGAAAATATAAGTGTATAACTCATTTATTTTTGGCTAACCTGTTTAGTGATTTTTGCGCTTGGTTGTTGCTATATATAACAATTGATACCTCTTGCTATCCCTCAGCAGAAATCAACAAATTACGATAATCATATTTTCGATAATCGTTACTTTTTTCCTTTTCTTTATTAATCTCGATTAACTCATTTTTGACTTCAACCCTTAACCAATACTCCGGATCTAAATTTGAGAATGAGCTCAATTTTAATACGATGTTTGCATTTAATTTTCTTTCTCCAACCAGGTATTTATGAAGATTACTATCCTTCATTTCAAATAAATCTGCCAGTTTTTTTTGAGTTACGTTAAATGTTTTAAGATATAATTTTACAAAGTCCAAAACCCTTAACCTGTCAGAAATGTGGTCGGATTCAATATAATCTTCGATTCTGTATTGTATAGCCAACAATTCGTTTCTCAACTTTTGCTCTTTTGATTGTTTTTCTGAATGAGAAGTGATAAATTCTTTTAAAGACTTTATTTTATCATCATTCCAAATTTCTGTGACCTCAATTTCCTTGTTTTTCATGATGTTAGTTTAGAAATTTTGTGATTAATTGTTCACCAGCCTCGGGACTTATGACCATTGTTTTGTCTCTCCATTTCAATGCTCCGTATTTTTCACAATAAACACCCATCAATTTTAATTCGTCTTCCTTATTTTCTTCCATAACCTCGAACGCTAGCCAGCCCTTGAAATGTTCCAAACCATAAATGAAACTTAGTCTGCATGCAAATGCTATTAGGCATCCTGCAACATGATCGTGTATTTTAGTTTTGCCTTTGTTGTGAGGGGCAATTTCAATATATGCCATATACGGTTCAACAATCTCTCTTAATTGAAACGTGAGACATCCCTCAATAATTTTCGGGGTCGCTTCTTTGACTAAGATATAGGTTTGAAAACCAGCTCTTTTTGAATGTTTTTTAAAGTTAAAACGCCAGCCATCGGTTATAGATGGTAATGATAATCCAGAGGGTTGGATTATTTGCGCCTCAATTGTCTGCCTATCAGAAATTCTGAAAATCTTTACTTTCATTCTCAATAGATCTGATACGAAGATAACGAAAATTATACAAAATGTATAATAGTATTTTAAAAACCTTTCACAGTCCCTTGGCCGGATTATGCTCGATATATTCTTCTGGCGGAATTGCAAGTTTTCCTGCTCCCCGCAATCTTCTGGAAAAGTTTTTTAAAAATTTTTGATGTTGTGATTTTGCTGATGTCACTGACGGAACTCTGCTTAACCATTATTTTTACTTAACTGGTCGACGAATTTCAAAATCATCTTTATTTGTTTGTCTTCGGATTTCTGAAAAGTAATTTTTTCTATAGTTTGCTTTCTATCATCTTCTGATAATTTCTTGAATGGTTTTAATACACCCGATTCTTCGAAAGCCTCTAAAATTTCCTTTCCTGTAATCTGATTTGCTAATGGCAGCAGATAAAGTGTTACTGTAACAATGTCGCCACCACTTTTGTTTATCGCTTTTCTGATTTTCTCATTTATTGAAATTAATTTGTCTTGTCCTGTTATGGTAAACAAGTTTATGCTTTCAATTTTATATTCGTCAATTGTACCCGAAACCTTTAACGAACCCCATTTTCCTACTATATGTTTTGTGTCAGGAATTTGAATATGGTACGTCCAGGCACCTTTGCCAGGTTCATATTTCAATTCAAGTTTTTGGTCTTTTACTAAATATTCCATTTGGTCGGGGTTGTCTTTAGGCTATCCGCTCCTAAGTGAAACATACAAAAATAATCTCGGACGTTTGGTATTTTTCTGTGCTGTTACAATTAACAAGCGAATATTTTAAGCCAATAATATCCGAATTACTTCAGCTTCCGCCGATCAAGCCAGCCAACCCTGTTCCGGACCAACCAGCCAAAGTGCAGGTAGAATATACCAACCGTGAACAATGCGGCGGCGGTCCAGATCACCCGTCGATCTTCTCCAAAGATGGGGTTGTAGATATTGATGATCGAGAAGAAGGATCCCGTTACGGCCCAAAACAGCAGCCAGGGCCATTCTGGATGGCCTCTTTTCTTCACATAAACCGACCTTCCGATCATGACTGCATTTCGGATCAGCAGCCAGAACCCTGCTAAAAGTGGCAATGAAATGGCAGCGAGTATCGAATTTGTAAAAAATAATACCGCCAGGATCAAATCTAACGTCGCACCTGTCAGATACCAGCCCCAGCCGCTGAAGCATTTACGATTAAGTACACAAAAAGCAAGTTCCAGCAGACTTGTTATAAAAAGCAAAGCTGCGAAAATGATACTTATCTGGTCATAAGTCAAGGACTGGTTTATAGCGACATAAATGCTGAAAACAATTATGCAGGTTCCTGAAAGCAGGAACATCCACCAGTGGTGAATGAGATGTGTTTTTTCTTCAATAATATCTTGCATTATGGCTGATCCCTGTCGGAAGTTTTGTTGAAAAATTTATTGGTAATTATTAATTTCCTAGTTAATCCAAATTCCATTTCCAGTTGAGAATTTCAGGCATATCCTCGCCGTGCATCTTAATGTAAGCTTTGTGGTCGAGCAGCTTGTCGCGGAGATATTGTTTGGTATAGGCGCCTTTCGCACCCAAACCTGGCAGTCGGTCAATGACATCGCTTACGAGATGGAACCGATCCAGATCATTAAGCACCACCATGTCAAACGGCGTAGTCGTTGTTCCTTCGCCCTTGTAACCACGCACGTGCAGGTTTTTGTGATTTGTCCGGCGGTAGGTGAGGCGGTGGATCAGTAACGGATATCCATGAAAAGCGAAGATAATGGGTTTGTCTTTGGTGAAAAGAATGTCAAAATCCCGGTCATTTAAGCCGTGCGGGTGTTCGGTTTCCGGTTGAAGTGTCATCAGATCTACCACATTAATCACCCGAACTTTCAATTCCGGTAATTGTTCCCTGAGGATCTGTACAGCTGCAATTGTTTCGAGCGTGGGCACATCTCCTGCGCAGGCCATCACCACATCCGGTTCAAAACCTTCATCATTGCTCGCCCACTTCCATATTCCCAGACCAGCTGTGCAGTGTTTGATCGCGGCATCCATATCAAGCCACTGTATTTCAGGCTGTTTTCCGGCAACGATCACATTGATATAATCCCGGCTTCTCAGACAATGATCTGTGACGGAAAGTAACGTATTGGCATCCGGCGGTAAATAAATGCGGACGATATCAGCCGTTTTATTGGACGCCACATCCAGAAATCCCGGATCCTGGTGACTGTTTCCATTATGATCCTGTCGCCAGACATGTGAAGTCAGCAGGTAATTCAACGAAGCAATTGGTTTACGCCACGGCAGATTTCTCGAAACCTGTAACCATTTCGCATGTTGATTAAACATCGAATCGACGATGTGAATAAAGGCTTCATAACAAGAAAACAACCCGTGCCGCCCTGTCAACAAATAACCTTCCAGCCACCCCTGACAAAGGTGTTCACTCAATACTTCCATTACCCGGCCATCGGGCGAAAGATGGTTTTCGCCGGGAATTATTTCGGCGGTAGATGTTCGTTCAGTGATCTCAAACAAATGAGAAAGGCGGTTGGAAGCCGTTTCATCCGGCCCGAATATTCGGAAATTACGCTCGTTCCAGTTTGCTTTCATCACATCCCGAAGAAACCCGCCCATAACCGAGGTAGATTCGGCGGTAACATTTCCCGGCGCTGTAACGGCCACAGCATGATCTTTAAAATCCGGCATTTTTAAGTTTACCAGCAGGGATCCTCCATTGGCACTCGGATTGGCACCCATTCTTCTATTGCCTTCGGGAGCCAGTTCGGCAAGTTCTGCGATCAGTTTTCCGTTTTCGTCAAAAAGCAGTTCCGGGTTGTAACTTTTCATCCAGGTTTCGAGCATTTGCACATGCTCAGGTTTTGCGGAAAGCTCGGCCAGCGGCACCTGATGTGCGCGCCAGGTGCCTTCAATTTGCAGTCCGTCAACCACTTTTGGGCCAGTCCAGCCTTTGGGCGTGCGGAAAATAATCATCGGCCAGACAGGACGTTTTTTATATCCATAAACCCGTGCGTCGCTTTGGATCTGCCGGATTTCTTCCACCACGATATCCAGCGTTTTAGCAAGCAATTCGTGCATCGTATCGGGATCTGCACCTTCCACGAAATATGGATTATACCCATATCCACGGAAAAGCTGTTCCAACTCTTCTTTTGGAATCCGGGCCAAAATAGTAGGATTGGCAATTTTATAACCGTTCAAATGCAGGATCGGCAGAACGGCACCATCATGCACAGGATTCAGGAATTTGTTGGAATGCCAGCTTGTTGCCAGTGCACCGGTTTCCGCCTCACCATCGCCGATCACACAGGCTGCGATCAGGTATGGATTATCAAAAACAGCGCCGTATGCATGGACGAGCGAATAACCCAACTCTCCTCCTTCATTGATAGATCCTGGCGTCTCCGGTGCAACATGACTGGGTATGCCACCGGGAAATGAAAACTGTTTGAAAAGTTTTTGTATCCCGTTTTCATCCTCGCTGATATTGGGGTATACTTCGCTGTAAGTGCCTTCCAGATAGGTATTGGCAACTAATCCGGGCCCACCGTGCCCGGGACCAGCTACATAAATAATATTCAGATCGTATTGTTTGATGATACGGTTGAGGTGAACATAAATAAAATTCAGTCCGGGCGTGGTACCCCAATGACCGAGAAGTCTTGGCTTGATGTGTTCAAGCGTCAGCGGTTTTTTGAGTAACGGATTGGCATATAGGTAAATCTGGCCTACGGACAAATAATTGGCTGCCTGCCAGTAGGCGTTCATTTTTCGTAACAATTCGGGCTTCAAAGTTTTTTCTCCAAGACCGGTTTCTTCATTTTCCATAATTTATCGTTTGTTGGCGTAATTTAAAACCTGGCTGACGAGCCGGGCGATCATTAATTCTTCGTTGGTTGCAATTACCCGTACTATCACTTTTCCGGTTTCGGTTGAAATAACCTGCTCGTTTTTCTGATTCAGTTTTTCATCCAGTTCAAGGCCTAAAAAGCCTAGATCCAGACAAATCCGGCTACGGATTTCAGGAATATTTTCTCCGATACCTCCCGAGAAAATGAGGGTATCAACACCGCCCAGCACAGCGGCAAATGAACCGATTGATTTTTTTACCTGATAACAGAACATTTCTATCGCTTCGGCTGCACGGTGGTCAGCAACTTCGGATTTAATCAATTCCTGCATATCTGAACTTGTTTCGGAGATACCCAAAAGTCCGGATTCGTGATTGACCAGATGGTTGAATTCTTTGGGACTCAGTTTTTTAAACTGCATCAGATACCAGGCAACACCGGGATCCAGATCGCCGCTGCGGGTTCCCATCATTACGCCGGAGGCTGGAGTGAAACCCATGGTGGTATCAATACTTTTTCCCTGTTTTACAGCAGCCAGACTAGCTCCGTTTCCAAGATGTGCCAATATCACTTTTCCGTTGGCGGATTTTTTGCCTGCCTGGTTTTCAAGCTCCTGCATCAGGTAAGCGTAGGAGAGGCCGTGGAAACCATAACGGTGAACATTTTTTTTGATAAATCGACGTGGAATCGGAATCCGTTTTGCAACAGCAGGCATTTCAGTATGAAATGAGGTATCAAAACAAACGATCTGTTTTAAATCCGGATGTTTTTTGCTGAAAAGTTCAATCAGCTTGATTTCCTCTGGCAAATGTTCCGGATCGTAAGGGCTGATGTTTTTGAGATAATCAAGTAATTCAGGAGTGATTTCCTGTGTGTCTGTGTGTTGCATACCGTGCACAATTCGGTGACCGATGGCAGAAACTACGGAAAATTCAGGCCGGTTTTCAAGCCAATCGATCAGAAATCCAATGGCGTGTTCAAAAGTATTTTCCTGGATTTTAACAGTTTCAGTATTATCAGAAGTGCTGTTAGTCAATACCGGTGCCGTCTTTTGACTTCCAATATTCCTCAGCTGTCCGGAAAGAATTAGCGTTAGTGCCTCCCGGACTTCGTAAAAGGCAAATTTGATACTTGACGAACCTCCGTTGATGGTCAGGATAGAACCGTAATTTGCTGTTTCCACCTCGTTGCCTATTTAGTTTTCAAAAATATGAACCTCAATCAACTTCCATTTAGGTAATCACTGAACGTCCTTTGGATGCCAATTTCACTTGTCAAGAAAAGCAAACGGCAGGTGTAAAATGTTATAGATTTTTTGTTAAAAGTTACATCTATCACAGATCATAAAAGCACTATCGCTATTTTATCGGGAAAAATATCCGCGCGCTCTGTATTACAAAAACAGGAATAATCCCGGCAGCTAAAATTAATTCAAGTGCCCGAACGTCAAGTATTTGAAGCGATAGTATTTGGCGGAAAAATGGTACATAGTACGTAACAAACATGACCAGAATACATAATGCAAGTGCCATCCAGATAAATTTGTTCCTTGTAATTTCATTATTAAAAAAACGAAGCTTGCCTGAGTACATGTTAAATACATGCAGCAGCTGTGCCAGAGAAAGTGCATAAAATGTAATCGTATTTCCTTCTTCCGGACTATATCCCAGTTGATTGATGGCATACCAGTAAACTCCCAGTACGGAAATGGTCATAACCAGGGCGTAAAAAACAATTCGTTTCCAGTCGGCCATTTCCAGAATCGGTTGTTTAGGGTCTCTTGGCGGAGATTTCATCAATTTTTTATTATCCTTTCCAACGCCGAGTGCGAGTGCGGGAAAAACATCTGTAATGATGTTTATGAAAAGAATTTGCAGCGGAAGGAGTGGACTTCCCACATTAAGGAAACCGGCAAAAGTAACTACAAAAATCTCACTCATGTTACAGGACAAGAGAAAGACGATAAACTTTCTGATATTTTCAAAAATGACACGTCCCTGTTCAATCGCATGAACAATAGAGGCGAACGAATCATCTTTTAAAACCATATCCGCAGCTTCCGCCGCAACGGCTGTCCCGCGCAGGCCCATTGCAATGCCTATATCTGATTTTTTTAACGCGGGCGCATCATTCACCCCGTCGCCGGTCATGCCGACAATGTCTCCCTGTTTTTGGTAAAAATCGATCATATCCAGTTTTTGGGCAGGATTTACCCTTGCAAAAACATGGCAATCCATCATTTTTTTCTGATCCTCAGCGGATGAAAAATCGAATGATTCAAGGTCTTTCCCGGTCAGTACCAGTTTCTCATCTTCCCCAACCAGATTGACCTGTTTGGCAATTTTCAGCGATGTCGCAGGATGATCTCCAGTCACCATAATGACCTTGATTCCAGCCTCGTGACAAGCTGTTAACGATTTAATCACTTCCTTTCGCGGCGGATCCAGAAATCCGATCAGACCGGCGTACGTCAGTTTTTCATCTTTTGTGAAATTTTCGCCTGGTTTGTTTTCCGTTTCCCGGTATGCGAAAGCAAGTGTCCGAAGTCCGTCCGCAGCCATGAGCTCAGACACTTCGAGTTCTTTGTCCCGGTCTTCCTGACTGTTCCAATGGCAAAGTGCAGAAACTTCTTCAACGGCTCCTTTTACACCAATAAAATATTTAGTTCCAACCTGATCCAGCGTTGCCATCATCCGCGTATCAGAGCTGAAAGCCTGTTCAGCCTGGCGATTGTAATCCTTATGCAACTGATGCAGATCGATGCCGGCGGCACGTGCATAGGAGAGTAGTGCGACTTCCACAGGATCACCCAGTTCTTTCCGATCTGATTTTTTGGAAGTCAGTTGTGCATTATTGACCAATGCGCCGATCCGGGCTAGCATTTCAAATTCTATCGAGTGAAAAAGCTGTTGATCGCCCTCCGTAACTGCCAGATTTTGAACACCTTCATGTTTGGTTTCGATTTTGACAATAAAATCTTTTCCAGCCGCACGAAGCGTATGTACTTCAATTTTATTCTGGGTGAGCGTCCCGGTTTTATCAGTAAAAATTACGTTCGTACCGCCCAAAGTTTCAACGGCTGACAAACGTTTTACGATCACTTTTTTCTCAGCCAGTCGAAGCATTCCGTAAGCCAGCGCAACCGTTGCTACCACCGACATACCCTCCGGAATAGCCGCAATGGCCAGTGCGACTGCCGTTTCTATCAACTGTTTAATTTCTTGTCCTCTTAACAAACCGACGATTAAAAATAGCGTCGCCATACCAAGCGTGACCCAGATCAGTACTTTTCCCAAAGAATCCAGTTTTGCTTCCAGTGGTGTAGCCGTGCGTTTTGCCTCGCTCACCATCGTGGCGATCTTGCCCAGTTCAGTGGCCTGCCCAATACTGGTTACGACTGCTTTTGCATTTCCGTTGGTGATGGCCGTTCCCTTAAATAGCCGGTCGTGCCTGTCGCCCAGTGGCGCGTCTTCGGGGGATTTGTCGGTAGTTTTTTGGGAAGGAACAGATTCGCCTGTTAATGCAGATTCGTCAATGTTCAGCTGGTTGACTTCCAGGATAAGCGCGTCAGCAGGTATCAGATCTCCCGCTTCCAAAAACAGGATATCACCGATTGTTACCTGGTCGGATGGAATTTCAGTAATCTTTTTATCGCGCAGCACCCTGGCCGGCGTAGTATCCAGTTTACGCAAGGCTTCCATGGATTGACGCGCGTTGTATTCAAGTACAAAACCGGTGATTGCATTGATCAGAATAACCGCGATCACGGCAAAGCCTTCGATGGTATCTCCCAGGAAAAAGGACACGATCGCCGCTGCTGCCAGAATATAAACGATTATACTGTTTACTTGCCTCAGAAGGATGGACCAAATACTTTCCGGTTTTACCTGTTCTAACTCGTTGAGGCCAAACTGCTGAATCCGCGCATCCGCTTCTTCGGTGGTCAGTCCGGTTTTTATATCCGTTGCAGAAAGTTTTTCAGACTTCCCGGAGGTATTCTGGAGGGGCATATTTGACATCACCTTAATTAAATTTATAGCTTCTTTGTCCAAATTAAACAAACCCTGGCACTTTTTTAGGATAACTTGTATTACCTTTTGAATAATTAAATCATATCACGTAGAGAAATAGTAACTGGATTTCAATATTTGTAGTTGATATACCAACAGATGTGACGTTCCTTGATAAAAAGCTATTATTTTATTGTGCATTCATTATCAATAACGATGCCAACTTTCAACAATCAGGTCAGACAAATTGGATTACTGGTCATTCTCACATCTTTGGGTTTACTGCTTTTATTTGAACTATATGGTTTTCTTCCCGGGTTCTTGGGGGCACTTACCTTATATATTCTTAGCCGCGAGTGGTACCTTTCCTTAACCATCCGGAAACATTGGAACAAAGCGGGAACTGCGATGCTGTTTTTGGTTGCCTTTCTCGTTGGAATTGGTTTGCCCGCCTCGTTTGCAATCCATTTAATTTCATCAAAAGTCAATGTGTTAATCAATAATTCTGATCAGATCATCGTGGTTTTTAAATCTGCTTCTGCTCAGATCAAACAGTGGACAGGCTTTGATCTTCTGACTGACCAGAGCATTGGCGAAATACAAAAACTGATTACGAATTTTATTCCTTCTTTCCTGAACAGTTCTGCATCCGTGGCAGGCAATCTGCTAATGATCCTTTTTCTATTCTTTTTCATGTTAACCCATGGCACTGAAATGGAACGGAAGATTTCCGGGATTATACCACTAAAAGAAGAAAATGTTGAAGTACTTGCCGTAGAAACCAAAAACATGATCCGGGCCAATGCCCTGGGTATTCCATTAATTTCCATCATTCAAGGTCTGTTTGCCATATTTGGATACTGGATTTTTGGTGTCCAGGACTATTTATTGTGGGGTTTTATTACGGCCATTTTTGCGTTTTTTCCTGTTGTCGGTACTGCCTTGATATGGATACCGCTTATCATTTTTTTATATGCATCCGGTGAAAGTGGAAAAGCCATTGGCCTGGCGATTTACAGTATTGTTGTGACAGGTAACGTTGATTATCTGGCACGTGTTACTTTGCTTCAAAAAATTGGTAATGTACACCCGGTTATTGCTGTTCTTGGTTTAATTGTCGGGTTGAAATTGTTTGGTTTCTGGGGTTTTATTTTTGGCCCGCTTATGATCAGTTATTTTCTGTTATTGGTCAGGATTTATGCCAGCGAGTTTGGCTCGTTGAATAAGTGAAGTTAAAGTAGTAGCGGTAGGTTAGAATACTATGATTGTTATCAAACTTTTGAATTTCATTATCAGTCCGTTGGTTATTAGCTAATCCGTGGCAGCTAGTTGCAGGCGGCATACATTTCGATTATCTAATATTAACTTAAACCTATCTCCGTTCAATAAGCCATATCGGTATCATGACTTTGTAAATCGGCGAGAATCGTTTTAAGTGTGTCAATGTGCCGCTGCATTTCATCTTTTTTTTCATATTGTGCATGAGACAAGGATGTATATCCTTTCAGTGCATAGTCTACTTCCAGTTTTCGAAGTAAATGTTTACGTTCTTCCATCATCCGCAGGGCTACCCACAAAGTGGTACTCGCTGTTTCCGCTTGTTTGACAACCAGATCACGTTCTGTGTAAGCATGACCAATGTGACATCGGTACCGGTTGAGAATATCACCTTTTACTGCCCACAAATTACCCCCGCAATCCGGGCAGGCAAAGACACTTTTTTCTGCAATTTGCTCAACATCATCAATACCTACTGCGGTTTTTTCAGCTATTTGTGATTCCAAAATCACTTCCCGGGGTGCTGGTATAGTTGATCCTCTGTCGAGGCTGGTTATGTGGCTCACCAAACCACCCATTGCGCTAAGCTCACTCACGTAGTCTACCTCCATATTATTGATCACAGAAAGGGGCATGTCCGGGTATTCAGCATGATTCGGGTCCTGAACAACACAAATTCCACCACTTCTTTTAATTGCCCACATGCCTGAGGTCCCGTCGTCAAGCATACCGCTTAATATAATACCAACAGCATGTGAGGTATATGCAACAGCGGCTGAGCGAAAAAGTACGTCAATAGACGGCCGAAACCGATTTTCCTGAGGACCTGACCCAAGCAGGATTTTACCATTTTTTACCAGTAGGTGGTGGTTGGGTGGGGCTACGTATATATGGCCTTTTTCAATTTCAGCCCCGTTTACTGCCATACTGCAATTCAGTGTGGTTACCTTATTTAACCGGTGAACTACAAAATCGCCAATCCCTTTTCGGGATAAGTGTAGGACAACACAATAGGCGGCATCTAGTCCAATCGGCAATGACTGGACCATTTCGGCAAGTGCGTTCAAACCACCGGCTGATGCACCAATGACGATAATAAATCTGGGGTGGCTTGACATGTTATTTGTTTAGGTAGATTGTAAATTTACTGCCCTTATCCGGTTCACTTTCAACAGCAACCCTGCCGCCTGATGCGTTCACTATTTTGTTGGTCAGGTATAGTCCAATGCCCTTGCCATCGCCATCGGTATGCAAGCGGATGTACTTATTAAAAATGGTATTCAAATGATGCTGGTCTATTCCCATTCCGTTATCCTCTATGGATAGGATGGTCTGATTTGCTTCTTCCATAATTTTAACCAAGATAACTGGTTGTCTGTCAGATCGATATTTAATTCCGTTTGCAATCAGGTTGTACAGAATACTTCTAAGATTTTTCTTGGAAAAGATGATCTGATTCACCTGAACATCCCGTATGATCATTGCTTTATTGGATTTAATACGTTCTGTGAGACTCCATTCAATGTTGTCCAGCATGTCATTTATATCTACCGGCTCAGTTTCAAGCGCATTGTTCTCAATTTTAGCGACGACCGCTATTTCGCTGATTAGGGAGCGGAATTTTTTGATCGAGCCATTGATGATCGGCAACACTTCTTTTATTTCCGGGTCGCTGGTATCGATAGCATTCATCAGCGAAATACTTCCTTCAATGCTGTTTAGTGGATCAAGTAAGTCATGAGACGCGGTATGGACAAAATTATCAAGGTCTGAATTGATCCGCAGCAATGCCTCATTTTTTTTATCAAGTTCCTGCTGAATCTGTTTGAGTTCAGTGATATCATTGAAAGTGATGATCGCACCAGAGGTTTTATTGCTGATTTGTTTGATATAAGGCATAGTCATGACCTGAAACCATCTGCCATCCTTCGTCTCAATTTCTTTAGTGATGACCGTGTCATCTGATAATACCGACATGCTGTCTTCAATGATTGTCTCGGTCTTGAAATTCGTTGAGATATTGCCAAGCGGCCTTCCCAAATCGCTGTCAAGTAGATTGATTAGTTTAACAGCACCTGGTGAAAATTTGATCAGCCGCAGCTGTTCGTCAATGAAGAGTTGCCCGTTGATATTGCTTCTGAAATAGTTATTTAAGTCATCGTTAAGCTCTAAAAGCTCTTTATTTTTTAATTGATAATCCGAATTAATGGTATGCAATTCTTCGTTTATCGACTGCATTTCCTCACTCGTACTTTGCATTTCCTCATTGGCAGAAAGAAGTTCTTCATTGAAAGACTGCATATTCTCATCGAGTGAATACAATTTTTCATTTGAAGCCACGAGCTTTTCCTTCATTTCTTTCACTTCCTGTTCCAGACTTTGGGTATACTGGTTGAGGTAAATTTCTTCGTTAAAAACATGCTGGTCACTTTCAGTCGCGTCTTCTCTAATTTCCTCAGCAATTCGCACGACTAAAAAACCGTTGTTGCGGCCTTTGTAAATCATCGGGCTGATTGTTAAAGTCACGCTGGCAATTTGCTCTCCCTGTTTTATTTTAATCCCTTTGACCGAAGCGCTTTCTTTGTTTTGCACAACTTTATTGATAATGGCATTGTAGGCTACAGCCAAAGACGGCGGAAGCAGCTCGCAAAAGTCAGTAGTCATGATTTTCTGAAGCAGGAATTTTGTAGTGTCCCCATAAAACTTCAGAATCTTCTCATTTTGATCGATGCAGATAACAAGTTGCCCGAAATCCTTCATCAGAGTCTCATTGACAGCATCGCCAAGTGTCCGGTCCGGTGCCTTCTGGTTTTGGTCCTGAGGTTGGGTCAAATCTGCCCGCTTTTTATAGGAAACCTCAGGAAGCGAAAATGATTCAAATCTAACAGTTTGGTTCGCCTCCTCATTTTTGTAGATTTTAAATTTTTTACTGACCACTTTCAGACTATGCAGAATTGGCAATGGATTTTCACTTGAACCTAAAAACAGAAAACCATGTCTTTTAAGCCCAAAAAGAAGCATAAGGTAAATCTTCTTTTGAAGTGCTGGCGTCATATAAATCAAAACATTCCGGCAGCTTATAAAATGCATATTACAATAAGGCGGATTCTTTACCAGATCATGCTGGGCGAAAATAACCATTTTACGAAGTCCAGGCCTGATCTTGTAATCCTCACCTTCTGCCTGGAAAAAAGTATTTAGTCGTTGCCCGGATATTTTGGACACCGTACTGGCTTTGTACAAACCTTTACTAGCCTGAGCCAGAGCGTCATTATCTATGTCCGTAGCAAAAATCTTCACCACATGGTCATTAATCCTTTCTCCGAGCTGTTCACTAATCAGCATGGCCATTGAATAGGCCTCTTCACCGGTTGCGCATCCGGTAACCCACATCCGTATTTCCTGATTTGGAGCTAAATCCTCGAGGATCGCAGGAATTACACTGGTTTCAATAAAGTTAAAAGATTCCGTATCCCGAAAAAAACCGGTCACACTGATCAGGAAATCCTTTGCAAGTACTTCCAATTCCCCAGGATTGGCTTTTATAAATTCTATATAACCACCCAACTCGCCAAAGTTATTGGAAGCTGCCCTTCTTTTTATTCTTCTTAAAATGGTAGAATGTTTATAATCCGAAAAATCAAGGGGTAATTCGTGGTTGATAAGCTCAATAATTGTACCTACCTGCTCCTCATCATGAATTCCGATGGCTAGTAAATCCAGCTCCCTTTTCACATAGTCTTCTATCACAGGAGGCATCTTTTCAGGCTCTAAAATGAAATCCACCATTCCGGTAGCGATCGCGTTAGCTGGCATACTGTGGAATTCCGTGCCTTCGGGTTCCCTGACAATCACCAGTCCGCCTGCTTTTTTTATAGCTTTAACCCCATTGGTTCCGTCAGATCCGAGCCCGGAAAGTATCACCGCAATTGCCTTAGGTCCATAATCTGCGGCAAGTGACGTGAAAAATGTGTTTATTGTCATGTGTGGACCGCGGTCGTCCTTCTTATCGGTTAAATATAGGCTACGACCACGAACGGTCATGAATTTGTCATTTGGAATAATATATACCTGATTTACCCTGATTAACATACCATCCTCTGCTTCCTGCACCACAAGTTTGCTATGCCTGGAAAGCAGTATAACCATGTGACTCTTAAATTCCGCAGATAAATGTTGAACGATGATATAGGAAACCCCATCAGAAGGAGTGTGGTCAAAAAATGTATTGAGTTCATCAAGGCCGCCAGCAGAAGCGCCAATTGCAATGATGTGATGCGGTTCTGGGTAGAACATATTTTTACGGATATGGTTATGAGACAACAAGGTAGGACATTTTCCTGCCGATCTTGAATTAATAAAGAAATCAAGGATGAGTCTTCGCAAAGGAATGGCTCAACAGTTAGCCATGTGTATTCATACCCTAGCTATTTTCGTGCCAATCCCTAAAGTGTAAAATATTATAAAGGCTTAATTTATACTAATTCTGAGATAATAGAACGAAAACGGTCTATATATACGAATGGTGATGATTTATATTTTTTCGAGATTTAATAAAAATTTAAGAAGTCAGTCTTGAACAACGGGATTTGATTATCTCAAACATTGGCTTAATGGCAATCTTGTATGATTATGAACCTCAAACTGGGTCATGGATGCAGAACTTCCGATGGGGTTCGGCCAAATTCTTTTTTAAAAACAAATGAAAAATGCGACAGGTCCTCAAAGCCGACTTCGAGATAAACATCACTGGGCCTTTGTTTGTGCTGGCTTATCTGAAAATAGGCTTCTTCCAGTCTTTTCTTTTTCAGCCAGTTTCCGGGATTATTCCCAAAAGTTTTTTGGAAATCACGTTTGAAGGAAGATAAACTTCTTCCGGTTAAAAAAGCAAAACGTTCCAGGTTGATGTTAAAACGGAAGTTGCGGTTCATATAGGCTTCGAGATCGATTTTTTCCGGAATACCAAAATTGAAGAATACGTTGGCAAGGTCCGTGTCAGACTTCAATAAAATCATCAATAATTCTTCTCTTTTTATATCAGCAAAAGTCGTGTCCAGCTGCAAATCCCCGGTGTAGTAAGGTTCCAGAGACAGAATATAATTCTTGATCAGTTTGTTTTCCGGTACAAACAGAAATGAGTCGTTTTGATCTGTGGGTTCAATGGAAAATGGGTGTCGGTGTAAAAATTTTTTTAAAAACGACTCGTCCAGTGTAATAATTATCTTCTCAAATTCGTCCTTATCTTTATACTTGGTATAACGTACAAGATGGTTTTTCCTGGCAATACAATAATCGCCAGGAACCATCTGATAGTTTTTGTGACCATCAAAGGCCTTCATCGAACCTTTCAGTAAATACAGAAAAAAATGTTCTGGTATAAACTGTTCAGGCGAGATTTCCGGGCCCAGATGGCAGGATTGAATATCGTTGAATTTCACTTTTCAGCGCTTGATTTTGCTTGCGAATTTAACTAATTATACAGACTATCAACACTTGCAAGGATCGCAGATTCTTTGCTTGCCGGGTGCCAGTCAAGTGTTTCCACTGCTTTCTGATTTGACATTTGTGTATAATACTTTTCATCCGTAGGCTGCATCTCTGCAATATTAGCGGCTAATTCAGGACGTTCTTTCCTAACAAGCTGCGCCACATCGTAAAAACTGAACGAACCTTCGGAAGTTGCCAGGAAGCGTTGTCCATTAGCCTGTGGATGCAACATTGCCTTGATATGAAGATCGGCGACATCGCGAACATCTACCACGCCAACTGTAAAAGCCGGACTTTCAGTAGCCGAGCCACTGATGATTCCTTTCACGATCATATCCAGCGAAGCTGATGAAATATCACCCATCACAGGACCGAATATACCCACCGGGTTAATCACAGCCAGCTCCATATTACCGCCTTCCGTTTCAATAAAATTCCAGGCTGCTTTTTCTGCTATAGTTTTTGATTTGATATAGGGCATAATTGGGGCCTGTTCGTCGGTCCAGTCGGCTTCGGTGAAAACGTGGTTTTGGGGATCTTTGCTATAACCAATGGCTGCGAAAGAGGAGGTAAGTACAACCCTTTTTACACCGGCATCCCGGGCCGCTTTCAAAACACGCAATGCTCCGTCCCTGGCTGGAATAATCAGCTCATTTTCATCTTTTGGTTGTTGCGCAGGAAATGGCGATGCGATGTGTAGAACATATTCACAGTCAGCCACAGCCTCCTTCCAGCCTTTATCGCCGGTTAATTCAGCCTCATAAAAAGATAAATTAGTAAAATCGATGATGCCTGTTTCTGCCAATGCGTGAAGTATAACCTCCTTTTTGGATAACGAGCGGAGTGTTGTTTTTACGTTATAACCTTGTTGTAATAATTGTAAAATGGTATGGATACCGACAAATCCGGTTCCGCCTGTTACTAATACGTTGTTGTTCATTTTGTTCTAAATTTTAGAATTGAAAGTTGATCCCGGTTTCTGATTCAGCATAATCCCGGAGTTGTTTAGCCATTGATTTACTATGATGCAAAATTCGACAAAGAATGGTTGCGCTACTTTGTTGTAAAGGTCAAATTTTCTTTGTTGTCAGGGTCAGACCGGGTGGTGTGTATTGGGGCGGCTGGTGATCAAATTCACAATCTTTTTTTAGCCTGAAATCGAAACCATCGTTCAGGGAAGAAGTAGGCTTATGATATCATGTCTAGTATTATGTGCGTCAAAACGATGTCACTATTTTTTGAATAAGATGTCATTTTGATAACAATCGCTTTTGTTCAGACGATGGACGTTTCTATTAATTTGAGTAAATGTAAATTGGAGTTGCCGCTTGCTAAAAGTGTGTTTATTTCACATTTTGTTAATCTGATTTTTGGTGGAACTTACTTAGATTCGTCTATTATTGCACCTATAAACGCTACCTTTTCAAAATGCAAGCATATTTCAAGCCCCTTCTTATCGTATTTTTAGTAACAAGTTTATTATCTTCAAATGCCCGCGCCCAGGCGAATAAATCCTACCCTGCGTCTTTATTCCCAGACCGTGTTATATTAGGTTTCAAAGGAAATCCTGCTGTATCACAAGCGGTAAACTGGCGCACCGATTCGACCGTGTCAGAAGGTGTTGCAGCCATACATGAAGCAGACCCTTCACCGGATTTCCCTAAAAATGCCCGCATAATAAAAGCAAAAACCCAGCAAGTTTCGATCGATGGTAAGATGGTAAATTATCATGAAGCTGATTTTACGGATCTGAAACCGGCCACTCAGTATGTCTACCGCGTGGGTAACGGGACGCAATGGAGTGAGTGGTTTCATTTCAAAACGGCTTCGGACAAAAGTGAACCAGTTTCTTTTCTGTATTTCGGAGATGCCCAAAATGACATTCGGTCTCTTTGGTCCAGAACGATACGCGGTGCTTTCGCGACGCTTCCGAAAGCCGATCTGATCATTCATGCGGGAGATTTGATAAACCGCGCCAATGTTGATTATGAATGGGGTGAATGGTTTGAGGCAGGTGGCTGGATCAACGGGATGGTTCCTAGTTTGTCAGCGCCGGGAAACCACGAATATTATAAGGATGCCAACCAGATCGGCGTAATTTCCAAACATTGGAGGCCACAATTTGCCTTACCCGAAAACGGACCCGAAGGGCTTGCCGAGACTTCTTATTTTATCGATTATCAAGGCGTAAGATTTATCTCGCTTAATTCTCAGGAAGCCATAAACAGGCCGGAGGTCATGGACAAGCAGGCCGACTGGTTTGAAAAAACGTGTAAAAACAATCCAAACCGATGGACGGTTGTTTTTCATCATCATCCAATTTATTCAACTGCAGACGGGAGAGACAACAAAACGTGGCGCGAAAGAATGGAGCCTCTTTACAAAAAATATCATGTCGATATTGTTTTGCAGGGACATGACCATACCTATGCGCGTGGCATCAATATCCCGCTTGGACAAAGCAGAAAAAAACCGGACGGTCCGATTTATGTTGTGTCGGTCAGTGGTCCTAAAATGTATGAGCTTGGACTGGAAAACTGGATGGACAGAGCGGCTTCAAATACACAGCTTTATCAGGTCTTACATGTTGATCATCACAAATTATCCTTTAAAGCTTACACGGTAAACGGTGATACCTACGATGCTTTTGATTTGCTGAAAGACGCGAAGGGAAAAAACACTTTGGTTGAACTGGCACCGTCTCTTAAAATGCAGGAACGCCTGGACCTGCCGGAAGATTTACAGAAACGTTTTAAAGAAGCAGATCTGAAAGAATACAATGAGCGCTTTTTGAAATATAAGCAAAGGAAAGCGGTTAAATAATCAACAAACCATAAAATGAAAAGATTTAAAGTTTATAAACATCCGAACGGAAGATTGATTCAAGTGATTATTGAAGGGAATTTGTCGGAGGATCTTTCGAAGGTATCGATTGATATTGATGTGTTGATTAAAGATTCCCAGGACGAAGATTTTCATGCTGTGATAGGCGAAAGTCATCCAAAATACTGGAAACTGAAACGATTGGGGCCTGCGCAAATCAAAGCTATGCAAATCAAATACAGCGGTATATCAGCGAAACAAATCCGGTCGGCCGTGAAAGAGTATGAGCAAAATTATGGTTCATTTTCCCTGACTCCGAAGCGTACCATGATGCCAGGCACATGGGTGTGTGCTAATTTGATGTGTTGAAACGTTGATGAAATTTGGGAAATATGAAATATTATTTTCACCCGATCTACTTTTAAGTATAAGCTAATCATCCCGAAGGAATTTTTCGATAAGCGGTGCAACGAATGTAGTGTCTTTGTCGCCGCTGATCGTAGTAATTTCTCCGATGTATTCACCATGTCCGCCAGGAATAATAGCCAGATCACATCGAGTTATTAATCTTGACATTTTTAAAACATGCTCAGACGTTGCTACATCAGCGTCACCGTTGATCAAAAGAACGTACGGCTGAATCGACTTGATGTCGTCATCGATAAAATCTTTAAATTGGATCATTCTGTTCGCGCATTTCTGATACATATTCATAAGTTTGGATCGATCCGGATTGACCGCAAGGAAGGCATCTTTGTACTGCTGCGGCATTTGATCGAAGGTGCCGTTTTCCATAAATTCCCAAAATTGCGGAAATGTGCCGTCCCGTTTCAGAAGCATAGATCCGGCAATCACTTTCCTGCATATTTCAGGATACCGGATCGCAATCTTGAGAGCCGTATTTGCGCCATTGCTAAATCCGAAAAAATCAGCCTTTTCTATTTTCAGATTATTAAGCAGTGTGTAAACATCGTCTGCGTCCTGTTCAAAACTTAGTTCTGTGTCTCTGTCATTTGTACGCCCGTGCGCCTGTAATTCCACACAGATCAGCTTTCTGAAAGTTACCAGCTTTGGGATCATGCGTCCAAAGGTAGTTTGAATGGTGGATCCGCCGCCATGAATCAATACAAGCGGTAATCCCGCCCCATATACTTCGAAGTACATTTTAATACCATTAACATCGGCATAGCCACTTTCGAATTTTGTCGTGCCGAAAGTGGTAGTTTTTTCTATGTTCATTGATTGCAAGGTTTTGTTTGGGCGTCAGGCGGTTAAACTTATCGTCGTTAAAAAAACGACAGGTATCCCTTTCATATTTCACAAAAATTTAAACCAAATTTATTGGCTTGCCGCGAAATCCGGCGTGGGTTGTTTACGAAATCATGCGGGGTATTTGGAATAATTTATCCTGTTTCGCAGCAATTGATGCCTGTTTATCCGGATGCGTTCAAATCTTTAATTTTGTATAAAAAAGGAGCTTTGTTGGCCGCACCTGTATACTTTTTTTCCAGACGTTCCAAAACATTCATATCAAGAATTTTCTTCTGAAAGTTGTTCCGCGCAAATGTTTTATTAAAAATGGATTCATAAAGTTCCTGGGCATCCTTCATCGTAAAGGTTTCAGAGAGCAGGTTAAATGCCAGAAGTTTTTTATCCAGATTAAGTCTCAGGCTATCAAGTGCTTTGGAGACAATGTCATTATGGTCAATAATCAAATCCGGCAATTCGTATACATTACACCATTGAATAGTCTTATCCAGATCTGTTTTTGTCGGAATCACCTTTTTGATATCCACGAGCGCATAATAGCCTATGGACACAAATCGCTTGGTGAACCAGTCGTACTGATCTTTATTTTGTTTATCGTCGACAAGCATTTGCGGATTCAATCTGATCAATTCATCAAGAAAAATTTGGCTATTCCGGGCCGCTTTTCCAAAAACATAAAACTGATCCAGATAAATTTCGCTGATACCGGTACGTTCCCTTAGCGTTCTGCTGGCTGCGTCGTCGATATCTTCGTTCTGATAAACAAAGCCCCCTGGAAGAGCCTGGAAATCTCCGTTAAAATTGAGTGTTGAAACCAGTACTTTTAGTTTTTTTTCCTCATATCCGAAAATTACGCAATCGATCGAAAGTTGCTGAATAAAATCCTGTTCACTTATGTTATGCATGTTATATCGCTTCTGTTGTTGTTACGAATCTCTCTTTCCTGATCTTGTTCTAAGTGTAATCCCTGTCAAAGAAAAGCTTTTATTCTGGTCCGACAATGCAAAACATATTTTTATGGAAGATTGTACAATGTAAATTTAAAACATAAAAATAATTATTGTCTAGCTTGTAGACAATAATTAAAATTTGTGATACTTTTGACAATCCATAACTTAATTCTTCTTCAAGATGCAGGTAAAATCTATACTTTTTAGGCTCATATACCTGGGCCTGTTTTTATTACCGCAATATTCCTTTGCACAAAAGCCTTCGGTCAATATTCTTGTATTTAGTAAAACAGGTGCTTTCAGACATGCTTCGATAGATGCCGGAAAAAAGGCACTGGCGAAAATGGCAACTGAGAAGGGCTTTACGGCAAGTTTCACAGAGGATGCCACTCAGTTTAATGATAAGAATCTTAAAAAGTACAATGCTGTATTATTCTTAAATACCACTGGCGATATCCTGAATGATGAGCAGCAAATTGCTTTTGAAAGGTATATCCAGGCCGGCGGAGGTTACGTCGGCATCCATGCCGCTACGGATACGGAATACGGCTGGCCGTGGTATGGGAAATTGGCAGGCGCTTATTTTCTGGATCATCCTATGACGCCGAGCAATGTGCAAAACGGCAGATTTATTGTAACTGAAAAAAATCATTGGTCCACACAAGGTATGCCGGATGAGTTTGAGCGAAAAGATGAGTTTTACAGCTTTAAAGACATCTCTCCGAAAATCAATGTCGTCCTGAAAATTGATGAAAAAAGTTACATAGGAGGGAAGAATCCTGACTTTCATCCGATTAGCTGGTACCAGGAGTTTGATGGCGGTCGTTCGTTTTACACAGCAATGGGTCATACGGATGAAACATTCTCAGAACCTATTTTCCTGAATCACCTATTGGCAGGAATAAATTATGCTGCCGGAGGGGATGCTCCGAAACCGTTGGACTACAAAAAATCCAGGCCAGAAGAAAACCGTTTCACAAAAGTGATCCTGGAAGAAAAATTGGATGAACCGATGGAATTGAGCGTTTTAAACGATGGCAGGATTCTATTTATTCAGCGTAAAGGAGAGGTGCGGTTGTATAATACAAAAACGAAGGAGTTGAAAACCATTGCGAAAATTCCTGTTAGCGTGAAATATAAAAATAAACAAGGAAAGGAATCAATGGGTGAAGACGGGTTGCTTGGGCTGAACAAGGATCCGAAATTTGCACAGAATCACTGGATATATCTTTACTATTCCGTTCCTGAGGAGCCAAAAAATGTGTTGGCGAGGTTTGAGCTGCGCGGTGATGAACTGGTGATGGAATCGAAGAAAGTCCTTTTAGATGTAGCAACGCAACGTGAAGAATGCTGCCATACGGGAGGTTCAATTGCGTGGGACAAAGCAGGAAATTTATATCTTTCGACGGGAGATAATACTAATCCACACGGCTCCAATGGTTTTAGTCCAAGCGACGAACAAGAAGGAAGAAGTGCCTGGGACGCACAAAAATCTTCTGCGAATACGAACGATCTTCGTGGGAAAATCATACGTATAAAACCGCAGGCGGACGGCACTTATACGATCCCGGACGGAAATCTTTTTCCAAAAGGCACCCCAGATACCAAGCCGGAAATTTATACAATGGGGCATCGAAATCCATTTCGTATTTCGATCGACCAAAAAACAGACTACGTATACTGGGGGGAGGTCGGCCCGGATGCTTCTAAACCAGATTCTGCCAGAGGTCCGGCAGGTCATGACGAGGTAGGGCAGGCGCGAAAAGCAGGTAATTTTGGCTGGCCTCATTTTGTTGGTGATAATAAAGCGTACACCAAATATGATTTTAAAAATAAAAAATCACTGGATCGTTGGGATGAAAACGCACCTTCCAATACCTCACCAAACAATACCGGGCTGAGGGTGTTGCCTCCCGCACAAAAAGCGTTCATCTGGTACCCTTATGCAGCGTCCCAGGAATTCCCGTTGGTAGGATCAGGCGGAAGAAATGCTATGGCAGGTCCCGTTTTTTATGCCGACCAATTCAAAAATGCGCCTGGTGTTTTTCCTGATTATTACAACGGCAAACTGCTCGCTTATGACTGGATGAGGGGTTGGATCATGGCCGTGACGATGGACGGCAAAGGCGATTTTGCCTCAATGGAGCGTTTCATGCCAAGTTATAAATTCTCCAATCCAATGGATATGGAATTTGCCGAAAATGGCGATTTGTATATGCTTGAATATGGTACAGGCTGGTTTTCTGCAAACAATGACGCGCGGCTGGTCCGGATTGAGTATAACGGAGGAAACCGTAAACCTCAGCTTCAAATCAGTGCCAACAAAATGGGGGGAGCTGCACCCATGACGCTCAAACTTAGCTCGAAAGGCACCGCCGATGCAGATGATGACGTGCTGAAATATGCCTGGAAAATTTCATCAAAAAATGGTTTTCAGAAAATTGTAAATACACGAGACGCAAGTTTAATACTTACCAAAATAGGTGTTTACAAGGCCACATTAACAGTAAATGATGGAAAAGGTGGAATCAGTTCGCAGTCGATGGAGGTTACTGTTGGAAACGAACCGCCGGTTCTGACGCTGGAAATGCCTGGTAGTAACAAATCATTCTATGCGGCTAATAAGCCATTTAGTTATGACATCAAGGTTAATGACAAAGAAGACGGCTCATTAGGAAAAGGTATCGATCCGGAGCAGGTAGCCGTTAACATCGACTACCTTGCGGAAGGTTTTGACAAGATCGCCGTGGCGCAGGGACACCGTTCCGCCGATGCCAGTGCTTTATTTGCAAATGGGAAAAAACTTATTGAAGCCAGTGATTGTAAAGCTTGTCACAGTGTCGACAAAAAGTCAATTGGTCCTGCTTATCGGGAAATATCTGCAAAATACAAAGGTGATAATTCGGCCGTGGAAAAACTGACTAAAAAAGTAATTTCCGGAGGTGGCGGAGTGTGGGGCGAAACTGCCATGGCGGCGCATCCGCAGTTGTCTGCCAGGGATGCTTCTGAAATGGTCAAGTACATTCTGAATATTGGTAACGAAAAACCAAAGGAAAAATCATTGCCTTTGAAAGGAACATATGTTGCGAAAGTGCCATCGGGAGACAAGGGGAAAGGAGTCTTTATTGTCAGAGCGGCTTACGAGGATGGCGGAGCAAGCGGGCTTCCGTCTGTCAGATCCGAGCAGTCTTTTGCGCTTAGAAATTCAAAAATGGATGTGCACGGCTTTGACGACTATGAAAACATCATGAAGATCTCCAACAACGGGATGAATCTTGCGATTGCTTCCAAGCCGGGCTCTTACATGGTTTTGAAACAAATTGATCTGAATGCTATTTCAGAATTACAGTTACAGGCAATGGCCCCAAAGGCACAGCTAAACGCGGCAGGTGGAAAAGTTGAATTGCGGATGGATAGTCCAACCGGTGCCTTAATTGGAGAATCTGCTGTATTGGAACCTTCGGAGGCGCTGGACTTCAAACCAACGTTACTGACTGTACCTGTGAAAAATCCATCAAATTCGGTAGGCAAACTACATGATCTGTACCTTGTTTTTGTAAATCCGAAGGCCGAAGAACGTTCGTTGCTGATTGTGATAGGCGCAGAATTCAAGCTTTTGGAAAACACGGAACGTTAGTTTCCTTTTACGTCAAATTTAACATGTGTTATTGAACTGGTAAATATCTTAATCAATTTAAAAAACTGAAATAATGAAAAAAATTAATCTAGTCTGGCTGTTTTTACTATTGGGTATTGTTTTTAACAGTAATTCTCAAACTGCTGCACCCGCTGATTTTTTTGTCGGTAAGTGGGAGGTAACCATTATCGGTACCCCCAATGGAGATTCTAAGATGATCGTGGATCTGGAAAGAACAGATGGCAAGCTGACCGGGCAAATGTCGAACCCGGCGGAGCCAACTGCTGAAAAAGCGCCTATCACCGTTGATGAAAATGGAGATTTGATAGACCTTGCATTTAATGCACAAGGTTATGATGTTACGATAAACCTGAAAAAAGTAGATGAGGACAATTTGAAAGGAAGTCTGCTTGGTATGTTCGATGCAACTGCAAAACGTGTGAAGTAATATTTAAACCCGTGCCCCGGCTATTTCTTTATTCTGTGTTGAATGGTTTGCTTTTTCAGCCATTTAACACAGAATAAATTAATAATGACGGTGTCTGAAAAAGACTCTCTGAAACTTCGGTCAAGGTTTATTAATTCGTAACCATTTTCCGTCACTGCTATCTTCAATCTCTACTGATTTTTGCTGTCCATTTATGAAAAATGAGGTCAGCTCACGTGCTATGCTTTTAAGATCTTGATAATTGGCTGGCTTTGTATAAAAAGTATTAACGCCTGCCTTGTAAGCGGATTCAATTAAGTCTAAATTATCAGCCGTAGACAACATGACGACAGGGATATGATCCAACGCCGCGTTTGACCTGATATACCTCAGCGTTTCAATGCCGTTCATCTTCGGCATATTCATGTCCAGTAATATTAATGAAGGTTGATCAGCAGAAGTAAGCTCAATCTTTGCAATTAATTCCTCTCCGTTTTCGCAAGAGATGATTTTGATACACTTATCGGCCGAATGCACGGCCTCAGAGATAAGGAGCATGTCATCAGCATCATCTTCAACGATATAAATTGTTTTTCCGTTTAACATATCCGAGGGGTATCAGCTGCAAAAATAGGAAAATTTGGCAGGTGGTCAAATGGCCAACATGAATAAAGCACTATCAATAGGTGGCCCGACGACATCGATATGTCTCAAAAAAGCACCAAAATCTCTAAACTTATCGTAAAAATGGGGTCAGAACCCTTAATTTAACGAATTTGACTGCAAAATATAGTTAAGAGTTAATTAGAAAATACTATTTTGCGGCCGGATTTAATTAAACCAATTTATTTTCACAACAAATACGAAAACCAGTCTATGGAAAAGTACGAACAAATTAAGCAGCTAGTTACAGAAGCAGAAGGAGATTTTAAAGCATTTTACGAAAAAGGAAATAAGGCTGCGGGAACAAGAGTTCGCGGTGTTATGCAGCAATTGAAGGGACTTGCTCAGGAAATCAGAGCTGAGGTTACTGAGAAAAAAGGCGAATCGAAATAATCAGTAAGATAACAGTTCAGAAGAGGCCACTGGAAACAGCTGGCCTCTTTTGCGTTAAGAGCGGTCAGCTACGGCTCAATTATTGTCACGATAAAACAAAATTGCTGACGATGTAGGTGGAGAAAATTGAGTACTGCGTCAGATTAAAGAGTGATCCTCCAAATGCAGGATCTTACGCCGGCCACCAATCATTCAAATGAAATATAAACGACAATTTTTTCTTCTGGTTATTATGCTTTTTGTCCGGTCACAGATTGTTAGCGGACAATATGGGCCGGCAACTTCTGCGAAACGGACCAGTGCAAAGGTGCTGATTGATATCAGGAAATTCGGTGCAAAGGGAGATTCCGCTACAATGAATACAAAAGCGATACAGAAAGCTATTGACCAATGTGCGCAGAAAGGTGGCGGCACTGTTCTGATCTCCGGCGGAGTCTATTCGTCAGGAGCTATTTTTTTGAAAGAAAATGTCGAGATCAGGGTGGATAAAGATGCCAGGCTTAGGGCGGTAAATGGACTTGAAAATTATCCTATTTTAAAAAATACCAGGATTGCCGGAATTGAAATGGACTGGCCATCGGCTTTTATAAATGCAATTGATGTCACGAACGTAAGCCTCAGCGGAGAGGGAACTATCGATGGTTCAGGATATTACTGGTGGGAGCCATACTGGATTAAACGCGATAGTTTGTTGAAAACGGTTCATCCCGATCTCATCGACTGGTACGTCCCGAGACCTCGGCTAATTATGTTTGATAAAGTTTCCAACGCACGGATCAGCGGACTCAGGCTTCGGAATTCCGGTTTCTGGACTGTTCACATCTGTTACAGTAAAGCCGTTGAGCTTCTTGATCTGGATATTTACAATCCTGTTTTGGAGGAGGGAAAACGCGCTGCCAGCACAGATGGAATTGATCTTGATTCAAGCAGTGATATCATCATTCGTAATTGTACCATTTCGGTGGATGATGATTGTATTGCAATTAAATCGGGGAGGGGCTCCGATGGACTCCGCATCAACATTCCCACTCAGAATGTTATTATTGAAAACTGTATTTTCAAGAAAGGTCATGGTGGCGTTTCTATTGGAACGGAGACCGCAGGTGCAGTAAGGAATATCCTGATTCGGGACTGCAAGGCTGACGGGAATGAAGCGGCTATCAAATTTAAGCCGAGGCCCGGTAGGGGTGGTACGATTGAAAATATCATACACCAGGGATGGGAAATAAAAAATGGAAATGTGGCAATCGAATATTCATTACGCAAAGTATCCGGAGAAGATTATGTAGATGAGTGGCAGAAGATAAAGGTGCCTTTCGAAAAAGCAACACCCCGATACCGAAATATATCAATCCGGGATGTCAAAGCAACAGGTATGAAAAAAGCCATTAGTTTCCTTGCCTGGCTTATGGCCCATGCTGAAAATGTCGTTTTACAGGATATAACAATTCAGGCTGATCAGGCAGGGAACTTTCAGCATGTCGACAATCTCGTACTCAAAAACGTAACTTTTGATTCGCCCGGAAACTCTATAAAGTTTCAGGATGTGGTAAACCTTGTTCACTGATTATTGGGCTGCCTACCAGCCTAATAGCCGGCGGAGGTATATTGCTTTTTCTATCCTTTTAACGATCTCTCTTTGGTCTTATGAATTTGACAATGCTTCATCAACCGTTTTATTTCAAATATACATCGCGCTGGAAATTGTAATATCCCGGTATTCGCTAGATATTGTTTTGCGTAAACCTTGTCAGTAAGCAAGCTTCGCCAACAAAAAACGCGGCAGATTTTTTATCGAATTCTATTTTACTGCCATTTATCGACTGCTCGGTCATTTTGTTCTTGTTGCGGGCAAATATGATATAATTTATCAAATCGCTTAAAATCAATAAGTTGAAATATCTATTCGTGTATTAAAATTCATCCTTAAAATTTATTTAAATAAAAATCCAAATTTTTATACCCTACTAGGTCTATATACTATATAAAATTTAATACATTTGCTTCACGTAAACAAAACATGATTTTATGAAGTTACTATTTCCTAATCTACTGTCCGGTTGTTGTCACGGCCTCACATAAAAAAATAATGGATTAAGATAAATCCAGACTCGAATAAATACTGGTTTACTATCCGCTCAAATAATCTTTTAAATACAGATACCACCAAATACAAAAGCATGAAACAAGTTTTAAAATTGGCTGCCCTTTTAGTTTCGATCTTTTTTCCATTATTTTTATCAGCACAGGATCCGACGATCAATGCAACGGTATCGGGAAAAATCCTGGACGCGAAAACTGACGAAGCGCTCATAGGAGCGACAGTCACAATCAAAGGAACAACCAACGGAGACGTGACTGACGCAAACGGCGAATTCAGTCTGGTTACTGGTCAAAAATTACCTTTTACGCTGATCGTGTCCTATATCGGTTATTTAAAGAAGGAAATGCTGATCACAGACAGCAAAGTTGAAATTAAACTCGATCCGAATAACACACAGCTGGAAGACGTTGTTATTTCCTCCCGTCGTCGTCAGGAATCTGCTCAGGACGTACCTATTCCGATATCCGTTATCGGCGGAACAAGGGCTGAGGACGCCGGTGCGTTCAATGTAAATCGTCTGAAAGAACTGGTGCCAACTGTGCAGTTATACGCCTCCAATGCGAGAAACACGACGTTAAATATCCGTGGTCTCGGTTCTACTTTCGGCTTAACAAACGACGGCGTTGATCCGGGTGTCGGCTTTTATGTAGACGGAGTTTACTATGCTCGTCCTGCTGCGACTGCCCTTGATTTTATTGATATTGAGCGTGTTGAAGTACTTAGAGGCCCACAGGGTACCCTTTTTGGTAAAAATACAACGGCAGGAGCTTTCAATATTACCACCAGAGCTGCGAGTTTTACTCCGGGAGCAAATTTTGAAATGAGTTACGGTAATCTGGGTTTTATTCAGGCAAAGGCCTCGGTGACCGGCCCAATAAGTAAGAAATTGGCGGCTCGTCTGTCTTTTACAGGCACGCAGCGAAACGGCACATTTTTCAACCTTCATACGCAGCTACCGATTAACGATATCAACAATATCGGCGTAAGAGGGCAGATTCTTTACACCCCAAGCGAAAATGTAAATATCACGGTGATCGGGGATATTTCAGATCAAAAACCTACTGGTTACGGATGGCCTGTGGCTGGAGTTGTGCCTACCAAAAGAGCTGCGTATCGTCAGTTTGACGCTATCATTACGGATTTGGGATACACACTTCCATACAAAAGTGCTTTTGAACGTAAGGTTGATCTGGATACGCCTTCGAAAGCAGATAATCAATTGGGAGGAGTCTCGGTTAATGCCGATATAAAAATTGGCAAAGGAACGCTGACGTCAACTTCGGCTTGGCGTTACTGGAAATGGACTCCCTTGAATGACAGAGATTACATTGGATTGCCTGTATTTACGATTTCCTCAGGTAACTCGAAGCATGATCAGTGGTCTCAGGAAATACGTTATTCAGGAAGAATTTCTCCAAAATTAAGCGGAGTCGTTGGTGTTTTTGGCCTTTGGCAAGACTTAACCTCGGATCCTGTTCAGACAGAAGAAGCAGGTTCTGCACAATGGAGATTTGCCCAAAGCTCGACAAGCGCGCTATGGAAAACACCTGGATTATTTGACAATTTTGGTATCCGTACAACAAACCGGATCAAAAGCACCAGTTTAGCAGTATTCGCACAGGCGGACTGGGTTATTACAGATAAACTGCACCTCTTGCCAGGTATTCGTTACAATTATGACAAAAAAGTAGTTGATTATAATAGGGTTGCCTACGGTGGCTTGCAAACGACGGACCCTGCATTACTAGCCTTAAAAAATGGTGTTTACAGTAACCAGGCCTTCAATACAGATTATTCGGAAGGAAATTTTTCAGGACAGCTTTCTTTACAATACAAGGCAGCCAGCAACTTAAACGCATACGCAACTTACTCGATTGGATATAAGCCAATCGGAGTTAATGTGGGCGGCTTGCCAACAGCCAACGGCCAGGTACTGATTGATCTGGCCAACGTACAACCTGAATATGTGGACCATAAGGAAATTGGTTTTAAAACCAGACCTTCCGGCAATTCGGTTCTGAATCTTACGGTATATCGTTCAGACATAAAGGATTATCAGACACAGGTACAAACTCCGGAACCAGGTGTTAACCGCGGTTATCTGGCCAACGCCGAAAAGGTACGGGTGCAAGGAGCAGAATTAGATGGAAATATTCGTTTTGCAAATCTTACGCTGAATGCAGCTGTTGCTTACACAGATGGCAAATACGTACGTTTTGAAAATGCGCCGGTACCTTTGGAAGAAGTGGGTGGCGCACAGGCATTTAAGGATGTTTCAGGTGGCAGGCTCCCGGGTATTTCTAAATGGTCTGGTTCGATTGGCGGCGAGGTAGTGGTTAAGGGAAGTTTTGTTGGACTTAAAGGTAATTATTTTGCTGCCGTTGATGAGTTCTTGCGTTCAGAATTTTCTTCAAGCGCATCGCCGTCGCAATATTTAAACATCAATGGCTATGGTCTTACCAATGCACGTATTGGTTTCAGAGCTTCCAACGGACTGTCGTTCTTCTTATGGGGCAGAAACCTTTTCAACAAGAATTATTACGAACAACTTTTGGCTGCTCCGGGAAGTTACGGACAATATGCAGGCATCGTTGGTGATCAGCGTACCTATGGTGTGACAGTAAGATTTACATACTGATTTTTACATTTGTTAAACAAAAAATCATCAGCGAGCCATGTTCGCTGATGATTTTTTTTTAACGGGAATCCAGTATTTAATAATTGTATTGCCCCGGTGATGGCATGGTTCGTTTTGATACAGTGATCATTTGAAATTTACCTTCCTTTCCTGTTTTCTTGCACACCCTTACCCGGATGGAAGTCACCTGCAATCCATCGCACAAAATTTTGGGTATTTGTGATGTAAATTTTTTTCGTTAGCGGTTTCACCGGCGACGCTTCAATTTCCTGCGCATAACGGTGTAACAAATTTTCAATAACATGGAGTGTTTCTGAGTTCGTTTTCATCATGTAAGATTTGAGGGTAAGTTTGTGTTGAAAAATTAGTCCTGTTCCATACCAGATGCGGTGCGGATTAGACTGATAAAGGCTGCCGGTTCAGACTGTTTTGATAAAAAATAATCAGCACCGGCAGCCAGTATATGTTTGATACTTGCAGAATCGTCCCTGCCCGAAAATGCTATAATCTTCGTCAACGGCCAGTTTTGTTTAAGAATTACAGCCGCCTGAAAGCCGGTCATCACAGGCATTTCCATATCCAGAACAATAACGTCGGGTTTTTGTTCGGATTGATACATTTTGTCGATGCAGTCTTGTCCATTTTCTGCTTCAAAGGTAATTGCAATGTTATTGTTTGTCAACATGTAACGTGTTGCAAACCGGACCATTTCGTTGTCATCTACGATTGCAACATTAAAAATTGAATTTTTCATAGTATCGTTGAGGTTAAAATTTCATTGGGGAGTTTGCCTGTGTATCGTCTAAACCAAACTGAAAATGTACTGGATTTTTTAAAACCAAGGACAATCGACAGCTCTTTGATGGTCATCTCTTTACGTTTCAAAACGTCGTATGCGTATATCATTTGTGCCTTTCTAAAATATGCCAGCGGCGTCACGTGATATACCATTTTGAAGGTAATCTTTAATTTGCTCGGAGATATATGAAACGCTGCGGCAAGCGCATTTATACCTGGAAATTTGTCTTGTATCTTACCTTCAAGCTCATGAACAATCCTGGCCATCAGTTGTTCATCTGATGACGGTATTTTTGAAATGGCAGAATCCGGCGTAGACAATTTAAAGAAAAGATTGGTGAGTTCAAAGGCACTGGTTGTCAGTGAAAGAAGACTGTTAAAGTCCGAACGAGAATACCTTAACAAGTATTGAAGCCTGTTTAACGCCATTGCCTCACCATCCGAAATGCTTCTGATCTGCCCGTTGTTTATGCTACTATCAACATCATTTAACAGAAACACCGGAGCGTTGCTGGCAGACAAATTCAAAAGCTTTTTCAAATAGGTTTGTGAAAAAACCAATCTGTAATTTATGATAGACACATTTTTCCGGACATAAATTTGATATGTTGTAGAAGGATTGCTAAATATTGTAATATTCTTTACCCACTTAATATCATTGCCATGCTGATAGCCCAGTGTACTTCGGGTTTCGAAGTAATTTATTGAATAATATAAATTTTTGGAAGTTTTTGGTTGGTAGATGTAACAGGAATCTAGTGTTTGTTGTGTTTTTAATGAGAATACCCAAAAGCAATTATTGATCTGTTCAAAATAAATTTCTGAATGATCGTATTGCGAATCAGATAAATAATCTTTCTGAACCGAAGAATTATTTGAAGATTCGAACTGAAGACATTTTATATATTGCGCCGGCTCCATCCCACGCAGGAGCACCTTTTGAAATCGTTTTTTCATGAAAATTGCCATGCCGCCTGGCAATTTATTTAAAGCTGTTCGGGGCATCACGCTAACTATTTAACAACCTTGGGTTTTAGGACTGGCAATGTTAGTGAATTATATGACTCCAAAAAGACATAAATTGTACCTGATAAGACAATATGATGACCGTAAAGTAAATATCTCGTCTTTACTGCATATTTTTAAGAATAATTATTATTATTTCTATCAAAATTAGATAAACCTAAGTCTTGGACTTCAAGTATAATGAAAATATGTACGGGAAATTCGGAATTTATTCCTCTGTTTGTTTAGGTAGTCACTTCAACTGGTATAATTTTTTGTGTAAACGTTTGATACCGGTTGTTATTTACGTTTGAATTTACTGTAAAGGAAGTTTTTGTCTTCAAAAAAATACAGTTTGGAAGTCATTCCTGTTCATATTCTGATTGAATTCGCCTTTCTCCAATTTGTTGACGCCACATGGCATAATATAATCCCTTTTGCGCAAGCAAATCCTGATGTGACCCACTTTCAACAATTTTACCCTTTTCAAGCACATAAATTACGTCAGCATGCAGGATCGTTGAGAGACGGTGAGCAATCAATATGGTCATCTGTTCCCGATTGGTTGATATATCCCTGATGGTGGAGGTAATTTCCTGCTCAGTGAGTGAGTCCAATGCAGAGGTTGCCTCGTCGAAGATTAGTAACCTGGGGCGTCTTAAAAGTGCACGGGCAATTGAAATTCTCTGTTTTTCACCGCCGGAAAGTTTCATGCCATTTTCCCCTAGCACGGTTTGAAGTCCTTGCGACGCCTTGGCGATAAGTGCCGTCGCAGATGCTTTTTCAAGTGCTTCTGCAATTTCGAGGTCTGTTGAAGATGGGTTTGCGTAAAGTAAATTTTCGCGGATGGTTCCGGCAAATAATTGCGTATCCTGAGTCACGAATCCAATTTGTCTTCTTAAAGGATTATAACGTACGGTTGATGAGTTGTCTTCATTAAAATAAATCGCGCCTTCTACGGGCAGGTAAAGACCGATTAATAGTTTAACAAGCGTAGACTTTCCAGATCCGGAAGGCCCGACAAAAGCGATGGTCTCGCCAGATCTGATACTAAATGAAATATCGTCTATCGCATTATAATCTGCTGTCTGGTGTTTAAAAATCACACGTCTGAATTCAAGATTTGTCAGAGGCCCAACTTCAACCGCGTTTTCTGGTCGTTGTTCAATGGGCTTATGCATGAGCTGATCAAAAATCCTGACCGAAGCATCAACTTCTCTGAATTGGAGGATAAGATTGCCAAGATCCTGCAGAGGTCCGAAGATGGCCGTGGAGATAAACTGCATGGCTATAAGCTCACCCGTGGTCAGAACTTTTCGGAAAATGAGCCAGAGCAGGATGAACAGGATGGATTGTTTGAGAAGATTCAGCGTTGCGCCTTGCAGAAAGGTGAGTATCCCTACTTTACGCGCCTTGAACATTTCCAGCTCAAAAATCTCTGCTGTTTCTTTGTTAAGTCTTCTGATTTCAGAGAATGTCAGGCCGAGACTTTTTACGAGTTCAATATTTCTCAGGCTCTCGGTAATTATTCCTGCCTGGGCGTTGGTTTGCTTATTGATACTGCGTTGAATACTCTTGATTTTTTTTGACAATAATCCTGTGAGTGATCCAAGCACAACGACGCCCACGACAAAAACAGGTATGAGCATTCCGTTTTTGTTGATACTATACCATAGCAAAAACCCAATCCCTACGACTGAAGAAAACAGAATATTGATAAAGGAAGTGACAAAACGTTCAGTATCCGTTTTTACTTTTTGCAGGACCGATAATGTGGTACCACTCCGATTTTCCTCAAATTCCTGAAACGAAAGTCGAAGCGTTTGTTTTAACCCGTCATTGAAAATGCTCATACCAAATCGGGCAACCGCTTTTCTGGTGAGATATTCCTGATAAGATTTTGCAAGTTTGGCAACAACAGCAATACCGACAGCAATTAAAAGCCAATAAATTACGCTGTTGACCAATTCTTTTTCGGTTAAATTTTTTGGGTTGCCGGCATAATCATCGACGATCCGTCCAAAAATCAGAGGATCAAGCAATGTCAGTAACTGCGCAGTTCCTGCCAAAAATAGAGATATGCCGATAAGTTTTTGCTGCGGTTTAAGATATTTCCAAAGTGTTTTCATAACCAATCCTGTGGAGCTGTGTTTGCGGAATCACTCTAAAATTCTTGTTCCAATGGTGTACTTTCTTTTTATATAAAAGAGATTTCAGGCATACGATGCAGTCCCGGTAAACGTAAATATTTAGAAATGAAGAAAATAAATAATGACGATGCGTAGGAGATTAAATATTAATTCTATTTACTTTGTATCGCAAAGTACTTTTATAAACTGAAAATGCTATTCTTGTTTGTTATGAAAGAGGAAATTTTAGAGAATCTCGAAAATCCTGCCCAGCTTGAACGGCTGTATCGGTCAGACAAATCGGACTTCAAGCGAACATTCATATCGCTTTATCCGCAGCTTTCTGACAATAGTCTTGCTGGTTACTGGAATGAACGCCTGAATTATGCGGGCGACGACGTATTTTGGGGAAGTAATGCTGAATGGGTAAAGGTAATTATCCTCTCGCTTGTGGCAGGCCTGATTGCAAAACTCCCGGTTTTACTTTCGGTTAATGCGGATTTTTTCTATCCAAGAAATTTAGGTTTTATCGTTTTCCCGGCACTATGTGCGTACTTTATTTGGAAAAATAAGGTGCAAAAAACCAACGTTGTTTTGATTTTCGGGATGCTCATATTTGGTGTGATTTATATCAATTTTTTACCGGACGTAAAAAATAGTGATACTTTAATTTTGTCCTGTATCCATTTCCCACTGAGCTTATGGGGGGTGCTGGGTTTTGCTTTTGTCAGGCAAACCGGAAATGATACAGAAAAAAGGCTGGAGTTCTTAAGGTATTGCGGTGATCTGGTCGTTATGACGACATTGATATTGCTGGCCGGAGGGTTGATGAGTGTCATCACCGTTGGTCTTTTTGAGCTCATTGGTTTTGATATCAATAAATACTATTTCGACTACGTAGCTATTTTCGGCCTATCTGCCGCCCCGATTGTCGGTACGCATCTCACGCAAACGAATCCCCAACTGGTTGGAAAAGTTTCGCCGGTTATTGCTAAAATATTCAGTCCGCTGGTCTTAATCATGCTGGTTATTTACCTGGCGGCCATTGCATACTCTGGTAAGAATCCATACAGTGACAGAGAATTTCTACTGGTTTTTAATGCCTTATTAGTGGGCGTGATGGCTATCATCTTTTTCTCTGTTGCTGAGACTTCAAAGATCACTATCAATCGTATATCTGTGTGGGTTCTTTTCTTGTTATCGGTGCTAACGGTTGTTGTAAACGGTATTGCCATTTCGGCGATTCTCTTCCGGATATCAGAATGGGGGATAACACCGAATAGGGCAGCGGTTCTTGGTGGAAACGCACTTATTTTAATAAATCTGATTCTTGTGACCGCGAAACTTTTCGAAGTATTATCGAATAAATCCACGATCAAAGGTGTAGGGAAAGTTATTTCGCAATACCTCCCCGTCTATATAATCTGGGTACTGATCGTGACTTTTGTTTTTCCATTTTTATTTGAGTTTAAATAAAGAGTTTTCACTTAGCCTCAATTAAAAAGGCTAAGTGAATTTTATTCTTGTCAACATTTGAATTGCAATAGCAGATTTCTAAATTGAATGGGTGAATATGCAGAAAGCGATGTAAACTGCAATAATAAAAATGGCACATAACAAGGCCGAGCCCGTCGCTTCCGCCGTTCTTTTTCCTTGTTTTCTGAATGCCTTTTTATACATAATATTGATTGTTTTGTTGAAGTATCCGGGTTAGATAGCCCTCGCCATTTTACCCAGGTTTATTCATTCGTCTGGACCACATCAAGCACTTCAAATTTTTTCATACCTGCCGGCATTTTCCATTCTACTGTTTCTCCTTTGCAAAGACCAATCAGGGCTGAACCCATGGGCGTGAGCACAGATATTTTCTTTTGATTAATATCAGCAAAGGCGGGCATAACAATGTAAAATTCCATTTCCTTATTGGATGTTAATTCTCTGACCTTCACATAAGAATTCAGCCGTATACTGTGTGCCGGTAATTCATCATTCTCGACAACAATTGCCCTGTTCAGTTCGTATGACAGCGACATTTCACTTTCTTTTGCGCTTCGCGGAAAGCTTTCTGCATATTGTTTCAGCACGCGGAAATCATCTTCTCCTAATATGACATTGTTTTTCAGGTTATTCATAATCAACTCCTTTAATCTGAAATTCTTTGAAAATTATTGAATATCAGTGGTTAATATATTTTTTAGTTATTTTTTGAGGCAATCAGTACTATTCATTATTTTCAAAATCCGAAATGCAATTTTCCAAGCTGCATAGCATCGAAAAAGACTTAAAGGGTTTCAGAATTATTTAAGATTTTTGAAATGCAGACCAGAACTGACATAAAAAAAAACGGTCTTGCCGTGACACACCTTCATTCCCTTTTGCTACACGAAACAAAATTCTTGAAAAGCGTTTTGTTGTTGTTTCATCCACAGAAATCGAATTTTCGAATGCTTTTGGGAATTTCGAAAGCCAGCTTAGCTGATCCAGTAAAAATGTATTCTCACGAATAAAATTGACGTAGACGGAGATATCCGATTCTTCGTTTAACCGACGAATATTGTTAGTGCCAGACTTTTGAAATACATTTTCAACTTTTAATAAGGCCTGGTGGATTTCCGCTGATCCTGTTTGCATATTCATTATTGTTATGGTTCTTAGTTGTTGATGAAGTCTGATGGATCAAGGTTTGCTGTCAATGATCCTTAAAAACATTTTATGCGAAAGAGCTGACTGCGATTTGATGAAAAACGCGTTCGTCCAATTTGTACCGATCGTTCAGCGTAAGGCTGCTGCGTGCGTTGAAAAGTGCATGATTAACTGCGTTATACATGAGCCAATAGGAGATATCTGTTCCTAAAAGCCGCTGTTCAAGTCGCATGCGCTCATGAGCTTGCTTCGCCAGCTGAACCGGGATTGGTAAGGATTTAAAGATATTCTCATCAGCCTTACGTACTGTTCGTTGTTGTAAATGCTCGTAAACAGTTTCGGTAAGTGTAGATTGTTTAGGGACCTGATTGGCAAGCATTTGGCGCAGCTGTTGTTGAAAAAGCTCTGGACTTAACCGACTGTGGTGAATTTTTCGCTGGTTTCCCTCATCTTTCTTTGCTTTGACAGCAGGCAGACTTTTGCCTGTTTTCTTTTTCTCTTTTCCAGGAGTACCCTGCGTCAGCCAATTTCGGTAATCAGATAATTCTCCAAAAGAATCCGCCCAGCCCATCAGCCCATTTTTACACAGATCTCTGTATATGCTGCTCCCAGCTGCGGCGGTATTATCCATCATCGCTGTAAGTGTTTGGCCCTGGATGGTAAACGGCGTTTTTCCATTATAGCTATTTGTTAGAATAATGCTCCTTTGCACGCGCTCGCCGCCGATCGAAACCTGCTGCGGAAAAATGATACTAATACTGAATTCCCCCGTGGAGGTATGTTTAATTTGAAGCGTATAGTCGGCAAACAATTCATCAACTACCTCTTTAATCAGTGTATTAGAAATGATAGCGTAATCAGCACTCTGGATGCCAAATACAGTTTTCCTTCCGCCCAAAGGTTGTCCTACAATTAGTTGCTGGCGATCGGTTGCGATTATGTCATAGTCGGGTAAAATATCTGACAGCCATACAGGATTGACTGGATAACAGATGTCTTCCCAGCTTTCGGTCATGTATGGTTGCGCACTTAGGTAAGTCATAATAAAGGATATTTTTTACAGTTGTAAATTTACAATTGTATTTTTAATAAACAATGTTTTATGAAAATTACTTACAGTCTTTGTGTGGACTTTGTAAGGAAAATTGAGGTCAGATCATGCAATGAGGATAGGAGAGATAGGCAATGTTTCTTCGGAACTGGTTACTTGCTATTTCAAACACCATAATAGGAATTGTCTTTTACTTGAAAATATTTAAGTTATTTACAGATTTTGGACATTCTGGATTCTTATCAATTTAAAATTTTAAGTGCAAGTCAGAAAATATCAGGTGTTAGATTTCACCAACATTGCTGACAGACAGACGAATAGAGGTTATCTCAAAATTATTAATATTAGAATCAGTTCACGATTTCTTAATTTTGCATACGTTTTTATACTCACCATAGTATAGGATGTAACCCTGGAAATTTTCATGGTGCTGAACAACTAAATAATGACTGATTTTACGAATTCGATTGCTGAGGAAATAATAGAAAAACGACCGGTTAAGTCTCACAGATATTACGCAGTTTATGACTGTTGCGTCACCAACCACGTACCAAGCTGGGACCTTGCATTTATCGAAGAACGGTTTTGCGATAGCAATATTCGGGAAAATGTTGCTGTTGACGAAAAACATTTTTCATCTTTAAGCGAAGCCAAAATCTATGCAAAAATCCATTTTAATTCGGGAGCGGAATATTTTTCCCTAAATCAGATCGCTAGTCCGGATAACATTTTTTACATTATTTTAGACAAAATCAGATATCAACTGGCGTAACTTCAAATTTCCAAAAGCCAAAGATGATTTTTGCTGATAAGATCGCAGATCATAACCATAACAAAACCTTAACAGATAAATAAGGTCCGATTTTCACTAATCATCTACATTTGCAGCCATTATTTTCACCAAAATGCTGCATGGAAAGAAGGTCTGCACTTAAAAATATCGGAGGATTATTTCTGGCTCCGTCTCTGATTAAGGAAGTTTCAACAAATATCGATAAACCCGTTTTAAGGGTTGCGCATATTACTGATGTACATTTGAAAAACGAATTTGGGGTGCCGGCAAAATTCACAAAATGTCTTCACCACCTTCAACAGCAAACGCCTAAGGTAGATCTTATCCTGAATGGAGGAGATATTGTTTTTGATATGAACAAAGAAAATATCAAGACAATCGAAGATCAGTGGAAGTTATACAGCGGCATTTTAAAGTCTGACAATAATATCCCGGTTCGTTATTGTCTCGGTAATCATGACATTTGGTGGAATGAAAATAATAAGGGGCAGGCGGTTTATGGAAAACAATATTCGCTGGACCAATTGCAAATGCCTAAACCTTATTACAGCTTTGAACAAGCAGGCTGGAAATTTATTGTTTTAGATAGTGTCCATCTTGACATTGACAATACCTGGTATATCGGCAAGCTTGGCGACGAACAATTTTCATGGCTTGAAAATGAGCTCAAAAATACAGATGCCAAGACACCCGTTTTGGTACTTTCTCATATCCCGATACTCACGGCCACACTTATGATTGAAGACAATATTGTCAACAAATGGCAGATGCTGGGCGGGGATATGCACACGGACACTTCCAAAATAATCAACCTTTTCTATCGCTATCCAAATGTGAAACTTTGTTTGAGTGGGCATATCCACTTACGTGACAAGGTTGAGTACAATAACGTGACGTACATCTGTAATGGCGCAGTAAGCGGAGCCTGGTGGGAAGGAAATCGCAGACAAACTGCTCCGGGTTATGGCGTTTTAGATCTTTTTGCTGACGGCCATTTTCAGGAGCGTTATGTAAATTATTAAGATTTTTCTGATCCGAATAAGTGAAAAGCAGGAATTATGCCCAAAAAACGTTTTTGCATGAATTGATTTTAGCCGTAAACCACGAAGATTTCAGGCTTTTATCATCCACCTGTTTTAACATTTTTTTGATCGTTGTTGTTAATTTTCCGTGCATTCGCGGTTTTAAATAAATCTCCAAATTCCCAGTTCAGTGAAAGTCTGAATGAACGCATCAGGTGGCGATGATGAGAAGTAGATTCGAAATCTTGTGCTTTTACAATTTCACTCCTTGATAAATAACTTCCAAAAGGACTTACCGTTGTGAGGCTCATTGTCAGTTTTTTAGCAGGGATCTCTTTTTTTGCTGAAAAACTGTAATAAAACCAGGACGATTCAAATCCTTGTAAGGTGACGCTTTTAGCATCATAATCGCCATAAAACTGAACGCTGTAATTATCTGGAAGTTTCAAGCTGCTGTTCACGTTGATTCCCCATGCCACACCATCATTGCTGATTTCAAGAGCACCGCTCCGGTATTTTGCAAAACGAACATTGGCATTACTGTTTATTTTCCACCCCGGAAGCAAAGCCAGTGAAGTTGAGAAGTTAATTCCATACTGCGCGTTTGAAGCCAGGTTTTGCATGGTTGAAGTCGCGACACCGTTTTCACTAATTTTTACAATGGTTTCAATGGAATTGTTCGTTTTTCTACCAAATAGTGAAAAATTCAGGAACAGGTCTTTATCCGTTTGAAGGGCATAGGTAAACTCTGCCTGATTAACTTCTTCCGGTCTTAAATTGGGATTGCCGGTTGAGATATTGTTGGGGTCCAGGCTATTGAGATTTGGATTTAAATCCCATAACGAAGGACGGGAAATGCGTTTTGTAAAACTTAATGTCAGATTATTATTTGTATTGATTTTCCTGAAAAAGGTGGCACTAGGCACGAAATTCCAAAAATCATTTGTGAATGAATTTTCCAGATTACGTTGTTTTCCTTCAATAAAAGTCCCTTCGATTCTTGCGCCCGCATGTAATGCCCAGCCGCTGCTCCATTTCAGTTTGATCTGGGTATATGCAGCCAGCACGTTTTGATTAAAATCGAAAACATCTGAACGGGATAAAACTGGGACAACATTCTCGTTCTGGCCATTGGCACTTTCCTGAACATCGTAAACCGTTCCACCATTTCTTAGTATCGCCTTCAAACCACTCTCCAATGCTTGTTTTCCGGATTCAGCCAGCGGAAGGATATAGTCGCTCTGGAAAGTCCATTCGTTACTATTTGTTCGGTTGTTGTTCAATTCAAGGTAAAGCGGGATTTGTTCAATGTTTGTTTGCAGCGCGTTGTAATTGAAAACATCCACCGAACGGTTATGCTGCATCATTAGATAAAGCTCTTCACCAGGTTTTTTGAATTTGCGCGTGTAGCCAAGATTCAGGTCTATCCCTTTGCTCGGCGCATCTGTCCTCGCACGCTGTTGGAAAACGTTTATTAAGGTACCGTTTGGTGAAAGTGTTTTGTTCGTTTGTTCTTTATTCTGCGGCCACTTTCCCAGCCATCCATTCATAGAAAAATTAAAAAGATTCAGTGAATCCGGAGCAAATTCTATCTGCACATCACCAGAGCTGTGCGGATTGGTGTTATCGCTGGTTGCCTCCTGTAATAATCTTCCTTCAACTTTTCCACTTTCTAACGTACTCCGTTCCAAAATTGCTAATTCCTTACTTCTGAATCTATGGATATGAAGTGTTGAATTCATGGTCCATTTATCACGGTTAACCGAAATTCTGGGGTTTAAAGCCTGTTCCAGATTTCCTCCGACAAGCTCCAGAGTTCCACTGATTTCTTTCTGACCCTTTTTTGTGATAATATTGATCACTCCGGCAGCTCCTTCTGCGTCATACCTTGCAGAGGGGCTTGTAATTATTTCAACAGACTTGATTGAACCGGCGGGCATCATATTTAAAGCGTCTCCCGGGTTACGTGCCATTTGGCCGGAAAATTTCCCATTGATTAAAATTCTCAGGTTGGCATTGCCACGCATGGTCACATTTCCTGCCGCATCAACATTCAGAATGGGTGCCTTTCGCAGGACATCAGCCGCAGTTCCGCCGTTGTTGCTGATATCTTTTTCTGCATTGTAGATCAGCATACCAGGTTGCTGCTCGACAAGCTGTTTGGTGCCTGTAATAATAACAGTATTCAACTCATTCGCGCCAGGTTTGAGTAATATTCTGCCAAAATCAAAAACGGGTTTTTCCGGGCTAATTGCAAATGGCAAACTTTTCTGACTGTAACCAATCAAGGATAGATTTAGTAGGTATACTCCAGGACTAATGTCGGTAGATTTGAATAATCCATTCTCGTCGGAATAGGTGATAGCCACCACTTTCTGATCAGTGTCAACCATACTGATCGTCGCGAATTCAATATTCTTTTTTGTTGAAGAGTCTATAATAATGCCCTGCACCACAAATGAATTAAAAGATTGTGCGAATAAGGGTTTATAAATGTTTGCCAAAAGAAAAATCAGGCCCGGAGCAAATGATCTATAAAAAATTTTCATGGCTAATATCGTATGTTTTAATTGGGGGTAATTTGAATCAAATTTTTAGTCTACCAGAAAGTGTCCTTTCCTATGGGTAGCCTTTCTCCATTTTGAGTAGCGTAAGTCCTATACTACCGAAGCAAGGAGCTGAAGAAAATCTGTTGAATGATGCTAATAGCTTGCTTGTCACAGGTAATTGAGGATAAACCGATCAATCATGGGTCGAGATTTTGAGCATCAGTATTTTTTTTCAGAAATTGCCTGGAATCTAATGGACGGAAGCCACGAATATGTTAGACCCTCTACTTATTGGCCTTGCCACAGGCGGAGCATTTCTGCTCTCTTTTCTGCTTTTTACAAACCCAAAGAATAATAATATCAAAGCAAACCGGTGGTTAGCAGCTTTTGTGTTCACTTTTGGCTGCGCGATGCTGGAAATTTTTTTGCATAATCTACATCTGCAAGCCAGTCATCCTGCTTTCCTGGATCTCATCGAAGCGAGCCGTTTCTTATCAGCCCCATCGCTGTATCTAAGCGTATTGTTTTTCACAGCTGCAAACCGAAAGTTCCAAAACCAAACGCTTTTGCATTTCGCACTTTTTCTGGCTGTCATAGTTTTGCGAATACCGCATATGACAACAGGAGAAAATTTCAAATTTCCAAATGAGGTGTCAGGTAGAATTGTGCTTACATTTTTTAGAATTGCTCTTCCGCTTCAAACTGTAATTTATTGGTATTTGTCATATCGGAAGCTGCAAAACCATCAGCAAAACATTGAGCAGGTAGCTAGCTTGACTGAAGAAATCGATCTTTCATGGCTTAAATATTTCCTATGGATTTTAGCTGCCGTAGTGCTCATCTGGCTTAATCTTGCCATTTTTAACTTCACATTCTTATACGATTACACACCTTTTTTTTATTTTTTAAGCGTCTATTTTCTAGCTTATTTTGCACTAAAACAAAAAGAAATATACCCTTTTGCAAAAGCAGCTCTGGACGAGTTGGATATTGTCATTGCCTCAAACCGGAGCGTCAAGGCTGAAAAACAGAAAAGATTGTCGGAAAGTCAGTCGAAAATTTTGAATGAGAAGTTAGAAAAGCTGATGATCTCAGAAAAATTATATCTGGATAACGAGCTCAGTTTGCCGGTCCTGGCGCAAAAAATGGATATTTCCATTCATGAATTATCCTACCTGATCAATGATGTGCATGGTGAAAATTTCTTTTCGTTTGTGAATAAATACAGGATAGAAGAAGCAAAACACTTGCTGCTTTCTGAAAAATATGAGAAACTCAATATTTTAGGTATAGCTTATCAGGCCGGGTTCAATTCCAAAACTACTTTTAATACGTCCTTTAAAAAGGCAACCGGAAAGTCACCCAGTGAATTTGTGCAGTCCGCTGGACGATAAGCCTTTCGTATTAGAATAAATCCTTTTCTATTCTGTCAAATCCGTTCAACTGTATCCATCCGAACATCATTTACACCAATTCTGCTCTACTTCGGGTCAAATATTTTTCAATTAAAATCTGAAAACAAATGACTCGTAACATTGCTTTTTTTGTAGTTGCTTTTACAATTTTATTCACTCAGTTTTTGGTGAATGTACCGTCTTTTGCGCAATCGTCTCCTCCTAAATCAATCGGCGAGCTAAAAGAAAAATTAATACTCGAAATGCGAAAACAGCATATCGCCGGAATGATGTTTACCATCGTTAATCGGGATTCCGTTTTATTTTCCGGGGGACTTGGTTATGCTGATCTTGAAAAGAAAACTGCCGTAACAGAGAAGTGTCTTTTTCGTGGCGCCTCGATTACCAAACTTTTTGTGGCTTTGGGAGTATTGAATTTAATAAAAGACGGAAAATTGACCGTTGACACAAAATTAAAAAATTTAGCTCCTGAAATCCCTTTTGAAAATAAATGGGAGACTTCAAATCCGGTTACGATTGGCGAGTTGATGGAGCATACCACCGGATTCAGCGATAAGTCTCCGTTTGAAGAATACAATTTTTCAGGAAAGGATTTCAAGGGGATCAAAGCATTAGAAGTTTTTGAACCCTTTATGAAGTCGAGATGGAAACCAGGTGAAAGACATACTTATTCCGGTGTAAATTATGCCATATTAGACTATATCATCCAAAAAGTTTCTGGGGAAACCACCTCGGAATATCTTAGGAAAAAGGTATTTCAGCCTCTGGGAATGCCTTATGCCAACGTTAAATTGACAAGTGATGGTTCAGGTTATTATAGCAAGGGATATGTATGGAAGGAAGATTATTTTCATCCCGTGCCACATCAGCCCGCTTTCAATGCCGGGTATAGCTCGTTAAATATTAGCGCCATTGACTTTGCGTATGCGTTGCGGGCGTTTTTAAACGATTGGAAAACCCCTTCCGGACAATTTCTTTCAAGAGATATTTTACAGGATTCTGAGATACCGCATACCTATTTTTCTGCGAAAGCCGGGTTGCAGAATACCTATGCGTATGGCAATGAAGCGTTCAACCTGAACGGACACAGCTTCCGTGGACACAAAGGAGCGATTGGCGGATTTTTGTCAGCTTTTCTTTACAGCCGCAAACTTGGATTAGGTTACGCATTCGCAATTAATACGCATAACGAAGAATTCTACCGTTATGCTGATCATCTGATAAGTGAATTCGTTTTGAACCAAGTTGTAAGGCCAGTAAATATCGCTACTTTTCCATTGAACGAGGCAGTCGCTGAGCCATATCCCGGGTATTACCGGCTAAGTAATCCCGGTCAGTTGTTTACAGGTTTTTTGGAAACGCTTATGAATACGATCGTTGTAGACTACGAGGGTAATGACTTGTCCGTTAACATACTAGGTCGCGGTAAAATGATTTGGCGTGCAACAGACAAAACCGGTCTCGTATATAAAAACGAACATTCTTCTTTACCACAAATTCTTTTTTTAAAAGACAATGATAATAATCAAGTGATCACAGACGGGACACTTGTGTTTGAAAAAACCAGCCTGTTTGGCGCCTGGGTGCCGGTTGTCCTATTTGTTTTAAGCCTTCTTGTGATGGCCAGTGCATTGATTTTTGGGATAATAAATCTATTTTTTTGTTTTACTGGTAAAGTACCAAAACGGCAGTTGCAAGTTAGAGTCCTGCCGTTGATGTCAGACATCGGGCTTTTGATCATTGCAATTTCGCTCAGTCAGCTTTTTGAATATATGAAACAGGCAAAATCTACCGAATTTCTTTTCGCGGCCTGGTTAGTTGGGAAATGGCTATTCGCATTAAGCACGCTGCTGATGTTGATTCTGTTGATACGTAGATGGAGTTGTTTGACGAGTAGTGTACTGAAAGTGTATCTCTTTTCAATAATTTTCTCTTCCCTTTACTTGTGTATGCTTTTCCTGCTTAATCACTGGTATTGAACGCAATGACCTGGTTGGAGGGGTTATTGCAGTGAATGCTAAAAAAGAAAGTCCGGAAATTTTACCGGACTTTCCCTAATTCTCAATTTAGTTAATAGAAACCATTGCCTTAATTACACCATTTTCAGGATCGAGCCAGCTTTCAAAGTGATCCATCACTTCTCCAAACTGAACGCTGTGTGTGATATAATTTGTCGGTTCTACAAGTCCGGATTTCATACTGCTGATCACATGTTCAAAATCCTGACGCGTGGCATTTCTGCTGCTCATAAGGGTTGCTTCCCTTTTATGAAATTCAGGATGGCTAAAAATGATTTCGCCCTTTTGCAGTCCGATTAAGGCATAGGTTCCCCCATGCGCGAGATATGCGAATGCGCCATTGATCGCTTTTAGATTTCCCGTTGCATCGATAATCACAGTCGGCATATCGCCATTCGTCAGCGCACTCAGTTTTTCAATAACATTTTCCTTCGCAGCATTTACCGTGTGACTGACTCCAATTTTTTGTCTGCAAAACTGTAATCTTGAATCGTTTATGTCCAGTGCAATGACGGTTGCTCCTGCTATTCTGGCAAATTCCATCGTGCCAAGTCCAATAGGTCCGGCTCCAACAACCAAAACCACATCTCCTGGCTTAACACCAGCTCTTCTCACACCGTGTGCACCGATTGCGAGCGGTTCAACCAAGGCAAGCTCGTCAAAACTCAGTCCTTCTCCATGAACCAGGGAATAGGAAGGGACGGAAAGATATTCAGCCATTCCGCCGTCAATATGAACACCAGAAACTTTAATGCTGGTACAGCAATTAGGTTTCCCGGAACGGCAGGCGATACATTTTCCACAGTTGAAATATGGAACAAACGTTACAGGTTCACCAATTTCAAAACCTGGTGCGTCATCCATCTCAACAATCTCACCGGCGAGTTCGTGGCCCAAAATCCGCGGGTAACTAAAAAAAGGCTGAGTTCCTTCAAAAGCGTGCAGATCAGTGCCACAAATACCAATTCTTCTGATTTTCAGCAAGGTATGTCCGGGTGTCAAAACTGGCTTTTCAGCTTTCTGATATTCGAAATGTCCGGGAGTCGTGCAGACAAGCGTTTCCATTTAGTGGAATGATAAATTGAAATAAAAAATTAAATGAGCTGGATTTAGTGCGTTTTAGCAAGTTATAATGCGTCAGGAATTTGCCAAAGCTCTGTCCAGATGAACATAACCGCCGTCTACATAAAGCAATTGTCCGGTGGTATGGCTTGATTTCTCAGATAATAAAAATGCAGTAGTGTTGGCCAACTCTTCTGAGGTTGTCATCCGGTTTTCCAGAGGAATATTAGCGACAATCGATTTTAATTTTTCTTCCGGATCCGGAAGTGTTTGGATCCAGCGTTCGTAAAGCGGTGTCCAGCATTCTGCCACGACAATAGCGTTCACTCGTATGCCATATTTTAATAATTCAACTGCCCACTCGCGCGTCAGCGCATTTCTTCCACCATTTGCAGCAGCGTACGCAGAAGTTCCGCCTTGCCCTGTATCCGCCGTTTTGGAAGTGATATTAACAATCGAACCCTTTGATTCTTTTAATGCAGGTAGGGCATAATGCGCCATCAGGTAATAGTGTACGAGGTTTTTATGAAGTGATGCTATAAAATCTTCATAGTTACCGTTTTCTAAACCCACGCCGTCGTTGACACCTGCGTTGTTCACTAAACCGTCGATGCGGCCAAATTTTGCCAAAACTTCTTGAACTGCTTTTTCAGATTCTTCCGGCTTTGTAAGCTCGGCCGAAATCTGAAAAGCGCGAAATCCTTTGGCTGTAATATTATCTACCACTGTTTGATTATCCGCCTCGTTTCTTCCAACGATCACAGGTACAGCTCCTTCGGAAGCGAGGACCTGTACAATGCCTTCACCTATTCCCTTGGCACCTCCGGTAACGATGATAATTTTATCTTTAAGTTTTAAGTCCATTGTCTATAACTGAATAATTTTTTGAATGTATAATTTAAGGATATCAATGCGATACGCCAAGCGTCACATTTTTTACCGAATTATTTTTTATTGCAAAATATAACACAACCAGGAAGCATACCGCCGGAACGATGTAGGCCGTTTGGATGGATGATAAATCAGAAACCCAACCCATGATTACAGGGAAAATTGCGCCTCCGACGATGGACATAATGACAAGCGACGAGCCTATTTTTGTTTTCGCTCCCAAACCTCGAATGCTCAATGCGAAAATCGTCGGGAACATGATCGACATGAAGAATTCAACACCTACAAGGGCATAAACAGAAACCATACCCGAAGTAATAACGGCAACAATTAAAAGCGAAATATTGAGCACGCTGTAAATAGCCAGCAAACGTGGAGGAGAGATAAAACGCATCAAATAAGTGCCAATAAACCGGCCAATCATAAAACTCAGTAGCGCGCCCGACAATAAGTATGCTGCTGTTTTTTCATCAATTCCGGCAACCTTATCGGAAAAACGGATAAAAAAGCTGCTTACACATACTTGCCCCCCCACATAAAAGAATTGCGCGATAGTCCCTAAAATAAGGTTTTTCTCAGCAAAAATTGATCCTTTTGCCTGCTCTTCTGTTTCGGTTTCCTCGACAATTTCCGGAAGTTGTGTTTTCCAGATCAAGACGGCTACTATTAAAACAACAATTCCGATAACAACAAAAGGAATTTGAACAGAAGCGGCTTCTTCCGATAGATAATCATTAAGTTGCTGCGCAGACATCGATTGAAGTTCCTGCTCGGAAAGCGTTTTTCCGGACAAGATAAAAGCACCACCCATAAGAGGTGCCAGGAATGCTGCCAGTCCGTTGAAGGATTGTGCAAAATTTAATCGCTGTGTGGAAGTTTCAGCGTCTCCTAACACAGTGATGTATGGGTTTGCAGCTGTTTCCAAAAGAGTCAGCCCGCTTGCAATGATAAACAATGCGATCAGGAAAAATCCGAAATGACGCAGCTCAGCAGCAGGATAAAAAAGGAAGGTGCCAAATGCAAAGAGAATAAGACCCAGTGTTATTCCGGCTTTATACCCGAACCTTTTCATGAAAAGCCCTGCTGGTAATGCAATCAGAAAATAGGCAATGTAAGAAGCAGAATCGATAAGTGCAGACTGAACGTCTGTCAACTGGCAGGCCTTTTTAAGATGCGGAATTAAAATTGGATTCAGATTCAGTGCAAAACCCCACAAAAAGAATAGTGAAGTGATAAGAATAATAGCCAGACGGGTTTTGCGATCTGTCATGTTCAGGAATAGGTTTAGTGGTTTAAGGAGCTTAAAATTAAACAATGCAAAGGAATTATATTTTATTATAAAGAATTGAATCTTATTTATCCAAGTAATAAGATATATTAACATGTTTTTCTTTTTGAGCCATTAATAGGGGTATAAATAGCACCATGAAACCACAGCTGCTTAGAGTGCCAACGGCACCGGCTTACTCATTTAATGTGCGGCAGGATCTTGTTCCGAATCTAAACAATCGGTGGCATTATCACCCGGAGATTGAGCTGATCCATTTTCACAGGGGAGCCGGAACACAATTTGTGGGGGACAGTATCAAACGTTTTGCATCTGGCGATATCGTTCTGGTCGGCGCGAATGTTCCACATTATTGGCGTGACGACGACGGAGACATTTTGCATCACAAAATGCCGAAACCTTATTCGACCGTAGTGCATTTTACTGAAAACTTTTGGGGTGACCGATTCCTTGAATTGGCCGAGAATAAGCCTTTGAAATTAATTCTGGATAAGTCGAGAAGAGGTTTGATGCTTACCGGGGAAGCAAAAGATCAGGTCGCAGGATTGTTGGCTAAAATGCGCCTGGCGGAGGGAGCAGAGCGGATCATTTTGTTGATGCAAAGTTTGCTGGCCATTGCAAAGTCGGAAGAATTTGTTTCGCTCTCATCCGTTGGCTTCCAGTTTGACCTGTCCGAATCAGAAAATGATAGGATTAATGCCATCTATGATTACACGCTTTCTCATTTCAAACAGAAAATCAATCTTGAAGAAATCGCTTCTGTGGCAGGAATGGTACCCAATTCGTTTTGCCGGTATTTTAAGGCGCGAACCGGTAAAACCTATTCTCAGTTCTTAAACGAGATACGAGTCGGGCATTGTTGTAAGTTATTGATTGATAACAATGTAAGTATAAAGCAACTTGGTTTTGAAAGCGGATTCATGAATTTTAGCTGTTTTCACAGAAGGTTTAAGGAAACTACGGGATTGAGCCCTCAAAATTATCGTCAGCTTTATACCCACAAACATCCGAAGTTAGTTTGAAGAAATGGTTGCAGTGTAATTTTGTTTTTTGTAGGTTTAGGTACACACACTGAATCTACAAACTCGTAAATGAAAAGAAATGACACACTTTGGAAAGGTATCCTCGAAAATATCTTTGACGACTTTTTACATTATTTTTTTGGAAATGCAGACAAACTTTTTGATCTGCAGAAAGGATTCGAGTTTTTAGACAAAGAACTTGAACAATTGTTCCCGGCAGATGAGCTCGAAGCACCAAAGTTTGTCGACAAACTGGTCAAGGTTTTTTCTAAGTCCGGGCGCGAAGAGTGGGTGCTTATCCATATTGAGATTCAGGGATATCATGATCAGGATTTTGCCCGGCGCATGTTTACGTATTTTTACAGGATTCTTGACAAATACGGAAAACCGGTAACCGCTATAGCAATTTTTACGGATAGCAATAGGAGGTTTCATCCTAAATTTTATGAATATGAATTTTTAGGAACAAAAAATATTTTTCAGTTCAACACGTATAAAGTAATTGAGCAGGATGAACAAGAGCTTATGCAAAACGAAAATCCTTTTGCAATCGTCATATTGACTGTTCTGATCGCGCTGAGAAAAAAGAATTTGAGTGATGAAGATCTTTTTAAGCTGAAATACTCACTCGCTAAAAACCTGCTGGAACGGAAAATTGGCAGAAAGAAGATTGACGATCTGATGATATTTCTGCAGCGTTATGTAAGCTTTGCGGATCCGGAATATAATGTTAATTTTGATAAGGAAATACAGGTAATAACTAAAAGCCAAAACAATATGGGCATCAGGGAATTAGTGCTTGATCTTGCAAAAAAGGAAGGGTATGAAAGGGGTATTGCTATCGGGAAGGAGGAGGGCAAGGAAGAAGGGAAAGAGGAGGTCGTTAAAAATCTTCTTAGTTCCAAGCGATTTACAATCGCGGAGATTGCCAATTTTGCCAATGTGTCGGAGTCATTTGTAGTTGAAATAAAGAAGAATTTATAAAATCTCAATTGTGATTTCTACGTCATTCTTGAATTAGAAAAAAATCTACCTTACTTAACTCAGAAAAAATTCTTCTAACAGATTCAATAGTTACCCAATATCAACCTGCATTAAGCGCTTTTTTGAAAAAGGCACCAATAAAACTGCCGGCAAAAGTAAGAATACAGCTACCATAAAGGCTGAAATTTTCAAGTTCCACTTTCCCCGAACTTTCGGGAATATCCGTAAATACAAAATAGCCAACGAGCAAAAGTAAACATTGCGAAATCGCCAGGATCCATCCTCTGACAGGCTCAACAAAACCGATGGAAATGGAGGAAACGGCGGCGAGCAGATATGGAAGGTGAATACCTTCAGCATCTTTAATGGATAAAATAAGAATCACGCTGGTTGCCAGGATCAGAATTGAATTAATTGCAAGTCGCTTATCTACAAGAGGAATCTTGGGCTGTTCAAGATATGGTCCTTGTGCCAGTTTTTGTTTTAAGATATCTGCTTCTTTAAAAAAATCTTTTTGCGCTTCAATATCATTTCCCAGCGATTGCCGCGTTTTCCCTCTCCAGTGATATGGCACCTGATTTTGATCACCATTATACAAAACTGCTTGATCGAAAGATTCCAGTGCTTCGTTAAAATGCTGGCTTTCAAATTCTAATTTGCCTTTTTCTAAATGTATTTCCGCCCGTGTGCCGTCGTAACTTAGTCCCGTTACCATGTCTTTTCGCGCAGCCGATGGATCACCAAGTGATTTGTAGCAGAGGCCGCGATATAGGTATGCAGAACTTGATTTTGGTTTTGACTTAATTCTGGCATCAAAGTATTCAAAGGCTTGCGTGATCTGATTGTCTTTGTACAAATTTATCCCATCTGCCAAATCCGCTGCTTCTTTTTCAGCTTTGGTTCTTAAATCCGCATAGTTTCGAAGGTAAAATATATAGGCAAAAACTGCCAGCACTACTAAAAACTCCATACTTAGGTAACGGTTAAACTCAGATCAAAATATTGCAAATCGCTTTAAAGAATAGATGAGAAATTATGAAATCTCAATTTTATAAACGCTTTTGGAACGAAAAAGTGCCTGAAATTTATCTCCATCGTTAAAGAATGTTAAACAAATACATTCTGCCCGAATCGTTAACCTTTTTTAAGAGAGCATATCGAACGAGCTATTTTTGATTCCATAGTTTTGGTCAGCTAATTTCTTTCACAACCGTTTTATTATCAGCGAAAATTTTGATACCGGAATTTTGAAGATAATATAATGCCAAAACATCACATGAAAAAATGATCACTTTCAAACGAATTAACAATTTCGCTGGCTGGCTATTGTTCGGAATAGCCTTTCTTACCTACCGGCTTACTATCGAGGAAACCGCCAGTTTCTGGGACTGCGGTGAATTCATCGCCTGCGCTTTCAAATTACAAGTTCCCCATCCGCCCGGAGCTCCGTTTTTTTTGTTGATTGGGCGTCTATTTTCGATGTTAGCCTTTGGAGATGTGTTGAAAGTGGCATTTTGGGTGAATATGGTATCTGTGCTTTGCAGCGCTTTCACGATTCTTTTTCTGTTCTGGACGATCACTTTGCTCGTTAGAAAGCTGGTTGGAAAACCTGATAGTGCGCTGGAAGTAAGTGACATAATTCTTATTGTCGGCGCTGGAATTGTAGGTGCCTTGGCATACACATGGTCAGATTCTTTCTGGTTTTCGGCGGTAGAAGCGGAGGTTTATGCGATGTCGTCTTTTTTTACTGCGATTGTAATCTGGGCTGTTTTTAAATGGGAGCGAATTGAAGATCCTGCCGAAGAAAATCGCTGGCTTATTCTGATTGCTTATCTGACTGGAATTTCTATTGGTGTTCATTTATTGAACCTCGTAACAATTCCCGCATTGGCACTTGTTTATTATTTCAAAAAATATCCAAAACCCAGTTTTACGGGTATATTCGCGGCCTTTGTTAGTGGAATGGCCATTTTGGGATTAATCAATTCGGGTATCATCCCGGGACTGCCAACCCTGGCTGGGAAATTTGAGATCTTTTTCGTCAACACTTTTGGCTTGCCTTACAAAACTGGCATGTTGATCTTTATAATATTCTTTCTCGGCTCGCTCGTTTGGGCTATTGGATATGCGCATAAACGAAACAAGGTGTTACTGAATACCGCCCTTCTTTCCTTAACTTTTGTGCTGATCGGCTACGCTTCATATCTCACTGTTTTAGTAAGATCGGAATTCAATACGCCAATTAATGAAAATGACCCAAGTGATATATTAAGCTTTGTTTCTTATTTAAAAAGAGAACAATATGGAAGTCGGCCTTTACTTTACGGACCATCGTTTACTTCCAAACCAATTAGCCAGAAAAAAGAGACCCCGGTTTATAAAAAAAAGGATGGAAGGTATGTTATTCAGGATTATCGATTTGACTACAACTATGAGCCTGGAAGCAGTATGATTTTTCCGCGGATGTACAGTAATCAGCCAGGACATCCGCAGCTTTATCAGCAAATGACCGGTTTGGTTCAGGATCAGAAACCGACAATGGGCCATAATCTTTCATTCCTGTTCTCGCATCAGCTCGGGCATATGTATTGGCGGTATTTTTTATGGAATTTTGCCGGGCGGGAGAGCGATGTGGAAGGCGCCGGCACTTTGCTTCCCTGGGATATCACCAAAACTTTTCCTTCATCCATTTCTCAAAACAGGGCGCATAACAATTTTTTTATGCTGCCGCTTTTTCTGGGTTTGGCTGGCATATTAGTGCTTTATAAAAAAAACAGGAAGGATCTGCTGGTATCCGGTCTGCTTTTTTTTCTTACCGGCGTAGCATTGGTCATTTACCTGAATTCCCCTCCGGTCGAGCCGCGGGAAAGGGATTATATTTATGTTGGGTCATTTTATATTTTCTGTATTTGGATTGGCCTGGGAGTCGTTGCTGTGGCTGACGGACTTCGGAAATTGGTAGGAAATACTTCGAAAACCGCTGTTTTGGCTAGTGCTTTCTGTCTGGTGGTGCCTGGGATCATGTTGGTCAAAGGATGGGATAATCATGACCGAAGTAACCGATATCATTCCGTTGATTTTGCAAGGAATCTTCTCAATTCCTGTGCGCCCAATGCGATATTATTTACGGGTGGTGACAATGATACATTTCCTCTTTGGTATGTGCAGCAAGTTGAAGGATTTCGGACGGATGTGCGGGTCTGTGTCCAAACTTTTCTTGGGGCGGACTGGTATATCAAACAATTAATGCGAAAAACCAATAAATCGGAAGCACTGCCTTTTTCACTTGATACCAACAGTTATGCATTTGGCAAGAATGAGTATGTTCCATTTTACGAAATCCCTAGCGTTAAATCGGGCATCAACCTGAAAGAGTATCTGGAACTGATTAAACAGGAAAACAAGGCGATTCAGGTTCCGCTTATGAGTGGTGATATGGCATCGATTCTGCCGTCATCTATCCTTTTCCTTCCCGTTAATGCTAATGAAGTTGGAAAAATGAATATTGTCAAAAAAGATTTTGTACCGCTGATGTCTGACTCAATGAGCTGGACGATTGGTAATAAGGATCTGTACAAAAGTGATCTGGTGATGTTAGATATCATCGCGACCAACAACTGGAAGCGGCCAATTTATTTTTCCAGCACCATGGGAAGTTCGAATAGTCTTGGCTTAAAAGAATATATGCAGCTTGAAGGATATGCCTACCGCTTACTTCCGGTCAGAGTACCAGGTGCGGAGGATGGGTATGTGAATTCGGATCTGATGTACGAGAATATGATGAATAAAATGGCCTGGCGGGAGGTATATAATAAAAGTACGTATTACGATAATACCTATCTTGGAGCTCCGGTCGCCACAGCAAGAATTGCATTTTTACGGCTTACCAATCAGTTATTGGCAGAAAACAAAAAGGATAAGGCGAGGAAAGTTCTTGATAGGGCACTTGCGGTCATGCCAGACAGTAGCATTCCCTATGACCAGATTTCGTCTAATTTTATCGGTCCTCTTTTTGAATTGGGTCAAAATAAAAAAGCGCTTGACACCGCCAGGGCAATGGCAGTTCGCGCAGATGAAAATCTTGAATTTGCAAAGAATAACGGGTTGTCAAAAAGCCAGGATATCCATTCGGACCTTTACATTTTGCAGACAATCGTGAGGGAATGTCGTCAGGCAAAACAAGAAACGGTTGCGACGCAGTATGAGGCTATTTTCAGAAAGCACATGATTGCATTTAATTTGTACAGTGAGGGCTCAGAATAAGTGATAAGTAAGCAAGAAAAACCATATAGCAATTTCACGTTATATGGTTTTTCCTTAGATTCAATTATTTCTCAACAAACTCTTTTAAAATATTGCCAATTATTTCATTCCACCCGGCAGCAAAACTTTCACGTTTAAAGTCGCGCAGATCCGGGAATGATTCAAGGCCTTCATGCGTCAGTCTTATTTTTGTTTTGTCTCCTTCCGGAAATAGTTCAAAAGTTACAATCGAGTCGCCGGGATAATCTTTGTACCGCCAGCTGTACGCGAGCTTCCGTTCAGGATCAACAGACGTTACAACGCATTCATGAACGTATTTTACTCCTTCATTTTCTGCCGGGAATTCAAAAGCAAAGCCGACCTCTGCTTTGAAATCTTCCAACTGAAAATACCATTGCTTCATTTTAGCATTGTCGGTGATTGCCTGCCACACCCTTTCTGCGGGTGCATCATAGATCCTTTCAATTACAAAAGCTTCATACTTAGGTCTGGTTGTGTCCATCGTTAGAAATTTTGAAGGTTTAAATGAAAAAAATTCTAATCTTAATTATCCTGAACAAGAAAATCTCCCAGTGCATCCAATTTGTCAGACCAGAATTGCTGGTATTTTGCTGTCCAGTCAGAGACTTGTTTCAGCTTTTTCAAATCAGCACGGATATGTTTTTCACGTCCCTTTTGTTTTACAATGAGTAGCCCGCACTCAGTTAAAATTCGAATATGTTTCGCGACGGCCGGTCTGCTCATCTCGAAATTATCCACCACAGCATTCAGGTTGAGCGACTGATGGGCAACCAGATTGATAATCTCCCGGCGGGTCGGGTCTGCTATGGCCTGGAAAACGTCACGTCTCGGTATATTCATAGGCATTTATAGGTTATGCAGGAAAGTGCGACTGACAGAAGCTTCTTTTATAGAATTCCATAAGATTCTGATAAATGAAACCATTCGGTTCCAAATTTAATGAAACCGAATGGTTTTACAATAGAAAAATATAAAACTTTTTATTTCGCTGTTTTGATTTTAAAAACGAATATCATGGATTCATTATGATGATCTTGGAAGACGTGGAAATGCCGCCAGGATTGATACCCGGCATGGCTTCGGGAATATCCATATTCAGCTTTTTGTAATATTCAATCCAGACGGGAAAGAATTGATCGCTTCCCGGTTGTTTGAAAGTCATCGGTTCCAATATGAAGAAATCTTTTCCTCCGTTTGCCTGTTTGAACGCATCATAAATTAATTCGGAGCAATAATATTTTTTGTTATCATACAAAAACTCGTCGTCATAGGGGACACCTAATTCTTTGAGCGCAAACGCCACTGCGCCTTCTGCTACTTTTGAATATTTTTTCTCGACACGCCCAACCAACATTGGATTGTTGCTTCGCGTTAGGAAAATGTCAAGTGGTGTAAGCTGTACTTCCTTACCGATTGCTTCAATGATAAAAGTGCTATCCTTCTGAACCGAAACCAAACCTATATGAGAAAAATGCTTTCCGCCATAACTCTCGGTTACCTGCTCAATCGCGTCGCATAATGGACCACAGTCAAGATCCTGAAAAATAAAATCTCCCGTTTTTAATTTAATGTTCGAAGGAATTTGAGCTTGTAAAACGAACGGCGCAAATAGCGCAAGTGCAAAAACTATTTTTTTCACAATTTGAATGGTGTTTGTCACCTATTATTTTATAAAAAGTTTGATACCATTAACTGATTTCAGGACGATCTGCGGATAAATTCCAACTTTGTGCGCCGGATCGATTTCAAAATCAAACCGTTTGATCAGTGATGCCAGAATCAGCTGCATTTCCATCATCGCAAATTGCTGCCCGATACAAAGTCTCGGGCCCGCTCCGAAAGGCAAATAATTAAATTTCTCGCGATTTTTAACCTGCTCCGGACTGAAATTTTCAGGATCAAAAACGAGCGGATTGTCCCAGATGTTTGGATTGCGATGCAGTTCATAAATGGACATCATGATGGAAATTCCCTTCGGAAATGCCTGTGAATCGACCTCATCGTCCGTGAGTGCCTCTCGTGTCATCGTCCAGGCAGGCGGAAATAGGCGCATACCTTCTTCGATGACTTGCCGGGTATATGACAATTTCATTAGCTGATCAAAGGTTGGAACCACGTCAAATATTGCTGCCTCTCTACGCATTTTTGCGACAATTTCAGGCTGTTTTGCCAATTCTAAAAGGAGCCAGCTTAGTCCAGTCGCGGAAGTTTCGTGACCGGCAGCGAACATCGTTATTGCCTCGTCTCTGATCTGTTGGTCGTTCATCCGCGCTCCGGTTTCTTCATCCAGACTATCGAGTAAAAGTTGAAGCAAGTCATTTCGCTTTTCTCCGGAGTCATGTCGCTGACGAATAAATTCAAAAACGAGTTTATTAAAGTAAGCGATATCCGTTTTAAAACGACTTTTTTCGCCGTTAATGGCCATCAATGGAATTCGGTAGGGCCTTCTTACACGACTCACCAAATACTTTTGCGTCCGGTTGACCTGGTGGTAGATCTGCATTTTATCCTCATTAGAAATATTTCCGAACAAAGTTCTCAACGCTATATCCGCCGTGATTCCCATCATTTTCGCATCAATATCTACCGCTGATTTTCCGCGAAATTCTTCCATCTCATCAAGAAATGCGACTGTGATAGTACCCATCGTGACGAACAATTCCTGTAACCGCTCGCGGTGAAAAGCGGGTTGAACCAGTCGGCGTTGTCTCAGCCAAAAATCGCCTTCACTTGTTACCAGCCCGTTTCCAAGAACCGGATTCAGCATTTTTGATGAGCTGCCTTTTTTATAATTTTTATTTTTGGTAACGAGTATATGTTTGAAAAACGCAGGGTCGCGACTTACTAAAATCTCGCGAAAAAGTTTCAAACGGAAAGTATCGCCGCAGGTATCAAAACCTTTTCTGATTGCAAGGAGCGGATCTTTCGCAAAAATAAACGGCGCCTGGATACCGAACCGGGCGATTTTAAATTCAGGAACTGGAGACATCAGATTTTTTATTTCAGAAAAATTATGAAAATTGTCTACGTATAAAAAATGGTTTGAAAATGAAAAAAGAATGGAGTGAAGAAGACTTAAAAGAAATTGCCAGTCAGCTGAGTAATCCTGTGGGAGAAGCAGGAATCAAAACCGGCGAGTTTATGAACCTCAGCAACGCAAACATGATTCGACGCGGTTTTGAATTATTAACGATAAAAAAGAATGATCGCATTCTGGAAATAGGACCAGGCAACGGTTTCCACGTTTCGGAACTGGTGAATTTTACGGACGGGGTTGAATATTGCGGCGTTGATATTTCGGATACTATGATAAGCGCAGCCCAGAGAACAAATCAAATTTTAATAGAGAGAGGAGCCGTTTCTTTCACAAAATCGGATGGAAATATTTTGCCATTTTCTGATAATTATTTCGATAAAATAGTAACGGTAAATACAATCTATTTCTGGCAAAACCCAGCTGCTTACGGAACGGAAATTATGCGGGTTTTGAAGCCGGATGGTGTTTTCAGTCTTGTGTTTTCTGATAAAAATTTCATGTACCAATTGCCGTTTACGAAATATATATTCACTTTATACGATAAAGATCTGGCCCATGATCTTTTAATGAATTCAGGTTTTAAAGTTTTGGAAACTGTTGAAGAATTAGAAACGATTCAGAATAATACCGGAGAAAGTATCACGCGTCCGATTGTCATTATAACTGCAACAAAATAGCGCCGTTTTCAGCAGTAAGTTGGCTTCTGAATGCTGCATAAGCAACAGGTTTAAAGCGCTGGTATTCTCCAATATAAACAGTCATATTTCAGCTTCAATTAAATAGCATAAAGCGTTTGGTTTATAATCGCATCTAACTTTCCCAGCTTGTCAAGAAATAGGGGAGCGTCAGATCAAAAGAATTGGAGAGATTTTTGGGCCAATTCACGGCATGTTGTTCCTGCTTTTTATTATCAATACTGTGCGCGTCGGTATCGGATATAATTGGAAATTTAAGTAAACAACCTGGAAAGGATTGCTGATCTGTTTTATTCCGATCGGCACATTTTATATTGATTGCAAAATATTGAGCGGGATAGATATTATTGAGATTGGTTAATGGATATATTGCAGAGACACAACTCAATGCCTACTTTTTCTTCCACAGATTCGGTAACAATTTGTCATTTAGTAAAAGCCGCCAAGTTCCCCAATCGTGTGCGCCATCTCCGCCGATGAAATATTCATGATTAATGCCATGTTTTTGAAGCGTTTCATGTGTTGACGCTGAGCGTTTTCCGACATTCTCATTCACCTCGCCATTACCAAGTCCCACCAGCAAATAATCAACTTTCTCTTTGACTTTCGGATCTGCAAAAAATTTGGGGTTCATTTTTTCTGTTTCCATATCACCCGCGCTGAGGATACCAAAAGAGCTGAAAAGATCAAGATCATTCATTCCAACCATTTGCGTATGTCTGCCACCCATCGAAAGACCAGCCAGGGCTCTGCCTTTTGGATTTTGGATGGTACTGTATGTTTTGTCTATAAAAGGAACTATCTCATTTCTAAGTTCTTTTTCAAAAAGCAGATAGGTTTTTTCAAGATGCTTTGGATCACTACGGTGCAGAACCTGATTATTGGGCATCGCTATGATCATAGGGACCATCTTTCCTTCGGAAAGCAAATTGTCTGCAATAAAATTGGCACGACCATCCAGCGTCCAGCCTGATGCCAGTTCGCCACTGCCGCCCAAAAGATAAAGTACAGGGTATTTTTTCTTCGAATTATAACCGGGCGGTGTATATACGAACATTTCCCGTTCTCCATTCAAAACTTCTGAATGATAAATCTGACGGGTGACAGTTCCGTGCGGCACTTTTTTTGCGTCATAATACGCCGGGCCATCGCCATGGACTACCACGTTGCTATATCCAGGCTGGTTGGACGAGCCCGTGATCGTATTGTTAGGATCTACAATCGAAACCCCATCAAGAATAAATCGATATACGTAAATATTTGGTTTGACAGGGCCTACGGTGAGTGTCCAGATACCATCATCACCCTTTTTGAAAGGTATTGGATCTTTCGCTTTTAATGCAAGTAAAATCGGTCCGCCGGTTAACATGACTTGGTTTGCCTCAGGTGCTTTCAAGCGGAAAGTGATGGTATGGTCGTCGCGCACGTCGGGCGAAACAATATTTCCCCCATAAGGTACAAGATTTTCTGTGTTTTTTTGCGGATTCCAATCGAGGTTTACATTCGCTTGCTGAGCGTAGGAGAGGGTAGACGCCGCAAAAAGCAGTAGCGCAGGTATGGAATAAAATCGTACTGATCGCATCTCAAAAATCGGACAGGTGAAATGATTTATTGACTCCCGGGAGCCATCATTGGGTAAAAGGTTTGTGTTCTATATTAATTACTCAGAACATTCAATAAATTTATGTCGTCGTATAAACACAGGCGGAAATACTTTCAAGTATGTTGTAATTCACAAAAAGTTTTATTTCTGATCAGAGAAAATCTATCAGGAGATGTATTTCGATTACTGAAAAAAATAAAAAAAACTACGTTATGGTGTTTCGCTGCCCGGACTGCTTCTTTTGCTTAAATGCCTGAAAATCCGTTTTTTGTTGTCATTGACTATTCCTTTTAAATCTATGCAGGAGCCATTGTCCTTGTTTTTACCACCCTAGGTATATGGCTGTCATTCAGACAGACAAAGCGGAAAACTGAAACAATCGTTATAGAAAAGTAGATGTCGCCGAGATCAGTTCCAAAATGGAAGAGATGGCCAGTTATAAAGAGATGAACAAGAATCCTTTGTTTGAAATTCTACTCACCTTTGCCGAAGTGCTTACAATCGGGCGTATCGTTTCCGCGATCACAGCATTGATTCTTAAAAAGCGATTGGCGGATAACCAAAGTTAATTTGCCAGCTATGCGAAGATATTATTTATCGAATAGCTGGCAAATTGATTTATTAATTAAGGATGAAAAACGCGGTCTGATATTCCAGTAATCGAAGGGCGATTGTAACTTCCAAACCGATCACAAAATGCTCTTTCTAAATTTTCACGATGGTTTGGGTGGGCGATACTGATCAACGCACGGGCGCGTTGTTTCAGGCTTTTTCCGAACAAATCAACAATTCCAAACTCTGTCACTACCCAATGGATGTGGCCACGTGTCGTCACCACTCCAGCTCCTTCTTTAAGGAAAGGGACGATCCGGGAAACGCCATTTGAGGTAACAGACGGCAAAGCGATGATCGGTTTTCCATCGTCTGAAAGAGATGCACCACGGATAAAGTCCATCTGCCCGCCGATGCCGGAATATTGATAAGTTCCCAGAGAATCTGCACAAACCTGTCCGGTGAGATCCAGTTCCAGCGCGGAGTTTATCGCGGTGACTTTCGGGTTCTGGCGGATAATACTGGTGTCATTTACATAGCCGATATCCATCACACGAACGGCAGGGTTGTCGTTCACAAAATCATAGAGTTTTCTGGTGCCGACCATGAAAGAGGTGACCGACTTGCCCCGGTTCAGTTTCTTCATACTATTATTAATCACACCGCTCTCAATCAATGGAATTACCCCGTCTGACAACATTTCTGTGTGAAGCCCAAGATTTTTGAGGTGTCCGAGATTTTTCAAAACCTGATCGGGTATGGCGCCGATACCAACTTGCAGTGTAGCGCCGTCTTCCACAAGTGATGCAATATTTTTGCCTATCTCAATTGTTGCGCTTTTGGCGTTAAATGAATAATCAACCTCCGGAAGCGCAGCCTCGTGCCAAACCATCGAATTTATTTTGCTTAAATGAACAAATCCGTCACCATGCGTCCTGGGCATATTGGGATTGACCATCGCGATAATGTGTTTAGCATTGTCTACCACCGCCCGGGCGATGTCCACAGACGTACCCAATGAGCAGAAACCATGAGCATCCGGCGGCGAAACATGGATCAGTGCTACGTCGATCGGTAATCTTCCCGTTTTAATTAACTGTGGAATCTGACTAAGAAAAATGGGTACATAATCTCCGTAATCGCTGTTCACTACGGCTCTGGTATTGGCGGAAACGAATAATGAATTGAAGAAAAAACTTTGTTGATGAACGGGATTGTTAAAGTCCACTTCGCCAAGCGTTGTGATACTTACGAACTCGATGTTTTTCAGTTCCCAATGTCTGTGTTGCAAGGCTTCGATTAAATGCGCCGGTGTTGCGGCACTTCCGTGAATAAAAACACGATTTCCGGACTTGATATTTTTGACCGCCTGCTCAGCGGTTATGTATGTTAAAGGTAGCATTTGAAGTTTTTTTACGTTTTGTAAACTCACATAACAATTACACGGAGGCATTGATTAACGAGGAATTTTAATGTAAATCTCCTCCTTTTATGCCCGGCACTGAATGACTTAAAGAGGTATAAAATGATGACGCTAGTCAGTTTTTATAACGGTGTTTTGCTAAATTGAATTCAATCTCAATACAATAATTTTAAGTAAAATAAACCTGGTCTTCTCTTTGTGATTCAAATCATACTTACAACAAAGTTTGACTTTAAATGCTTGCCTATTTTAATCATAAATTTAGTTGCTGCGTCAAATAGTTTAAGAAATTTTTCGCTCTTATAGCTTATACAATGTTTGTCATTTGAGTCAAATTTATTAGTGAAGCTTTTGGGTTGATTACTGGTTTAGCCATACATTTCAATTATTCAATAGGCTTATGATTATTCAATTTTGTGGCTTGTCCGGGGTTGGCAAAACAACACTGGCTCATGAAGCCAAAAGTCAGCTTTTCCTGAATGGTATTTCCGTTGAAATCGTTGATGGCGATATTTACCGCAGCAAAATATGTAAGGATCTGGGTTTTTCAAAGGCCGACAGGAAGGAGAATATTCGGCGCTTGGGTTTTATAGCAAGTCGCTTTTCGAGCCATGGAATTGTGGCGATCATGAGTGTCATTAATCCTTATAACGAGACAAGGGCTGAACTGAAAGCGACTTACCGAAATGTGAAAACGGTCTTTCTGGATTGTTCTGTTGAGACTTTATTTATCAGGGACACCAAAGGCCTGTACAGAAGAAGTCAGCTTCCCGAGCAAGATCCTGAAAAGATAAGTAACCTTTCAGGAGTTAATGATCAATTTGAAATTCCATTAGAAGCGGATTTATCTCTGAATACGGATCTACAAACAATCGAAGCGTGTACGGCTGATCTTTGCCGATTCATCATTCATGAGCTGAAATTACTTAACCCGGAAATTCAGTTTCCTAATATCCGAATGAATGAATTTGATGAAATAGGAAAGCAACCCAGGATATCGAAGTAATGATATACCCTGAGTTACTTGGTTAAATGAACTGTTTTTTTAAAGGATCACTCCGGCGTGATATGGGATTTCATCTATAAAATCAATTGTCAAAATTTGTTGAGGTTGCTAATTCCTTCCAGCTTTCAAGATCTGTCTGAATCGTCTGAATTTTTAAATCGGCCATGTTATAGGCATCCTGACCAAGAAAAAGATGGACCGGAACGATATTTTCGGCGGCGATCCTGATCAGAACTTCTGCACCTTTTTCAGGGTCTCCAGCCTGATTTCCATTGATTTCATTTTCATGTGCTTCCTGTCCTGCACGGACTTCTTTGTATTCGCTTATCGGATTTGCCGGAACCGTAAGTGATTCTTTTGATAAAAAGTTTGTACGGAAATAACCGGGATAAACGACAGTTGCACTGATACCGAAAGACTTAGCTTCTGCGGCCAGTGATTCTGTGAATCCTGCAACTGCAAATTTTGTGGCGCAGTAAATTCCCCAGCCTGGAAAGTTTCCAAAAAATCCACCCACTGAAGCAATGTTGAAAATCTTGCCAGACTGCTGTGCTCTTAAATGAGGCATTACATACCGGATCACATTCAACGAGCCAAAGACATTAACATCGAAGTTTCGACGTGCTTCAGCATCAGATAATTCTTCCAGGGAACCAACTTGTCCGTAACCGGCATTGTTCACGATAACATCAATTTTTGTGAATTGAGCAATGGTCGCAGAAATTGCATTTTTCACACTTTGTTCATCCGTCAGGGTTACTTCCAGAGGCAGGAAATTTTCTGACTGTTCGCTACCTGTTGCTTTAATTAAATCCTGTTTAGTTCTTGAAGTCGCAGCTACCTGGTGTCCAGCTTTTAATAGTTGTCGCACCAGAACTAATCCCAGTCCCTTCGAAGCACCTGTAACGAACCATACCTGTTGATTTTCCATTTTTGTTGTTTGTTTAAATTTGTAAAACAAAGGTATATCGGAAGGCTCCGGTGCTGCTTGCGGCATCCAAACCAATCATTACAAAATTCAAACAATGAAAACTTTATGGGCTGGATTTGAGATTTGATAAGTAAGGTTTGATAAGTACGCTTTTGTGACGCGTCTATTTTAAGTATAAAACAAAAAAATTGCCAGCTCTTTGACGAACCGGCAAGATTTTACTTTACGCATAGCGTTAAATGCTCCTGAATGCCGAAGGAGTTGTTGCTGTTTGTTTTTTGAAAAAATTATTGAAATGAGCTGCCTCTTCAAATCCCAGACAATAGCTGATCTCGGCAATATTCCAGTTCGAATGTTTGAGAAGTGCTTTTGCTTCATTGGTAAGTCGCTCTGCTATATGATGCGATGTGGTTTTTCCGGTTGCCGCTTTCAAGGCACGGTTGAGGTGGTTGACATGCACTGATAATTTTTCTGCAAAGTCCTGAGCAGAACGCAAGGTAAAACGCTGAGAAGGCGATTCTATTGGAAACTGACGTTCGAGTAACTCTGAAAATATTGATGCGATCCGGGTATTGGCATCTGTGTGCTGATGCAAAATTTCGGTTGGTTCCATCTTCAAAGCATAATGAACCAGTTCGGTTACATAATTTCTTATGAGGTCATATTTAAACCGGTAATCAGAATCCAGTTCATCGATCATTTTTATGAAAATTGCGCTGACGTGTTCATCCTGCTCAGGTGTCAGCGCATAGGAGGGCTTGCTTCCGGGAAGAAACATGGGCAAGTCACTGATCCCGCCACGCATTTTTTCTGTGAAAAAGAATTCTTTAAAAATGCAGAAATAACCTGTTGCTTCCTCGCTTCCGGCTTGAGTCTGAAAAGTATAAGGGATTTGAGGATTAAAAAATATCAAAGTACTTCCTTCACTTTCAACCGTTTTCTCTGCGTAATGATAAAGATATTTTCCTCTGACCAGACTTATTTTAAAAAAATCACGACGACTATATTTGACCGGCGTTCCGTCTTTTCCGGAACAATCCTCTAATCTGAAAACATTGAAATGCCCGAGTTCCTGTTGCAGGTTTTCCGGTAAGTGGTTGAATTTATGCTTATAAAATTCCTCGATCGTTTCTGTATTCGTTTTCATACCTTATTGAGGTCTTTTTGTAAAATCTGCACCAAATTGTCTCCCTGGTATATTCGTCAGTCAGGGATTATATGCTCCGATGATTTAATATCCCAGCTTACAAAATTACTTATTCGGATGTGTTTTTATTTACAAAAAACAAACGGATTGTTGTAAGATTCAAACAATATAAGTGGGCTTGATCACCCGTTGAGCGCAAACCCTGACGCGAAAAATTTTGTGATTGATTACCTTTGTCTTATGGAGTATTTTAAAAAGCTGCTTGAACTGTTGAAAATCGAGCGGGAAGAAGACCGCCAATCCTACTTGAAACTTACGGAATCAACCTCAGTGTCAGAGCGCAGGGCGAATGGAATTGCCTGGTATCCAATTGCGATCAGAGGTTCGGAAATTGGCCGGGGAGATTATTTGACCGTTGAAGTAGAGCGTACCACGCATCAGGATGTTTCGCATCAGCTGCGTTTTGGGATGCCTGCGGTATTGTTTTCAAACCATGAACCAAAAAAAGACAGGGTAGAGGGTACTATCACCCATCAAAGCGGAAACCGGTTAAAGATAACGCTGCGAACGGAGGAGTTGCCAGACTGGTCCAGGGATGGAAAATTAGGGATCGATTTGCTTTTCGATGACAATAGTTATGACGAAATGCAAAACGCGCTAAAATCAGCCTCTTTCCTTGAAGAAAGTACTGGAGAGGGCCGTTTGATCAGGATTTTGACTGGACAAAAAGAACCCACTTTTAAACCTGAAATCGCTTTTAACGTTGCGCCTAAGCTGAATGAATCACAGCAGTTGGCGGTCAGTAAAATTTTGACGGCAAATGAGTTGGCGATCGTGCACGGGCCTCCCGGTACAGGTAAGACTACGACGCTTGTAGAAGCTATCAAAGCATTAATCAAACAGGATAAAAAGCAAATCCTGGTGGTAGCCCCAAGTAATACGGCCGTCGACTTATTAAGTGAAAAGTTATCGGACCAGGGGTTAAACGTGCTTCGCGTAGGTAATCCCGCCCGTGTTTCAGAACGCCTTATGGCTCTTACGCTGGACAGTAAAATGACAGGTCATGCGAGCATGAAAGAAATCAAAAACCTGAAAAAGCAGGCGAATGAATTCAAAAATATGGCCCATAAGTATAAGCGGAGTTTTGGCAAATCTGAACGTGATCAGCGAAAGGCACTCTTTGACGAGGCTCATCGTATCATGAAAGATGTTGGTAAAGCGGAGCAATATATTATCGACGATCTGGTATCCAAAGCACAGGTTATCACAGCAACCTTGGTAGGCGCTAATCATTACACAGTAAGAAATTTGAAATTTGAAACGGTTGTCATCGACGAAGCCGGACAAGCGCTGGAACCTGCATGCTGGATCCCGATTTTAAAATCACAGAAAGTGGTTTTGGCTGGTGATCATTGTCAATTATCACCAACGATAAAATCGGGTGAGGCGGCGAAAAAAGGTCTGGCAACGACTTTGCTCGAAAAATGTGTATCGCTCCATCCTGAATCGGTTGTGCTGCTCGAAGAGCAATACCGTATGAATGAATCTATAATGGGGTATTCGTCGGGCGTTTTTTATGAAAATAAATTAAAAGCTAACGCGTCTGTTGCACATCATTTGTTATTTGAAAACGACGTGCCGCTTTTATTTATTGATACGGCAGGGTGTGGTTTTGATGAAAAACTGGAAGGTACGAGTTCTACAAATCCGGAAGAGGCATCCTTTCTTTTCAAACATTTACAAATGCTTGTTGGTGAATTGGAAAATCAGCCGGAAAATGGAGTTGACAATAATTTTGTCGCAAATTTTCCTACGATTGCGGTTATTTCTCCTTATAAACAACAGATCAATATTTTAAAAGATCAGTTGCTTCACGCGCCGGTGCTGAAAAAATACGGTGAGAAAATTTCGGTAAACACAATCGATAGTTTTCAGGGACAGGAGCGCGATATTGTTTATATCAGTATGGTGAGAAGTAATCCGGAAGGGGAGATTGGCTTTTTATCGGATATTCGACGAATGAATGTCGCCATGACCAGAGCAAGAAAAAAGCTCGTGGTGATAGGCGATAGTGCGACGCTTTCAGTTTTGCCGTTTTATACAGATTTCATCTCTTACGCAGAAAACCTGGATGCTTACAAAAGTGCCTGGGAATTCGCTGACTTATAAATTAACAAATAAGGCACAGGTAATTTTCAAGCCTGTGCCTTTACTCCTTATTCATGCTGCTCTAATTGAATGAAATCGCGTTCCTCTTTCATTTTCTTTTGAAACACTGCGAGCAAATATGTCGTCAATGTTCCGGCAAGGATACTTATTTCTTCATTCTTATCTTTTTGTTAACAGCAATTCCTGTTAAAGCCGCGATTAACGCAAGTAAATAATAAGGATCGTTCAGGCGATTGGCGGCGATGGCGCCAATACCGGTGGTGATAGGCAACGCACACAATGCCCATTTTTTTGCATCTTCCTGATTCCTGGCAAAACCAGCTTCCTGGACAAGCGTAGTCGCGCTGACAGCAGTAGCCGCGGTTAGCCAGCCAGTGTAGATACTGACTGATTTCCGTAGAATATTCTCCGGTCCGTAGACTTCCGTAACCCCGATTTCAAGCGCGCGGTGCAAACCGATTGCGGCAGGCAACATACTGATGGTTGTGACTGCTGCGCCTATTCTGCTTGTCTTATCAGATTTTGAAAAGAAATATCCAAACACGCCTGTCAATAAATAATTGAGCCGTAACCAGGGCTGGGCTTTTCTATATCGCGGATTGGCCAGTTGTGAGGGCAATGCCTGATGGATTGCCAATGCAACGGTTCCTGCATAAATGGTGGACCAAACGATTCCAAAAGTTGCTTTGGCTGGTGTCACCAGATTTTGATCAACTTTTTTCTGACGCTTTTCGTCAAGTGATGACGCAACGATTTTCTTTCTTGGACGGCTAAAAAAATAGGTGCCGATGATCCCGCCGATCACAATTGCCGCGGTGGCGTAACGTCCGGTTTTGTTATCTTTCATCTTGCTGGTTTGAAGTATAAATCATGACAGAACGCATAATTATTATGCCACATCAAGCTACAAAAAACAAATCGGACGAAGATTCAATTTTAGTTTATTTCGATCACTTTTTCACTGCAGTATCGCGACTTTCCTTCTGACCAGTTCAGTTGGACGCGCCAATATCCTTTCGACAGATTCTCGGTTGAAATCACATATCGGGACTGCGACGCAGACGAGATTGGGAAACTTAACGATTCGTCCACCATTGAATTTCTAATGAAAGTGATCTCTGCTTTTAAAAAATACAGCGGTAGAACGAAAGCAATCTGATGGGTTGCAGCTTCATAGGTCATGGCATCGGAGTTTTAGGGTTGAAGTAATATATTTCGATATAAAAATAATTACTACTACAAATTTAAGCTATGATTTCTATCACGTCTGCAAGGGATTTTAGACAGAGATATAAACTGCTAACTTACTTTCTCTGCCTTTCTGGGGGTCTTGGAAGTGCTGCATGTCCAAACCAAAAGGCCTGCATGGTTGACGACATCGGCGGCCACACTTGGAGCGTAAAGATGATTTAAAGTCCGGTTCCCATGGGTCGCCATGGCGATCATATCTGCGTTTATTTCCCGGGCGAAATCAATAATCCCGTGTTTTACATCTTCACTATTTCGTACGTTCACGGTAAAATTTGACAGCAGGTAATGTTCAGCGAATTTATTCAATTTTTGCAGTGAGCTCTTATCATTTTTGCCGCCCCCTGTATTTATACGTAGCAGGTGAATTCTTGCCCGAAACAATTTTTGAAGTTCTTTTACTTTCTCAATGATAGTACTGTTTTCAAAATTTAGCGAGACAGGAAAAATAATATTGTGAAGCGATCTGAGCGCGGTATTAGTTTTGACTGCGAACACAGGAATGGGGGAGGTCCGCACAATTTTTTCAATGTTTGAACCCATAAAAAACTCATCCCAACCACGTGAACCGTGTGTGCCCATGATTATGAGGTCAATTTTTTCGTCATCAATACTACTCAGAATTAGCGGCGTAATTTTCCCCGGACGAAGCAGATGAGTTACCTTAACCCGATTTGTTGTTTCCTTTTCAAGTAGTGTTTTGAATTTATTTTTGTAATCTGCAATCTGTAATTTAAGATTTTCTGTTTCGATGAAATTATCGCCGTCAAGTTCCTTCAGAACAGTGAGAAGCATAATCTCTGCATCCTGCACCGCAGCAATTTCCAGGGCAAATTTAAAAGCCGTCTCCGCCTGGTATGAAAAATTACAGGGTACTAAAATCCGCTTCATGACAATAGAACGTGTCTTTAATTTTAATGAAATAAATATGAAAATCTAAATCCTATCTAAACCTACAAAACACCAATCTACGTAATTTCTATTCTTCCTATGAGATGATTTTTAGGTTATGTTCCGATTTTAAATAGCGAATTACAATAAATTCAGGCAGAAACAATATAAACAGGTGAAACGAACCAATACAAATTCACTGAAAGCACAACTGAAAATTCAGCCTGTGCTTTCAGTGGATATAACGTAGGTGGTGGTTTTTAGTTTTACTGATCAGCGATTTTCATGACAACGCGCCCCTCAATTTTGCCAGCCTTCATATCATCAAATACTGAATTAATATCTTCTAATGCAGTTGTATGAACGGTAGCTTTCACTTTCCCCTCTAACGCAAACTGAACTGACTCCTGTAAATCCTTACGCGTTCCGACAATTGAACCCCGGACAGTATAGCGATTTAATACCGTTTCGAAAATTGGCAGATCGAAACTTCCCGGAGGCAATCCGTTTAGTGCGATGGTACCTTTTTTTCTTAATACAGAAATTCCTTGCTTGAAAGCAATAGGAGAAACGGCCGTTACTAGGACGCCATGCATTCCGCCGGTCTCTTTTTTGAGATAAACACCCGGATCTTCTTCCAGTGCATTAACGGTAATATCGGCTCCCAGTTTTTTAGCCAGATCAAGTTTATCCTTGCTGATATCAATCGCGGCAACATGCATGCCCATCGCTTTTGCATATTGAACAGCAAGGTGGCCCAAACCGCCAATACCGGAAATAGCAACCCATTCACCAGCTTTTGTTTCTGTCTCTTTCAAACCTTTGTATACCGTAACACCCGCACATAAAATCGGTGCCATTTCAATCATATTCGTGTTTGAAGGTAAGTGCGCTACATATCTCGCATCAGCTATGACATATTCAGCATAACTTCCATCGACACTGTAACCTCCATTCTGCTGCGTGTCACACAGAGTTTCCCAGCCCGTGATGCAATATTCGCAGCACCCGCAAGCACTGTAAAGCCAGGGAACACCAACGATGTCACCTTCTTTTACACCTGTCACATCCGGACCAAGCGCTACCACGTATCCAACTCCTTCATGACCGGGTATCAGCGGAAGTTTAGGCTTAACCGGCCAGTCACCATCCGTTGCGTGCAGATCAGTATGGCAAACTCCACTGGCAATTACTTTAACGAGTACCTGATTTTTGCCGGGTGATTTTACCTGCATTTCTTCAATTTGCAGAGGTTTACCGAATTCCCGGACAACAGCGGCTTTCATGGTTTTTGGAAGCATAACGATATTGATTATTTATGTTTTGTTTTTTAGGTGACGTAAAGTTCGTCTAGTGGGGAAGTTATAAGTATGACCGTCGTCACATAGGTCGGTGACTGTCGTCAATTGACGGGCCTGAATACCGAAAATGTTAGATTCACTTATGAGTGCCTTTTCTGACATTGCACGGGCAAATACCTCTCTGTGATCTTCCAGGATTGTTCCAGGGAAGCCAAGGAATTTGTTAAGACAAAGAAGGTTTCTAAATAAAATAAATCCATTGGCAAATGAATTTGTATTGCAATTATCCAGCGACTAGTTTTTTGACGTAATTATTTATATTATTACATTTCTTCATTTCCTAACATTTTCACTATGAGAAAATTATCCTTGTTTTTACTTCTGGCTATATTATCGGTTGCTTGTTCAAAGGACGAGGATGCTGAGCCAGCTACTGTTTTGAGTGATATCGACTTGAAATTGCATTTTGACGAGACGCATCAATATACCCTGAAAAAAGGTACGGAAGCAGTGAGTGCTACGAATTTCAAGTGGACATCAAGTGATACGCTTGTCGGCAGGATCGATCAAAGTGGCAAATTCTCAGGCCGCCGGATCGGGCAAACGACAATTAAGGCGGTATCGACGGATGGTAAAACAACTGTTGAATCGAAAGTGACCATCGACCCATACAGCACTTTATGTACGGAACCGGTTTTAGACTTTAATTCGAACCAGGCAGCGATTAAAGCTAAGGAGAAGCGTGCGCTTGTGGGAGAGGATACCTCTGCAATTGAATACAAAGGGGAAAATGCCAAGCTGAGAGGAGTTGCTTATCTTTTTACAAAAAATGCACTGACGCATTCGTTGCTCGCCTTCACTGAAACCCAGGTCGTAGCCGATGAGGCAGTCAAGTTTTTGGCTGAGCGATATGACTATGTGGGAGAGGATCAATCGATTTATTATTTTACTAACAATAAAGTCGTCGTTGGCTTTCTGGAAGAAGAACAATTAGGTTTGGTCGCGATTTATGTGCCGTTTTCGTCGGGTGCTCTTCGGACCTCCGCTTCCTACGAGCAAAACTTGAAAGCAGTCTTTAAAAACGAATTGAAAAGGATTAAGGCAAATTTTAAAGGTATTTAAATGCTGGAATAATAGTTGTATAATTTAAAGTCAGGTAGCGGAAATGGGAAACATTTCAGCTACCTGACTTTTTTTGTCGTAAACTTATAAAATTCATGATTCAAGTACTTGCAGAAAAACCTGATCACCCTTTTGAATGGCTGGATGTTACAGATCCGGATCCGGATGAATTGCATGAAATTGCCAAAAAATATAATCTGCACGAATCCTCTGTGAATGACTGCATGCAGCCGGATCATCTTCCGAAATATGAAATCGTTGGCAATGAAGGTGACATTTTTATTATTTTTCGAATGCATACTGAGGAGGTTACAAGTCAGGCGGACACTGTTCGGGAACTAACAGACAAGGTATCCATTTTCTTGAAGGAAGATCGGATTATCACTATTCATAAAAAACCATGGCCGCAGTCGGAAGAAATTCAAAAAGAGTATTTGCAGTCTGAAAATTGTAAAACGACACACCATATTTTGAATGAAATTATCAAAACTGGCCTTGCAACGTATGACAGTCACGCTACACATCTGAACAGAGAAATTGAAGTTTCTGAGACGAGCATGTTTCTTAAAAATAGAAAAAGTTCTCTGCTGGAAAAGTTGTATTATCTAAAAAGAAAGGTTGATGTGACGCGTCGAATCCTGATTTTAACTTTTGAGATTGTGGACAAAATCGACAACCAGCCAGGGAATACCTACACAAGAGATACACGGGATTTGTATGTAAAACTGCACAGTATTTACGATACACTTTTTGAAAATACGAATCATCTTTTAAATATTTATTTCTCCTTATCGTCGCAAAGGACCAACGAAACAATCCGCGTTTTGACCATTTTCTCGGTTTTCTTTATGCCTTTGACCTTCATCGTTGGCGTTTACGGGATGAATTTTGAATTTATGCCTGAGCTGAAAATGAAATTTGGTTATCCGGGTGTGATGCTGCTTATGGCAGCTATCACGGTGGGAATTTATTATTGGTTTAAAAAACGTGGCTGGTTGTAAACGAAGGGAAAATGCGGATGAACTTGTTTTAGATATAATCTATTAAATTGCAAAACCTGGCCATTCGTTTTGACAACGCTGCTCTGTGTTCCTAAACTTAAATGAATAGAAAAAATACGATGAAATTTTCAATCAATCGAATTGCGCGGTTGGCCACTTTTTTATTCTTATTGATAGCTTTTTATCCCTCAGACTGCTTCGCGCAGAGCAAGAAAGCAAAATTCAAAGTGGTAGCTTTTTATACCGCCAAAAACGATCAGGCACATATCAGTTATGTGCACGAGGCAAACAGGTTTTTTCCAAAAATTGCACTTGAAAATAATTTTACTTATGATTCCACTTCGGACTGGAGCAATCTGAATGCTGAATTTCTATCGAAATATCAGGTAGTGCTTTTCCTGGATACGAGACCGGAGGCGCCTGCACAGCGGGCAGCTTTTCAAAAATATATGGAAAATGGTGGTGCCTGGATGGGCTTTCATTTTGCTGCGTTTGCACTGACTCCGTCGACCTATAACCAGGATTGGGACTGGTATCATGAAATATTTCTTGGTTCCGGCCAATATGCCAGCAATACCTGGCGACCTACTTCTGCGATTCTTCGTGTGGAAGATTCCAAATTTCCAGCCACAAAAAATTTACCGATGACATTTAATTCCTCTCCGAATGAATGGTATCGCTGGGAGCACGACCTCCGAAAAAATCCTGATATAAAAATTCTTTTATCAATCGATTCAACAAGTTTTCCTTTGGGTACCGGACCAAAACAGCATGAAATCTGGCTAAGTGGTTATTATCCGGTGGTGTGGACGAACAAAAATTTCAAAATGTTATATTTGAATATGGGGCATAATGACATTGACTATGAAAATAAAACGAACAAAACTTTGTCGTATACTTTTGATAATCAGATTCAAAACAAACTGATCGTTGACGGACTATTGTGGCTTGGAAGCGTGAAAAACTAGTATTTTCAATAAGTACAGAATTACACCAGAATTGGTCGCTTTTTTTGTACAAAATCTTAGGTCATGAAGCTATTACTCATAGAAGACGAGCAAGCGCTGGCTACCAGTATCCAGAATTATTTCCAGCGCGAAAATTTCATTTGTGAATGGGCGAATGATTATGAATCGGCGATCGGGAAGATAAATATTTATAAATACGATTGTGTCCTGGTTGATATTATGCTTCCGGACGGAGACGGTTTGAATGCAGTCAGGGAGTTGAAAAAGAAATTTCCTGAGACGGGCATCATTATCATTTCAGCAAAGAATTCGCTTGATGACCGGATCGAGGGTCTGAATCTGGGTTCGGATGATTATTTGACGAAACCTTTTCATTTGTCTGAGCTAAATGCAAGGGTCCAGGCGGTGATAAGACGACGGAATTTTCAAGGAAATCAGCAGATCAGGTTTGGGAAAATTGTGATCGAACCACAAGAGCATTTTGTTTCTGTGGATGATCAGGAAATTATTTTGACACGGAAGGAATATGATCTTTTGATATATCTGATCGCAAACAAAAACCGCGTGTTGACAAAGGAATCTATTGCTGAACATCTTTGGGGAGACGACGCTGACCTGATGGATAATTTCGATTTTATTTACACCCATATTAAAAACCTCCGAAAAAAACTGATGGACAAAGGTTGTCCGGATTACCTTCGTTCAATTTATGGTGTTGGTTATAAGTTTAGCGAACAATGAAATTATTAGTCCAGATCCTGCGCTATCAACTGGTCACGTCCATGGTGGTCCTTTTTTTAGGAGCAGGTTTGTTCTATGTATCTGTCCGGTATCTGGTTGATCGTGAAGCTAATAAGGAATTATTTCAGAGCCAGGTGAAAGTTCGCTGGCAGTTAAAACATCTCGAAACTTTACCAGTATACATATTGCAGCTCGGAGATAGTTTACAGCTGGAACCTGTGCGTTATCCGGGAAGATCCTTTATACGGGAAACGTCAATGCTTAATTTGGCTGAAAATGAAGTACAACCATACCGACAGCTGGTTTTTTATGAACGGGCTCTTGGTCGATGGTATCGCGTGACCATCAGTAAAATGTTACTGCAAAGGCAACATCTCATGGAAGCTGTGGTGATGACTGTAACTTTTATTGTAACCCTGATGCTGGTTTCACTTTTGCTGTTAAACAGCTGGCTTTCAAAACGATTGTGGAAACCTTTCTATAAAACGTTGGGGAAATTGGACGACTACCAGATTCAGCAGCATGAAACTTTGAGATTTGAACCACAGGAAACGCTGGAATTTGATCAGCTGAATCAATCTGTGACACATCTTACGAGCCGGGTAACCACTGCGTATCAAAACCTGAAAGAATTCACTGAAAATGCGTCTCACGAGATTCAGACGCCTTTGGCTGTTATTCTTTCTAAAATTGAAGGATTGTTTCAGGATGAGTCACTTACGGAATCGCAATTGATCGCATTATCGAGCGTAAGCGAAGCGGCGAACAGATTGGGGCGTTTGAATCAGGCATTATTATTGCTTACCAAAATAGAGAACCGACAGTTTTTAGCTGGATCAGATCCTGTAAATCTGGTGCCGATAATCGACAGTAAACTCCGAGATCTGGAAGATTTGATTGAGCAAAGAGAGTTAAGTATCCAAACGGACTTGCAGCAGGTCGGTCCGGTAATGCATCCGGCACTCGCAGAAATTCTTGTAAATAATTTATTGACAAACGCAATTCGCCATAACGTTGAAAAAGGAAAGATTATTATTATCTTACGCGAAAGAATGTTATCAATAAGAAATACCGGCAAACCTCTGAATGCGAATCCTGAGCAGCTTTTTGAACGTTTTCGCAAAGAAAGTATGTTATCTGCTTCACTGGGCCTTGGTTTGGCACTAGTAAAAACCATTTGCGAAGTGAACGGGCAGAACCTAAAATATGACATAGACGACGAATGGCACATTCTGACCGTGAGTTGGTGATATAAAGATTTTTCATGGCTAATAACAAAGGAAAGGGGGAGGTTTTTAACCTTCCTTTTTTTTGTTAAATATGCTCATTTAGAATATCTTAATCGAAGTTGTGGTAGGATTTTGGAGGGCATTAAATATTTTGTAGTTTTTGGAAATATTTAAATTTAATGCTGGAAATCATGAGCGAGAAACCCAAAGAATTAAGGGAAGATGAAGTAGCCTATGGCGGATCGGAGTATGTTCGGGATGGTATAAAAATTGGCATCAAGAATACAGTTGGCTCAGTAGAGAATATTTCTTCGGGCGGAAAAAGGATGATTAGAATGGAAACGGCAAAGGATAAAAAAAATGAAGCCATTACTCAGGGCAGAAATGCAAATACCGGGCACTCGATAAAAAGAAATGAAATTTCTGGTGAATTTATTGCTGCCAATAATGATAAACCTTTTGCAGGTGTTAGCGTCCGGAAAAAATTTAGAGCTGCGGCAAACCCTTCGATCACAAAGGAAATGGCGAAACTGGCAAAGAGAGCAGTGCTTGCTGTTTTGAACCATAACTGAGTATCAAATTAATGCGGGTCGGTCAAATCCCGGATATTTCTGATCATCCTTTATCCTATGATTTCCGGGTCGACTCTGTAATTGGTATTGCAAAGGACATGCTGACCCTAAAATCGAGCAGCTCCCACCTGATACCGTACCCTCATTATTTTGAGCAGAAACCCAATCAATTTTCTGGCGAATTACCTGCTATCCGTAGTGCCATGAACTGGTCTAAGGGTAGTTTACTGTTGCCGGAGTTTTCCACTCTTGCGTCTTCATTTATTTTCGCCAGTTTTTAGTTTTTCTTCAATTTCTATCAAACTTCAGAATCTCTTCAGAATCCCCACAAGATTACAACAGGATCGTGTTGCAAATTTGAATTAACAATCGTGGTAAAGGCGCAGAAAAGAGTTTCAGCTGGACTACTTGTGGACACTCCACGGTCAGTTATTCATCTATCAACATATTAAATTTTGTAGTCATGTTCGAAAAACAAAATATTAAAAAATTAGCTCCTGTTGCTTTGGCGTTTGCTTTTTTAGGCGGTACTTCTTTCGCAGCTTATGAACACTTCCATAAATCAGATACACTTACCAACTGGGTTGAAACCAATATGCCGGTCGTCAAAGCCAGGCTGGATGACAAAAGTGCGGGAACTAATGTGGCAATGATTCCTGCTGATTTTTCATTTGCCTCCGAAAAAGCGACAGCTGCTGTTGTGCATATTAAATCCACAATGAAAGCAGAAAGAAATGTGAGCCAGATGGAAGTCCCGGATGAATTGAAGGACTTTTTTGGCGGTCGCAGCCCTTTTGATCAGGACGCACCGCAGGGAAGAGGAAGGGGTGAAAAGCCACAAGCTTCTGGTTCAGGTGTGATCATTAATCCGGATGGTTTTATTGTTACAAACAACCACGTGATCCAGGGTGCGGAATCCCTGGAAGTCACGCTTGCGGATAAGCGGACATTTAAAGCAAAAGTAATTGGTTCGGATCCAAACACTGATATTGCGCTGATCCAGATCGAAGCGAAAAATCTGCCCGCTTTATCTTTTGGAAATTCAGAAAATGTGAAAGTGGGTCAATGGGTTCTGGCCGTTGGGAATCCATATAACTTAACTTCCACTGTAACCGCAGGTATAGTCAGTGCCAAAGGACGCAGTATTAATATTTTGGGAGAAAATTCAAAAGCTCCGATTGAATCTTTTATTCAAACTGATGCGGCCGTAAATCCCGGAAATTCAGGTGGCGCGCTTGTTGATCTGAACGGTAATTTAATAGGGATCAACACTGCAATTGCCAGCCAGACAGGATCTTATGCAGGATATTCATTTGCCGTTCCTGCCAGTATTGCCCATAAAGTCGTTGAAGATCTTTCAAAATTTGGTTCGGTGCAGCGTGGTTATCTGGGCGTAGGCATCAGTGAAGTGGACGGTGCAAAAGTTAAATCTTTCGATTTGAAAGTAAGTGATGGTGTTCGGATCGAAAATTTTTCAGACCAAAGTGCAGCACGTGACGCCGGGATAAAAGTCGGAGATGTCATCACTAAAATTGACGCACATGATGTCAACAGCGTTGCGCAATTGCAGGAAGCGATCGCACAGCATAAGCCTGGCGACAAAGTTTTGGTGACTGTGAACCGCGAAGGCGCTGATACGGAAATTGCCGTTACCTTAAAAAGCAGTTCAGGAACTTTGGTTGCAGAAAAATCAGTACAGACTTTGGATAATCTGGGAATTGAATTGCAGGATCTTACTACTCAGCAAAAAAGAGCGTGGGATGTTGAACAAGGCGTGCAGGTGAGCCAAATTAATGCAGGAAAAGTGCGTCAGAATACTGACATGCAGGACGGATTCGTTATAACTAAAATAGATAAAACACCGGTAGGGAACGTGCAGCAGGCAATGAAAGCATTGGAAGGTAAAAGAGGTGGGGTAATGATTGAGGGGGTTTATCCGGGAAGTCAGGAAACACAATATTATGCGATTGGTTTGTGATGTTGGCCGGGCGGGCTTTGTGTCCGCCCCTACACGAATGCTATGTTTATTTTTTTAAATCGTAAAAATTTAATCATCGTAAAAATGAAAAAGAGCCTGATTTTGTTGGGATTGCTTACCATGTTAAGCAGTGTGGTTTTTGCTAATACTTCGCAAAGGGAAGTATTTAAAAGTGCTCCGGTTAAGACATATAACTGGATTGTACCGGACATGAAGACGAATCAAAATCCAATGTATAGCAGCACCTATTCCCGGCAGCGGATACAACGGGCGTTCGATGAGGCTTTGAACGGAAAGGGGCTGGTGAGAGAAACGAAAAATCCGGATTTCCTTTTGCAGTTCCATACGTATACGCAGCGTGTTCGTAGAAATTATTATGGAGGATACCCGATGATGGGATATCCCGCGATGGGCTGGGGGAGATTTGGGTGGGGAATACCTTATGGCGGTTATGGTTACGGCGGATTTCCTTCTTCAACGAGAAGCACAGACGGAACGTTGATCCTGGATGTTGTCGATGCGAAAACCGGAGAAATTGTTTGGCAAAGAGCTATTTCGGGTGATGTGACCAATCCCAATAACCTGGATAAAAGAATAAACAAGGGGGTCAGAAAGCTGATGAAAAGCTTCCCAATTCGTCAGTCTTAGTAATTGATTAAATACTGATCTAAACTACAAAATTTCAACAGAATCGTGTTGTAATTTTAAAATGTTAAAGGTTATCAGGTAGTTTAAATTTTAACAAAACGACTCATGAAATCGCATACAGAAGGTTATCCCAGCGAAATTTTAATCGGGAAATATGCCTCTAATAATCGCTTGTTTACAACTATTTTTGCCGGACTGGCAATGTTCACTTTTTCATTTACAGCATATAGCCAAGACCAGGGGTATAACAGTCAGCAATATGAAAACCGGCAGGCAGGACCGGTTGAACAAAGCATCATTCCAACGATTGCGCCTTACAGTGAGGATGTACGAAATAACATTCTGATTGCCACGCAATATCCGGAAGTTTTGGAAAAGGTGGCGCGTATTAGGGAATATACAACCCAGGGGTTTCAGACAACCATTCAGGGATATTCTCAGAAAAAACAAAACTGGTTTTACGAGATTTCCCGGTATCCGGAATTGATGCATACGCTGGCGACTTTGCCTCGGAAACAGTCGAAAGACCAAATTTATGGCGTGCTGAATAATCCTTCAAAAGAATTGCAGGAAGCTGCCTGGAAACTTTATCGCAGTCACCATAAAGATCTGTTAGTAGTTGACAATTTGAATCAGCGAGCCATAACGTCTTTCTCAGACTTGATCAGACCATTAAATTCTGATGCTCAGGACGCATTCAAGGCTTTGCAGGAAATGCCGGATGTTTTGTCCATTCTGAATGATCATAACGATTTAACCGCTCGTTTAGGGGACGAATATAGAAATGATCCGGAGGGTACGCGTCTAAAACTTGCTGATGCGCACGATAAGATAGAAGCCGAAAACAAACAGGATCTGGATAATTACAAACAGGAATTAGCGCAGGATCCTCAGGCCCAACGTGAATACGACGAGGCGGCCCAGCAATACGCGCAGAACAAAGGATACAGCTATCCTGCACCCACAGGCGATAAGGTGATCAATTATTACAACAATCCATATTCGTATTGGTTTGGATATCCCTCTTGGTATGGCTCAGCCATGTGGTACCCCGGTGCGTTCGGATTTGGTGGAGGCATGTATTATGGAATGGGTTTGTACGGATATGGTTTCCCAACACTCGGTTTTTCGTCATGGTTTTTTGGCGGAGCTTATCGGTATTATCCTCATTTGTACCGGACTTATGGCAACTATTACCGCAACCATTATATTTCGCGGGGGCGTTATATTTCCCCAAGAAATGGGTTCATAGGAGCAGCAGGACGACATTACAATCCTGAAATGGGAGCGCGGTCGAACTGGTTATCTTCGCCAGGAACTTATAACAATGCTCCTCGCAGTTATTCGCGGGGATCGCGTACAATGCAGAGACAAGGCGCCTACAACAGAACTTACAGTGCGCCAAGAACATATAACGATAGCCCCAGAAGTTATAACAATGGTGGAAATAATTTCCGGAGTCGTTCTAATGGCGGAGGGTATAGTCGCGGTTCTTATGGCGGCGGTGGGTCCAGAGGCGGTGGAGGCGGTGCCCGTGGAGGACGTAGATAAGGATTTGTTGCTGAAAAAATAGGTTTGAGAATGGAAGTAGGTAGTCACTTTGGGGCTACCTATTTTTGTGTAGTACTATTGACTGACCCTAACCTAAGATTACTTGGGAAGTTGAATTTTCCAGAATCTAATTTACTCTTAAATCACTTGCGGAAATATATTGATGTTATCAATTTTTTTTAAAAACAGGTTTTTCCCAATTCTTTCCAGTTTTGTTTTTGATATTTACGGGTTATGAAAATACTGATTATCGAAGACGAAACTGAATTGATGGAAGTAATCCGTCAGTCTCTGGAAAAGGAAAATTTTCGTGTGGAAACTGCGGAAGATTTTGGCAGTGCACTGGACAAGATAATAGCGTTTGACTACGACTGTATTTTGCTGGACATCATGCTGCCAGATGGCAGTGGACTTGATATTTTGCAAGAGTTGAAAAACCTGAATAAGTCTGATAATGTGATTATTATTTCTGCAAAAGATTCGCTTGACGATAAACTGAAAGGCCTTGAACTGGGTGCCGACGATTATCTTACCAAGCCGTTTCATATCGCAGAGTTAAACGCACGTATAAAGTCCGTTTTACGCAGAAAAACTTTTGGTGGGAGAAATACGGTCGAGTTAGCCAATGTAAGACTGGATCTGGATGACCGTACTTTACAAATTGACAATCAGCCATTGCAATTGAACCGCAAAGAATTTGACATTCTCAACTATATGGTAGTTAACAAGAATCGGTTGGTAAATAAAACTTCACTTGCTGAACATGTGTGGGGAGATCACATGGATGAGGCGGATGACTATGAATTTATTTATTCACAGATCAAAAATCTTCGTAAAAAACTGAAAGAAAGTCGTGCCGGTATAGAGATTCAGGCGGTGTATGGATTGGGTTATAAACTGGTTGTAGTATGAAACTGCTAAATCATACTCTAAAGTATTTGTCCATAACGTTATTCGCTATCATCAGTATTTGGGCAGCAATTTTCTATATCAACATGCTCGATGAAGTATATGACAGTCTGGACGACGGATTGGAAAATTATAAACTTCTGATTATTAAAAAAGCAGAGGAAGATTCCAGTATTTTGAACAAAAAGGAATTCGCAGAAAGTAATTATGAGATTCGTGAAATACCCGAATCTGTTGCAGTTCTAAGGAGGGATGTCCATCAGGATACGCTCATGTATATGCTGAATGAGGAAGATTACGAGCCTGTCAGAATGCTCACTTCGGCGTTTGCCCTTAACAATAAATTTTATGAGTTGAAGGTAATTTCTTCTATGGTGGAGGAAGACGATCTGATCGAAGATCTTCTTTATTCGTTGATTTGGCTGTATGTTGCGATGATCGCAAGTGTACTGGTTGTCAACAATTTTATGCTGAAAAAAACCTGGAAACCTTTCTATCTGCTTTTGGATCAGCTGAAACAATTTAAGCTAGGGAAAGATCCCATTGTTACCCCTGTTGAAACTCAGGTCAAAGAATTTAGAGAATTGAATGAGGCTGTTCATTTATTGCTCAACCGCACGCTCGAAACTTATCAAGGGCAAAAACAATTTATCGAAAATGCCTCGCATGAGCTCCAAACGCCACTTGCGATCAGTATCAACAAACTTGAATTATTGTCTGAACGAGAAGATCTGACTGAAAATAACCTGGTAGCCGTCGGGCAAGTGATACAAACCCTGGAACGTTTGAAACGGCTCAATAAATCCCTTCTTTTGTTATCAAAAATCGAAAACAAACAGTTTCGGGATCACGAGCAGGTTGATATCAACGCAATCTTTAAAAATCTGATTAACGAATTCTCGGACTTTGCAGACTTTAGAAATGTTCGAATTTCTCTACGGGAAAACGGTCAGTTGGATGCTGATTTGAATAAAGATCTCGCAGGAATTTTCATTACCAATTTCCTGAAAAACGCAATCGTACATAATCATGAAAGCGGAACTGTTGAGATCGTTATCAATAGGAATTCTTTCACAATCTATAATTCGGGAGCCGAAGTGGCCCTGGACGCGGAGAAAATGTTTGAGCGTTTTCATAAAAAATCGAATGAGAAAAATAACACCGGGCTTGGACTGGCGATCGTGAAGGCTATTTCCGATCTGTACGGATTATCGGTTATCTATAATTTTGACGCAGGACACCAAATGACGGTAACCTTCAACTAAAAATTGAAGTATTTCAATTACCAAGTCTTTCCGGTTTTGACTTTTAACATTGTGTTATCAAACGTTAAAAGTATGAAACACATCATCAAAATTATTCTGGCGTTGGTAACCTGTTCAGCAGCATCTGGACAATCTGATACTTTGTCAAGACTTCCGGATAAAATTCACCATGCAGAGCCATTATACATCGATCTGATTCGGGACCTGGGTGCACGAAAAGGTGAAAAAGAACTGAACGTGGGCTGGGGTATGGAAGATCAGAAAGGGTTCGTTGCGAACACAGGATTTATGGAGTACGAATTTTCTCCGGTGAACAGGTTAGGGTTGGAAATAGAGGTTCCGTTTACATTTTATAAGCCCGAATTTGAACATCAAAAGGGAGAGCCAGCTCCGAGAAATAGAGTGGAAGGTGTTAAGCTGGCATCTCAATATACATTTTTGGTCGCCCCAAAATACAACTTATCGATGGCGATTGGATATATTCATGAATTCAGAATGCATTCCTTCTACACGCTGAGACAAGGTTCGGCACCTTTAAAAGGACACAGTATGAGTCCGTTTTTTGTCGCAGCCAAACGATGGGGAAAACGTATTCACTCGATGATATATACAGGTCCGGAATGGGAATTCACGTCGGGTGAAAAAAAATCGGAACGGTATTATCAACTCAATGCAAGTATGCATTACCAGTTGTCGAAGGAAGGGAATTTCATCGGTTTGGAAATTAATCAGGAGTATGCCGGATGGAAAGCTGCAACTGTGGTAAGACCGCAGGTGAAATTGATGATAACCTCAAATCTTGCACTTGGTTTGGTGACTGGAATTCCTGTAAATTTAGATGATCATGGTATTAGTTTCCTGGCCCGTGTGATATTTGAGCCTCCTAGAAAAAGAAAGTGAAGGATTCCAGTTTCTTTCCGGAATCGAATATTTATTTTGTTTAAATCAAATTCTAATGATATGAAAAAGTTACTTTTTATTGCCGTCGGTATGTTTTACACATCCGTTAGTTTCGGTCAGGATCTAAAAGAAACAGAGGTACCCTCCGTGGTGCTAAACACATTTAAACAAAAATTTCCAAAAGCGGTTGATGTTGAATGGAAGTTGAAAGCAGAAATGTTCAAAGCGGAGTTTGAAATCGGGAAAGATGATCATGAAATATGGCTGGAAAAATCCGGCAAGATTGTCAAACACAAGGAAGAAATAAAATCGGAGCAGCTTCCGAAAGAAGTTTTAGCGTCAATCAATAAGGACTACAAAGATTACAAAATTCACGATTCGAATAAGACCGATAACGCGGGTGTGGTTACTTACAAGGTTGAACTTAAAAACCCGGGATCTGAACTAGATATTACCTACGACAAAAATGGAAAGTTGATTAGTAAGAAGGTCGATAATTAATTAAAAAAACCGTGGTTGCCAAACAAATTAAAATCTGGTTAGAAAATTTCGTGTTTATCTATTGTAATGACATCTTTTTTCGGAATTTTAGACTGGCAACAGTAGATTGAAAAATTTTTTCTTGACAAGTACGTTCTGTATTCATAAATTCAAAAAGAAATACAGTTTTCGCTGCACATTGGTACAGGATTTGTATAAATATGATATGGTTTTTCAGAAGAATAACGTACATGGTCGGAGGTCGATTTTTATTTCCAGAATATGAAATACAGGGAAATTCTAGATGTGATTGAGCAACATGTAAAGCAGTTTTATGACGCGAAGGAGGATTCGACCCTTACCTTCCATAATTATGCTCATACGCTGGATGTTGTCACGCATGCCGCGAAAATGTCACATCATTATGGATTAAATGATAGAGATACTTTTATCGTTGTTGCTGCCGCATGGTTTCATGATACCGGATATTATACAGGCGAACCAAGTGGTCACGAGCAACGCGGCGCTGACATGGCAGCAGGATTTTTAAAGAATGTAGGTGTTGAACAAGATCTTATTCTGGAAATCCACAGGTGTATCATGGCAACCGTGATGCCACAAAAACCTGAAAATCTTTTGCAGCAAATTATGTGTGATGCTGATTTATATCACTTCGGAACCGAGCAATTTTCAGAAAGAGATATGCTTATGCATGAAGAAGTTGAACGAAAAATGGGCTGCAAAATTGATAATGGAAAATGGCGAAAAGCGACGATCTGCCTGCTGGAATCACATTTTTTTAAAACCGGATACGGACGTGAATTGTTGGAATTTGGGAAAAGGAAAAATCTGGAACGACTAAAACGTAAGGAGGAAAGAGGAATTTTAATGAAAGCACAGACGCCCAATTAATATAACAGAACGTGATCTTTTAAGTAATTGATAAAAAATAGGGGAGAGCTCATCAGCTTCTCCCCTATTTTTTTGTTCATTATATCGAATTATTTCTTGCTCTTTATTGGCAATGTAAACCAGTGAAAACCGTCTCTCGCGATAAGCGCTTCGGCGATTTCCGGTCCCCATGAATCGGCAGAATAATTTGGAAAGTTCAGACTTTTTCGTCCTTGCCATGCATTTAAAATCGGCATGATCAACTCCCAGGCAGTTTCAACCTGATCGCCACGCATGAATAGCGTCTGATCTCCAAGCATGGTGTCCAGTAGCAAAGTTTCATAAGCTTCCGGAGCCTGTTCGGTATAGGTTCCCTTATAATCAAAAACCATGTCAACAGCATTCAGGTACATATCCAGTCCCGGACGCTTCGCCTGAACCTGCAAACGTATGCTCATTTCCGGCTGAATACTGATGATAAGGCGGTTTTGCTGCCAGCTTTCATTTGCTTCTTTCGGGAAGACAAAATGCGGCACATCTTTAAACTGGATGGTGATGACAGACGCCGATTGATGTAACCTTTTTCCGGTACGTACGTAGAAAGGAACTCCCTGCCAACGCCAGTTATCTACGAAAAACTTGATTGCGGCGAAGGTTTCGGTATTCGATTCAGGGTTGACTTTTGGTTCCTCGCGATACCCCGGTACTTCCTGTCCTTTCATCCAACCACTACCATATTGTCCCCGAACTGCCGATAAACGAACATCCTCCGGTGTAAATTTTCGCATCGCTTTTAATACATCTACTTTTCTATTGCGAATTTCGTCTGCGTCAAAACTCACCGGGGACTCCATCGCAACAAGGCAAAGCAGTTGTAATAAGTGATTCTGGATCATGTCGCGCATAGCACCCGAGCCGTCGTAATAATCACCACGTTCTTCAACGCCAAGTTGTTCGGTTACCGAAATTTGTACGTGCTCGATATAATTTCGGTTCCAGATCGGTTCCAGAATCGCATTGGCAAAACGGAAAGCCATAATATTCTGTACCGTTTGTTTCCCGAGATAATGGTCGATACGATAGATCTGTTTTTCGTCAAAAATCCCTGAAAGAAGTTTATTTAACGAGACGGCTGAGTCAAGGTCATGACCGAAAGGTTTTTCGATGACGATTCTCGTTTTTTCAGGATCAGACGCCAGATTACTTTTTGAGATATTTTCAGCAATAATCGGGAAGAAATTTGGAGAAACCGCCAGATAATAAATCACGTTGGCTTTCTTTCCCCATTGAGTATTGTGCGTTTCAATTCTTGAACCGAATTCTTTATAAGTTTCATGGTCATTGATGTCTGAAACCTGGTAAAAAATATGCTTCGAAAACTCTGCCCATTTATCGTCTGCGGCTTTTCCGCTTCTTGAAAACGAATTTATCCCTTCGAGAATTTTTTCTTTAAAATCGTCATCAGAAAGTGGCGTACGACCTGTGCCTATGATGGCAAAATCATCCGAAAGCCAGCCTTCCAGAAAGAGATTGTATAACGCCGGTGCCAGTTTACGTGAATTTAAGTCGCCGGTACCACCGAAAATAATAAATATTGTCGGCTGTGATTTAAGTGTTGAATACATGATGTCGTTGGTTTACAGACAATTTTCTAAATTTCCGAACCATTTTTCGGAACCCATTGTGTATGGAAAACACCTTCTTTCCCAATAAGTTCATAGGTATGCGCGCCAAAGAAATCGCGTTGTGCCTGAATCAGGTTTGATGGCATTCTTTTGCTGCGGAAGGCATCGAAATAGCTAAGAGATGCAGCGAAAGCCGGAACCGCAATACCGGTTGCCACAGATTTAGACAAAACTGACCTGATTCCCGGTATCGTTTCATTCACTAATTTTGCAACGTTTTCGTCAAGCAAAAGATGTTTCAATCCGTTGTCCTTCTCGTAGGCGTTGTAAATCTCACTCAAAAACAATGAACGGATGATACATCCCCCACGCCAGATTTTAGCAATCTCTGACAGATTCAAACCATAATTGTATTCATCTGAGGCGTTAGACAGCATCTGCATACCTTGTGCATACGTGACGATCATGCTGAAATAAAATGCCTGTTCAAGCTCTGTGAGGAATTTGTCTCGATCTACATCGAAACCACCCTTTTCCTCCGAATTATATAATAGAGAAGCTGATTCGCGGAGTGCTTTGTATTTAGACAAATCCCGCATGGCAACAGCCGTGTCAATCGTAGGAATCGGAGATTGCAGATCCATAGCCGCTTGCGAAGTCCATTTTCCTGTTCCTTTTGATCTGGCCTCATCCTTGATGTCGTCTAGAAGCAAGTGGTCAGAACCGGGCTCTTTGTATTTGAAAATATCAGCGGTAATGTCTACCAGAAATGATTGCAGGCGGCCTTCATTCCAGCTGGCAAAAACTTTCTGAATATCGTCTCCTTCCATCTTCAAGCCATTTTTCAGGATTTCGTATGTTTCGGAGAGCAACTGCATCATGCCGTATTCAATACCGTTGTGCACCATTTTAACAAAATGACCGGCTGAACCTTGTCCGATATACGCGACACAGGGAACACCATCTACTTTTGCAGCGATGGCTTCCAGTATCGGCTCCATCACGGAATAGGCTTTTTTATCGCCCCCTGGCATGATACTCGGGCCGCGTCGTGCACCTTCTTCTCCTCCGGAAATACCCATGCCAAAGAAATGTATGCCAAGATTTTCAAGGTATTCAACCCGTCGGTTGGTATCTGTGAAGTGAGAGTTTCCTCCGTCAATCAAAATGTCGCCTTTGTCCAGAAGCGGCAATAGCTCTTCGATGACACTGTCAACAATTTTCCCTGCCGGAACAAGCATTGTGATTGCGCGAGGCGTGGTCAGGCTTGCAACAAATTCCTTGATATCGCTGAACCCTTTAACCTTTATATTTTTGCCCTCTTCTTCAAGCAAAGCACCCTTTGAAGCATCTTTGTCATATCCGGCGCCTGCAAAGCCATGGTCACCGATGTTAAGCAGTAAGTTTCGGCCCATGGTACCCAGGCCGATCATACCAAAATTATATTTTTGCTCACTCATGATTGTGGGAATTTTTCTCTTTTAAGACCTTCAAGAATTTCTTTCGTAGACTCGAAACTGGTGTGATGAAAGGCGCGTATTCCTAGTTTTTGAGCCGTTGTCGTAAACATGATGCGGTCATCAAAATAAACACATTGCGACGGGGTGGCCTGCGCGATGCCCATAGCAAGGTTAAATATTCCCGGATCGGGTTTCCGCATTTTTACTTCACAGGAAGAAATAAAAGCGTCAAAACAATCGTGGAGTTTAAATTTTCGCACACGATAATCATTTAACTCCTTGCCCTCGTTATTGATAGAAATAACGCGAAAACCACAGTTTTTCTTCCATTCTTTCAGCCATTTAAGCATATCCGGCAATTCAACAGACTGAGCGTATATAAATGCTTTGAAATCTTCTCTTGCAAAATCGCGCGGGTGATTAAAAATAACAGTGTCGAGATATTCGTCAAGTGTTATGCTTCCAATTTCATACACATTGAATATGAAATTGTGCAAGACATTCACTTCTTCGTAATCGAGACCGAATTTTTCTGCTGCAATTTTGCGGGATTCGTGCCCCCAGCCATTGCTGAGGAGCACGCCACCGATGTCAAAAAAGAGAATTTTAAGATCAGTACTTTCCATTATTGCTTTTAGTTGACTTTGGATTTTTGGTCTTCAATAGCCTGTAATAATTTCTCAAAAGGCTTATTAAATTTATCAATTCCTTCGTCTTCCAATTGTTTGGTCACTGCGTCGATATCAATACCAGCCGCTTTGATTTTTTCCATGATTTCTGTTGCACCTTCCAGATCGTCTTCCAGACGGCTTGCAGGATCGCCGTGATCACGGTAGGCTTCCAGTGTCTCCAACGGAATGGTATCCACTGTGTCAGGGCCGATAAGCGCCTCAACATATTTTGTGTCTTTGAAAGCAGGATTTTTACTGCTGGTACTTGCCCAAAGCAGACGTTGTGGAACGGCACCTTTATCAGCCAGTTTTTTCCAACGTTCGGTACTGAACACGCGTTTATAGATTTCGTAAGCCTTTTTAGCAGAAGCGATTGCCACTTCACCTTTAAGCTCGCCCAGTCCTTTTTCATCGAGCATTGGATCAACAAGAACGTCAATACGGCTCAGGAAGAAACTTGCAACGGATGAAATTTTATCAATTGGCAAGCCTTTTTCAGCTCTTTCTTCTAACCCTTTAATATATGCCTCAGTAACTGCTTCGTAACGATCCAAACCGAAAAGCAACGTAACATTGATGTTCAAGCCCTCAGCAATTGCTTTCTGTATAGCAGGAAGACCAGGTTCAGTTCCCGGAATTTTTATCATAACATTTGCCTTATCAACCGCTTTCCAAAGTTCAAGCGCTTGTTTGATCGTTCCTTCCGTATTTAAGGCAAGGAATGGCGAAACTTCAAGACTTACATATCCGTCAGCGCCTACAATTTCTTCATCGTAGACCGGACGCAAAAGGTCACATGCACGTTTTATATCACTTACAGCAAGGCCAAAAAATATTTCCTCGTTTGTTTTATCCCCTTTTGATAATGCGCTGATGTCAGCATCATAATCTGAGCTGCTGCTGATGGCTTTTTCGAAAATCGCCGGGTTGGAAGTAACGCCTCTTACGCCATCCTCTTCAACCAGTTTTTTTAATTCACCGGTGTTAATAATCTTACGGTCAATGAAATCCAACCAGATGCTTTGTCCAAAATCGTGGATCTGTTTTACTTTGTTACTTGCCATAATTAACTGTTATTTGAATTAAAAATACCTTTTACAATTTATTTACATCAGGACGAGAAAAATGTGGTTCTAACCTTAGCAGAACCACATTTTTCTCGTCGCGCCTTACTTATCCAACAAAGCTTTTGCCTTAATAATTACATTTTCGACCGTAAAACCGAAAACTTTATATAATTCGTCGGCGGGCGCGGACTCTCCAAATGTTGTCATAGCAATGATGTCACCTTCGTCAGTCACATATTTATGCCATCCCAGTGAAGAGCCTGTTTCAACAGCCAGACGTTTTTTGATCGCTTTCGGCAAAACCTGCTCTTTATAGGTCGCATCCTGCTTTTCAAATAATTCCCAGGAAGGCATACTCACCACTCTCGCCTCAATCCCTTCTTCTTTCAATTTTTCCTGCGCCGACATGATCAATTCAACCTCCGAGCCTGTTGCAATTAAAATTAGATCCGGTGTCTTCTCTGAATCAGAAAGAACGTAAGCGCCTTTTTCTAATTGTTTTGCATCACCGTATTTTGTCTGATCTAAAATTGTTAAACCCTGACGTGTAAATACCAATACGACGGGACCGCCTTTATGTTCCAAAGCAACCCGCCAGGCCTGTGCAGTCTCATTAGCATCTGCCGGGCGAATGACAGTCACATTTGGAATCGAGCGAAGTGATATCAATTGTTCAACAGGTTGATGCGTCGTCCCGTCTTCTCCCAGGCCAATACTGTCATGCGTGTAAACAAATATTGGTTTGATCTTCATAATTGCCGCCAAACGAATAGGAGGGCGCATATATTCAGAAAAGATCAGGAACGTTGCTCCGAAGGGGATCAACCCTTTAGTAAGAGCCATTCCGTTTAGCGCTGAACCCATCGCATGCTCGCGGATCCCAAAGTGGAAATTTCTTCCGTCTCTTTTTTCGGGTGTGAAGGAATCAAATTCTTTAAGATTGGTATCGGTGGACGGAGCCAAATCGGCTGCACCGCCAATTAAACCTGGTATACTCGCAGCGATAGCGTTGAGTACTTTTCCTGAGGCCTGGCGGGTAGCCATTTTTTTGTCAGCGGCTTCGAAAACGGGAAGTTTTTCTAACCAGCCCTTTGGCAATTCTCCGCTGCTTGCCAGTTCATATTCCGCCGCCAGATCCGGGAATTTCTCCTTGTATTCACTGAAAAGCTCGTTCCATTTTTTTTCGAGTTCGGTTCCTTTTTCGCCGGCAGCTTTGTAGTATGCAGCGACTTCTTCGGGCACAACGAAGGATTTTTCCGGATCGAAACCGAAAAACTCTTTGACCAGCCTAACCTCGTCTGGCCCAAGCGGAGAGCCATGTGAACCAGCGGTATTTACTTTATTCGGACTGCCATAAGCGATCTGCGTGCGAACTTTGATAAGGGAAGGCCGGTTTTTCTCTCCCTGCGCATTTCTAACTGCAATATTGAGGGCACCGATATCATTGCCATCTTCGACTACCTGCACATGCCAGCCATATGCCTCGAAGCGTTTTGCTACATCTTCTGTAAAAGCAATATCAGTAGCCCCTTCAATCGAGATATGGTTGTCGTCATACAGATAGATGATGTTTCCTAATTCTAAATGTCCCGCCAGCGATGCGGCTTCAGAAGTGACACCTTCCATCATATCGCCATCACTGCAAATTGCGTAAACATTGTAATCAAAAATTTCATAACCCGGTTTGTTATACCGTGCTGCAAGATGTTTCTGGGCGATTGCAAAGCCAATGCCGTTAGCAAAACCCTGACCTAACGGACCTGTGGTAACATCAATTCCCGGTGTAAGACCGTATTCCGGGTGTCCGGCAGTTTTACTATTAAGTTGTCTGAAATTTTTAAGGTCGTCAAGTGAAAGATCGTAACCGGTCAAATGCAGGTAGCTGTATTGAAGCATACAGCCATGACCTGCGGATAAAATAAATCTGTCGCGGTTTGGCCAGTCGGGATTTTTCGGGTTGTAGTGCATAAAATGCGACCATAAAACATGAGCCATCGGAGCTGCACCCATCGGCATTCCGGGATGACCCGAATTTGCCTTTTGCACTGCATCAACAGATAACAATCTTGCGGTGTTGATGCCTAGTTGTTCAATTTCCTTCGTATCTGATCCCATTTTTAGTTATTCAATTTGATTAATTATATTGGTAAAATCGATAAAATGGCCATTTTCCAGAATAGAAGCATGGTTTTAAAATTCATTTTATCTACATTGTTAGAACTGATTTTATTGTTCTATCAAAAAATTAAGTTACCAGACTTGATTTGGAATTTCAATCCCGCCCGGCAAAGGGTTTAGTATAACATTTATGCCAATTAGTATATTCCGAGTCTCTTTATATTGAATTTTGAAGTTATTACAGGTTTTTTTACTGTTTCTAACAGTAATCAAAATTAGATTTTAAGGCTTAGATCTGAAATGGCTGTTTTATGGAATTTGTTGTATACTACTTGTTTTATCCTCCGTTATGACAATAAGCAGCCGGCAAGTTCATAGCAGGTAATTTTGAAAAAACCTCGAAACCTTGTAAATAGTAATTAGTTACGATCTTTGTGGTCAGTTTAAACCAGTTAATTTTGAAATATGTCATTGAAGGGCCCAATAATTTCAATTGAAGACGACGCAGATGATCAGTACCTTTTGAAAAGTGTGCTGGATGAGATAAAAATACCAAACAGCGTTCATTTTTTTAACAATGGGCTTGAAGCGCTTCAATACCTGCAAGTTACAACCGAGCAGCCATTTCTGATCCTGTGTGATATTAACATGCCAATTATGAATGGCCTGGAATTACGTCAAAAAATTGACGACGACGAGTATTTAAAAAAGAAGTCAATTCCATTTGTTTTTCTGAGTACGTCCGGAAGTCCGAAGTTGGTGGAGGAAGCTTACGCTTCGACCATTCAGGGTTATTACCAGAAGGCGAGCGGTTTTGACGCTTTCAGGAAACAGATCGAATTGATCATTGCATATTGGAAATCTTGCCTGCATCCGAATAATTTCTCGGCAAAATAAATCTAGAATTTTTCAATAGATCAAATGCGGTTTCTAAATTTGCCAGGAGTTGCGTTTTGTTCAAAAATTAAAATACACCTGGTAAGTTGTTCGAATTCTTTGTCCATTAAATGAATATCCGCGACTTCCAAATTTTCCTGTATGGGATATGGGACCAACTACTTCTTTCGCAGAATTAATAAATTATTTGACGATTTTCTGAGCAGCCATCCGAGTGCAACTTGTACAGTCATGGCGTATACGGGTAAGAAGAAACAACTGAATCTATAAACCGGGCTGCGGAAAGTTAACGAATCCGCAGCCCGATTTAAGAATCTAGACTGTTAGTTTCACCAATTGCGCTTGTTTCTGAGCCTTCAATGATAATTCGGTCGCCAGAAAACAATGCTCTTGAGACATCGCTGTTTCGGTTCTGTTCAAAACATCGTCTACAAGCTGTTTTCCGTAAGGCAGCGGTTCTTTGCTGCAATCAATATATTGTGTTTCTTTTTGTGTTACCAAAAATAAGTGATTCCCACCATCGCGTCCGGCTATATCGACGTTCTTACGAAGCTCAATAAATCCTTCTGTTCCCAAAATGGTTAATCGCCCGTCACCCCAGCTTTTCAATCCGTCCGGCGTAAACCAGTCTACCCGGATGTAGCCCGTGCCACCATTTCCCCGAATCATACAATCGCCAAAATCTTCGAATTTTGGATACTGAGGATGGCTGACGTTTCCAATCTGGGAGGCAACAATTTCTGCTTTTGTTGACCCTGTAAAGAACAAAAATTGATCAAACTGGTGAGATGCAATATCACAAATGACACCACCATACCGTTTTGCATCAAAAAACCAGTCAGGTCTGGAGCTCGCTGACATGCGGTGAGGCCCAAGTCCGATGGTCTGGATTACCTTACCGATAGCACCTGATTTCACAAGTTCTCCTGCTTTCACCGTTGCCCGGTTTTCGAGGCGCTCACTATACATAATAGAATAAATCCTGCCCGTTTCCTTTTGAACTTTACGAACCTGCGCCAGTTGTTCCAGTGAAGTAATTCCGGGTTTATCAGCCATATAATCCTTCCCGCTTTGCATCACCCGAATGCCGATCGGAGCCCGTTGATCAGGAATCGCTGCGCTTAATACAAGCTGAATTGACTTGTCATTCAAGATGTCTTTCTCGTTTGAAACAAGCTTTGCATTTGGATATCGTTTGCCAAAAGCTGCAGTAAGGTCTGCTTCAGCAGCATAGTATGCGACCAGTTCTCCACCCCCACGAATGACAGCTTCAACCTGACCGTATATATGACCATGGTTCATCCCGATCACTGCAAATTTTATTCTGCCGGGCTCCACAATTTCTTCATCAATTACTTCCGTTTTAACGGTTCCCATGTCAATAGTCTTATTCCTGGCTTCGGCAGGAAGAGAGGACATCATCATCATTCCTGCTGCGGTACCTACCGTGCTGCGGATAAACTCACGTCGGTTTTCTTCGTTTTTTTTCATTTTGGTAAACAATGGGACGTATGTCTTTTCTGAAAAACAATTTCTATGTAACAGGAAGACTTAACCCGCAGTTAACTACCCTTAAAACGTCTTTTAAATGTTCATATTCTTTGAAATAATGAGACGAGGTAAATTGTTGTTGGATGATTTGTGGCGGTTGAAAATAAGATATCACAGCGGAAGCTTACACGTTATCGACTGACATTACCCAGCCCTAAGCGAAGAAGTAAGGTTTAACTTTTACCTGCCAGAATTGAATGGCTGTGAAAATTTTAGAACTATTATTCAAATCCTGCTAATAATAATGCCGTTGTAAATTGCAAAGTATGATAAATAATCGGAAATTGCGCCCCCAAATTTTTAAAGATAATAATGACCAGTATCTCCTGCGGAATCGACTTCGGAACTTCTAATTCAAGTATAGCAATAGCAAATCAGGGTAATGTTCATCTCGTTGAGGTAGAAGGTTCAAGTACAACAACACCAAGTGCCATGTTTTTTCTGCGTAAGGGTAATGTACCTTTTTATGGAAGAGCGGCCGTGAATATGTTTCTGGAAAGAAATCCAGGCAGATTTATGCGCAGCCTGAAACGTGTTTTAGGAACTCCGGTAATGCGCCAGGGAACCATGGTAAATGGAGAATTGATGCGTTTCAACGAGATCATAACTTCTTTTTTACAAAATTTAAAGGATAAAGCTGACGCAGAAGCAGGGCAAGAGATTGAAAGCGTTGTAATGGGTAGGCCCGTACATTTTGTGGACGGTGACAGCGCGGCGGACGGGAGAGCAGAAGCGGAGCTAAAAGCCATTGCCAAGCAGCTTGGATTCAAAAATGTAGATTTCCAGTTTGAGCCCATTGCAGCTGCATTTGCGCATGAGATTAATGTTTCGGGTGAAAAATTAGCAATCGTTGTAGATCTGGGCGGTGGTACTTCTGACTTTACCGTTATTCGTTTATCCAATAAATACATCCATAAAGCCGATCGGACATCCGACATTCTTGCCAATACCGGTATCAGGGTTGGAGGAAATGATTTTGATAAAGATTTAAGTTTAGCCGCGATTATGCCTGAGCTGGGCTACAGAAGCACTTATGGTGCCAAAAATCTGGAAGTGCCTCTATATCATTATTTTGACTTGTCGGAGTGGAGCAAAGTTAATTTTTTGTATACCACAAAAATAATTTTCCAGACAAAACAAATCCTGTTTGAAGCACATGACAAAATTCGTTATAAAAGACTTTTGCAAGTGCTGGAACAGGAAACCGGGCATACGCTTTTAGCTGCGACGGAAGAGACAAAAATTGCATTGACGTCACAAGCTGAGTATGATGCACCTTTTGACTTTCTTGAAGACGGCCTGACAACAAAAGTAACGCGGGAGCAGTTTGATGCGGCTATTTTTCAGAAAATTGAAAAAATATCGAATTCAGCTTTGCAATGTTTGTCTGACGCCGGGGTTCAAAAGGAGGATATTGATCTGGTAATTCTTACGGGAGGTTCCACGGAAGTTCCGCTGATTCAGTCAGAATTTAAAAGACTTTTCCCAAATGCTGCGTTGGCCGATGAAAACAAACTTTCCAGTGTGGGGCTCGGTTTGGCGTATGATTCTCAAAACAAGTTTGGCAGACCCTGATTGCATTATCAAACAGAGCTTCTTTTGGAGCTCTGTTTTTTATATACTTCAATAAAAAAAACCGGAGCAAGCTCCGGTCGTATCAACGTTGAGTAAAGAAATTGATGTTTTTATTACTTGAAATTTATTCTACGTTACGCCCGTCTTTATCGAGTTTGACACGGGCCGCCTCTTTGCCCTTTTTTACAGACAAATCATAGTACTGCGTCTTATCGTCAGCCGTTACCAGAAAAGCTTCAACTACTTTCCATCCGGCAAATGCTTCACTGCTTATAGTCGCTTTAACTGCGGCTGGTAAATCCTCAGGTTTAACTGAAACTTTGTCTTGATTAATGTTAAGTTCCGTTTCAGTTTGTAAGACTGGCTTCGCCTGAACGGAGGCAAAAGATATTAGCGTTAAGGCTACGGCCGATGTTATTAGCTTTTTCATAATCTGTGTTTATTTTATTAAATCAGTATTACTGTGCCCTTGCACGTACTAATTCCCTAATAGGATTATGCCGGACTATTTAATAGGCTGGACGTCAGTGTTTTGCAGATATTGATTTAGTGAAAAGTTGTTTACTAGATACCCCAAGTTGTTGAATATCTCTTCATTGAAATGATTGATATACGGCATTGGAATATGAATTTATTTATTGAAATTAGCCTTTAATGAAGTCATCACTTTTTCACACTACTATGAGATCAAGACTACTACTCAAAATGCTGCTGTTCTGCTTTGCCATTTCTTTTTCTGCACGAGCCCAAACAATGGAGCGGCAAAAGCTTATTTTAAAAAACGGCTCATTGACTCCGGCGAATAATGTCGACCAGGCCAGCCTTCGGGCGCTAAGCAGAAAGCTTGTCCCGTTCAAGAAAAAGGTATTTGTTATCATTCAATTTGAGCAAATTCCGTCAGCGTCACAGCGTGAGCAATTGCAAAAAGAAGGGATATCGTTGTTGGATTATGTTCCCAACAACGCCTATACGGCGACTGTTACGGGTTCACTGGATGAAACAGTATTAAAAAAATCCGGCGCTCGATCGGTCATTTCTCCGACACCAAAACAAAAAATGCAGGTTGCTCTGGCGAACGGTACAATCCCGGAGCATGCAAAAAGTGTTGACGGCTTTATCAGTGTATGGGTGAGTTTTCTGAGATCTTTTTCAGCCGAGGAAATTACTGCTGCTTTGAAAGAGGACGGTTATCAAATTACGTCGGACGTCTATAAAAATTATCAGGTTCTGGAAATCCTGCTTCCCGAAAAGCGATTGATGGAGTTGGCAGAGTTGCCGTATATACAATATATCCAGGCAAAACCAAAGGAGGACAAACCCGTTAACAACCACAGCATTGTTAACGGGCGGGCAAATGTATTGGGCTCGTCCATTGGCGAAAGCCGGAATTTACGTGGTGAAGGAGTGGTGGTAGGTGTTGGTGACAATGCTGACCCGATGCAGCATATCGATTTGACGAATCGGATCATCAACAGAATGGCGCTGGACTCCGGTGCGCACGGCGTTCACGTGATGGGAACATTGGGCGGTGCCGGAATCGTGACGGAGAAATACGCAGGTTATGCGCCCAAAGTAAAGATGATCGCCCAGTTGTATTCCAATATTCTGGCTTATGCCCCGACCTATGTTCAGGATTTTGGGATGGTTATTACCAATAACTCGTATGGGAATGACGTCTCAAATTGTTCGACTTTCGGCGACTACGATCTCACCTCAAATATTCTTGATCAACAGGCATTTCAAATGCCGTATTTACAACACGTATTTGCTGCGGGAAATAGTGGAGCCACAAATTGTGCGCCCTTCACGAATGGTTTTGGAAATGTCGTCGGAGGTTATCAGGCAGCTAAGAATGTGCTTACGGTGGGAAATACTACAGCAGAAGCCATTGTTAATTTCAGTTCAAGTAAAGGCCCTGTATCGGATGGAAGGACCAAGCCGGAAATTTCTGCCCAGGGAACGCAGGTTGTTTCATCCTATGCAGTAAATAATGGGTACATCAATTCTAGCGGCACAAGTATGGCTGCTCCTGCGGTTTCTGGCGGATTGGCACTCTTATATCAGCAATACCGCAAACTGCATAATCAGGAGAATCCTAAAAATGGGTTAATGAAAGCGTTGATTTGCAACGGCAGTGTAGACAAGGGTAATGCCGGTCCGGATTATCAATTTGGCTTTGGCTGGATGAATCTGCTACGTTCGGTTAAAATGCTGGAAAGTAATAGTTATAGAAATGCAACAGTCGCGAATTCAGCGGTAAATTCCTTCGATATTGTGATTCCTGCAAATACCGCGCAGGTAAAAGTGATGCTCTACTGGAATGATCCAGCGGCCTCTATTTTGGCAGCAAAAACCCTGGTGAACGATCTGGATCTTACCGTTGAGAATTCTTCGGTCGTGACTTTACCAAAATTATTGGATCCGAGTCCTGCAAATGTAAATATCCCAGCTACGTCAGGAGCTGACCATATCAACAATATGGAGCAGGTGATCATCAATAATCCGGGTGCCGGTACTTATACAATTCATGTGAACGGGACTGCCATAACGCAAGGCGTGAATCAGGAATATTTCGTGGTTTATGATATTGTTCCTGCTTCAACAACGTTGACTTATCCGATTGGAAAGGAGCGTCTGGCACCAGGCGATGGCGTGTATATCAGTTGGGATGCATTCGGGAACACCTCCAACGAATTCAGGGTTCAGTATTCCAAAGACGATGGGGCTACCTGGAATGATATTCCCGGAAACTCGCTAAGTACTAATTCTCTGATCGCCTGGACAGTTCCAAACGATGTGACAGACAAGGCCAGGGTCAAAATTATTGCTACGGCCACCGGCGAGGAAACGATAAGTGAAACTTTTACTATTATGCGCGCGCCATCACTAAGACTTGCAAATGTCCAATGCGAAGGTTATATCGCACTGGAATGGGATGCTGTCGCCGCTGCAACCGATTATGAGGTGATGCTTTTGCAGGGCGACGAAATGGTTTCTGCGGGGGTTACTTCCAACTTGAATTACACATTTAATGGCTTATCAAAAGAGGATACCTACTGGTTTTCTGTGAGAGCCAGAGTAAATGGGAACCCGGGGCCAAGAGCGAATGCGTTGTCACGCAAGCCTGACGCTGGTAACTGCGCAGGAGCAATTTCCGATAACGATCTTATAATAGAAAGTATCGTATCGCCTGCGTTATCCGGGAGGCAGTTTACGCCGACAATGTTTTCTGCAAATACTCCGATTACCATTCGAATAAAAAATCTTGATGACCAGCCGTCTTCTGGTGATGTGGCACTTAGTTATGCTGTTAATAACGGCATCGTCAATAGTTTCACAGTTCCTTTGTTAATAAACGGTGGCGCGACTTTGGATTACACTTTTCCGGTTCAGGAAAACTTTTCTGCGTTAGGGGTTTATTCGATTACTGCAACAGTTAGTAAAACGGGAGATCCGGTAACATCAAATAACTCCATTACTAATATTTTTAAACAACTTCCCAACGCAGCTTTGACCTTGCCATTTTTTGACAATGTTGAGTCTGCATCGGTTCAAACTCAAACTGATGGTTTGACAGGACTGGAAGGTGCTGATCGATATGATTTTACAAATAATTCCAAGGTTGGTCGCTTACGAACTTTTGTAAATTCTGGTATGGCATTTTCCGGAAGCAAAGCTTACAATTTAGATGTGGATCGCTTCTTTCCAGGCGGTAACAGTAATTTTCTGGATGGTACTTTTAACCTGTCAAATTACAATTTAACGGACGATGTGCGACTTTACTTTCGGTTTAAAAACCACGGTCAGACAGCGCATCCGGATAATAGTGTTTGGGCAAGAGGGAATTATAACGATCCGTGGATACTGATTTACGATTTAGATGCTGAGCAAAATCCGGCTGACAGGCCGTACAAACTCTCAAAAAGTATAGAGTTAAGAAACTTTCTTCTGGACAACAATCAGAACTTTTCGACAAGTACCCAGATCAGATGGGGACAACATGGGACTAGAATAACAGCAGATCCTATCAGTGGGGCTGGATATTCGTTTGATGACATAACCCTGAAAGTTGAGACGGACGACGTTCAGCTGTTAAGCCTGCACAGTATCACCGAAAATAGTTGCGGCCTGGGTGCGCAACACCCGGTAACGGTCACCATTCGTAATAGTGCTGACAATGCAGTTAACAATGTTTCCGTATCATATAAACTGGGGAACGGTCAGGATGTTGTTGAAATAATTCCGGCAATTGCCGGCAAGCAAACGATCCAATATACATTCACGACAAGATTGAATGTGTCTGCTCAGGGACAATATGCTATACAAGTAGCTGTAAGTTTGCCAACTGATACTTATCCTGAAAATAACGTTCTGAATCTTTCTTTTTATAATAATACCTTGATTTCAGCCTTTCCATATTTAGAGAACTTTGAGAGTACTAACGGAAACTGGCATTCCTCCGGTGCAAATAACTCCTGGGCGTATGGCACACCTGCCTCAACGAAGATAAACGGTGCTGCCAGCGGTTCGAAAGCCTGGAAGACTAATTTGACAGGCAACTACAATAATCAGGAAACATCTTATTTGTATTCTCCCTGTTTCGACATCACGGGCATGGCAAATCCAACACTTAGTTTGAGCCTGGCACTTGATATTGAATTCTGTGGCCAGGAAGATTGTGATCTGGCTTTTGTGGAATATTCAGTCGATGGAAATACCTGGATTCGGTTAGGGGCAAAAGGGCAGGGGACAAACTGGTATAATAAGGTGGCAACTGACCAGGAGGCCTGGAGTGTCGAAAATTATACGCGTTGGCACGTAGGTACGATTCCTTTGCCCTTAACAAATGGAAATATTCGCCTCAGGGTAGTTATGAAGGCTGACCCCGGAACAACGCGCGAAGGAATCGCAATCGACGACGTACATATTTATGACAACAACGGAGGCATTTACGATGAGGGAACTACCTTATCTGCCGTTTCTCAGCAACCAGCAAACGGATCTGGCTGGATCGACTTTAAACAAAACGGAAAACTCGTTGCTTCGATAAACCCGAATGGGCAACAGATTGGGAACACCGGCGTTCAGGCATTCATTAACCCAGGCGCTGTTCGTAACGACGGAAGTCAATACTATCTCGATAGGAATATAACGGTCAAACCTGCCAACGCAAGTCTCAGTGCCGATGCGACAGTCCGTATTTATTTTCTGGATTCTGAAATTGAAAAGTTGATCAATGCTGCGGGCTGCACAAATTGCACGAAAATTTCGACCGCCTACGAGGCTGGTATTTCCAAGTACACAGACCCGGACAAGAGTAAAGAGGATGGAGAAATCAGCAACAATTCATCAGGTATCTGGTCATTCTTCGCTCCGGCCAATACGGTGAAAGTCCCTTATGACAAAGGATATTATGCGGAAATTAAGGTAAAAGATTTTTCGGAGTTCTGGCTAAATAATGGCGGAAACGATGACAATAATCCGCTTCCTGTTAAACTTATCAGTTTTAATGTCAGCAAACTCCCGGCTCTCGAAAATCCAGATAAGGTTCTTGTTGACTGGGAGACGTCATCTGAGACAAATGCAGATCATTTTGAAATTCAGCGGGCGGACGGTGATGAAGCATTTAGACTTAGTCGCTTTAATAGAATAGGAGAGGTCCGAGCCTTTGGTAATTCTGTTTCTAAGAGCGTATATAGCTATGTAGACAATCAGGCTGACAAATCCGGGAATTACTACTATCGTTTAAAGATGATCGATACGGACGAAAGTTTTGAATACTCTTCTGTAAAGTCAATCAGCTTCGATGCCATTGCTGACTGGCAGACATATCCTAATCCGAATCGCGGGAACTTTGAAATACAGTTTCAGGCAAGCACAGGTTCCGTGGTGTACGTGAACGTGGTGGATTTAAAAGGAAATGAAATGTATCAAAAGGCTTTAATAGCCAACGGAACACGACAAAAAATTTCGGTGGACTTGACAGATTTTCGGTATACGGCAGGTTTATATGTTGTTGAAATAACTTCTCAGGAACAAAAGAAAGTTTTTAGAGTTATAAAATTGTAATATTTAAATATTTGTCAGTCAGTCTTTTAATCTGGAAAGGGAATATTTCAGCGATTGAAATATTCCCTTTCCAGATTAAAAGAATATTAGAAGGCCAAAAAAAACCTTGGTTTCTCAACGAAACGCTATTCCTTCGCGTATCGGGTAAAAAAGTAGAGTAAATAAAATCAACAGAATTTATGAAAAAGTTATTTGGCCTGTCCTCCTTGCTATTATTAAGTTTCTTCTTTTCCGGAACGGCATCAGCACAAAAATCCCTGACGTTACTTGGTACTTACGGAAGCACAAACCAGCGCGATGATTCGGACGGGGCGTATGGTTTCGGAGCGCAATATCGCTATTTTGTGAAACCCAATATGGCAATAGGTTTGTCGGCTAAATATATCACAGAAGATATAAATCGTGAGCTTTCACTAAAAACGGTCAGGGGCAGGGCCACGAATGTTCCTGTTAATTTAATGGGAGAATATTATTTTGGTAGCAAAGGAATCAAACCCTATGTCGGTCTTGAAGTGGGTTTGAATATTCAAAAAATTGAAGGTTTCAATATTATCGTTGATAAATCTACCATCAGGCCAGGTGTTTCACCGAAGGTTGGGATTATCCTTCCCATGGGCAGGCGTTTACAGTTGATGGTTGAAGGTTCTTATGACATGGTTATCGGCTCGGCAAACTCAGTGAATGTCGATGCCACTAAAATCGGCAATGAGCTTTACTCAGTAAAAAACAGTAATCAGTCAATCACCGTTACAGGTGGTATCCGTTATATTTTTGGTAAAATGGAAAAGAAAGTCAAACCTGTTCCTGAACCATAATTAGAACCTTGTCACCAAATAAGAACCGGCAGTTTGATCTTATAGATCAGCTGCCGGTTTTTATTTGGTGATTTGTTTACGTTACTTGCAATAAAAGTGCTAAAATTAAAAATACGGATGCCTGAAAAAACCGATCTATTACTTTCCCTACGTCCTGTTGTCAAAACCGAGCCTGCAATTAATCCGGCGGAGCATTTCCAGAATGAGACGTTGCGTCCGATTTTGAAATTTCAAAATGATACTTTGATCCGCGTTTTCAGAAAATATGCGGCTGAGCGAAAGAACACATTTCACCAGTTGACCGAAGCTGATAAGAAAATGTACATTACCAACGCGTTAAGGCAAGATGTAAAACTCCATTCACTTTTAAAAGGTATCATCATTGGCCATTTTACAGAAGAAGAATGGCAGGTTTACCTGGAAGAAGAAACGGATATTAACCGCCGATTATCCAACCTCATATCGCAACGTCTTTTGAGTAATCTGGGAGCATTTTGAATTAAAATTCCGTATTCACACTGTTTTTTCTCCCAGACTTAGAGGGCCCGTTCCCAGGTAAGCAATGATAAGTGCGGCGCCGGTAATTGAAATGTTTTTCATGAACATTACCATGTCCATTTGTTTTTGCATCGGATCAGTCAGTGTCCAGAAATTATGCATGACAAATGTAACGGGGAGCATGAAAAGAATGAGCAGCCACGCTCCGTATCTGGATTTGTAGCCGGTTATAATACTTAGCGCACCTACAAATTCGACAATTCCGGATAATGGAACAAGTACGCTCGCCAGCGGAAGACCTTTTGCTGCTGCAAATGAGATGCTAGCCTCTGAAAAATGTCCGGAGGCAGATAAAAGAAAGATGGCGGAAAATAGAATCCGGCCTGTTAGAAGTAGATATTTCATGAGTTTTTTTTTCAAAACTACCGAAAAGAACTATCGAAAATATAGTACTATCCGTTTGTATAGTGCTATCCATTTGTATAGTCCCTTTTAACATGACTGTCCTAAGCATTAAAAAGGTATAACATCAGACAAGGATTAGCATATACCGAACGAAGAGATTTTAATAAAATAATAAACTAACTTTTCTCAAATTTATTTGAATCGAAATCACATCTTAATTTTGGGAGAGAATTTTTCTTTCATATTCCAGAAAATTTTTAAATGTCTCGTTGTCAATAATATATATGTAATTAAAGACGCCTGAAATGAGAAAGTTCGGGTAATTTTAGATAGGCTTTCATGCCATTATACTTCGGATTGTTACAAAAAAAGTATATAATTAGCTTGAAGAGAGATAAGTCGAAAAACTAGATTGGTTGTTATGGAAACTATTTTTAAATTTCCCTAGTTTTTATTTAGTCTAAGAACTGTAAGCCCTAACTATGATATGAGTACCGTACAGATTAAACGAATTTATGAACCAAAAGACGAAGCGGATGGCTTCAGAATTCTTGTGGATCGTTTATGGCCTCGCGGATTAAAAAGAGAAGAGGCAAACGTTGATGAATGGTTGAAAGGTGTTGCACCATCTGCCGATTTGAGAAAATGGTTTAATCACGACCCTGCGAAATGGGAAGAGTTCAGACAGGATTATACCTTCGAGCTTCGGCATTGCATGTCGTCTGTGCACGATCTGGTTGACAGGATAAAAAAACACAAAACCGTGACATTACTTTATGCGTCAGACGATGAGAAGCATAATCACGTCGTTGTTTTGGCTAAGTTTATCAATAATTTGATGCAGTCAAATTAATGTTTCGAGAGCATGTCTCTGATTTCTTTTTCGGTGCCGTAAACGAAATGTTTATCTCCATTATTAAGGATGATAAGGCTGAATCTGAAATCTGCATCCGGCACTATTTCCTGAATATCAGATTGGTCAATTGCGATTTCAGAATCTTCGTCTTCCTTTAATTTGAATTTTGGCACCTTGTTCATCCCGTAAGTGTAAAATATTTTTGGAATTAACTAAAAACACCGGGCGGTTTGTCCGGTGTTTTTTTGTTAGTTTATTGTATGTGAGCACGTAACATCCACGCAATTTTTTCGTGTTGTTCCATTAATTGCGTAACATAGTCGCTCGTTCCCGCATCCTTATGTTGATCAGCAAAGTTGTTAATATTGCCTCGAATGAATTCGATGATACTTTCATGATCCTGAAGCAAGTATTTTATCAGGCTTAAACTATCATTTCCACCTTCATACTGTTCGGTCAGATGACTTAGCTGCAAATAATTTTTAAGTTTAGCCGGAGCAAAATGGCCAAGCTGGCGAATCCTTTCTGCTACGCTATCAAGAATTTCTGCGGATTGCCCGTACAAATCTTCAAAGTAAACGTGTACGGAATGAAAATCAGGCCCCACAAGGTTCCAGTGTGCATTTAGTGTTTTTGTATATAGGATAAATTCGTCGGCCAATAATATGGCAAGTTGGTCAGCAACGACTTTTCTGTTTTCATCAGATATTCCAATTCCTGGTTTCATTGGTAAGGTAATTTAAGTTTAATAATTCAGTTATAAATAGTAAGCCCTTTTGACACTTTTGGGTTGCTAAGTTACGATAATGAAAACTACCATAACTGTACCAATCAGGGTCATTGATTTATATTTTACTAAAAGTTAATCACTTTTTAATTTTCATTTCGACAGGATCCCACTGGATAATTTTTTTCTTGAAGTAACTGTCGTTGCAGGCCAAAACCGGGGCGGCTGCGCGGAAACCAAAGACAGGATCTTCTACGGTTCCCAGCGTACCTTTTCTCACATTTTCAAAGAAGTCGCGGAAATGGTTTGCGTGTGCATCATCTTCTTTCGGCGCATCAAAGCGTATTTCTTTCACAGGATCTGCTTTTCTGGAATCGGCGGGATACTGTGCGTTATATTGTTTTTCGAATTCTTTTTGCTCGCTGGCAGAAAACGTACCGAAACTGTCATATCCACCATAACCCGGCGCTTTTGGCAGTTTCTTTTTGGTGAGGATCAGATTGTTTTCCGTAAATTCAATCTGGCCTTCAGTTCCAATGATGCGCGTATTGTTGGCCACTGCACCGGCGTTTGCAAAGTTTACGCGCAAAACCATTTGGAAATTTGAATGAAGTTCGGTTTTTGGATATTCCAGAATAGAAACAAGAACATCCGGTACGTCACGCCCGTCTTTCCAGTAACTCAATTCTCCTGATGAAAATATGCGTTCAGGTCCCATAGAGTTGGTCACAAAGTGAACGCCGGTGATCAGGTGAACGAATAAATCACCTGCGACACCCGTTCCGTAATCCTTATAATTCCTCCAACGAAAAAATCTTTTGGCATCAAAAGCGGTTTTCGGCGCATCACCCAAAAACGTATCCCAGTCCAACGTTGTCAACGACGCGTCGGTCGGAATCGAGTAATTCCATGCACCGAGCGAATTGAAGCGGTCGTTGTTAGATTCTACAAAGTTGATATCACCGATTTCCCCCGCCTGAAAAAGTCTTTTCGCTTCTTTGAAAGAAGCAGAACTGATGCGTTGGCTGCCAATCTGCATCGTTTTTCCAGATTTTTTCCAGGCATCAATGACTGATTTTCCCTCGTCAATGTGTTGAACCATAGGTTTCTCACAATACACGTGTTTACCAGCTTGCAAAGATGCTTTGGTGATATGGTCGTGCCAGTGATCAGGCGTTACAACAAGCACGGCATCGATATCCTTACGTTCCAGAATCTTTCGATAATCGCGGGTTGTGAAAATGTCTTTTCCATAAGTCTCTTTGACATGCGTCAGACGACCGTCATAAAGGTCAGCCGCAGCAACAAATTCAGCGTCAGGAACTCCACGGAGTGCTGCTTTGGTATCCTGATTTCCCTGAATACCCATTCCAATTGTTGCAAAACGGATCTTGTCATTGGGACTTATTTTCTTCAGATCACGGATGATATTGAAAGGCTTCGCAACGCTTCCCGTCGCAATTAAGGCCGAAGCGGCAGTCACACTTTTGATAAAATGACGGCGGTTACTACTCATGGGTTTGGTGATATATGTTTGGGAATATTCAATTCCCTAAAATAAGTAATAAAAACAGGATGTGATTGCTCTCCTGACATTTATTCAATTATCACGTGAAAAAGTACAGTCAGCCCAGGCACTAAAATTGTGTATAAAACCGTATTATATTGTCCAATCAAAATTTTGTGATATGCAACAACTACAAAGGCAAGTGATTATTGAAGAGCTGATCAAGCTTATCAAAACTGGAAATGCCCATGTTTCGCTGGACAGTGCGCTGGCAGATTTATCGCCAGAACAGCGAACTGTTGTACCTGAGAATCTTCCATACAGCATTTGGCAGCTGGTCGATCATATCAGAATCACGCAGTGGGACATCGTTGAATTTTGTTTGTCCGAAAATCATACATCGCCGAAATGGCCGGATGATTACTGGTCAAATAATCCCGATAAAGTTTCAGATATAGCGTGGGAAGCATGTATAGAACAAATTCATCAGGACCGGGAGAGATTTTTTGATTTGTTACAAAATGAAGAAATTGATCTTTTGGCACCTTTTCCTTACGGCGAGGGGCAGAATATATTCAGAGAAGCGTTGCTTATCGCTGACCATACATCATATCATTTAGGGGAAATTCTGGTTTTAAGAAGACTTTTGAAAGATTGGGATTAAATAAAAAAGCACTCACAACGATTCGTTATGAGTGATGCGATGCTTCCAGTTTTTGGATGGCTTTTTCAAGATTAATTCCCTTGCCAAGAACACCTTTGAAAAGATCTCCTTTTTTCTCAATTCTTTCAAGCGTGTTTTTTATCGTAAAATCATGGAAATCCAGCCCACGTTTCACTTCATCCCATTCCAACGGGGTGGAGACAGTTGCACCTGGTTTTGGTCGAACACTATATGCACAGGCCAATGTTTGCCCAATACGATTTTGAAGATAATCCACGTAAATCTGGTTTTTTTTGCGTTTTGAAAGCGATCTTTCCAGTGTAGTAATATCGGGCAGTTTTTCATTGACCATGATGGCGATGATATTTGCAAACTCTCTTGCTTCGTCGTATGTATATTTTTTGTTAAACGGGACGTAAACATGCAGGCCAGAAGAACCGGAAGTTTTGCAGTAACCATTAATACCAGCCTGATCCAGAATTTCCTTCGTTGCGAGGGCCACATCGACCACATCGTCAAAAGTATTTTTATCCGACGGGTCAATGTCGATGACTATATAGTCTGGATTGTCAAGATTTTCGACTGTCGAATTCCACGGATTCATTTCGATACATCCCAGATTCGCAGTATAAAGCAGACTTTTTTTGTCATTACAAACCAGATAATCAATCATTTTATCATTCGATTCGGAATGAATTTCTGCCGTTGTTACCCAGTCCGGCGCATTATCTCCTGCATCTTTATGGAAAAATGCCTGCCCGTTAATTCCGTTCGGATTTCTCTTCAATGAAAGAGGCCTGCCTTTGAGATATGGGAGAATATATTTTGAAACCGAATCATAATAATCAATCAGGTCTCCTTTCGTTATTTTCTCGTCTGGCCAGTAAATTTTGTCCAAATTTGTCAATTCCACCTTCCCCTTCGATTTGGAAGCTTTTTTGACGTTAGCGGTATGTACTTTTTCCGCTGATTCAGGCATTGTGTTTTCTGTCCTTTCCTTTATTTTTTCGCTTTTTTCCTTTTTTGAATCGAATGGCTTTAAAGATTTTACTTTCTTAATATCATATTTTTTATCAATTGAAAACTCATCCTTATGTTTGATAAGAAGCCAGTTTTTTTCGCCGTTTTTCATCCGTACCAGAACAAAACCGCCTTCGATATTCTGGCCTTTTAAAAAAACTTTCAACTCACCTTCATCCAACGCTTTCAAAGCTTCCTTTTCGGTGATTTTTTCAAGATTTTCGTTAACCGGAAAAAACGCGCCCTGATCCCAGACATCGACCGTGCCGGCTCCATAATTTCCGTCTGGGATTGTTCCGAAGAAGTTAATGTAGTTTACCGGATGATCTTCCACCTCAACGGCAAGTCTTTTATCTTCCGGATTCATGGATGGGCCCTTTGGAACCGCCCAGCTTTTCAAAACGCCACCAAGTTCAAGGCGGAAGTCGTAGTGAAGCCGCGTCGCGTCATGCCGTTGAATAACAAACCGAAAAAGACTTTCTTTTTCGTCATGGGCCTCCGGTTCGGGCGTATCCTTAAAATTCCGCTTTTTCTTGTAATTGGTAAGTGACATCAGGATGCTTTTCTTTTACTGTTTTCAAGACTTTCTTTCAGTTGTGCCATCAAATCCTTACTCCGTGAATGAACCACCTTCATAGTCGAAGCCGTAGTTTTTTTACCCTTCGCTTTTGCTTTTATCAAAGACAGAAGTTTCTCGGTATAGGTATCTTTATATTTGCTAATGTCAAAATCGGTGGTCAATTGTTCGATCAGGTGAACGGCCATTTTCATCTCCGCAGGTTTTACTTTCACCTCAGGAATATTCAGCTCGTCGGGTTGTTTTATCTCATCATGAAACCGGATTTTGTTTAAAACCAGCACATCGCCGATTGGTTTAATAATGACCAGACTCTCCCGGTTTCGGAGCACATAACTACCTAAACCCACCATACCGGTTTTGGCGAGGGCCTCACGCAGTAATGCATACGCTCTCACCCCGGATTTTTCGGGTTGCAGATAATAAGGTGTCTCATAATAAATGCTGTCGATTTCTTTTTCCTTTACAAATTCTGCAATCTCAATAATTTTACTCTGCTCCGGGCTGGCTTTTTCGAAATCACCGTCGTCCAGCACCACATATTGGTCGTCTACTTTATAGCCTTTCACAATATTATCCCAGGCCACTTCCTTTCCTGTTTTTGCGTTCACGCGCTGGTATTTTATGTTTGCTTTGTCTTTTTTGTCGAGCATGTCGAGATCGAGTTCACTGTTCTGAACTGCACTGAAGATTTTAATTGGAATATTTACGAGACCAAATCCGATAGCCCCTGTCCAAATTGCTCGCATAACTTTTCATGGTTTGTTGGTGAAGTTATTCCTGAAAAATCTATGCCGTTATTTATTTGTTGACTGGCAGACATTTATAGGGTTCTTCGGGGAAAAATATGGACAAAGAATTCTGTATCAACCCGGTATACATTAAAAGATTTTCAGAATTTTTATGTTTTGGCCAGAGAATCAGGCAGAATGCATTCTTACTAGCAATTATCTATCTTAAATGTTAAATATTTATCGGATTTCATTGTTGTTTTATAAATGCGGTTACTACCCGGTGTGCTGGGAGTTCAATCACGAAAGAATGCGATTTTGCGTTATTTAAATTAAAATTATAAATATGAAAAGTAAGTATTTAGCCATGACAATTTTGGCTGGTTTATCAGGAAGTGTAGTATTGGAATCCTGTGCAACAAGTAAGGAATATTCGGCGACCGGAACGGTTCAGTCAATCGAATTTGGGAAGGATGGTTATACGGCCAGTTTGAAAGATAAGGATGAAAATGATTTCGACGCGTTGATCAGTATCGTCCGTATGCAGAAAGATTATAAGGTGCTGAAAGTAGGGGATAAGGTAGAACTTTCCGGCGATACAATACATCTGGACAATAAAACCCGTGTTTTGGTGAAGAAAATTAAATAACTTGAAAGGAAAATGCCCGGATCATTTCCGGGCATTTTAATGTAACCTATTCTTTGATATAGACCGGAAGAATAATATATTTTGAACCGTTGTAGTCATATTCATTCATCAGCCGTTCAATCACCTTTTCAGCGTGGCGTTCGGATAGGAATTCGGTATACCATTTTCCAATTTCATTTTGTGCACTGACAGGATGCGGCAGTATCCCTTTTTCGGGGTCAAGAATAAATATGCTGAAAGTTTTTTCCATAATTTTTAATGGGTGCATCAAGTTATTGCCGTTGTTATCAAGTTATTCTGACAAATGATTTTTACTTTTTGCCTCGCTCTGTTTTGTGTTTTCAAAAGCGATCTTTATTGTTTCAATGATTTGATCAAGGTCTGAATATGCTTCTTCCACAGAGTCGAATTCGTTTTCGTGGACAAACAACACGTTGCTTTCCCGTTCCGGATACTCACCTGATAAAATTATTTTTCCGATATAACCTACGTCATCTTTTTCAACAGACGTAATGAAAGCTTCAGGATTGGAAGCAATTATCGTCAGATCATCGTAGTCAATTCGAAAAATATCAAAATAATTCATGCGTTTGTGAGTAGAATAATTTGCGTCAAAGGTAGAAAATTTAGCCAATTTCTACTCACAAACTCTTTCCAAGATGGGTTATTCCGATTTGTCCGTGTTCCGAACGGGTTTCAAATTTTCCCAAAACTCAATTTGAACATCATAGGCTTCTTCCTGCGTTACATAGTCGATATATTTTTCCTCCCGTCCCTGGTTTTTCGCCCTGACTACCGGATCAACCCATCCATCCAATTCATAGGTTTCTGCACGATAATCCCAATTTGTTTCATCCTGACTCACATTCGCTGTTACAATTACCTTTACTTTACCTCCCATCGGACGATGAAGGATTTTTTCATAGCTTATTTCCATGGTTCGATAGTTTATATGTTACGTAATGGCATTTGAGCCCATATTTGGCGTTCAATAATACCTATAAATTCGATGCCAACCAGGTCAGTGGCCCACTTTAATCTTGAACCACACCGCATCGCTGAAAATTTCCGATATTTTGGTTTTTGTACTGAATGAAGTAGAAAAGTTTGGTTTTTTGATCATTTAGAGAATAAAATATTTATATTGCATTGAAATTAAAAAAAATGAAGCTTGAACTTATGATGAAATCTGTATTTAACGAAATCTATACATACACTAAAAAGAATGGCGATAGCGTTTTCATGATCTCGATGTTGACAGTTGTTATGATTGTCGTTTTTGTCTTTAAGAAGCCAAATCAGCGTAATATGGGCGAAGAGAGAAACTTCTCAAATGTTGAATTAAAAAAGGATAAGATTAATTTTAACATCTTATTTAAATAACCTGCCTAAAAGTTTCCATCCAATTTCCCCGGAGATTTTATTCCCATAACATACGGTTATAATACACTTTGCCTTTCCGTTAAAGAGATAGTTATGCGCTTAGATTTTTGCGTGTTCAAAATTCATTATGGCTGTCCTATAATTTTATGGCACAATATTTGAACCATAAAAATTATAGAAATAAACCAAACCGACAGATCTGTTATGGAAAACAACACCACCGACAACGAGCCTGAATCTTCACATAGGGCGACGGACATGTCCACTTTATCGCAAGTATTAGAAAAATTACGTTTAAGGAAAATTGATAATGAATATAAATGGACCGAAGAAGGTTTTAACGCCGGCAAAGGCAAAAGTTATGAACCGGAAGATTTAACGATCATCAAGACCTATCGTTTTGAAGGCGAATCAGATCCAGCTGACTCGTCGATTTTATATATTATTGAAGCAAATGATGGAATGACGGGTTACAGCATGGATTCCTACGGCGTGTACAGTGAACATGAGGATGAGGAAGGATACGACAATTTCATCAGGAAAATCCCTATTTCAGATCGGGATGAACAACTAATTTTCGAGGTCTAATCGGAATAATAGTTTTTATAAATCATTATAGAATATTTAAGCGGGGGAAATGGGCGACCATTTTCCCCGCTTTCGTTTTTCAACATTTCCCCGGATTTATACAAAAGGCAATCATAATGCAACCAAAATAGTAGTATTTTTACCGAACAATCGGTAAGGTAAAAATATGGCAGTAGTTAAAGTTTTTCCGGAGGATGTGGATAGAAAACTTGCAGAAGTTTTCACGCAATATGGCTATGACGGCGCATCTATGGAGCTGCTATCAAATGCGACAGGTTTAAAGAAGGCGAGTTTGTATCATCGGTTTCCGGGCGGTAAAAAAGATATGGCCGCTCATGTTTTGAAAAAGACTGAAGCGTGGTTTGAAGAACAAGTCGGTACTTTACTTCATGATCAGAATCGTGAAATAGGAGAGCGGTTATCTGAAGCAATTCAGAGAATAAGTCTGTTATTTGAAGATGGAGCCCGCAATTGTTCGCTAAGAATGTTGTCTGCATGCAGTGAGGCAGCCTACTTTCAGGATACGATTGCGAGTTGTTTTAAAATTCTGCATGGTGGATTTTCCTTTGTTGCAAAGGAAAACGGATTTTCGAAAAAGGAGGCAGACGAAAAAGCCATGCAAGTCATCATAAACATTCAGGGTTCCCTTGTACTTTCCCGCGCGATGGGTGATCATGAGATATTCAAAATAAGCATTTCAGCAATCCCAGAACTTCTTGGCATTCAGAAGAATTAAAACAGAAAATAATTTCTATTTTACCGATCGTTCGGTAAGTTTACAGTTTCTTAGCTGTAAATATATTTTTTTGGAGGTTTTGGATTAAACAAACTTTAATTTCGCACACTGAAATACGCAGGAACTCAAAAAAGCTAAAATAAAATCGAAGTCATACAAATGAAAATTAATAAGGAATTAAACCGCGTCGTAGTTACTGGCCTGGGGGCGCTGACACCGATCGGAAATAATGTAGATGATTTTTGGAGTTCACTAATTAATGGCGTTAGCGGTGCCGGCAATATCACGAAGTTTGACACTACACATTTCAAAACGAAATTCGCCTGCGAGCTGAAAGGAATTAACGCGCAGGATTTTTTCGAAAGAAATGAGGCAAGGAAATACGATCCATTCACACAGTATGCGCTGATTGCAGTAGATCAGGCGGTACAGCATGCCAATATTAATTTCGACAATCTCAATAAAAACAGGATTGGCGTGATCTGGGGAAGCGGTAATGGAGGTATTCAAACCTTCCAGGAGCAGGTTATGGAATTTGCTTTGGGAAATGGTACGCCACGTTTCAATCCTTATTTTATTCCAAAAATGATTGTGGATATCGCCTCTGGTGTTATTTCAATCAAATACGGTCTTCGCGGGCCAAACTTTACAACAGTATCTGCTTGTGCAAGCTCAAACACGGCGATCATTGATGCCTTCAACTACATACGTTGGGGAAAAGCGGACATGATTATCACCGGTGGATCAGAAGCGCCTATCAATGAGACATCGATTGGAGGCTTTAATGCGTCCAAAGCCTTGTCCACTTATAATGAAGATCCTTCTAAGGCTTCACGTCCCTTTGATGTGAAACGGGATGGATTTGTTATGGGAGAAGGTGCCGGAGCGCTGGTGCTTGAAAGTTATGAACACGCCGTTAAACGTGGTGCACCAATTCTTGCTGAGATTGTTGGAGGTGGTATGGCTGCTGACGCTTACCATTTAACTGGTACGCATCCGGAGGGAGAGGGTGCATACCTAGGCATTCTGGAAGCGCTGTCAGAGGCGAATTTGCAGCCCGGTGAAATTGATTATTTAAACGTTCACGCGACTTCAACGCCAATGGGCGACGCGAGCGAACTGAAATCGGTAGAACGGGTTTTCGGGTTTAACTCCGGACTTAACATCAGCGCGACAAAATCAATGACCGGACATTTACTGGGTGGAGCCGGAGCGATTGAGGCAATTGCTTGTATCAAAGCGACCATGCACGACATCGTACCGCCGACAATTAATACGACAGAAATAGATGCTGACTTTGAAGGCAAATTTAACCTGACCCTAGGTGCGGCGCAAAACAGAAAAGTTAATTATGCAATGAGCAATACATTCGGTTTCGGAGGCCATATCGCAACAAGTGTATTTAAAAAGTTCGACGAATAGGCAGATACATATTATTCAGTTGCAAAGACCCCTGGACTTGGATTTAGTTTAGGGGTCTTTATGGTATAGTACGGGCAATACCAGATTGAATAGTGTAACAAATGTCGTAATGATGTTAAAATAAAAAGCCTTGATAACATCAAGGCTCTTTTGCTCATTTTAACCCTCCTCTACACTTGTAAAATAAGTGGCACAAAAGTAGGAGGTGGAAATTTAAGAACAAAGTAAATAATAGAATTAATATTACTTATTTGTAATATTAATTCGCAACTAAAATTCCTGCCTCTTCGTTAATATAGTATTGGGTTATCTTACTGTCGTAGAGATCTGACAAAATACTTGACTGATAGTCCTCCCTTAACTATGGAATTTCAATCTTTTATGAAGTATCATGATTTTATGAAAACATAAAAGAAAACTTAATATTCTACGTTTTAGAGCTGTACAGAAGGATTAGATATCCACTTCAAAATATTAAAATTTATAAAAGTATGTTCGTGCCAAGATTTATGAAGGACGATTGGGTCAGGAGTAAACGAAGTTCGCAGTTGATGCAAATCGATGAATATCAGACGGAGCTTGTTGTAGAAGTATTAGCGGGGAAAAAATCAGCAGAACATGTTCATAGGCAGTACAACGGAAAAGTTTGGTGTACCTGGGTCAATGAAAATGATCATGTGGTATCAGAGCCATTTCCCGAATCTGAATTGGAAGAAGCCAGTCATTAGAGAATGCGGCCTGAGAAATCTGAGTTTTTGCAAGTATAAAGATTTTGATAAATACTTTAACTTAATGTGTTTGTAAAGGTTAAGTTTTCAAATCTTCAAGATATGCGTATACAGTTATCAGTACTAAGGCTATTTGTTTTGCTGGCTTCTTATTCAGCGGTTTATGCATTGCCTCAGCCGGCGACCTTGGCAATCGGTTCTGCCGCACCGGATTTTAATTTAAAAAATGTTGACGGGAAAAATTATTCATTAAAAAACTTCGCCAACGCAGATATCCTGGCGATCGTGTTTACTTGTAACCATTGCCCTACCGCACAGGCTTATGAAGACAGGATAAAAGCGTTAACATCTGAATTTAAAGACAAAAAAGTAGCTGTCGTGGCCATATCTTCCAACGATCCCAAAGCGATACGGCTGGATGAATTGGGATACACGGATATGGGAGACACGTTTGAAGAAATGCAGCTTCGTGCAAAGGACAAAGGTTATAACTTTCCATACTTATACGATGGAGACAATCAGGCGACTGCTTTGGCGTATGGCCCGGTTGCGACTCCGCATATTTTTATTTTTGATAAGGAAAGAAAACTGCGGTACACAGGAAGGATTGATGATGTTGAAAAGCCTGCTGGAACACCTAAAAACAGAGATGCATACAATGCAATTCAGGAATTGGTCGCTGGCAAGCCTGTGACTGTTGCAACAACTAAGACTTTCGGCTGTTCAATGAAATGGACTACCAAGGAGCATAATGTGCAGGATGAGGAAGCGGGCTGGGCAAAAGAACCTGTAAGTTTAGAAACGATAGACGAGGCCGGTATCAAAGAATTAATTTCAAATAAATCGGATAAGCTAAGATTGATCAATGTCTGGGCGACTTGGTGCGGCCCATGTGTAACTGAGTTTCCAGACTTTATGCAGATGCACCACATGTATCGGAACCGGGATTTTGAATTTATTTCAATCAGTGCAGATACGCCGGATAAAAAAGACAAGGCTTTAAAATTTCTGCAAGGAAAGAGGGCTTCGAACAAGAACTTTATTTTCCATATTGAAGATAAGTATAAGCTAATCGAAGCGATTGATCCAAAATGGCAGGGGGCACTTCCTTACACCATTCTGGTGGAGCCGGGTGGTAAAATAGTATATGCCCAGCAAGGACCGATCGACCCCAAAAAAATGAAAAAAATTGTGGTTGAAAATAAATATGTCGGCCGGTTTTACTGATAAGGTTGTTCGTAATACCATCACAACCATGAGGTGTTTAAAAAAAGCACTTCGTGGTTGTTGTTTTAGTGGCCGCAGCGTTTCGGGTTCCATTTTTGGATTAAACAATTTCTTTAGACATTATGCAAAGAAGGACATTTGTTAAAAGTGCGGGTCTGCTTGCCGGTGCCGGTTTGGCACTTCCTGATTTAACAGGTGCGATTGGCACACCTGTTTCAAAAAATAAATTACCGAAATGGAAGGGTTTCAATTTGCTCGATTTCTTCTCACCAGACACAAATTCTTCAAGAAAGAAAACAGAAGAGGAGCATTTAAAATGGATGAGCGACTGGGGATTTGACTTCATCCGCCTTCCTATGGCATATCCCGCATATCTTAAATTCGATAGAAGCAAGAATATCACACCCCGGGAAATTTATCAGATCGACGAACAGGCGGTGGATCGAATTGACTCACTTGTTTCGCTAGCCCACAAATATAAATTACATGTCAGCCTGAATCTGCACAGGGCGCCCGGTTATTGCGTCAATGCTGGTTTTCATGAGCCTTATAATCTTTGGAAAGACCAGGAAGCGCTTGATGCGTTTTGTTTTCATTGGAACATGTGGGCGGAGCGATACAAGAATGTCTCTTCCAAACTGATAAGTTTTGATCTACTCAATGAGCCAAGTTTGCGGGAGGACATGAACGACCAGCTTTCCAAAAGGAGCTCTGTGCCGGGTGCTGTGTATAGAAAACTTGTGATTGCGGCATCGGAAGCGATTCGTAAGGAAAATCCAGATCACCTCATCATTGCGGATGGAAATGATGTCGGTTCCAAAGTGATTCCGGAAATTACGGATTTAAATATTGGTCAAAGCTGCCGGGGTTACCATCCAGGGACAATTTCACATTACAAAGCACCGTGGGCACATAAAGATCCGGAACATCTTCCTGAACCAAAATGGCCAGGCCAGGTTGGGGATCAATTTCTGAGTAGGGAGATGCTCGATAAATACTATAAACCTTGGATCGATCTTGTAAAACAGGGAGTGGGAGTTCATTGCGGAGAATGCGGCTGCTGGAATAAAACCCCGCACGCAGTATTTCTGGCATGGTTTGAAGATGTACTTGCTATTCTCACTTCAAATGGCATCGGTTTTTCATTATGGGAGTTCGCCGGAGACTTTGGTGTTCTTGACTCGGGCAGAACGGATGTTGTTTATGAGGATTTTCACGGCCACAAACTCGACAGAAAATTGCTTAACCTGATGCTGAAATATTAGTTTTCTTATGATCGAATTATTTGTTTTTCAAAAGTTTAATGAGGATTTCTACGCTTTGTTCCAGTTCTGGTACTGTCGATGAAGCAAAACCCAAACGAGTTGCGTTTAACTTCTCCGGGAGTAAATTACTTTCAGCTCCATCTGAAAAGTACAAACCTGTTTTCAAGGCCCTTTGGGAAAGATTTTCAAGGTCAATATTTTTATCAAACCTGGCCCAGACAGCCATACCACCATCGGGAATTTGGAACTGTATAAAATCAGATAAATGTGATTGGAGCAATGTACAAAAAACGTCACGCCTTTGACGGTACGTCCGAAGAGACTTTCGCAAGTGCCTTTGAATAATACCATTTTGAAGAAGCTCAGCCATGGCGTTTTCGAGCATGTTGTCTCCCTGACGGTCGATAATACGGCGCAGAAATGAAAGATGTTTGATCACGTTCTCTGACCCGACCAGATAGCCGACACGGAAAGCTGGCGAAATGGTTTTTGTGAAGGAACCGCAATAAAGCACCATCCCAGCCTCATCTGCTCCTGCAAGCGGAAGCAACGGACGGCTCAGATAGTGAAAATCATAGTCATAATCATCTTCAAAAATGATGAAGCCGTACTTTTCTGACAACGTCAGCAGTTGGAGACGGCGGTCAGCACGAAGTGCGACGGTGGTAGGGTAGTGGTGGTGAGAAGTTACATATAACATCCGTAACTTTATTTTTTTGCAGACATCTTCAAGCGCGTCAACTACAATTCCGTGTTCATCCACAGCGATTTGCAAAATATTTGCTCCTGCCTGCATAAAGTTCATCCTGGCGCCAGACCAGCCGAGCTCAGTAAGTGCGACATTGTCGCCGGGTTTTAAAAGTCCTGTACTGGCAAGATACAAACCCATTACAGTCCCACGGACAATAAGAATATTTTCCGGCCCTGTCTTCAAGCCGCGTGTTTCGTTCAGGTAATTTGAAAGTTGCTGACGGAGCCAATAACTGCCTGAGGGATCTCCGTATCCCAATTTTACATAAGAATTTCCAGTGATCAGCTGGGTCCGATATGCCCTGGAAAGTTCTTCCAATGGTGCAATCCGAGGATCCGGAAAGCCGTCATCGAGTCGCAATGAGGACGCGTTTTTCAAAACACCACGGTGTAAATGAGGTTTTTTCTCAAACGAAAAGCCGGCGATTTTTTTTGTGTCAATTATTTTGTCTGAATGATCATTCAGGGGTTGTGGTTTAATTTCAGGAAAGTTTCTGGCGACAAAAGTTCCGCTGCCGGTTTTGCTTTCGAGCCAGCCTTGTGCCAACAATTCGTCATATCCCCGCACAACCGTTTTTCGATGAATGTTCAGGGTTTCTGCCAATTGCCGGGTACTTGGTAACTGTTGGCCTGCCTGCAAAATTCCTTTCCTGATCAAATCCGTAAGCTGATTTGCGACTTGGAGATAGACTGCGACCTTTTCGCTTTTATTTATAGAAAGCTGAGAAGAGAACGGAAACATAAATTGGACTATCTACTTTGTTGAAATTGGATTATTGTCTTCATCCAATAACCGAACAATTTTGTAAAAAAACAAACGATATGTCAGCACCACTCCAACATCTCATTCCAAGCCGCGCCGCCAAAAAAGCCCAATTTGACACGGCGTCAATTTATCCGATCCTCGATGAAGCACTTTTTTGCACCATAAGTTATTCGATTGATAATCAGCCGTTTTCTATTCCGACTTCATTTGTGAGATATGAAGACAAGATCTACATTCACGGTTCAGTAGGAAGTCATTTTCTAAGACAAATCGCTACTGGGATTCCGGTTTGCATTACGGTCATGCTGGTAGATGCACTTGTTGTTGCGAAGTCTGCGTTCAGTCATTCGGTGAACTATCGATCTGTTGTAATATTTTCCAAAGCGGAGATAATCGAGGATTACGGGCAAAAACTAGCATCCTTTGAATGGCTGACCAACAAAGTGGTGCCTGATAGTTGGGACTATTTGCGACCGGTCAAGCCAAATGAGGTCAAAAAAACAACTGCCCTGGCCTTTAAACTTGACGAAGCGTCTGCGAAAGCGCGAACAGGTATGCCAAACGATGAAGAAGAAGACTTGGAGCTACCGATCTGGTCAGGACTTATTCCTTTGTCAAACAAAAGATTATCTCCAATAAGTGATTCGTTAAGTGAAAATATTTCGCTGCCAGCTCATTTACAAAATTTGTAATCCTTCCCGAAATTTTCGTATCGGCTCCGGAACCACAATGCACTTTGTGGTTCCGGAGCTTTTTTAGTTTTCAGGTCTTTTTAACAAGATTCAGAATTTCTATCGTATTTATCTTTTATTTGTAACATTGTCGGATCAATACTGCAAATATCACCATGGACAAATTAGAGAAAGCTTTTACCCTTTTTGACGCATATAATAAGAAATCCCCTGAAACGATTTTTTGGGAGAACCAGGCGTTTCCCTCTGAATATTTTTATGCGTTAAAACTGTATGAATGGGTAAAAAAACTGGAACCGCAAGCCTCGGAAAGTCTGCTGCTGGCATCCCGCGCACAACATATTGGCCGCTGGGAAATTTCTCGCAAATCTTATCCGGAGGGTAGAGTTGGTTATTTAAAATGGCGTAGTGATTTGGGCAAATTCCACGCACAGACTGCGTCGGAGCTTTTGAAGGAAGTTGGATATGATGATGAGACAATTAAACGCGTGCGTGAAATAATTCAAAAACAACGGTTAAAAACCGACGAAGATGTTCAGACCATCGAAAACGCGTTATGCCTGGTTTTCCTTCAGTTTCAATTCGACGATCTGATTGAAAAGGTAACTGAAGACAAAATGATTGATATACTTCGGAAAACCTGGGGTAAAATGAGCGATCCCGGTCGAAAGCATGCCCTGGATTTAGAATTCAGCGAAGCTGGATCCGCTTTGATAAAAAAAGCTTTGAGCGAAAATTGAATTTATTTGATATTAAAATAACGGAACTGTTAGTATTATTTCTATTGTACTTCTTCAAGTTTTAAATTATTGCATTCCCCGTAAAATTTAATATCTAAATCGACAGTTTTGCCGCTATGGAGGCTGGACTCCCACTTTATTCCCTTTTGGAAAACAACTCCAATATTCTTATAACTTCAATGATTTGAGAATTTAAATAAAATATTATTAAGTTAGACTTGGTGATTGTAGACATTGTTCGTAATTTTACTTTGCAAGTTTTTCGACAAGTAATTTAGATATATTTATACTTTTTAACCTCAAATTTAGCTTGCATTCCTTTATTGCAGAATTTTGACGAGTTATCACTTTTTCCATATCTTGATGAAATGATTGATTTCTGTTCAAGTGAATAAATACTATGGAAGATTGCTTCATAAACTATTTCTACAAAACTGACAGGACTATACACACGCTATGATAAGGACTTTTAAAGTATATCCGATTTTACTCAACATATGAACCCAAGAAAAAATTTACTGGTAATGGATGATGAGCCAAGTATTTGTAAAATACTTGAGCATTTTTTAAAGAAGGATTTTAATGTATTTGTCAAAGGCGACGGTGCTGAGGGTATGTTATGGCTGGAAGAGGGGAATGAAGTTGATCTTATAATTGCGGATTTACAAATGCCGAATTTAAATGGCAAGGAATTTCTGAAAACTGCAAGAGCCAGTAACCTCTATGCTGATATTCCCGTAATTATACTTTCCGGTTCAGATGAAAGTAGTGAACGAATTCAATGTCTTAATCTGGGCGCAGATGATTTTATGGTGAAGCCATTTAATCCTGTTGAAGTTCATGCCAAGATCAATGCCATATTAAGACGTAGCAAAAGATACTCCTGATACCGTAAACCTGCGACAAGATGGAATGGACAAGTCAGTCTGAAACTACTTCTGTTGAAACAAAAGTACCCCCTTCTGCACAATACCGAATTGCTTACCTTACGAAAGATTTCGATCAGTATTTATGGTTTTCAGCTAATTATGGCACTTTTCTCCAGATAGAATATTTCGAAGAAAAGGAAGATCTTTTGAAAGCTTTGCAAGATTATTTTCCCGCTGATGCAATTCTGGCTCATGTAAAAAGCGGAGCCTGGGAGCTTTTGGATACCGTGAGAAACAATCCCGGATTTGGAAATATACCCTTTATCGTTTTAGTCGAAAATTTGAACCCGGCTGTTATCAAAAACGCCAGAGTAAAAAAAGCGGACGACATTTTTGCAACTAGTTTTGCTGAGGGTGACCTTTTGAACAGGCTGCATTACTTCACAAAACGTAAATGGTATGTGGCCCGGAAGGCTTCTCAAAAAATTGAATCTGAAAAAAATCAGACCCCATTCTGGAAAAGGGCAATCGATATCATTTCGACAGGAACGGCGGTAATACTTTTATCCCCAATCTTTATTTTGGTAGCGCTGCTTATCCGGCTGGACTCCAAAGGCCCGGTTTTCTATAAGTCGAAGCGTGTGGGAAGCGGCTATAAAATTTTTGACCTTTACAAGTTCAGAACGATGCGGACCGATGCAGATCAAATGATCAGGAAAATGGCTGCATTGAATATGTATAATGTCAAAACGCCTTCTGCGGAAATGAAGGCTGAGAATTCAAATCTTTGTGAAGTTTGTCAGGCTGGCGGATCTTGTAACCGAAGATTGTTTCTTGACGGAAAAGAGATTTGCGAAAAAGTTTACCAGACCCAAAAGGAGCAGAAAGCGGCTTTCATGAAATTTCAAAATGATCCGAGGATAACAAGAATCGGAAATTTTTTGAGGAATACCAGTCTGGATGAGTTACCGCAGCTTATTAATATTCTGAAAGGAGATATGTCGCTGGTTGGCAATCGGCCTTTGCCTCTATATGAAGCGGAGAAGTTGACCACTGACCGTGCCATTTTGCGTTTCGCCGGGCCGGCGGGACTAACCGGACTTTGGCAGGTTACCAAGAGAGGAAAGGGCAAAGCAGATATGTCCGAGGAAGAGAGAACAGAATTGGACATTACCTACGCCAAGAATTTTTCTTTCAAAATGGATATGGAAATTATTTTAAAGACTTTCCCTGCTCTCTTTCAGTCCGAAAATGTTTAGCAATTTTTTGCTGGTTTTAACGATCAAAACGGCATAATCATTACTATTTACAGTTGATGTTTTTGATGAAATATTTCTATTTATTAGTTGTCTTTTTATTGTTCAACAAGACCGTAAAAGCTCAGGAATCGCTCAGTGGCGATATTTCCTACGCATATGTTGAAAAGCTCGTTGAAACGGCAAAAAAAAATTATCCAAAATTCAAAATGTACGACGCCAGAATGGAAGCTGGCGGTTTTGTTGTTAAAAAGGCAAAACTTTCGTATTTCGAAATCTTTTCGTTTTCATATCTTTTCAGCCCGGATCGTTTGGTAGTCGGGAGTCCATCCGCTTTAAACGGATACCAACTTGGTTTTTTTGTTAATATCGGATCCCTACTGCAAAAACCTTCATTGATCAAACAAGCAAAGAGCGAATTACAAGCTCTGCAATTTGATAGGGACAGTTATGAACTGAACCTGGAAGCTGAGGTAAAAAGACGCTATTACACCTATATACAATACCTGGCATTGCTGAAAGTTAAATCTGAGGCCCTTCAGGATGTTGAAAGTCTTCAGGAGGAAATGAAGTTTCGTTATGAAAAAGGTGAAAGGTCGCTGGATGAATACACGAAAGCTCTGGTTGCTGTTTCGGATAGACAACAAAGTATGATCTCTGCGGAGGTCGATATACTAATTTCGAAAGCCAGCCTGGAAGAATTATTGGGTCAAAAACTGGAAAATATCAAATGACGGAGCTTTCGCAATTCCTTCGAATACTATATAGAAACAAGCTGACAATTATCCTGGTACCGCTGTTAACGGTTGTAGCCTGTTATTTTTTGGTTAAAGAACTCCCTGACCAGTATAAGTCTCATGGCAGTATTGCTACGGGACTTGTTGATAAAACGGACCAGGGGATTATGAATACCGGAACAGAGCAGGATTTTGAGATCGCCAGAAAGTTTGACAATCTTATTCAGATGATGTCTTTGAAAAAGGTTATCGATGTGGTTTCCTATCAGCTGCTAATTCATGATCTGAAAGCTTCCGAAAGTGATGATTTCAGAAAAGAATCTAAATTACTAAGCGGCATGGGTGCCGCCGAGCGTAAGACAGTCTTGAAGATTCTTACCCAAAAATATAAAACCCAGGAAGAGCTATTTCCCGAGCGTAATGAAGAGAGGAAAATTCAGGAGGTACTTGCCGAAATGGAGTATGATGCCGCCCACCTTCAAAAGAAACTTTCGATTTTCAGGTTGTCGAACAGTGACTACATCAGTATTGATTTTGAGGCTGAAAACCCTTTTCTTGCCTCATTCGTTATCAATACATTAAGCAACGAATTTATAAATCTCTACTCAGCCCGTCTTGCAAATAACAGCGACAAGACAATCAGTTTCCTGGCAGATTTTTTAAATCAGAAGCGCGTGGTTTTGCATGAGCAAATGAACGAGCTTAAAAATTACAAGATCAAGAACCGGGTATTAAATCTTGACGAGCAGGCCAAAAGTTTGTATGGGCAAATGGCGGAGTTTGAAATCAGACAGGAGGTTGCAGAAAAGGATATTGTTGCTTATGCTGCCGCCATTAAAAATATAGATGCCAAATTCAAAGGTCCTGACCGGAATTACCTGGAAACTGCATTGGCCGGTATCAATCAAGAGATCGTGTTGACAAAGCAACGGCTGCGATCGGCGAATGAGTTGTATGTCAAAAGTAATTTTGATCCAAAGTATAAGGCAAAAGTTGATTCCATTCAGAAAAAACTCTCTTTTCAAATCGCTGAGGCTACCGACAAGAATATTTACAGCCCTCTGGTTGTCAAGGAAGAGCTGGTTTCCCAGAAAATGACAATGGAAATCGCCCGAGACCTGGCAGTTAATAGTGTTGCGTCGATAAAAGGTGAGTTGAACAGACTCAACGCAAAGTTTGATGGCCTGGTGCCAAACGAAGCAAAAGTTCAGGAGTTTGAAACTGCAATCGACATAGCCAGTAAGGAATATATTGAGGCACTTCAAAAATATAATGATGCCAGATTAGCGTCCAGTTTTCCGGTACAATTAAAAATTGCCGAGCGGGCTCTCCCCGGACGGATACAACCGTCAAAAAAAATTGTGCTTGTAATCCTGTCAGGTGTTATCAGTTTGGTCTTTTGCCTGGTTGTGTTTTTAGTTCTCTATTTTCTGGATGGCGCAATTCGTTATCCTCAGCAATTGGCTGACGCAACGGATCGGCCTGTGCTGGGGTATCTCAATAACATCAAGGGTAGTATGGATATGAGCCAGCTGGATGGTGAAACCTCTCATGAAAAACGAATGCAGCTTTATCGTAATCTGATTCGTTCCATCCGGTTTGAGCTGATGAATGAAGGTCCGGGGACAAAGCTTATTTCGATTACGAGTCTTAAAGAAGGCAATGGAAAAACAATTTTAACGCTAAGCCTGGCTTGGGCATTTTCCAAAATCAGCAAAAAGGTTTTAATAATAGACGGAAATTCGCGTTATTCTGAGATAACAAAAATTAAAGGCGGTTCACTATTTATCGAAGACTACCTCGTTGAAAAAACTAACGAAGTCACCGATACTGACGAAGGTGCCATTTATTTCCTGGGTAACAAAGGTGCAGACACTTCCTTATTTGAAATTGCCAAGGAAGAACGAATCAATATGAAATTGAATAACCTGATGGAGCAGTTCGATATCATTCTGGTCGAAACGGACTCTCTCGAATCAATGAACAAAGCCAAAGAGTGGATCAGTTTTTCTGATATCGTCGTCGCTGTTTTCGGGTCAGGTAATTCCGTTTCTACGGAAGATAAAGCCAAGATAGATTATTTAAAGAATCTGAATGGAAAATTCGCCGGCTGGGTTTTGACAGGTATTCAGGAAGATATTGAACAAACGGGGAAGATTACTAAACGTATAGCTGAATGAGCATCATTTCATTTGTTTGGTGGGCTGTGCAAGGGATCATTGGATTTTTCCTGATTTTTCCTTTGCTGCTGGCTTTTTTTAATCTTTTTAGAAGGAAGAACCAAAAAGCAGAAAACTGGTCTGATTCCGGCTTACGGTCTCAGGCTGATTATGCGCTTATTGTTGCAACTTATCAGCAAACGCAGCAACTGCCGGATGTGATCGATAGTTTATTAAAGATCAATTATTCCAATTATCTGATATACATCGTCGCCGACAATTGCGATATCTCCGAACTTCATTTTTCCGACAGTCGCGTTATATTACTTCAGCCTGATTCTATCCTGGCGAGTAATACCAAATCACATTTTTTTGCTATAAATAATTTCAGGCGTCAGCACGAACGAATCGCCATTATCGATAGCGACAATATTGCTGATCCTGAATTCATAAACGAGCTTAATGTTTATTTTGACCAGGGATTTCTGGCAGTCCAGGGTATCAGGAAAGCAAAAAATCTGGATAGCAATTATGCATGTCTGGATGCTGCGCGAGATATTTATTATCATTACTACGACGGTGAAATGTTGTTTCGTGCAGGATCTTCTGCAACACTGTCCGGATCGGGAATGGCATTTACAACGAAGCTATACAGGGAGTCATTAGAGCATCTGAATATTTCTGGCGCAGGTTTTGATAAAATTTTGCAAAATGCAGTGGTGAGTGCCGCGAAAAGAATTGCCTTTGCCGAACATGCTGTGGTATATGATGAAAAAACTTCTGCTTCCGACCAGCTTGTAAAACAACGCTCACGATGGATCAATACCTGGTTCCGTTATTTTAGCTATGGGTTTTCTCTTATTTATCAAGGTATTAAAAATGCGAGCTGGAACCAGTTTTTATTCGGATTTGTGTTACTTCGACCGCCGCTGTTCATCTTTCTGATCTTATCGGTTTTCTTTATGATTTTGAATCTTTGGATTAATCCATGGATTTCACTAGCTTGGTTTACAGGTCTTTGTGCATTTGTAATTGGTTTTTTGATCTCGTTGATGGCCTCTCCGCTCGACAAGCGTATTGTAAAATCTTTAAAGACAATTCCCAATTTCATGTTCTATCAGATTGTTTCACTGCTGAATGCCAGGAAGGCAAATAAATTGTCTGTAGCAACGAAACATAACTATCGAAAGGAATCTGAACAATGAAAGTTTTTCCAACAAGAAAATACAAAAAACATGAAGTTGTTCCTAAACTGACCAGGGTGGAGCAAATGACAAAAAAGGTGGCGCTTGCTTTGGCATTTATCAGTGTTTTCAGCTTCTTTTTTAAAATCCTGTTTTTTTAGTTTTATAAAATTTTGAAAGGCCTGCCAGAAGATCACAGAGAAAAGCCACAAGATTCTTACTTCAATAGGTTATCAAAACCAGTTGTAGTTGGTCTGCTGGTGCTGTTTTCCATATTTTTTGGTTATTTGGCTATCAAAGGTGGAATGGCTGTTGGCCTGCTGCTGATCGTTGTAATGATTGCAATCCCGACCCTCTATGCGATTATTGTATATCCGATCTTTGGGATACTGGTCCTGCTCACGATGGGTTTCTTCTTGTTTTTTATTCTGAGGTTTGGTGTAGATTTTCCATTAGGTACGCTAATGGACGCGTTGCAGCTTCTACTGATTATTGGATTTTTTATAAAACAGAAGCAAAACCCCGACTGGAAAATATTCAAAAATCCAGTCGCTTTCTGGATATTGATCTGGATTATCTACAATCTTATTCAGGTTGCAAATCCCTGGGCCGAATCACGTCTTGCATGGGTTTATACGGTGAGATCGGTGGCAGCAGTAACGATCATGTACTTTGTATTTGTATATCATTTAAGATCAATTCAAGCCATCAGAATTATTTTGGCCGCCTGGATTATTTTAGCTTTTTTAGGTGCATTATATGGCTTCAAACAGGAATTTCTTGGATTTGGCGCTTCCGAGCTGCGCGATTTGGAGGCTAATCCGCTGACTGTAAGTCTATTGTTTATTAACGGACATTGGAGGAAATATTCAATCTTCTCGGACCCAGTCGCTTTTTCCTATACGATGGTTTGTGGAAGTGTAATATGTATAGCACTTCTTTCCGGAAAGATCTCCAATACGAGACGTATTATTTTGTGTCTGCTGGTTGGAATGTTTGTGATGGCGATGTTATACTCTGGAACACGAGGGGCTTATGTGTTGATACCGGTTGGCCTGATATTGTTTTCTATTTTGAATTTCAGTAAAAAAATAATGATATTTTCCGGAGCACTGGCCGTGGTTATCGGGATTAGTATTTTTATTCCAACATCAAATCCAACGCTCGCAAGATTCCAGACAGCTTTTCGTCCGTCAGATGACGCATCGTTTAATGTTAGAAAGGTCAACCAAAAAAGGATACAGCCATTTATTCTGTCACATCCGATTGGTGGCGGCCTGGGTGCTACCGGGGCGTGGGGCGCCAGATTCTCTCCCAACTCTTTTTTGGCAAGTTTTCCTCCCGATAGTGGGTATATCCGTGTTGCGGTCGAAATGGGCTGGATCGGCCTTTTGTTATTTTGTATGCTTGTTTATTCGATTTTAAAAACAGGGATACTCAACTTTTATAGTATCGTAGACCCGGAGTTAAAACTGTATTGTATGGCGATGACACTGGTAATTTTTGTGTTGAATATTGGAAATTATCCACAGGAGGCACTCGTACAGTTTCCAAATAATATACTTTTCTACGTTGCAGCGGCCATCATTCAAACTACTTTCCTGATTGATCAAAAGCAAAATTTGTTAAAGGCCAAACTAACGGACGAGCAGCTCGCTTAGTTGCGGAATTCGTAAATACGATAACCGCCAAATACCTTGACAATACTATATTTTTCTTTGATTATTTTCCTGAGATCTGGTATGATCAGAAAATCCAGTTCGGGATCGGATTCAACGATGTAACGGACCTTTCCATTTCGTAACATATTTCCGAAATTTTCATATCCCAAAACCTTGGACCGAACGTTCGAAGATTTGAAAATATCAAGCTGCGGAATTAATGCATGTTTAAACAAAATGTTGTTGATCCCTCTACGCCCAAAGACACTGGGTGTAATTGATTCGTCATCCAGGTTTGCAAAGATATAGTCATCAGCTTTCAGATTTTCTTGAAGATAGGAAGATACCTCTTCAATTAGCAGATCTTTTTGATCAATTCCCGGATTGTTACGTTCCTGCAATTGCCGGACCTCCCGGAATTGATGTATAAAAGTCAGAAAACAAATGCAGGTCAGATATAGTGTGTAAGAAGCAAAAACAAAAGGCCGGTTTGTAGCCTGGTAGCGATGAATTCGCCAGGATATCAAAATTATCGAAACCACAAAAAAGGGATAATAATAGGAAACATTTGAACCGCTTTTCAGTACCGTCAGACTTGCAAACGCGAACATGGAACAAGCCGTGAATGACAATAATCTTGTTGTCTGGTCGGATTTGAACAAATTCCAGTGGTAAAATGTAATCCAGAGAACAGCCAAAGCCGGGATCATGATTTTGATTTTAAATCCTAACCCAAAAACGTAAAGGAAAAACCATTCAGGATCTACACCGTTCGCAACGCCACCAATAACGTTCGTAAAAAAAATAGGTCCAAATTGAAGAAAAACAACGGTGATACAAACAAGCATTGAAATCGAAATTGTAATGAATGCAATGGCAAGGCTTTTCCAGTCTTTCGAAAAAACTAAAAAACCCAGTATTATCACGGGCATTTGCACACCACTTTGCTTGACAAAAATGACAATAATAGAAAGGATGGCGGCAACAATTAAAAAGTAAACATTTTTTTTATTTTGAAATAAAATAATCGCCCAAACGGTAACAATGAGGAGAAGATCCATCAAGGAATCAGGGCGAACGGTACATTCCTGACGGAAAACACAAATGAAGGATGCCAATGATGTAATGACGGATAATTCTCTCGAAATCTTCAAATTCCTGGCGCAGACCTGAAAGACAACAATAGCCAGGAGAATATTGAAGAATACATTTAAATATCTTCCGATTAAGTAGATCTTATAAATGTCGATCCCCGGATCCAGAGAGAATAATTTTCCAAGAAAGGCGCATAGGTAGTGGTAAATCGGCGTATACTGTGTGATGGCGAAAGGAGCGAATGTCGGATCTGTGTATATTTTCCCATCGTAAAGGATTTTTTGGATGCTGTATATGACATTCTGTTCAACGCCGCCAAGATCTGTTTGGCTGCTTTGTGCCAGCACGATTCTGAGAATAAAAATTGATAAGGTAATTATTGATACAAGTATTGCCGAGAATTTTAGGATTTTATCTGTAGGGATTATTATACTTTTAATCATTATATGTTATTGGATTTGGAGGTGCCGGTTATAATCAAAGACCGCAGATTACTTACATCAACCCGGGACAAATCGATATAGTATCGAGTTTGATGGCTGTGTTAGTAATACAGGATAATTCCTTGAAAATGATTTGGTAAATATGGTAAAAATTAATTTCTAAAATGTCAATATGTTAAGAATTAGTTCTAGATTTGAGTAGCAAAATTGCTACAATGTTTTCTTGACGATTACTTCACATTCCGTTGCAAAGAAGATAAATATTCCCGTTGTGAACGACATTAAAATGTTAAATAAATTATTAAGTTTTATTGTACTTCTCAGATATGGGCGTCTGCCAATTGAGTTAAGATATTTTTACCGGGATACTTATTATTGTCAGTTGGTCCAGCTGAAATATTTTATTCGTGACTACATCATTAAGAGCCCCTACAAAAAGCTTGAATTTCACGGAGAATTTGCTCCTGAACTTCAATTTGTCTTGCCTTTTGCCTACTGGCATTATAAAAACGGGACTTTGAAAAAAACAGCATCTGCTAAATATACGAAGGAGCTTTACTTCTTTTCTCCTGATCACGAGGATTCTTTCGAAGTAAGGACAGAGCGCGGAAATTACAATTTTGAAATGCCCCGAATCTTGTACAGTCAGAATTACAATATGAAAAAATGGCTGCCTGTTCCCTTAAAAGAGATGTATGCCAACGATATTTATAAATTTAAAAAGCCAATTTTGATCATCGCCAACCGCTATAATATGGAATGGAATGGGCCGCCAATTAGTTATTTCAATACAGAACTGCTGGCTTTTATTATTGACAAGCTGAAAGAACAATATACCATAATCTACAACCGACCACGACCTCAGCATATTACGATGGATAACAGCGACATTTATGATATGAATGAATATGAGTGGTTGGAAAGAGAATATCCTGATGTGCTGCTGATGGAAGATATCTTTCAGCAAAACAAAGGTAAGGCAAACAATTTCAATCATTTACAGTTACAGGTATACGCAAACGCATCAAAATTTATCTCCATTCACGGCGGCACGGCTACCCTCGCCAGCTACTTTGGAGGTACCAATCTCATATTGTCGAAAGAAGGGCCGGAGCATCACTTTGATTGTTTTCATAAACTGTATCCTAAATTCTCTGACGCTACAATACTACATGCGAAAACAGACGACGAGGTAAAGAAATTTGTTGTGGAGCATTTTGAAAAAAAAATTAATTCAATTCCTCTCTGATGAAATTGCAAGGGCAAAATATAATTATTCTGGGGCTACCGAGATTTGATGCTGTAATTGAGTCTACCAACTATACGATAGCGAAGTTACTTGCAGCAGAAAATAATGTTTACTATATAGAACACCCCCATACGATAAAAGACTACCTATGCCTCAGAGAATCTAAGGAAGAAAATAAAAGGGAAGGTTATTTTTCGATTACAGGCAAAGCGATGATTTCTACGCCTGTTCCGAATATGAAGGTGATTGTTCCGCCAGTTTTATTGTCGATTAATTTCTTGCCGGAAGGTGTGTTATTCAGGCTTGCACTTCGTTTCAATGAGTTTTTGATCAGAACTAAATTGAAGGGGATGATCAAAGAACATAACATCAAAGATTTTATTTTTATCAATTCCTTTAATTTCCATTATCCCGACGTTATTGATGGACTAAATCCCAAGCTGACAGTTTACCAATGTGTTGATCCGATTGTCGTACCTTTTGATGCCAGACATGGAGTAGTTTCGGAGGATAAATTGGTAACAAAAAGTGATGTCATTTTGTGTACGAGCCGCGCGTTATACAATAATTGTATCCAAAAAAATAAGAATACTTTTTTCATTCCTAATGCTGCCGACAATACCCACAGCCAGACGGCATTGGATGAAAACCTACCAGTTTCTTCGATTTTAAAAGATTTTCCCAAGCCTGTGATTGGTTATTTTGGAAATATTGAGAGACGAATGGATTATGCGTTACTGGGCGAAGTGGCCGCAAATAATCCTGACAAAAGTTTTGTTTTCGTGGGGCCGCAGGACAGATCGTATATTCCTGATTCGTTTTTCGAAATGAAAAATGTATACTTTACCGGTAGCGTGGCCTATAAAGAAATGCCTGCTGTTTTAAAAGGTTTTGATGTCGCATTGCTTCCTTTTAAAAGAGACGAGGTGAGTAATACAATTTTTCCGCTGAAATTGTTTGAATATCTGGGGGCAGGAAAACCTTCGGTAGCTATTAATTTCAACGACGATCTGGTTGACTTTACAGGAGACACCGTGGCGTATTGCTCAGATGCAGCCTCCTTTTCATCCGCTATTACGAAAGCCTTGGAGACGAATAACGAAGATAAAAAGTTACAGCGAATCCAAATTGCCCGTAATAATACCTGGCAGGTAAGAATTACGCAGATTGCAGATATCCTGGCCAATGCACTGGAATTGAAACGGGAAAAAGCTGTTTAGAGCTTCTCTATTTCTTTTGGTGCCTTTGCATGCAGATTGAAAAAGAAACCTTTGAATTCTTTGATGACACGTTTCGAAAAGAGCTGGAAAAAACTGCCGTCTCTTTTGAGAGTGCGTGCGCCAGTCCAGACTCTCGCCGAGTTTTCTTTCATCTGTTTTATTTTTCCGTAACGCATCAAAGCATAAGCCATTCTTCCATCTTCTCCACGTACATTTTTCATTACAAATCCAATTTTTAAAGCGGGCTCACGTAAAAATCCCATACTGATTCCATAAGTATTCAGATACGGGCGATTGATGTGACGATATTCGGCGATAATGTCCTTTGTTTTTTCTAATAAAGAAAGCTGTATTCTCGAGTACCCGGCTTCACTGATAAAGGAATACCGTCCATAAACACATGAAACACCAGGCTGACTAAGCAGGTCGACCATTTCGTCAAGCCATTTATTCGGATAAAAACAGTCTGCATCTGCCAGCAGAATATATTTTCCTTTTGCATTTTCCAGACCGAGCTGCCTTGCAGGCCCAGGTCCCTGAATGGGCTGAAAAAGCCCTTTTATTTTTAAAGAATCAATAGTTAGCTGTGTATCATCGCTTGAATTGTTGTTCACGACAATAATTTCGAACGGTTTCACCGTCTCCATATTGGCCAGGGTAGCAATACATCTGAGCAGATTTACCTCTTCGTTCCAAGCTGCAATGACGATGCTGACAAGTGGCGCGTCGCTTAAAACAGTGGATAGCTTAGCATTAATTTCATCAAAAACCTGACTAGGGATCTGACTGAAACGCTCATACTGAAAATCGTATTTTTTTAGCCATTCAGGGTTTTTAAATATTGACATTTGCGAAGTTCTTTTGAGTGAACAAATAAGTACTAAGATCAGCTAAAACGAGGTTTTACATATTTCATAAAAAACTCTGGGTAAAACCGGTACGCGTACACGAACGTGTGCAGGATATTTACACGGAGTAATTTATAAAGTATGGTTTGTGCAATGGCAAAAGCTATAAAATTAGAGATCAACGTTGCGTAGGCAGCACCCATAACACCTATCCGGCTTATTAAAAGATAGTTTAGGCTCAGATTGAGTACGGCAGTAATGATCACAATCGTGAAGGTTATTTTTGGCTTCCCTATGGAATCAAGTATGGTTCCAAATTGCCTGCCGTAGGGAATGAGCACACAGTATAAAACCGTAACCTTTAAAATTGGAATTGTTTCTGCATATTTTCCTCCTGCAATCAGATTGACAACAAAATCCGGAAAGAAAAAAAGGAATAACAGCGCGGGAATTAATATGGCAAGGATGGTTCCTACCGATTTTTCATATAGATATTTAATGGCATCTTCGCCGTCCGTTGCCAGTCTCTTTGCGCTTTGCGGAAAAACAATAACTGCGATTGCATTGGTTGGAATGTCTACCAGATTCATGATCCGAACGGCGATATTAAAGGACCCGGAGGCAGCAGGTGATAACAATGATCCAAGCATCATCTGATCTATTGTACTTGAAAGTATCGATCCAACGGAAGTACCGAACGCATATTTACCATAATTAAGTAACTTTTTAATCCATTCACCCGACACTTTAAATGTAAATTTCAAAAGGTCTTTCACAAAAAAATATTCCAGTATGATGCTGAATAGCAGACTGATAGCTTGTACATAAACAAGCTCAACCAATTGGATTTCAATTTTGAAAATGAAGCAGATCAGGAGATATGTAAAAAACAGCCCTTGTTTTAGAAGGTTGGTGAAAAAGATCCCGTTGAACCTGAAATTTGCCTGCTCGACCCAGTGAAATTGCGATAGAATTCCTGAGAAAATATAAACGATACTGTAAACGCCGAACAGAGAAACGATTTCGCCTGACTGCCAGATTTCGCCTAGATAGCTGGAAATGGAAAGGTTAATTAGTACGCAGAGAAAAGTGAGTATGCCGCATAAAGCAAAAGAGGACGAGATGATCTCGTTATGTTTTTCACTTTCTGTAAAAGAAATATATTTGATCAGAGCATTTTGGATCAGACCGCTTCTTACCATTTCGAAAATAGTCGTCGTGGCCATAAAGAGTGTCCAGATTCCAAACTCATGTTTGTCTAACATTCTGACCATCAGATAAAACCCTCCGAATCCGAAAAGCACGCCGGCAAAATTTTGTACTACATTGATGATGCCTGACTTCAACCAATAGTGGTCATTGTTCGGCTTGCTATCTGCCATGATGTCAATTATAATGGATAAAGGTTTTCTGCGTTTTTCTTTATTCCCGATTAAGGAGCCAAGAGATTCAGACTTATGAGGTTAAGTAATCATAATTAAATTTCAAATGACGATACGCGTGACGCGCGCCTGTCACAGCAAAATTTTCTGTCTCACGCCAGTAATTTCTACGGACCGTGCTAGGCTCCTCCGAAGAATTTTTTTGCTCAAACAAGCTGGTGTAATCTTCATAAAATAATGCTTTTCCCTTATTTTTGAGAACAGACATCATCATTTTATACTCAGTAACTTCCACTTTCAACCCTTCGGGATATCGCCCGAATCTTTCGAAAAAATTGCTTCGTCGAAGGTGCGGGTGATCGCTGTAATAGTAAAACTTCTTGTAACCCGGGTTCCATAGTTTAAATATCATCTCTGAAAAACCATGGCTGTAAGGCTTTAAATATGGATACTTGAAATAGGCATAAAACCTGACGAAGTCCAGATCTTTGCGCTGCTCCATGAATCCCAGTGAATTTTCCAGGGCCGCGGGGAATATAGGTTCCGGTACAAAATCTTCCTGGACATATAAGGTATAGGCAGATTTTACCGCATCCTGACCCTTATTAATGTTGTTTCCAAGTCCCTTATTTTTCGGAGTCGTTACCAGATTGAACTCATAATGCTGTTTCAGAGCATTTATATATTCCAGATGTTCCGGCTTACTGCCGTCGTCAGATACCACGATATCACCAAAATTGCATTCCAGGTCACGGAAAGATTTGAGAAGTCTTTCAAGTGAAGTGCTCCGGTTATAGTGCGTTACGAGCAGCGTGACATTTTTAAAATCAGACATAAAAAGCTCTATTTTAGATAGCCGGATACGATTTTCCTTAATTTGTTATACGCTTTTCTCATGAGTCTTATCGAGTCGCTGACTGGTTTATGATCCTTGTAAGGAGTCATTCGTAGGTATTTGTAGAATTCGTCTTTATAAGCAAGGTTGCAGTTGTACGATTTGAAAATTGGTTTAATATCCAGGTAATGTATAAGGTATGGATCTGCAATTTCCAAAACTGCAAAGGTGTTCCATCGCTGGTCGAGTATAACCCACTGGTTTGCCAGAACCACATTTAGACCATACTGATCGGGGAAACTCGCCGAAGCAATATTATCGTAAATACACTGAATCACCCGGTTAGAAATATCGGCTTCTCTCCACTTTATCGGATCCACCAATAACATACCTGCATTGAAATAAGGCGTTTGAGGATCGAAGCCGAGTTCCTTATAATTAGGTACGCCACCCCATTCACTGCTGAAAACTTTTGCAAGATCGGGCACTGCGGCAAAGAGCTTATCTTCAAGATTGATATGCCACAGTTTAGAGATATCTTCTTTCAGGATCATATCCACATCAAGGTAAAGAAATCTTTCTGTTTCTTTCGGAATGATATAAGGCGCGAAAAGTCTAAGATAAGTTGTGATTGGAAATGCGGACTTATCAACCGGAATTTTAACATTCGGAGGTATTACTTTCGCCGTTTTAAACCAGTACATAGTCGTAACATCTTTGCTGCTCGACTGCTCGATTTTTTTTCTGCTCGATTCTGAAACACCATCATCGATAATGTACAGGTCTATTTTTTCAGGAGTTTTATGGTTTACTTCAATCGACTTTATCAAAGCTGCCAGCAGGATAGCGTAGTGATTGTCGGTAGCAACTACGATAGTAATTTTGTCCTTGATGCTCATGAGAGATATGAAACGTTAAGTATTGAATAATAATTTTTCTTTCGCAATCCTTAGTTTGGCACGGCCGATTTTTCAGTTTCCTTCTTTTTATACATGAATCTCATTTCTATATTTTTATAAGTCCAGACGGACGCGAAAAATATGATGATGAAATTGAGAATAAACAGATATGAATAAGCAGACGGTGGAAATTTTAGTATTCGGATGAAAAGCACGTTGAAAAGACTGATGAAGAGCGCGTGCGTCATGTAAATTGAGTAAGAGTATTTCCCCAATTGATGTAAAAAGCCAATTTTTTTCATTCCGGAAGAGAAAATTCCTTTTTCGAAAGCGAAAATATAAATGCAGCAGAAGAATAATATTTCATATACAAAACCTAGTTCTTTCAATAATTCGCCAGCAGCTATGCAGGTGGTTATAAGGCCAAGGATCAAAATTTCTGCAATTGAAAAAATAAAGGTGGGAAATTGTCGTACGCTTGTATGGGATGTATTAAACAGGTTGAAACAAAGCACTCCAACGAAGAAACCAAGGATACCTCTGATAAAGCCGAAATCGTACGTGAAATGCAGTTTAAATGAATGCGAAACAAGCCAGAGTGCTCCAAGACTTATGCATACTGTAAGGCCGTAATATCGATTTCTGTTTTTAGTTTGCCGGGATGAATTGATGAACCAAACAAGTACTCCAAAAACCAGATAAGCGCACATCTCCACACTGATTGACCAGCTTGGTATATTCCAGCTGACATCCTTAACTCCCGGGACAGGTGTAGAGTTAATCAAAAAAAGCGAAGTAAAAAATGTCGTCAGATTATTATCAGGGTTGTTAAGATTGTTGACTTTAATGTAGGGACTCAGTATTGTTTTGGAAAATTCCACGACTACAAACAACATCAGCATGAAGAAGTGTAGTGGGTATATCCGATAAAATCGCTTGATTAAAAACAGTTTGGCAGTTTGGCTGTCAGAAATATTTTGATAACTATATCCGATCACAAATCCACTCAATACAAAGAAAAAATCCACGAACATATCAGAATTTTCGATAAAGCTGTTGTTCAATATCGGGGTCTCTGAAAAGGCGCATAAATGAAACAGAAATACCAGAGAAGCAAAAATGCCTCTAAAAATATCCAAAACTTCAAATCTGTGTTTCTGACTAAGTAAATTGTTCATTCATATATTTAAATGTCACGCTGAAAATATTTTTTTTGGTATTGGGCTCATATCGATACTGAAATTCTTCTGAGGCCTTCGCGATAATCATTAACCCAAAATGCTCGCTGGTTGTGATCAAAAGCTGCGGCATTTCCACATCCTCCATTTCCGCTACAACAAAATCGGCATCCAGTTCAGATCGGACGATGACCTGCAAAGAATCCATTCCGTTTTGATATACTTCTAGTTGCCGCTCTGAGACAAAATCATTAAGCGGCCAGACCAAATGTTTTTCGCCACTATTAACCAGTAGCTTTAATGGGTTTCCCCGGTCTTCCTTTTCAATAGTAAGCGAATTTTCGGTCACATTTATGTGAAGAGCGCTCTCGTCTGTGCCTGCATGTTTTGCGCCATTAATTAGCAATTCTGTTAATGCCCATTTTATCCGAGACAGCACTTCTGGTGACACAGGTACCAAATCCTTCGGTTCTTCAATAAATTCTACACAACTTCTTACCACCGAAGCAACATCTTCCGCCTTGTTTGAGAACACAAAAGACTTACTATACCCGTTATTTTTCATGCATTAATTTAACATTTCCATAGCCTGATTATAATCCTTGTAAATTTTAAATACCTTATCCATTCTGATTAATGTAAGCAGATTTTTAACATCCGGCTTTAATGATACAAGGTAAATATCTGTTTTCCTTGGCATTGCGTATTTCAACGCAACGACCAAACTTCCTAAAAATGAGCTGTCGATATAATTTACGTTTTCAAAACTGACAATGATCAAACCAGCCCCGTTGGCAATCAGCGTGATCATTTCTTCTTTAAACTGGTCTGCGTTTGAAAGGCTTGCTTCCGCTGGTATTATGGTTGCCTGAACGACTTGATCGATTTGGTTAACTTGAAGTATCATGATGGGTTATTGTTTTTCTATAAAAATTATACTTGCGTCGTCCATTTGGTTACTGTCATTGATCTGATTTAAAACATGTGTTTTGATCAGATCAAAACTTTTAAATTTCCCCAGATATGGTCTGATCTTTTCAACAAAAAAAGGATAGTCACTTTTTTTGGAACCATTTGAAGGAATATCAATCATGCCATCTGTAAAGATGGCCAGCTGATCACCCGACTTCATTTGGATGATCTGCTCATCATAGAATCCATCTTCCAGAAGTCCCAATAAAAGGCCACCCGAAAGAACGGTACTCGTGGTATCCTGTTCAGCATTAAAACTTATCAGCGGCAAATCTCCGGCTCCGGTGTAAGATATCTGCCCAGTCTGATTGTCCAGCAGAAGAAGTGAAAGGCTCGATAAAATATTTTGCAGACTTTCGTCCAGACAAACCAGTTTGTTTATTTTGTGAACAATCGTATTTAAAGCAAAATCATTGTCGAGCACACAAAACCTGATGGCAGCACGGATGTAACTCATAAATCCAAAAGTGAAAAACCATGCTTTCCACTTTTTTCCCATAATATCACCTAGGAGGGCGAAGCAATAACGCTCATCCACTTTAATGAAATCGATAAAATCACCTCCCGGATATCCAAGATATCCTTTGTGCCAAAAGTGGATTCTAAAACTTTGTAATTCGGGGCTTCTTTCAGGAACAGATTTTACGTTTAAGGTCTCCGCGGCTATGCGTAATTCCCGAATGGAGCGGATATGTTCATTTTCAAGTGACTTGATAATATTATTCAGCTTGGAAATGATCACCGGCATAGGTGTTTCCTTATTTATATAATCTAATGCATTCATATTCAGTCCTTCCAGCATCATGGAGTCGTCTGTAAACGATGTCAGAAATACAAAAGGGATATCTCGAATATTTTGGTTTAGTAATACGGTTTGCCGGAAATCGAAGCCGTTGATTTCGGGCATATCATAATCTGACAAGATCAGATCCGGCCTTTCCTGTTCCAGCAAACTCAGTGCTTCGGCTGCTGAATCAGAAAGCAGGCATGTATACCCAGCTCTTTTCAGAGACGACTCTATAACTTTCCTGAAAAGAAGATTATCTTCTACAATCAAAATAGTTTTTACTTTCGAAGGAGGTTCCGGGAAGGCGATCATTTCTTTTTCAAATTTAAAACGAACATTAAAACTCCGCCGAAAATAATTAACAGCGAAATCAGATCCATGATCGTCACGCCGTCATTTGCATTAAAAAAAAATACAGTGAAAATCTCAAAGCTTGGCGGTGCCGGCATAATGATCATCGCAAAACCTACTACAATTAATAGTAAGGCGAGAATAAACATTACTCCTTTTTGTACTGCATTTTTCCTTAAATAATTCTTGCTTATTTCACTATCAATTTTCGTTTCAGACAATAATTTTTCAAGACCTTCCAATAATTCCTCGCGAGATAAATTATTATCTTGATCAAGTGCGGTGTAAGGTTCCAGCTTTTTCGGCGTGAATAGTGACCTCTGGAAAGCATCCGCGATTTGCTGTTGATAACGTTTTGAACTTTTACTATCGACACTCGTTTTGTCGATTAATGCAATCAATTCACTCACTTTTTCTTCCAATGCAATATTTCCGTCGCCATTTGCCGGCAACTTGGAAGATGGAATATTATTAAAACCAGGTAAGCGAGTTATTTTCACTTTTTTAACAATTGATTACACTTTCGGTAGTTCGAACGTTGCTCAGATTGCTTTTTGATCAAAAAATAGAGCAGTGCGACAAATTTTGGTTAAAGCTATGTTTTTATTGTTAATTTTGAAATACTTCTACAAATCATTGAAATTAATTCTTCATTTTTATAGACAACAATTCGATACATTTCGACCGGATGAAAAGAGTTTCTATTGTTACTGTTAATTTTAATCAACCAAAAGTTACAGAAGATTTGCTCAAATCCTTGAAGGAGGTAAACACTTATCCCAATTTGGAAGTAATTGTTGTTGATAATGGGAGCAAGGAAAACTGCGTTCCCGATTGGGAAAAGCGATACAAAGACGTCACCTTCATTCGTTCAGAGCGGAATACCGGCTTTGCGGGAGGAAATAACATCGGTTTAAGCAAAGCAACTGGGGATTACTATTTTCTTATCAACAATGATACCGAAGTGACCGCAGATTTAGTTGCAAAGCTAGTGGGGACACTGGAAAAAAATCCTGATATCGGTATTGTATCTCCCAAAATCCACTATTTCGATCAGCCCGGAATGCTTCAATATGCCGGATATACACAAATGAACTATTACACGGCAAGAAATGCTTGTATAGGCCAGTTTGAAGAAGACAGGGGGCAATTTGATTCCTTAACCGGCGTAACCGGATATGCGCACGGAGCAGCAATGATGCTTTCCAGAACAGCGGTGGAGAAAGCGGGGTTCATGGCGGAAAACTATTTTTTATATTACGAAGAGCTGGACTGGTGCGAACGTATACGAAGGGCTGGTTATGAAATTCACGTCAATTTGCAGGCATTAATTTATCATAAAGAATCTGTTTCTGTTGGTAAGAGATCAACGCTGAAAGAATTTTTTATGACCAGAAACCGGATACTTTTTATCCGGAAAAATACGCCTACCGTCACTTTTACAATTTTCTGTTTTTACTTCCTTTTGACGGTGATACCGAGAAATTTATTTGGTTATATAAGAAATAAAGAGTTTAATTTTATTCCCTTTTTTATAAAGGCGATTCTGTGGCACTTCTCGAATGCTGTTGATAGTAAAAATCTAGGCTACCCTGTCAAATTTTAATATATGAAACTCCTTTTCTGGCTTAGTTTATTCATTGTTTTTTACACGTTTCTCGGTTACGGAATTTTACTCTATTTCCTGGTTAAGATTAGGAAAATTTTTAAAGGTAAGCGGCTCATTCCGGGTTTAGATCAGGATTTTCCCACGCTGACTTTGGTTGTGGCAGCTTACAATGAAGAGGATCTGATTTTAGAAAAAATCGGAAATACGCTGAGTCTTAACTATCCAAAGGAAAAGCTGAATCTATTGTTTATCACGGACGGATCCTCGGATAAAACGCCTGAATTGATACGAGGATTTGCGGATATAAAACTTATGCATTCGCCGGCACGGAAGGGTAAAATCCATGCGATCCACCGCGCTATGCATGAGGTGGATACCGAGGTCGTGGTTTTCACGGACGCCAATACTTTTCTAAATAAGGATGCCTTGTTATTGATCGCCCGACATTATGCCGACCCCGAAGTGGGAGCAGTATCGGGAGAGAAGCGTGTCATGCAAGATGATGTTTCTGATGCCACAGCGGGAGAAGGGTTTTACTGGAAGTACGAATCAACGTTGAAGAAATGGGACTCTGAATTGTATTCCGTGGTAGGAGCTGCGGGAGAGTTATTTAGTGTGAGACGCTCTCTCTACGAGCAAGTTGAGCCAGATACAATTCTGGACGATTTCATGATTTCCATGCTTATCGCGCAGAAGGGATATCGTATCATCTACGAACCGGAAGCTTATGCATCAGAATTATCTTCTGATAATATTAAGGAAGAATTAAAGCGGAAAGTGCGGATTGCAGCAGGTGGAATTCAATCCATTTTGAGGTTAAAAAAGCTATTTCTGCCATTTAGTTTTCCTTTGCTCTGGTTTCAGTATATCAGCCACCGCGTACTGCGATGGACGGTGACACCATTTCTGATGATACTGGTTTTTGTTTTAAACGGTATCATTTGTGTCCGGTTTCCGGATACGATATATTTCCTTGTCATGGCCGGACAAGTGCTTTTCTATGGAGCAGCGTTAACAGGATGGATACTGGAGAAACGCAAAATAAAAGTGAAAGCCCTATTTGTTCCCTACTATTTTTGCGTAATGAATTACGCAGTAGTTGCCGGTATCGGCCGATATTATAAAGGAAGCCAAAGCGCAGCCTGGGATAAGGCAAAGAGAAAGACCGCTTAAAAATCAAAAACCTCTGAATTTCCCGTAGAATTTCAGAGGCTTGAAAATGAATATAAGCCCTCAGGAAGAAAGGTGGCCAAGTTTTTCAGCTTCCGCTTCCAGGATTGGAATAATAAGTTCCACTTCATCATCAATCCGAAGATAATGTGCTACAATTTCTTTTGTTTCAACCTCATTATGAATATCACGTTCAAGTGCTTCAACTTTCGTTCTGATCGCTGTAAGTCCGGCCATTGTGAAAGAGGGCTTAATTCCATGAACGACACTAGCAGCTTCCGGGATATTTTCCTGTTCAATAAGTGACTTAAGGCTTTTCCAGCGTGGTAATGAGTCAGATAGAAACGCTTCAAAGATAATCTGTACTATTGACGCGTCATCACCATAGATTTGATCAAGATAACTAACGTCAAGTGCGGGGTTAAGTGATAGAGCCATTAAGATATTTCTTTGGAATTATATGGGTGTTAAATGATTTCAAAACTTGTTAACAATAATAACGAATATCTTAACTTTTTTCAACAACAGAAATAACAATATCGAATAGATTATAATGTAAAGTTATAAGTACTTCTCTAAATCTTCCCGAATTAGTATCTTGAATAGGTTGTCGAAATAACAATTGGCCTGATTCACAAATAGTTTATCTTCAAAATCTAAGGCTTTACCTCAGTTTCTTTCATTTCCTCTTTTTTTGACTCTTCCTTCGCCTTTTCTTCATCTTTGTCTTTCTTCTTGAAATATCTTCTGAATAAAAAGTTCTGACGAAGAGCCAGCATGTTTTCATCCAGTTTCGCTGTACTTGTTTCAAGATTCTGAATCGTATTTTTCAAATTTGACGCAGTTCCTTCGTCATGAAGCAAAACACCCATTGGGCTTTTTGTGTTAGAATTAATATCAGCACTGGCAGTTTTTAAATTATTTACCATAGTGTTTGCAGAAGCTACGGTTTCATTTAAGCGCACCATCGTTGCTCTGACATCGTGCATGATAATGGTATCAGTGGCCAGGTCATTTGCCAAGCCACCTTTTTGATTCAACTTAGCTCCGTAAGTCGACAACGCAGCTGTTAGATTCTGCGCATTCATAGAGGCTTTTTTCAATCCGGCCATGGTTGCATCTACGTCGCGGTATAACTTGTCATCATTCAAAAGCATCCCGACAGTACCTCTGCCTTCAAGGATATTCTTACTGATTTTCTTAAAAGCGTCTGTGATGGAAAGTAGATTTTTGTTGTTTTCGGACAACACACTCAGCATTTCCTCGGTGCTCTCAACTTTTGCAACTGCGAGTTGGTCGCCATCTTCTATGGATGGCACTTTCTGCGTACCACCGTAAATTACAATGATTTTATTACCAATGAGTCCATCCGTACTGACTTTCGCCAATGCATTCTTCCGGATAAACTCCTGGGATTTTTCTTCGATATTCAGCATCACCTCAACTTGTGAGTTCGGAAGAAATTTCAGAGACTTCACAGTCCCGATCTTGACCCCGGAATACCAGATGTTGTTTCCTGCCTTTAAACCATTAACATCTTCAAAAATCGTCTTGACCGTTATGTTGGATGAAAAAACTTTTTTCATGCTCCCGATCGTAAGAATTCCGACGAGTAAAATGACCAGTCCGACAATGACGAAAAGACCTACTACTACGGAGCGTTTTCTATTGCTTGTTTCCATTACTATTGAATAAAATTATAATCGTAAAAACTTTTAACTCTTTCCTCATTTGAAGCAAAGACTTCTTCAAAAGTGCCCGTCATCGCGAACTTGCCGTCAAGAAGCATGGCAAGTCTATCGCCTGTTTGTCGTGCACAGGTGAGGTCGTGGGTAATAATAATTGCTGAGGTGTGATATTTTTCCTTCACTTCATTGATTAACTCATTGATTTCGATACAGGTAATCGGATCCAGTCCGGCGGTCGGTTCGTCATAGAGCATGATTTCCGGCTGCAAGATAAGTGTGCGGGCGATACCGATACGTTTACGCTGTCCTCCTGAAAGCTGAGAAGGAACCTGATTTATTGTCTGCGATAATCCAACAGACTCCAATACCGATTCAACCTGGTCTTTGACCTCAGCCTTGGAGAGATTTGCAACATTTCGAACCAAAGGAAATTCAAGATTTTCCCGAACGGTCATACTATCATATAACGCACTATTCTGAAACGAAAAGCCAATTTTTCTACGGAGCTCATTTAATGTTTTGCCCTGTAATTCGGAAACTTCCTGGCCCAGCACATTCACTGTTCCTTTATCCTGAAGAAGTAACCCGACGATTATTTTAATTAAAACCGATTTCCCGGTTCCAGACCGCCCAAGTACGACGACATTTTCTCCTTTGAATACATCCAGGTCCACTCCATTCAAAACATGTAAGTCGCCAAACGACTTATACACGTCCCGGATTGAAATGATTGGATCTTCCTGATTTGTATTTTCTGACATACAATTCTAACCTCTGAAATAATTAGATACTTGAACTATTATAACCTCTTCTATAAAAATTAAAAACATGGAAAGTACAACCGAAGTATTTGCTGCTTTTCCAACGCCTTCCGTTCCCTTTGTAGCGTTATATCCCTGATAACAACCTACCATTCCAATCGTGAAACCGTAGGCGACTGCCTTCGCAACTGAGGTACCGAGATCAAGGAAGGTAATCTGCTCAAATGCTTTTTCGACGAATGCTACGCCACTGGTGCCTTCGTTCAAATAAACATTTAGGAATGCTCCAAGCAATCCGACAAGCGTACAATAAAACATAAGCAAGGGAATTGTGATGGTGGAGGCCAAAACACGGGTTACAACTAAAAATTTAAAAGGATTAATTGCAGAAACCTCCATGGCGTCGATCTGCTCTGTTACACGCATCGAACCAAGTTCGGCACCTATACTGGATCCTACTTTACCTGCACTAATCAAGGCAGTTACCAGTGCGGCCAATGCCCGCACAATGGCTATGGAGACAAGAGAAGGCAGCCATGACGTAGCGCCAAATTCCGCCAGTGATGGCCTCGATTGTTTGGTAAATACCATTCCGGTAATGAAGCCAGTCATCCCTATAAGCAACAGCGATTTGTATCCAATAGCATAACATTGCTTGACGAGTTCCTGGAATTCCATTCGCCCGCGAAAGGCTTCTACGAAAAAGCGGATAAAAAACTTATAGCCGTTGTATACTGATAGAAAGGCGTGATCTAAATTTTTTGTAAAAACATGTTCTTTTGGCTTCGTGCTCATTAAAAATTGTGCAAAAGTTGATAACCTATATTATGTTATGGAATGATTTGGCCGTATTTTCCAAGTATAAATTTTGCGTTTTCAGGTATAGAGAAGAGCCTTCAACGTTTAGTGTTTAAGTCATAGCAAAAATTATTCCATGGAACTTCAATTTATCCAATATTTGTAAAATAATTTGAACAAAAAAAATGATCTGTGACGAGCGGCTTGGTTGATTCTACTTCTATAATAAAATTTTATACCATTAAAAAAGTCGTTCGCAAAAGGAAGTGTGGGGAATTTTTGCCGGGATATGAAATAGATGACCCTGAGATTCAGGTTGTTTTCTGAGAGATAATTTGGAGTATCGTTGTGAAGATATAAATCTCTGCGAGGGTTCAAGATCGGATCGCAACTTCAACGCCAAGCCTCGGAAGAATCCGGCAGAGGACTAAATTTTTATTCCTCTGCCGGAAAAATTATTTTAGAGGCTGCGGTTTCACACCTTCGTTGGTGATGATGACGGGATTGATCATTCCTTTTTCATCAAATGTCATCAAATCTATACAGGTCACACGGTGATTGCCATCCGTTTCTGTAAGTGGGCGGCGGTGATAAACGATAAACCATTCGTCTTTTCCCGGAATTTGTATAACCGAGTGATGACCTGCGCCGGTTGCTACTTTCGGATCCTGCTGGAGAATTTTTCCAATTCGTTCAAACGGACCAAACGGTGAATCAGCAATGGCGTAGGCTACCGAGTAATTCGGCCCTGTCCAACCACCTTCTGACCACATAAAATAATATTTTCCATTACGGATAAACATGAACGGTCCTTCAACATAACTGGCCGGCGTAATTTCCCTGAATATTTTTCCGTCTTCAAAGGGAATAAACCCTGTAAAATCATTTTTCAGTTTGGCCACATTACAATGTTTCCAACCGCCATAATAAAGGTAGTATTGTCCGTCTTTGTCCTTAAAGACAAACTGGTCGATAGGTTGAGCACCATTATGGAATTTATCAATCAGCGGTTTTCCAAGATAATCTTTGAACGGGCCTTCTGGTTTGTCGGAAACAGCCACGCCAATTCCGCCGGCTTCGTTGTCGCTTTGAATATCATTGGCCCCAAAAAACATGTAATATTTTTTATCTTTCTCAATAATGGAAGGAGCCCAAACTGCTTTTTTTGCCCATTTTACATTCAGAGTATCTAAAACCCTGTCGTGTTTCTTCCAGGTCACCAGATCTTTTGATGAAAATGCGTCAAAGAAAACCTGGTCTTTGTAAGGCGCTGAAAAAGTAGGGTAGATCCAATACTCTTTTCCTCCTTTTGGACTATTGAAGATAATTCCCTCAGGATCTGCATACCAGCCTGGAAATACCGGATTCCCGGAAGTCTTCTGGCCTTTCTGAGCGTAGGAGGAAATTGAAATAATGACGAAAATGACTAATAAGAATTGTTTTTTCATAGATCGTTTTTTTGATGCAAGTTAAGCGCACTGGCAAGGAATTCAAATTTTGAACTTTTTAACAGACCATTTAATAATCATTTCCGGCTCCGCCACCACCAAAATCTCCACCTCCGAATTTAAGGGAATCCCCTTCCGGAGCCTGGCCAAATTGATTGGCGATCAGTAAAGCTTCCAGGTTAGCCAGATTTCTTTTTTCGGAAACATCATCGGAAATACCGAATCGTGGGATTTTTAAATAATTTATGGTTAACAAACTGAGTATGATCAGCAAAGAACCTGCGAAGCATAAAACTGCTTCAATGGCGGGCATATCAAAATAGTACCGAAAGGTGAAACAAGAAAATGCCACAGTGAGAAGTCCAACCAGAAAAAATAAACGGTCTTTATTTTTCAGCCCTGTGAAGCAGTAGAAAAGCGGAATCGCAGCAGTCAATATGTAAAAAAGTATCGCGAATGGAACCTGTGGGGCATTGGGTGTCGCAAGATCAGCGAGTAGCGCATTTCCTTGCCTTACGATGAAATAATTTCCACCAAGGTAGAAAGTAAACAGGACAAATATTTTGATCAGTTTCTGGCATTCATGGTAATAATGGCTTTGTTCTTTTTTATTTATTAGATAAATGACTGCGGACAAAATCATTACGGCAAATGGCAACAGCGATTTCCCGATCGAAAACTTAATCAAAATTGAGGCAAATAGAACGAAAACGGATGTGATTGCGATGAATACAGTAAAAAGGTCGGCATAACGCAACGAGCTAACAACATTGATTAGCAGTACAAACAAACAGTATTGCCATATTTCCAGACCTTCGAACAACACAACAAAGAAGGCAATTCCGGCTAAATTGCCCATATAAAGAAGTGCATTGTCTATACCCGAATGAAATAATTTACGATCCTTGATAAAATATTCAAGGAAAAAATAGTAGCACACTGCACTGACCAGGCATAAGATGGCAAAAGTTTTATTTCCCGCACTTTCAATAAAGAACAGAGAAAGGAATCCTGCGAAAAAGCTGCCACCAAATATTGTAAAAAGAAATAGTCCAATTTTAACAAATATTCCGGGTCTGTAAAACGATTCGGGATAAGCGACTTCAACTTGCTCGACCTGCCCGGCGGTCATCAAATTATTTTTCAACCAGGAACGCACGGTATTTTGAATAAACAAATTATTAACCCAGGATTCTTTATATGCTTTTTTCATTTTTTAAGTCCTAAGATTTTTTTAACATTCAATAGGAAAAACAGAACACCGACGCTGCTGAGCATAAAATAATAAATACTAAAAGCGGCCAAAATTGTGTCGGGGAGGTAAGCGAAGAGCGAATAACTGATGAGGATATAACCATAGATCACACCCATCAGGAGAAATATGAGCGACTGGGAGTTTCTTGCATAATATACCAGAAAGAAGCACAAAAAGGCAACTACTGATAGATAGACTATTTTTGATTCCTGATTAAACACGCCCGCAAGCCCGGCAACAGCGGCCAGATTTCCTCCCAGCAGAAGATAAGTAAAGGCAAAATGTTTTTTCAAATTTCTTGTTTCAGATAACCAACCGATCAGGCAAAGCACTATACCAAGAATTGTTCCGGTGGCAATAAGTCCGGGAGAGGTGAAATCATTTTTTGCCAAAATAGACATAGGGGAGATGGTGAGTCCTAACCAGGAAGCCAATCCCGTTATGGCCATTGACAAGACGCCCCGATGATCAAATCGATAAGCTAGAAAAAAGAAGATAAGCGTTGGAATGAATATTGCTATACCATAGCGCGTACCGAAAAAATTATATTGGAATTGCAGGTAACCTTCCAGAATAAGGAAAAGCGTGCAGCCAAATAGTAGTGCGTATTCGGCAAATTTGGTTGTTTGTTTTATTTCTGACCATTGGAAAGTTTGCCTGTTTTTAAAGACATAATAGAAACAGGTGAGCATTAGCGCTGAAATGACGGCGATAATTGCCTGATGACCAATGGTATCAATGTTTTCATAAATAAGAATTCCCAGGCCGGAAGTCAGCAACGTTATGCCAAGATATAAAATGGAACGAAGCTCCCAGTGAATTGAAAATGGTTTTTCCGTTTCGTAGGCCAGGATTTTTTTGGCCTGCTGTTCCGGAATAATCTCTTTAAGTATAAGGCTTTCAAGTATTGATTTAATATTCATTGGCTTGTGAGGTAAGGGAATTTCTAAATATAATTTATAAAGATAATTGATTCTTGGAATCTGTATATTGCCCGTAAATAAGTAGTCGAATATGAAGTTATTTAAGTGCAGTAATTGCAGCCACGCCGTTTATTTTGAAAATATTTATTGTCAGTATTGTCATTCTTCGCTGGGTTTTGAAACGCAGGAATTAAATCTTTATGCGCTAAAACCTGAGAGAAACAGAAATTACACGCTGATTAACAGTTCAGGAAATCAGAAAGCCTACAAATATTGTCAAAATCACGGCTACAATGTCTGTAACTGGCTGGTTCCGGTTGGCAGTATTTCACCCTTTTGCAAAGCATGTGAGTTAAATCGGACGATTCCTTATTTAGGACAAAAAGATGATTACGATAAATGGTATCGTGTAGAAACAGCCAAACGCAGGCTGATCCATTCGCTGCTGCGTTTCGGATTGGAAGTTAAGAGTAAGAACGCCGCATCATTTGGCGGTATTATGTTTGACTTCCTATCGGACCGGAATATCACCGATGGAAACCGCGTGTTGACCGGGCATGATAATGGGTTGATTACCATTAATATAGCCGAGGCGGACGATATTTATCGGGAAATGTCCCGAAATCAGATGAATGAGGTTTACCGTACGCTTCTGGGACATTTCCGACACGAAATCGGGCATTATTATTGGGATATTTTGATAGGACGAAGTTCGAAAATTATTGAATTTCGTAATCTCTTCGGTGATGAACGCGCAGATTATGGCTACGCATTGCAGCAGTACTATTCCAATAATACCGCGAAAATCTGGAAGAAGCAGTTTATCAGTAAATACGCCAGCGCACACCCATGGGAAGATTGGGCAGAGACGTGGGCACACTATATGCATATTGTAGATACGCTGGAAACAGCGGACTCTTTTGGGTTAAATGTTCAGCCCAAAGTGACAACCGGTGCCATGAAAACGTCCTTTGTCGATCCCTACACCGTTGCGGATTTTGATAACATTATTGACATGTGGCTACCGCTAACCTTTGCCATGAACAGCCTTAACAGAAGTATGGGACTGCGCGATTTGTATCCCTTTGTAATCAGTAAAACGATTAAAGAAAAATTACGCTTTATACACCAGATCGTAAAGGAAGCTGGCAGCAGTAATCAGCCGCAATAATAATCAGGCGTCTAAAACCTTAAAACAAAATTCTCCTTCACCTGTTCTTTACGAAAAAATACAAGTCCGATCCAGAATAAATCGACGGTGAGCGTAACCTGAGGATGTGCTTTGATATGTTCCCAAGCCTGTGTCATTTCCTCTGACCAGTAGATATCATCAAAAATAAATATAGATTCGTTTTTCGCGTATGGAAGGCATTCTTCGAAATATCTCACTGTTGGTTCATAACGGTGATTTGCGTCAAAATAAGCATAGTCCAACCCATTTGTTAGTTTGCTTAGCGTTTTTGGCAATGTCTCATCGATATTACCCAGAATCACTTCAATATTTTTAGCATCTGATTTTTCGAAATTCCTCTGGGCAATTTTTGCTGTTTCAGGGCAACCTTCAAATGATAGAATATGCGAGTCGGGTTTGGCTTTCGACATATAGAGCGTCGTCAAGCCGAGCGAAGTACCAAGTTCTAAAATACTTTCGGGTTGAAAATGACGGATCAAACGATGAAAAAGTTTACCGAATTTCTCGGGCTTTTCTGCGTTTTTAGCAATAGTTTTTATTTTTCTTAGATTCGATTTATTGATACGGGATCCTGCGCCAAGGTCAAGAATTTCGATTGTTTCATTTGAGGCAAGTAATTCCTGACGCAATAATTTCAAATTTTTATAATCTGGGTGCGTTTCGCTTTTATCCTTAATTACCTTCGTGTAAAGTTCAAACAAAAAGGGCGAATGGATTGAGTGTTCATTCCCTGAGCGCAGGAGATACTTGAAATAAGAAGTAATCAATTTGGGTATTTTTTATTTTGATATTCTGTTCGCTTTCACAATTCCAGTGAAAGTTTTTAATTCAGGCGGTAGGGAACGACAAGGGAAAATGCAGGGATGATCACACGGAACTGGCGTCCGTCCAGCACCCTTTCCATTAAATAAGTACCAGACATCTTCCCAAGATCTGTACGTAAATTGCAACCTGAAACATACTCATGTATGTCGCCAGGCTCCAAAACAGGTTGCAAACCTACAATTCCCTCTCCTTCAACTTCTCTGACTGTTCCGTTAGCATCGTATATTAACCAGTGTCTCCGCAGCAGCTTCACAGTGTGCTCACTATGATTTTCTATGAGAATCTTATACGTGAACACATAATGATCCTGTCGCGGATTCGAATAATCCGGCTGATACTCAGTAAGTACTGTGACTTTAACGCCGTCTGTGACTTTCGAAACCATATGCATTAAGGATATTAATGAAATATTGCAGTTTACAAAAACGGGTGGTATGTCTTTTGTAAACTCCAATATAAACGAAAATAGTCATCATTTACTGATAAAACCAAATCAAAAAACAATTAATTTGGTTTTAAATTCAATAATCAAAAAGCATGGATGTTAAAATAGAAGAATCCTGGAAAAAACGACTGTCAGCAGAATTTGAAAAACCATACTTCGGCACACTGACTAATTTCGTTAAGCAGGAGTATACAACGAAACAAATATTCCCACCCGCAAAACAGATTTTCAACGCTTTTAATCATTGCACTTTCGACAATTGCAATGTGGTCATTTTAGGGCAGGATCCATATCATGGATTCGGACAGGCAAATGGACTCTGTTTCTCTGTTAACGATGGTGTCAGAATGCCGCCGTCGTTACTGAATATTTTCAAAGAAATTAAAGAAGATTTGGCAATCGATATTCCTAAATCCGGAAATTTGGAACGTTGGGCGGATCAGGGAGTTCTACTGCTCAACGCCACATTGACTGTTGAGGCAGGTCAGGCTGGTTCTCATCAAAATAAAGGTTGGGAGACATTTACGAATGCCGTGATCAAATGTTTGTCAGATGAAAAAAAAGATCTGGTTTTTATGCTTTGGGGTAAATATGCTCAGGATAAGGGAAAAATAATTGATGAAAGTAAACATCATGTTTTAAAAGCCAAACATCCGTCGCCGATGGCCGCAAATTACGGAGGCTGGTTCGGCTGTAAACATTTCAGTCAGGCCAATGATTATTTAACTCAACGAGGATTGAAATCAATTATCTGGTAGCTTAATCAAAAAAAAGAGTCGGGAAGTCCCGACTCTTTTTAATAATTTTCACTCCTATTACTATTTAATAATTACCTGTCAATATTGGAATTCATTTCCAATACTTTATCCCAATGGGCTTCATTACTTTTCACGAAAGCGTTGCGATTTTTATTCGATGCATACTGCTTCGCTGCTTCGTTCGTACGGAAAGTCAGGTAATGAACAACATCATATTCCTTTTCGCCTCCTTCTGAATTTTGTACGCGACCAGCGGAATAAGCTACGACGTCGTTCACGTTATTTTTTAATACAGCAAAATCACGCATGTGCTTTTCGATGTCTTCCGAAGTTGTACCAGGTTTAAATTTGATACAAACAACACGTTGTGTTTCTGCTGGTTTATGGGGAACATAAGCTCCGTAAATGATTAGCATGAAAATGCTCAGCAGAAATACTGGCAGTAAATATCCTAGTGTTTTATTTTTGGTTCTCATTATTTCTATGTCGGCTTAACCCTTAATTCTAATACTAAACAAAAATAAAACAAATAATTAACATTGCACTATTTCTATAAATAATATAATGTATTCTGTATTTTGACTGTTTTTCGAAATATTCATTGGTAATATTTGCTTCAACGATATTTTATTTTCTAGATGAAGTTTCGCTGGTTTTGTTAAAATAACAGTGTTTAGGTTAAAAATTTAAGTAGAGGTTTTTAAAAAATTCAACAATCCCCAAACTGCGCTTAAATAATTACTGGAAAGTTACTTTTTTTATAAAAATGAGTATAAAGTGGTGATAAACGGCGATGTCAATACACCAAACTTTATATGGAATACTCACGAAAATCCGGGGCATATTTTCGAAAAAAAATCAATGTTTTTTTTCGAAAATCGTTGATTTTGAGCTTCGCGTGTCTCATTTCGACAATTGACACTGGATTTATGCCAGCCTGGGGATTTTGGGCGCACAGAAAAATTAATCGTCTGGCTGTGTTTAGGTTGCCTCCGGAGATGCAGTATTTTTACAAAACACATATTGATTACCTTACAGAAAATGCAGTAAATCCTGACCGCAGGAGATATGCCGTAGTAGGTGAAGCTGAAAGACATTTTATCGATCTTGATGTTTACGGAGATAGTGCGCTGACAATTTTGCCGAAATTCTGGTCTGCCGCTGTAAAAAAGATAGGAGAGGACAGTTTGAGAAAACATGGTATTGTTCCATGGTATATCCAAACGGCAGCTTTTCAATTGACAGATGCATTCAAGGAGAAAGATGTAAGGCGGATTTTGCGGATTTCGGCGGATCTGGGACATTACGTTGCGGATTCGAATGTACCGTTGCACACGACCAGAAATTACAATGGACAACTAACAGGGCAGGAGGGAATTCATGCTTTTTGGGAATCCCGTCTTCCCGAGCTTTATGCACAGGATTACGATTTATGGATTGGTCAGGCTGTATATATTGATAATCTGGCCGAAACTGTCTGGAACTCAGTGAATCATGCACATTTGGCCAGTGACTCCGTTTTTTTGTTTGAAAGGCGACTAAGCCAATCTTTCGATCCGGACAAGAAGTTCAGTTATGAATTGAGGAATAATGTCCTGGTGAGAACCTACTCCCGGGAATTTTCTGAACAGTATCATCACTTGTTAAAAGGTCAGGTTGAAAGGCAAATGAAGGCATCGGTCGAGATGGTCAGCAATCTATGGTTCACATGCTGGATTAACGCAGGACAGCCTGATTTGGAAAAAATGAAAGATTTCGTTCCGGATGAAAAGGAGAAAAAAGCAGAAGCCGCTGAGCAACGGAGTTGGTTGCAGCGGCTTCTGCGTATCCGGTCAGAAAATGACGATTAGGCCTCTTTGAAAACCAGTTTTTTCATATACTCGGCGTCATTTCCGATGCTTGTAATAACCGGTCCGGGATATTCCTCCTGCTCAACAATAAATTGTGTGATACCGCTGTCTGCACCTACTTTTAATAAACTGGCAAAGTCAATCTCGCCCGTTCCCAAATCCACAGAATGCGGCTCTGGTTTGCTTACGAGGTCTTTAATATGACAAAGGTCGTAGCGGCCGGCGTACTTTTTCAAATGTGCAACAGGATCCTGACCGGCAGCAACGATCCAAAGCAGGTCTAGTTCATAATGAACAAGCGATTTGTCGGTGTTGTCGAGTAAAATTTCCTGAGGTAGTTTTCCTTCCTGGTCTTTAAAAGAATAATCGTGATTGTGGTATCCGAATTTCACACCCGCTTTTTGACAGATTTCACCTCGTTTGTTAAATTCATCAGCACGTTTCTTCCATTCATCCAGTGTTTTCTGCGGGCCGATATACGGTTGTAGCAAATAAGAAATACCAGCTTCCGAAGCTTCTGCCGCCGCTTTTTCCAAATCTTTTGTCGTATCAGCGTGGGTGCTTACAATAGTCATCCCAAGCTCGTCCATATAAGCTTTGAATTCTTTGGGTTTCATACCCCATAAAAATCCTTTGTCACCAGCGTAACTTTCAATCTTTTTATAGCCCAAACCAGCAATTTGTTTTAATACGCCTTTTGGATCTGCGCCAATGATATCACGCACACTATATAATTGTAAACCGAAATCGGGAATAGAAGGAGCACCAGATGCGCCTGACGCTGAAAGGCTGGTTGAGTCGGTGCTTTCTGACGATTTTTCTTTGGAACCACCACATGACGAAATGGAGAAAGCAAGCGTGCCTGCGGCGGCAACACCAGCTGATTTTAAAAATAATCGGCGATTATAGGTCATAAAAAATGTACTATTAAGATTAAAAGGAAATTTATTGTTCTGATTTTAAACTGCATTTCCGGCAATTTTATTTCGATTTTCCGAAAGAGGCCCGGAAATATTTCACGCTTTCAGCCACTTCTGCACTGCTATTTTCCCAATGGTACTCATACTCAGCGGATATCGGGCCTTTAAATTTTTGGTGTTTCAGTTCCGAAATAACAGCGTCCACTTTGCTATCGCCTTTTCCCCAGACAACATCGTGGTATTTGCCGTCGGGCGTGTCTTTCATCACATCCTTAAAATGTGACCCAAGCACATGACCGTCCAACTTTTTCAGGCATTCCACAGGATCCAGACCGGAACGAACCCAGTGGCCAATGTCCGAACATGAGCCAATAAATTTACTTTTCGCTGCATATTTCAGAACCGAATCCGGATGCCAGTAATGTGATGGCTTGGGATGGTTATGAAGCGCAACATTAATCTTATACTGATCAGCAAGCGGAGCGATATAGGCGAATTGCTCAGGTTTTGGCTCCGTGTTGATATTCAGAATTCCCATGTCTTTGGCAAACTCGAACAATGTTTTCCATTCGCTTTCATCTTTTGCGTTCACAACGCCGAAGGCGGTCATCGTTATGCCGTGCTTTTTAAGAAGTGCTTTAACTTGCTGACGTTTTGTAGCATCCATTTTAAAATCCATATTACCTTCCAAACCACCGCCCAATTTCTGCCCGGGGAATGCTTCGACATACTTCAAGCCACAGCTATCAATTTTGCGTAGGGCTTCATCGAAAGTGAATAAACGAAAGGTATACGACTGAGCACCAAGCTTCCAACCCATTTTATCTTCTGGATTTTTTTGTGCGAAAGCCGCAAAGTTAAATAAGACAAACAGCGAGCAAAGAATTGTAGATTTTGGAAATTTCATGTATTTGAATGGTGATGTAAAATAAACACTTAGAAAAGTTCAGGTGGTTATCGAACTACTCAACATTCGCGAATTGTCTATGATATACAGCTTAATCCAAATTCGACCTATTGTAAAAATCTGAGCGTAATATTTGAAAAGTGACAAATAGCTGACCAAAATGTCTGGTGGTATGTTCTGCTGCGTGGAAAAGTAAGCCAAGATGTGTTGAAGGGATCTGTGAACGGCCAACCAAACGAACTTCTAAAAGTGTAGCAGAATCAGTACGTTCTATTTGTGCGATTGAGCTGGAAATTTGTTTATTAATATTTTCCAGTAAAGCAATAAAAGTACAATTTGGAAATGGTTCATGCCCTTCCCCTTTGAGATATTTAAGCTGTTCATCAGTCAGTGACTCCGACCGCGCATAAGTCAGCAAACGATCCAGAACGCCGGCAAGGTGTTGCATGTGAAACCCTACGGACGCAAGACCTGAGGGTTTTTTCCATAATAATTCGGTAGGGAAATCCTTGTCGAGCGAATTTATTTCTTCCTGAACCTGCAAAATTGCGTGCGCGACAGGTTGCAGCAGAGGAGTTATGTTGACGAGCGGTCCACGCAGCCAGACTTCGGGTTTTTGTTTTTTTTCCATCCTGAAAACAACAAAAAAAGGGACTCTTTTACAAGTCCCTTTTCAATTCATATATTGGTGTCAGAAATAACTAACTGATTATTTTGCAATATCAATTTGTACTGCTTTACCTTTAATCGTGTTACCGTCCATAGCGCGTAATACTGTACGAGCATCACGTTCCGGAACGTCAACGAAGGTAAATTTGTCATAAATATCTATCGCTCCGATTGTTTTACCAGGAATATTTGCTTCACCAGCAATGGCTCCAACGATATCGCGAGGCATGATATGATCCTTACGTCCAAGACTTAGGAAAAGGCGAGTCATACCAGCTTCCGGTGCCGCTGTACGTTTTGCTTCTCCGTCACGTTCACGTGGTTCACGCGGTGCACGTGATTCGCTGCCAGAACGTTCTCTGCTTGAAAAACGGTCACTTCCTCCACGACTTCCGCCGTCACGGCTTCCACCATCGCGGCTGCCTCTGTCGAAACGTCCGCCTGTTGCGCTTGAAGAGCGACGTTCGAAACGGTCACTTCCGCCTTCACGACGATCGTTACCTCCACGTCTTTCTTCCCATGCAAGATTTCCTTCTGAATATTCGTTTTTCTGAACACCCATAATTTGTTTAGCAAGAGCAGCAACAATCTGTTCTGTTGTGAAACCGCTGTGACGCAACATTTCCAGAACATCCTGGTAAAGATCTGTGTCGCCTTCCTGAATTGCAGCAGAAATACTTTCTACAAAACGGGCCTTACGAACACCAACGATATCTTCATAAGAAGGAATAACGCCTTTTTCGATTTTTACTTTTGTATAATTTTCAATGGTTTTCAAACGGAACTTTTCGTCACGTGCAACCAGAGAGAAAGCTTTTCCGGACATACCGGCACGACCTGTACGGCCGATACGGTGTACGTAATATTCTTCATCCAATGGAATGTCGTAGTTGATAACTCCGTCAAGACCGCTAACATCAATACCACGGGCAGCTACGTCAGTTGCAACAAGGATCGTGGTTACACCAGCCTTAAATTTGCTCATTACATTGCTACGTTGTTGCTGACGCAAATCACCGTGGATACCTTCTGATGCATATCCGCGAAGCTGAAGATCTTCAACGATCTCGTCAACTTTACGTTTTGTGTTACAAAATACAAGCAATGATTTCAGATGATACATATCGATCAAACGAGTCATTACTTCCACTTTCGCTTGTGGTTTTACTTCAAAACAAACCTGTTCGATATTCACGTTAGTAAGCTCGTTACGAACCACTTTGATCAATATCGGATCATTCAGGAAGCGTTTTGTGATTGACATAATCGGCTTAGACATTGTTGCCGAGAAAAGAATCGTTTGACGATCTTCAGGCATGTCAGCCAAAATGCTTTCAATATCCTCACGGAAACCCATGTCAAGCATTTCATCCGCTTCATCAAGTACCATCATGCGTACTTCATCAAACTTCAAAGTGCGGCGTTGCATGTGATCCATTACGCGGCCAGGAGTTCCTACAACAATATGAACACCTTTTTTCAACGAACGTATCTGGCGATCAATAGAATCACCACCATATATTGCTTCAATTTTAATTCCACGCTGAAATTTAGCAAGTCTTCCGATTTCCTCAGAAACCTGTACAGCTAATTCTCTTGTAGGGCAAAGTATAAGTGCCTGAACAGCATTGCTAGATGTGTCAATACGTTCAAGTACAGGTATTCCAAATGCAGCAGTTTTTCCGGTTCCCGTTTGAGCCTGACCAATTACGTCAGATCCTTGCATAACAGCAGGGATACCTTGCGCTTGTATTGGAGAGGGTTTTGTGAACCCCATTTCAGTTAAGGCTTTAAGGATGTTTTCTGAGAGTCCTAAATCAGCGAAGGTCTCAAAATCTTCAATTGTCTCAATTGTTTCAGTAGTCATCTATCTTATTATTGTTAAATTCTTTAAAAATTATTTTTAAGAATTAGAAGTCAGTAGGTTGCCAGCAATATCAGATCCGATATCCTTCATGACGAATATCAAATACAATATTGAAAACCTGCACAATTTGAAATCATGTCTGATTGTTAAGGTAAACCGCGAAAAACCGGTCTGGTACAACAACGCTGATGACTTCGGGTATTTTAAATTTAAGGGATTGCGCTAAGCCCACCACAAGACATCCGTGGGGCTCTGCATGACGAAACGGGTAAAACCAACCAGGCGTTTTAAAGGTTGGTGGCGCAAAAATAATCGCCGGACCGTGATATGAAGCAGAGAAGCGAACGGATGTTCGTTCTAATTTTTTTACAAAAGTACGAATTAATATTTAATAAGCAAATCTCTGACAAATAATAATTGTAATATTTTTAGAAAGCTGCATTTGTCCTTTTACTGAGCCTGGGGCAAATGTTACGTTGCCAAGCAGGAAATAACTTTTTCTTTATGTCTGGGTAAAGTTACTTTTTTGTATTAACACCGTATAAAGGAACAAATCACCGAATCAGGTGAACATTTTATCTCTAATACAAAACCCACTACAATGAAAAAGTACTTTTTGGGCGTATTTTTCGCCTGTGCTGGTTTATCTGCTTATGCGCAAAGCAATACACTTCTCGTGTATGGAAATCTGGGGATCAATTCTAGTAAATCCGCTTCGGATATCAAAACGAGCAGTTTTGAATTTTCGCCAGGGGTAGGATATCAGTGGGATGACCATTGGACGGGCGGGTTAAATTTGAAGACATCTTCGGCAAAGACAGGATCGCCTGAAATCAAATCAACATCTTTCGGCGCTGGTCCCTTTATTCGTTATGCCTATCCATTGTCGGATATCTTTGCAGTGTATGGACAATTGAATACCAATTTCCTGGCTGGCAAAACGGCCGGTGTGAAAATGAATGGATTTGAATCCACTCTCTTTCCTGCCATCGGAGTCAATCTGAAAAATGGGTTTGCGTTGAACTTTAATTTTGGAAGTCTTGGTTTCGCAACCGGAAAAGTAAAGGGTCAGAATAAAACCAATAATTTCGGCTTGAATTTTGGCAGCGGAGTGGGATTTGGTATGTCCAAAAACTTTGGCTTGTAAAAAGTAAGGGCTGTATCGCTTCGATACAGCCCTTACTTTTTACATTATATATGAATCATAACACTTCACTCACCTCTGTATAAGGTAAGTTCCAAGCCTCGGAGACGCCCTTGAAAACAATTTTTCCATTTACAACATTAAGTCCTTTGCGCAATTCTTCGTTCGTCGCGCATGCCGCTTTCCATCCTTTGTTTGCGAGCTGCAAAGCATATGGAAGTGTCGCGTTTGTTAACGCAAGTGTCGATGTGTAAGGCACAGCACCGGGCATGTTTGCCACACAATAGTGGACAACACCATCAACTTCATAGATTGGATCTTCGTGTGTGGTCGCGTGAGAAGTTTCAAAACATCCGCCCTGATCGATCGCTACGTCAACCATAACCGTTCCCGGCTTCATCAGTTTCAACATGTCGCGGGTTATTAATGAGGGCGCTTTTGCACCAGGGATCAGCACACCACCAATAATCAGGATCGAGCTTTTTACCAGATCGCGGATGTTATATTCGTTTGACATCACCGTGTCAACATTGGCGGGCATAATATCTTCAAGATAACGAAGACGTGCAAGGCTGATATCTACAATTGTTACATTGGCACCTAAACCTGCCGCCATTTTCGCAGCCTGTGTTCCAACAATTCCACCACCTAAAACCAATACGTTTGCAGGTTTTACTCCGGCTACGCCGCCAAGTAAAATCCCGAATCCACCCATAGGTTTTTCAAGATATTTCGCACCTTCCTGAACTGCCATACGTCCGGCTACTTCGCTCATTGGAATTAGTAGCGGAAGGCTTCTGTCGGTTCTTTCCACCGTTTCGTATGCAAGGCAAACAGCCTTACGTTCGATCATGGCATGCGTCAGCGGTTCTGACGAAGCAAAGTGGAAATAGGTAAATAACAATTGATCTTCTTTGATGAGCGCATATTCGCTTGCAATGGGCTCTTTTACTTTTACAATCATTTCAGCGATTGCGTAAACTTCTTCGATCGTAGGAAGAATCACCGCGCCTGCTTCGGTATATTGTTCGTCTGAAAAACCACTTGCTTTTCCCGCTTCCGTTTGAACGTAAACCGTATGGCCGTGTTTGCTAAACTCAGTTACTCCGGCTGGCGTAACGGCCACACGGTTTTCATTGTTTTTGATTTCTTTCGGAACGCCGATGATCATAGTCATTGAATGTTATAATTTTGGAAAAGAGTGAATTCAGTCTGGATTGTAAAATTACCAGATTAGGGAAAAACATTCTTTTGAGGCAGAAAAATATAGAAAATAAAACTGTCTGATTCCAATTGTAAAGAAAATTATTCTTTCATTTACCCTAAAAAACAGCCTGAACTATTAAAAATTACTTTCTATGCAACTCGATACCACAGATCGCCGGATTTTGGAACTACTGCAAGAGAACGCGCAATTCACAATGAAAGAAATTGCGAGCCGGATCAACCTTTCTGTTACACCAGTCCATGACCGTATACGAAAGCTGGAAAGGGAGGGGTTTATTGATAAATATGTTTGCCTTCTTAATCGCAGAAAACTCGGGAAATCGCTGATCGTTTATTGCAACATTACACTTGATAAACAACAGCGCGAAAGTTTTGAAGATTTCAACCAGGCCATCGTCAATATGAGTGAAGTTTTGGAATGCTCAGTTGTTTCAGGCAATTTTGATTACATGTTGAAAGTGGTGGTTGAGGATGGCGAGGCTTATAATCAATTTTACCAGCATAAACTTTCTGCACTAAAAAGCGTGTTACACATTAGCAGTTACTTCGTAATTTCAGAAATAAAGTACTCAACTGGTATTTCAGTACGTTGAGGAATTTGAAGTTTGTCAGGTAAGCCATGTTCAAAGTGTTGTTTATTGCTCATTTCGGGCTGAAGTTACCGTCAAGCGGGCTAAAAATTAAAAGAATGAATAAGAATTTTAAAGATGGTTTGAACCTGATGTCGAAGGTAACGCCTAAACGTGCCTGGAACGCCATTCAGATTTTAAGCAGTTATTTTTACTCAAAATCTACTGGCATGCCGGTTCATTGGGGTATGCCGATTGCAATTTCTTTTGAACCGACGACTTCCTGTAATCTGCGTTGTCCGGAATGTCCAAGCGGTCTGCGGTCGTTCACCAGGCCAACCGGTATGATGGAAGAAACGTTATATAAAAAAACCATCGACGAATTGGCGGATACGCTGTTGTATCTGATTTTTTACTTCCAGGGCGAGCCCTATCTGCATCCTAAGTTTTTTGAACTGGTGCGCTATGCACATGACAAAGGAATTTACACGGCAACCTCAACCAACGCACATTATCTGACAGATGAAAAAGCGAGAAAAACGGTTGAATCCGGTCTGGATCGTTTGATCATTTCAATTGACGGCACAACCCAGGAAACTTATCAGCAGTATCGTATCGGCGGAAAACTGGAAAAAGTGCTGGAAGGGACACGGAATATTATCAAGTGGAAAAAGGAGCTGAAATCAAGCACGCCACATGTAATTTTCCAGTTTTTGGTCGTCAAGCCTAATGAACATCAGATCGAAGATGTGAAAAAGCTGGCTGAGGAAATGGGTGTGGATGAAGTGGGATTGAAAACGGCTCAGATCTATGACTATGAAGAAGGTTCTGACCTTATACCATCCATTGATAAATATTCCCGATATAAAAAGGAAGAGTCAGGGCGCTTTTCAATCAAGAATAAGTTCGTAGACCATTGCTGGAAAATGTGGCATTCCTGTGTCATTACCTGGGATGGAGCTGTTGTGCCTTGCTGTTTTGACAAGGATGCCGAATATCAATTAGGCGATATGAAACGCTCTACATTTAAAGATTTGTGGCGAGGCAAAAAATATACTGACTTCCGTGCTTCACTGATTCGCTCGCGGTCAGAGATTGAAATGTGCAAGAATTGCACTGAAGGAACTGAGGTTTGGGCGTGAAACATTCGTCTTTTTTAGAATTATTAAGAAAATTAACAAATATTAATGTGATTTAACACGTTGACATAGAGTAGTTAACCAGTTTTTATTAAAACTCCGTGGAACATTTTTTGGTGGTTTGCTCTGAATAATTGAAATTTGGCACTGGTAACTCAAACAATTCATGGGCAAAGTAATTGCAATTGCAAACCAAAAAGGCGGAGTAGGTAAGACTACTACTGCAATTAATCTCGCTGCCAGCCTGGCAGCATTAGAATTTCGTACCCTTATTATTGACGCAGATCCGCAGGCGAATTCAACCTCAGGACTGGGATTTAATCCTCAGGAAATGCAGAACAGCATCTACGAATGTATGGTAGAAGATGTGCGTACGAGCGAGGTGATATTGGAAACAGATTTTCCTAACCTCAATCTATTGCCTTCGCATATAGATCTTGTCGGGGCGGAAATAGAGATGATCAATCTCAAAAATCGTGAGCAGCGCATGAAAGATGCGATTGCCGAAGTACGTGACGATTATGATTTCATCATCATTGATTGCTCGCCTTCGCTCGGTTTAATAACGATTAATAGTTTAACAGCGGCAGATTCAGTCATTGTACCTGTTCAATGCGAATATTTTGCATTGGAAGGTTTAGGGAAACTTCTGAACACCATCACCATCATTCAGTCACGGTTGAATACAAACCTTGCGATTGAAGGCATTCTTTTAACCATGTACGACCTGCGTTTACGTCTGTCTAATCAGGTGGTTAATGAAGTAACCAGTCATTTTGAATCGTTGGTATTCAATACAATTATTCCCCGAAATATTCGCCTGAGTGAATCGCCAAGTTACGGTATCCCTGTTTTGGCGCAGGATGCAGACAGCAAAGGTGCCATCAGTTATCTTAATTTGGCCAGAGAAATCCTGACTAAAAACGGATTGCTGTCTACGGATGCACATCAGGGAGTTAATTGATCAATTGTATCTAGGGGAGATCATAGCGCAGAATGGAAACAAGCAATAAAAATAAAAAAATGACCGGTCTGGGTCGCGGCCTCGGAGCATTGTTGCAGGACTCGGACAAGGTCAATAATACGCCGCGCCCAAACACGAGGCCGTCTTCAATGGATGCTGTCGGGTCCATGAACGAAATCGAGCTGGACCAAATTGAAGCAAATCCTTACCAGCCAAGGACAAAGTTTGATCAGGAAGCGCTTCAGGAATTAGCAGATTCGATTCGGGTGCAGGGCATTATCCAGCCGATTACCGTCAGACAACTAGGTCCGGACCAGTACCAGCTGATTTCTGGTGAGCGGCGTTTGCAGGCATCCAGGTCTCTTGGCATGTTGCGTATTCCTGCTTATGTGCGTACCGCTAATGACCAGCAAATGCTGGAAATGGCGCTTATCGAAAATATCCAGAGAGAAAATCTTAACGCTATTGAGATTGCATTAAGTTATCAGCGACTAATTCTGGAATGTAATTTAAAACAGGAAGAGCTCGGTATCCGCGTCGGTAAAAACCGGACAACGGTCAATAATTATATCCGTCTTCTGAAATTGCCGCCTGTGATTCAAGCTGCCCTACGCGATAACCGGATCAGTATGGGACACGCACGTGCGATTATCACAATTAACAGCGATCAGATTCAGTTAAAGATTTTTAATAAAATTATTGAAGAAGGCTGGTCGGTGCGAAAGGTAGAAGAAGAGGTTCGGAAACTTGGTATGATGAGCAGCATGTCTTTTGAAACAAAAAAACCTGTTGCGCTCAATCAGGAAATAAAGTCATTGCAATTTCAACTGTCTTCGTTTTTTGGGGCGAAGGTTTCTGTAAAAAGCAGTGATGACCACAAGGGCGAAATCAAAATTCCTTTTGGTTCGCAGGATGAATTGAAAAAGATTTTGGAAACATTGAAATTCGAGGGGAAGGCTTGAAAAAGTGGTTTTTAATCGGCATTGTTCTTTTTATCTCAGGTAGAGGAAATGCTCAGACTGTCAGACCGGATAGTGAAAAGGGAAAAGCCGTTAAAATCGTAGTTTCCGATACGTCAGCGATTGTGAAAGGGGATACGTCATTGTTAAAAACTGACAAAAAATGGGTTCCTAATCCTAAAAAAGCTACTAAATTGGCAGCTATTTTGCCTGGATCCGGTCAGATCTATAACCGGGATTATTGGAAGGTTCCATTAGTTTATGCAGCTTTTGCAGGTGGTACCTGGACGGCAATTTATTGGAATGTTCGGTATCAGGATTTCGTAAGAGGATATAAAACCTTTTATAACCTTGATAAAACAAGTGCAAAATATGGTCAGCTGAAAGATGGCGTAACGTCCGATACCCGCTTACCGGTATTCTATCGTGGAGGTATCTTAAATGGAGAACGGGTTGATTCACTTGCTTTGACAGTCGATCAGGTAAGAAGAGAAAAAAATCGGTACAGACGTTTTCGCGAAACGGCGATTGTTTTCACCGTCGCACTTTACGCACTTTCCATTATCGAAGCAAACGTGGCCGCACATTTGAAAACTTTTGATTTGTCGGAAGATTTGTCTTTGAGAGTAGCGCCAAAGGTGCAACAGCCAAATATGACCAGACCGACACCCGGAGTTAGTTTGGTCTTTAATTTTAAGAAATAGATTATTTTTTAACGTATTGATTGGAATTTAAGTTTTTAAAATGAAAATATTATTGCTGGGTTACGGTAAAATGGGTAAAACAATCGAAAAGATTGCTCTTGAAAGAGGCCACAGTATTGCCGGGAAAATCGATCTTCAAAACAGGTCCGAAATGGACGCTTTGGAAAAAGATGATGTTGATGTTGCCATAGAATTCAGCTCGCCGGAATCAGCTTATTCAAATATTACCTATTGTCTTAAAAAAGGATGGCCAATCGTATGCGGGACAACGGGTTGGCTGGAACACCGGACAGAAATTGAGCAGTTATGTAAAGATGAACAGGGATCATTTTTCTATGCTTCCAATTACAGTATCGGCGTTAATCTTTTTTTTCGCTTGAATCGTCATCTCGCCAAATTGATGAATGGCCAGGGATATCAGGCTTCCATGACTGAAATTCACCACATTCATAAACTTGATGCGCCAAGTGGCACTGCGATTACCCTTGCGGAAGGTGTGGCGGCTGAGAACAAAGTGATTCAAGGGTGGAAACTTGCTCCGGAAATGGAAGGTGGCTTTATCACGATCACTGCCGAACGGGAAGGGGAGGTTCCGGGTACACATATCATACGGTATGAGTCAGACGTGGATACGATTGAAATTTCGCATACCGCTCACAACCGGGCCGGTTTCGCGCTCGGCGCCGTGGTTTCAGCTGAATGGTTACCTGGAAAACAAGGTGTATTTGGTATGGACGATCTCTTAAAAAATTTAGATTAATACACGTAACGCTCAATAATTCTAATATGGCTTTTGATAAGGGAACAAACTCTGGCACATCACCAAAAAATAAAAAATCGGCAGTTCGGGAGTGGTTTGACTCTGTCCTTTTTGCAGTAATTGCAGCCACACTTATCCGCTGGCTGTTTTTTGAAGCATTCACAATTCCTACGCCTTCTATGGAGAACAGCCTTTTGGTTGGCGACTTTTTGTTTGTAAGTAAATTGCACTACGGCACGCGTACGCCAAAAACTCCTTTGCAAGTACCATTAACGCACCAGACTATCTGGGGTACAAATATTCCTTCCTACACCGATGCTATTCAATTACCTCAATTTCGACTACCCGGTTTCAGTGATGTAAAACGTGGCGATGTGGTCGTGTTTAATTACCCGCCGGAACTACAACATCCGGTTGATTTAAAAACCAATTACATTAAAAGGTGTATGGGACTCCCCGGAGATAAACTGGAAGTTCGGGATCTTCAGGTATTTGCAAACGGAAAAGCCGTTGAAAATCCTGTAAGAATGGAAAATGAATATTTTGTTGCAACGACAACAAGTGTTAATGAAGCGAAAGTTTTCAAGGATAATGGAATTTCAGAATACAATTCTTACCAGGAAACCTTTAACGATACCATCGCCAGTAACGATCAATCCGGTTACCTGGTTTTTACAACGGTTGAATTGGCGGCAAAATTGAAAACTTATGATTTCGTTAAAGGAGTTACTTTGGTGAAGGCTTCAAAAGAAATAAGTGAGCCTATGTTATATCCAAACTCTCAGCTCTTCAAATGGAACCGCGACAATTATGGCCCGATCACAATTCCTGCGAAAGGTATGACAGTTCAGCTTAATGCCGAAAACATTGCTTTGTACGGACCAGTAATAAAAAATTATGAAGGTAACGAAGCAGTTGAGCTGGAAGAAAACAGTATAAAAATCGCAGGTAAAGCAATTACGACGTACACTTTCGATCAGGATTATTATTTCATGATGGGAGATAACCGCCACAACTCTGCGGATTCTCGCTACTGGGGATTTGTTCCAAAAGATCATATTGTTGGAAAAGCGGTGTTTGTATGGATGTCGATTGATCCTGCACCTACCAGTTTCTTCGGTAAAATCAGATGGAGCAGATTGTTCCGCGTGATTAACTAAAGAATATCGAATGTACAGAAAGGGAAGGGATGTTAAATGCATTTCTTCCCTTTTTTATTATATTATCATGTTATATAATAAAATTATATATAGTTGTTTGTTTATTATAATGATTTGTTGCAATATTGTGATCAAAATATAGCAATCATGATAACCTTTCCTAAAAAAGATACTATCGCCGAAGCAATCAATAGAAAGAAAACGAAGTCTGCGTTTCGGGAGTGGATGGATTCTGTTTTTTTTGCCGTCATCGCTGCAACATTAATCAGATGGCTGTTTTTTGAAGCCTTCGTGATTCCTTCATCCTCTATGGAGCACACGCTTTTGGTTGGCGAGTATCTTTTTGTGAGCAAGCTACATTATGGAACCCGTACGCCAATCACACCGCTACAAGTTCCGCTTACGCACCAGACCATCTGGGGAACTGTTATACCTTCTTATCTGGAATGGATAAAATTGCCTGAAATGAGACTGCCAGGTTTTTCTGATGTGAAAAGAGGTGATGTTGTTGTGTTTAATATCCCCTCTGAAAATCCGGGTGTTTATCAGAAATACAGCAACGTGTTACCAAATTTGAAACCGCATCCGATCGATCTGCGCACAAATTATATCAAAAGATGTGTAGGGCAGGCAGGAGATCGATTGGAAATTAGGGATGGCCAGGTTTATGTAAACGGAACAGCGGGTAAAAACCCAGCCGGTATGCAAAGTGATTATTTCGTTTCATCCGGCACAGCAATTAATGAGTTGAATATTTTCAGAAAAAACGGAATTACTGAATATTCTCCATATACGGAAACCTTTGACGATACCTTATCAGGCAATGATGAGAATGGATACATTGTGAAAACCACGGCGGAAACGGCTGAAAAATTAAAATCCTACGATTTTATAAAACGAGTTCAATTGTCTGTTTCGCCAAAAGGGGTGAAAGAAAGTTATCTCTTCCCAAATGCCGATTTCCTTGCTTGGAACAAGGATAACTATGGACCCATTGTTGTGCCAAAACAAGGAATGACAATTGAATTAACCGCTGCAAACATTGCCCTGTATGGCGAGATAATTCAATTTTTTGATGGAAATCAAAATGTAACTAATAACGATGGGGTATTAAGTCAGGCGGGGATTCCGATTAAAAAATACACATTTAGGCAGGATTATTTTTTTATGATGGGAGATAACCGTCACAACTCTGCCGATTCACGCTATTGGGGGTTTGTACCAAAAGATCACATCGTTGGAAAAGCGGTATTCGTATGGATGTCAATTGATCCTGATCCTTTGCGTTTTATAGACAAGATTCGCTGGGAAAGGTTGTTCAGTGTGATTAATTAAGCAAAAAAGCTTCCCGGGCCGGGAAGCTTTTTTGATATTTCACAACTAAATATTAGTCTTCTTGTGAGAAGATTAATGCGCTGTATGGTGGAATTTCAAGCGACGCGAACTGATGCAGATTATCAAAATCTCCCTGCATCGTATCAATATCAAAAACGCCAAGATTTGAGAATTCCTGATCGTAATAGGTATTGTCGCTATTGAAACGAAGTTTCCATTGGCCCTCTCTTGGGAAACCAACTTTGTAGTCGTGGAAGGTTTCAGTCGAGAAATTCAATACAACGACCACACTGTCTTTTGGGCCGCCATTTTTGTATCTGTGCATCACAATTATTTTTTTGTCATTATCTGCACGTATAATTTGCACGTCCTGGCCTTGTAAGCCTTCGGTTACTCCATACCAGTTTCTGCGAAGATGAATCAAATCACGATGCAGATTTGTGTATCCTGAGAATATTTCCTGTCTTGACCAGTCAAGCGGATCAGTATCTGAAAACCATTTATCTTCTAAAAGTGGTTGTCCCTGGAAGATCATAGGGATACCGGGAGACGTCATTACGAGGGCAACACCCAAAGCAGCCCTTTTTTTAGAATACCAGTTATTGACATCTCCATCGGCGATTTCTTCTGCTACTCTCGCCTGGCCATTTGAAACCTCATCGTGAGATTCTGTATAGATGATCCGCTGGAAAGAATCTGAATTATACCGGCTCGTGATCGCATCCACAACACTTGGAATATTCCGATCCTGATCGTTGGCAGTAATGATGGCGTCTCGCACAGAATGAACAAATTCTGCATCCCATTGAGAACCATAACCCATACCATCGTTTTCGACGGAATTTGTTACCATGTCCAGAGAATGCATATCCTCTGCGATGGTGATGTGATTTGGGAAATTTTCGCTGATGTCTTTGTTAATCCACTGCATCAGGGAGATTCCTTCTTCAAGATCATTGCCAGGATTTCCGTCGGCCTTAACATTTCTGATATAAACAACCATGTCCATACGAAGACCGTCGATGCGGTAATCGCGCAACCACATCATCGCGTTATCGTGTATATATTGTCTAACCTCACCACGTCCAAAATCAGGTCTGGTTCCTCCCCATGGCGTTTCAGCCTTCCAGTCGTTGTAGAAATAAATTCCTCCACCTTCATTTTCAGACCAACCGTCAAATCTCCACAGATCAAGATCAGACGGGCCAAAGTGATTGTAAACAACATCCAAAATAACGGCAATACCGTGTTCGTGTGCAGCTTTTACAAACGCTTTCAAACCGTCAGGCCCGCCGTAGTCAGATTCAATCGCAAATGGATTGGATGGATTATAGCCCCATGAACGGTCGCCGGGAAATTCTGTACAAGGCATAATCTCTATAGCATTAATTCCCAGGCTTTTAAGATAATCCAGTTTTTCGATGGCAGTGTAAAACGTGCCTATCTGATTTTCCTCTTTTACATGGAAAGTTCCTACGTGCAATTCATAGATGACCAGCTCATTCCAGCTTGGCATTACATAATCGACATCTTGCCAATCGTACCTAGCGTGGTTGTAAACTACGCTGTTGCCCACTGAATTTGTTACTTTTAAGGCATAAGGGTCATTACGTTGAAAGTCGCCATTAGGTGTTTTTAAGGAAAACTTGTATTCATCGCCCTCCTTTGAGTTTTCGACCAGGAGACCCCAGTTTCCATTTTCTTCTTTGTGCATTGGGTGGGCTTCCGCATCCCAGTCATTAAATGTTCCGACAATGGAAACACTGTCTGCATTTGGTGCCCATACTCTGTAATGAACTCCTTCCGGGTGGCAGATTGCACCCATCCCTTCAAAATTTTCTATGATGTCGGTATTGTCTGTATTTAGGTTTTCCATGTAGGGATTTGACTTTTTAAATTTAAGATCTGAGTGGCAAAATCCGTGCCACGTATATATCCGGAATTCTTGCCGCGTATATATGTATTTATTATGCCTGGAAAAACTGAATTTTGAATCAATATTTTTTAATTTGCGATTAAAACACACACTACTATGTTGGAATCACCGGAAAGTGAAAAGCTTTGCACACTGGCTTTGGTCAACACACCTGGCATCGGCGCAGTCAGTATACGGCAGTTGATCAGTTACTGCGGAAGTGCTGAAAAAGTATTTAAAGCAGATTACAAAACCCTGATCAAAATTCCGGGTATTGGCGACAAGGTTGCACGGCTTATACTTAAGAAAGACGGCATTGCGGAGGCAGAAAAGGAATGGAACGAATGTGTTAAAAGCGGTGCAGATCTTCATTTTTTCTCTGATAAAACTTATCCCAGTCGGTTGAAATCTCTTTACGATGCACCGGTGATGCTCTATTCAAAAGGTAATTTTGACTATAATCATCATCGTACGGTTGGTATCGTCGGGACCAGGCAAATAACAGACTATGGCAAAAGTGTAACTGAGAGTATCATTAAAGATCTTGTACCTTTTAATCCTGTCGTTGTTAGTGGTCTGGCATACGGAGTAGACATTACAGCGCATAGAGCCTGCCTTAAACATGAATTGGCAACCATTGGCGTTATGGCAAGCGGACTGAACGTAATTTATCCGGCTACACATCAGAAAACTGCCCGTGAGATGCTGGAAAATGGTGGTTTAGTGACGGAAAACGCTTTAAATACCAAACCGGACTTTATGCGTTTTCCGGCGAGGAACAGGATCATTGCAGGATTAAGTGATATCACAATCGTGGTGGAATCTGCGAAAAAGGGTGGAAGTTTGATTACAGTGGAATTTGCGCAAAATTATCACCGGGAGGTATTTGCAGTACCAGGAAATCTGAACAATCCCCAGTCGGAGGGATGTAACCAGTTGATTCGTGAAAACAAAGCTGCAATTTTCACTTCTGTAAATGAAATGGCGGAGGCGATAGGCTGGAATTCGAAGAACAAAGAAAAGGATTTGCGTGTTACAAGTTTGAAAGATGCTGAAAATACGAACCTGGTGTTTGAGGGATTTACACAAGATGAAGGGCAAATTTTATCTCTCCTAAAACAGCAGGGAACTATGCAACTGGATGAATTATCGTGGCAAAGTAGTATGCATCTGAACAAACTGGCAACGTTATTATTAAACCTTGAATTTCAGGGAATTGTTAAATCCTTTCCGGGGAAGAAATACGGATTAATTTGAATGATGATAAAAAGTACGATACAATTAATTAAACAGGGTGAGGGGTTAACCGTTGAATTTAAAAGGACAATTGACAGTCCGTATAAAATTGCCAAGACAATAACATCGTTTGCCAACACTTCGGGAGGAGTTTTACTTGTCGGGGTTGGAGATAATCGTGAATTATTCGGGATAACTTCCGAGCTTAGTGAGCTGGAAAAATTGGAAAAAGCCTGTACGGAATTAATTGACAAAATGGTTCCTGTCAGATTTAAATCCGAAAAGCTCGACAACAGAACACTTTTAAGAATAGAGATCGATGAAAGCCAGGAACGTCCGCATTATGCAATTAATGAGAAGGGTCAGCGCATGATTTATATCAGGGTAAAAGACAAAAGTGTCCCAACATTAAGGCTTTTTATTGAAGGACAAAGCGACTTTGATACCCGAACATTGCTGGATTCGAGGCACGTGAGGACTTTGGTTCAGTATTTAAAGGAATATGATTCTGTTACTGCCAAAGTGTTTTCAAGAATAATAAACATCTCCGAAAAAAGGGCAGAACGCCTACTGAACGATCTTGCGGAGAAACAGGTATTATTGCGATTGAAAAAGGGGAAACCGGAATTGTTCAGTCTAAAATGGGTTGAATAAAGGATATAAATTAAAAAAGGCTTTGAATCGGAAATTCAAAGCCTTTTTTAATACTGTCAATAATTTACTCAATACCCACAAGTTCCAGTTCAAAGATCAGATCCTGACCGGCCAATGGATGGTTTGCATCAAGAAGTACATGTGTTTCTGTAACTTCCTTAACGATAACCGGTATAACCTGACCATTACCATCCTGGTGCATATTTAACGTAATACCAACTTCAAGTGGAATATCAGCAGGAATCTGGCTGCGTTCAAAATTAACGATCATATCTTCATTCAAAGGTCCGTATGCTTCTTCATTTGGAATATGAATTGTTTTTTTATCTCCAACTGCCATACCGGTAACGCCGTCATCGAACCCCTTGATTACTTGTCCGCTCCCCAATAGAAAAGACAATGGTTCACGTCCTGCCGAAGAATCAAACAGTTGGCCATCCGGAAGGGTGCCTGTGTAGTGTACCTGGACAGTATCACCTGCTTGTGCTTGTTTCATTTTGTTAAATATAATGTTTAAAAAATAGATTAAAAGTGATGCTTGTGTATACTCGAAGATCTTTCTTATCAATAAGCTCTTGCAAACACAACGCGTCTCGATGAGGGGTTGCCTGAATAAATACAAACACCTTCTTCCTCTTCGGAATTTAAAGGAACGCAGCGGATAGTTGCTTTAGTTTCTTCTTTAATTTTTTCTTCTGTTTCGGAAGTTCCATCCCAGTGCGCCAGAATGAAACCACCTTTGGTATCTAAAACCTTATTAAACTCTTCGAAAGTATCTACCTTGAAAGTATTTTCTTCGCGGAAAGCAAGGGCCTTATTATAAATTGATTCCTGAATATTATCAAGTAGAGCGCTGATGTGTTCAGTGATTCCGTCCAGTGAAACTGTTTCTTTTGTTTTGGTATCACGGCGTGCGATTTCCACTGTATTATTTTCCAGATCACGAGCACCCATAGCTAAACGAACAGGAACACCTTTTAATTCATATTCAGCGAACTTGTAGCCAGGTTTGTAAGCATCGTTGTTATCAAACTTAACACTGATACCTTTTTTCCTCAGTTCCTTTGTTATCTCGCTCACCTTCTCAGAAATCTGGGCAAGTTGTTCTTCATTTTTATAAATCGGAACTATCACGACCTGAATAGGAGCAAGTTTCGGTGGCAGGACCAATCCGCTGTCATCAGAATGTGCCATAATCAGCGCACCCATCAAACGCGTGCTTACGCCCCATGAAGTACCCCAAACGTATTCGAGTTTTCCTTCCTTATCCTGGAATTTGACATCGAAAGCATTTGCGAAATTTTGTCCGAGAAAGTGGGATGTTCCGGCCTGAAGAGCTTTTCCGTCCTGCATTAGTGCCTCAATGCAATAAGTATCCACTGCACCTGCGAAACGTTCATTGGCTGTTTTTACCCCTTTCACTACCGGAAGTGCCATCCATTCTTCTGCGAATTGAGCATAAATTTCAAGCATTTGTTTCGTTTCAGCAACCGCTTCGGCCGATGTTGAATGCGCAGTATGTCCTTCCTGCCAAAGAAATTCTGTGGTTCTTAGAAATAATCTGGTACGCATTTCCCAACGCACCACATTTGCCCATTGATTTATTAACAGGGGCAGGTCACGATACGACTGAATCCAATTTTTGTATGTACTCCAGATCACCGTTTCCGACGTCGGGCGTACAATTAATTCCTCTTCCAGTTTGGCTTCGGGGTCAACGATCACTCCACCGCCATTCGGGTCGTTTTTTAATCTATAATGTGTTACAACAGCACATTCTTTGGCAAATCCTTCTACGTGAGAAGCCTCTTTGCTTAGATATGATTTTGGGATGAATAAGGGAAAATAGGCATTCTGATGGCCTGTTTCCTTGAACATATCATCCAATGCGCGCTGCATTTTTTCCCAGATAGAATAGCCGTAAGGTTTGATTACCATACAACCTCTCACAGCGGAAGTTTCAGCCAAATCGGCCCTTTTTACAAGTTCATTGTACCATTCAGAGTAATTTTCACTGCGTGTTGGTAAGGCTTTACTCATTCTTCGTAAATATTATGTAATGGAAAGCAGTATGACGGTTTGTCAACTCGCTTTTTTAATCAAGTTGCAAAGATAGTTTTTTATGTTAACTTTGGAATTAATGTCATAATAATGATGTTTTATTAGAGTCTGGTACAAAATTTTATGTATATTAGAGACAACATTATAAACTACAAAGAGCCATGGGGAGCATGAATAACTTAAAATATCTCTCAGTGATGTTACTGTTTGGGGTTGGTGCCTGTACCAACAACCAATATGCATCTCAGGGTGGATATGATGACCTTTACGGAGGGAATCCAAATTCGGGAGAAATAAGACGTGATACACGTGCGAGAAGCGGGCGTTCACAGGAAGAGTTGTCTCGTTCAACCAACCCGGATTATCAGGGGTCAGACGAAGAGCAGCTAGAAGGTAGTGCGGATTATTATGATGATTCGTATCTTTCAGCCAGAGGCGTGCAGCGAAACCTGAATGATAATGTCGGCTACAACGCTGGTTTTACAGATGGTTTTAATCAGGCAACGCGCTTGTCCGGGGCCTATGGATTTAATCCATATTCCAATTTTAACCCGTATTTTGGCGGAAGCGGTCTAAGTCTTGGCTTAGGTTTTGGTTTCGGCAATATGTTTAGAATGAGACCGTCGATTGCGATGGGCTATGGTATGGGAATGGGTTACGGCATGGGAGGAATGGGTTATGGTATGGGTGGCTTCGGTTACTCGCCTTACTCAATGTATGGTTATAGCCCTTTTGGTTATGATCCATTCTACGGTGGTTTTGGTTCAGGACTTTATGGATACGATGCATTTGGGTATGGTTACGGAGGTTATGGTTATGGATACAATCCATGGGCTTACAGCGCGCCGGTTATCATTGTGAATAATACGGATCGTAGAGGTTATGCGAGAACATACGGTAATCGTGTATCTGGTAATGGTGTTAGGTCTTCTGATCGTTACAATTCTAATTTTGTGAATACGCCTCGTTCATCCAATGCAGTTGGTCGCAGCAGCTCCAGGAACTCAGGAGAATACATCGCTCCAAGATCTAATGCGCGTACTTATTCAAACACGGGACGCGGAATTTCTGATGCAACCGGAAATTCGAATGCGAGAACTTATTCAAGAGACAATAGTTCGAATAATGCCAATACTTATTATTCTCGTCCGCGTCAGTCGTCCGGAAGTAATTATTCCGATAACAGCGTGAACACCTACACGCCGCGTTCATCAAGAACGAACAGCAACAATTCGTATAGTGCACCTTCGAGAAGCCAGTCTAATTATTCTGCTCCTTCAAGAAGTACACAAACGTATCAGGCGCCAACCAGAAGTTATAATGACGCGCCGTCAAGAAGTAACAATACGTACAGCGCGCCGGCAAGAACTTACAGTGCACCAAGTTATAGTGCACCAAGTGGTGGTGGAGGTGGTGGACGTTCGTCGTCTTCAAGAGGTCCACGCTGATAATCTGGAATGATTTTTCTTGTTTGAAAATATAATTAGGCCCTGCAAAATGTCATATTTTTGCAGGGCCTTCGTTTAGTAACCAGTATATAAAATAAAAATTACTCTCGCCATGACAAAACCCAAAATTTGGATCGGATTATTTTGTAGTCTAACGGTTTCCGTTCCAACCTTTGCACAATATGCGTCCGATGCTTTCAGATATTCAGAAATTAATCAAACAGGAAGTGCCCGTTTCCAGGGGATTGGAGGTAACCATGCATCCCTGGGTGGCGATCCCAGCTCTATCAGCGGAAATCCGGCGGGACTTGGTTTTTACACGCGATCCGAAGTGAGTTTGAGTCCGTCGCTCACTAATTTTGGTACAAAGTCTTCTTACATCGACAATTCTACTTCTGACAGCAAATCGAACTTTAATATTGCTCAGGCATCCTTGGTTATTACCAGCCAACCCAGTTTTCAGAGAAAATGGAAAAGATCATCGCTTGGGATTTCTTATTCCCGTCAGCAATCTTTTCAGAATAGGTTCAGTTATTCAGGATTAAATAATCGAAGTGCGTATGTAGATAAGGTTATTGACAATGCGAATAACGCCAGTCTTGCTCAATCTACTCTTAATCAGGACTATTTACCCGGGACATCTACCGAGCTACCTTTGGCATATTCTGAGGCAGCCGCTTATTTTGGCATGCAATACATATATCCAACCACGAATGCAGGTCCTCCTTATGCAAGAGATGACAGACAGAGGTCGTCAAATCAATCAGGTGTATTCGATTCAAAAGGGGGCCAGACGCAATGGACTGTGGCTTATGCCGGCAATTATGATGATAAGTTGTATATCGGTGGCTCCGTAGGTTTCACGAGAATCAAGTATGATTATTCACATTCTTTCACGGATACTTATGTTAATCCTACTGTCTTTAGAAACGCAACCCAGTATGATGAATTGTCAGTTTTGGGTAACGGAATTAATGCAACGTTAGGTGTAATTTACAAAGTGTCTCCGATTTTACAATTTGGAGGATCCCTTACTACTCCTACTTTTACCAGAATAAAAAGAGAAACTTTTAATCAAAGCCTATACGCGGAATACATTAGAGGATCAATAGTGGATGATAATGGAAATGATATAGGGCCGATTGAAGACTCGATACCGGTAGCAACAAATGAATTTAGATATTCGATAGTGAGTCCTTTTCGTGGATCTTTGGGGGTTACGCTATTCTTGTCTAATAAAGGTTTTATTACAGGCTCACTTGAATACGTAGGCTATGGGAATATGGGTGTCAGAACGAATTTCTACAATACCAGCGCCGACAACAACGCGTTCCGGGATGATTACAAGGCCGAAATTAAGGATACTTACAAAGGTGCTGTGAATGCACGTTTAGGCGGTGAATATCGCGCTGGGATCTGGCGAGGAAGGTTGGGGCTGGCTTACCTCTCAGATCCATACAAGTTTGAGTCGGATGATATTAAGAGAGATAGACTTCTTTTTTCCGCAGGAGCTGGCGTTCGCAACAGTCGTTTCTTCGCAGATATTTCAGGAACGTACAGTGCTTTTAAAACCAGTTATACTCCTTATGTTTTGAATAACCCCCAGGATTATGCGTCGGCAAGGATTAATAACAATACAGTCAATGTAGTGTTATCAATCGGAACATTTTTCTAAGAAGACACCATACCAAAAAAGCAGAGCTCAAATCGGGCTCTGCTTTTTTTTATAATAATGGCTGAACGATCTGTGTCAACTGTGCCACATCGCTGTCTCCCGATAGCGTATAATCCGCCCGGGAATAAAAGGGGAGCCGTTGCTGATATTTTTGTTCAAGTTCTTTTTCAAGAGAAGCTGCGCCCGACAATAGTGGCCGGTCATCTTTTCCGTGATGCTGGATACGTCTGGCAAGTTTACTGGGGTGAACATCCAGGAAGATACTAATCCCGCTTTTTTTGATAAAATCCATGTTGTCAAAAAAACACGGAGCACCGCCGCCAGTCGCTACAACCACACGGCGATTTTCAATTGTGTTTTTTAAAATACGACTCTCAACCTCGCGAAAATAGGATTCACCCTTTTGACTAAAAATTTCCTGAATTGTCATATTCTGATCTTTCTCGATCAGTTTATCCATATCGACAAAACGATAATTCAAGAGCCGCGCCAGTTTTTTTCCCAAGGTAGACTTACCCGACGAGGGCAGCCCGATAAGAAATATGTTTTTCATCAATTAAATACTCTTGGCGTAATATTATTTCGCTACATCTTCTAAAACCTCCTCCGGCGTCGGGGTGTCATTGTAATGCCATTTTCCCTTCACCGTTCCTTCATTCAAAAGCCACAGACCGGGATTTGAACGGGAAATTGTTTTTAAAACCGTTGCATCGACATAATAGTAAGGGAGCGACAGCTGGTGCCGAGCCAGGAATTCTGTTATTTCAGCACTGCTGGCCGAAGTGAGGACAATCGGCTCAACTCCTTGTTTTTTTACCGCATTAACAAGTTTTTGAATGTCAGGAAAAGCGGCTGTGTTAATATCAGTGAGGTTTTTAATAATCAGGAAAAGTTTTTTGCCCTTAAAAGACTGTTCGGTAAAGTCACCCTCGTCATTCCAGACTCTGAAATCGGTGATTGTTGGTTTTGCGTCTTCATTCATGACAATCATATCTTTGAAAACCATCGTGGTGTCCGTTGGATATTGCTCAAACTCCAACTCTTTACCGCCTTTGGTAAAAATATATTTGTATCTCAAAGGCTCAGAAGGCTTCATTTGGGCCGGGATATTTGCCCCGACACGGTAGGCCAGAAGATCAAATATTGGCAAATGTCTTAGTGAGTAGACAGCAATTCCCAAAGATACCAGTGTTGAAAGAGCAACGATAAAACCGGTTGGCTGCGACTTGAATATTTTTCGTTTATAAATGATAAATACGATCAGAATCAGAAGAAAAATATCCTTTCCAAAGGAAGTCCACGGCGTGAGTTTTATTGCAGCACCAAAACATCCGCAATCAGTAACTTTATTGAAGTATGCAGAGTAAAACGTCAGGAACGTGAAGAATACGATGATCAATAATAAAAGCCAGGAAACTGTTTTTGGTTTATATCCAACGAGCAGTGCAATCCCCAACACAACTTCTGCTGCGCAAAGAAATACGGAAAAGTAAAGTGCAAATGGTATGAGGGCTTCGAAAAAGTGTTGGAAAGCAGAAAAATCTGTTGCAAAAACTTCAAAATATTCTTCGAGTTTATATTGAGTCCCGACGGGATCATTTAGTTTTATTAATCCTGAAAAGATAAATAACAGACCTACAATACCTCTGGAAATGTGCGCAAGAATTTTCATTTAGACAATTTTGTTAGGCAATTGTATTATTAATTTGTTTGAAGGCCGTTTGATTTGATGAGGCAGAAAACCGAATAATTTATAATATCCTGGTACCCCGATCTGACACCTTCGGAAACAAGCGTAAATCCTTCATTATCTTCAATTTGTTTGATTCGAAGTAATTTCATCAGAATAATATCAGTCATCGAACTGACACGCATATCTCTCCAGGCCTCTCCATAGTCATGATTTTTATCGAATAGCAGCTGTCGCACAATGCCAACCTGATTGTTGTAGAGCTGTGTAAGTGCATCGGCGTTAATATCATTTTTGTCGGATCCAAGTTCAATCTGGATCAGGGCCATAACGCAGTAATTAATAATTCCGACAAATTCTCCGGAGATATCATCGTTTACTTTCTGAACACCTTTTTCCTGGATCGTCCGGATTCGCTGTGCTTTGATAAAAATTTGATCTGTTATAGAAGGAATGCGCAAAATACGCCATGAAGTTCCGTAATCTTTGTTTTTTTTTGTAAAAAGATCTTGGCAATACTGAATGATTTCCTGATATTCCGCTTCGGTCGATTTCACGCGTACTTATTATTTTTGGCTTAATTAAATCTTAAAAAGGTATAGCAGGCATATTGGATGGCAGCTCTGAAATCAAAGGAAAGTCCTGGTCGAAAGTATTTGAGCGATAATTTGACCGTCTGTCATTAATTAAGAAAAACACGCTTTTCATTCCAATATCATTGCTATTATATGGCGCAAGTTAGTAAAAAAACGATCAAAATTCAGGGAAGACTACTGGATCTTTCTGTACCAAAGGTGATGGGGATTTTGAATATTACACCAGATTCGTTCTATTCGGGTAGCCGGATGAAGTCGATGGAGGAGGTGACGGATAGTGCCGGGCAAATGCTGGAAGATGGCGCATTGATGCTTGACATCGGCGGTTACTCCACAAGACCGGGAGCGCGCGTAGTGGGGATTGAGGAGGAGCTTGACCGTGTTGTTCCGGTGATAGCGCAGTTAAATAAGTATTTCCCGGAACTTATAATTTCCGTTGATACCTTTCGTTCAAAAGTGGCATACCAGTCTGTATTAAACGGCGCGGATATTATAAATGATGTAGCCGGTGGAAATCTGGACGACGAAATGTACAAGACTGTTGCCGAACTTGGTGTTCCCTATATATTAATGCACATGCGCGGCACTCCGGAAACAATGAGCAAACTCACTGATTATGATGCTCTGATACCAAACGTACTGCGTGAGTTGCAGGGTAAACTGATTCGTTTACGGGATATGGGCGTTGCAGACGTCATTGTTGATCCTGGTTTCGGTTTTGCCAAAACCATTTCTCAGAATTTTTCTTTGATGAAAGATCTGTCAGAATTTCATAGGCTGGGTTGTCCGTTACTGGTAGGAATATCCCGAAAAGGTTTGATTTATAATACTTTGAAAATCACTGCAGCAGAAGCTTTGAACGGAACCACGATTTTGAATACGATTTCTTTACAGCATGGAGCGTCAATTTTACGCGTTCATGATGTAAAACCTGCGGTTGAAGCTGTAAAACTGTGGAAGGCGACTGGTGGTATGAAAGAAAAAATTGTAATTTAGTCTCGAAATAATATTGATTTTATTATGCGTGTTGGTTTTTTGAATGTTAACTGGACTGATATTCTGGATGTATTTCTGGTGTCAATACTTCTTTATCAGATTTATTTTCTTGTTCGGGGCAGTATAGCAAGCAGGGTATTTTTAGGATATTTATTTGTCTATGTATTTTACCTTGTTGTTAAAGGACTTGGATTGGGGCTGCTTACAGCGATTCTTCAATATTTCATGGGTGTTGGAGCAGTGGCACTCATCGTAATATTTCAACAGGAGATTCGCCGTTTCCTTCTCATCATTGGAAAATCTACCATATACACGAATAATGAGTTTCTAAAAAAGATCCTGGGAAATACGGTGCTTGATCTTAAAAACAAAAATCTTAGGGAAATAATCGATGCCAGCAAAACCATCGCGTCAAATTTTAATGGTGCTTTGATTGTTGTTAATAAACGTGATGATCTTGGGAAATTCATTGAAACAGGAGAATTACTGGACGCAAGGGTTTCCAAACCGCTAATAGTTTCTCTTTTCAACCAATATAGTGAACTGCATGACGGCGCTGTCGTTATCGTTGACGGACGTTTAAAAGCTGCGCGTTGCGTGTTGCCCGTCGCTGATGGCGTAGATGTTCCATCCTCACTTGGGTTTCGTCACCGTGCTGCTATGGGAATGAGTGAAGCGACTGACGCTGTGGTGATTGTGATTTCTGAACAAACAGGTAAAATTTCAATTGCAGTGGAAGGTGAATTGCTAAGTAATATACCGGTGGCAGAATTGGAAACACGCGTTGCTGAGTATTTATCGTCGGATGTTCAGCGACTGGTTAAATAGGAATCAAGCTTTTCCTAAATTTATTTCTTACTTAAGTTGCGTTTTTAATATCGTATGCCTATTTTTGCAGACCGATTCTAAGAATTGAAAAATATCATCATTATACAATGGCAAATCATAAATCAGCATTAAAAAGAATTCGTGCCAACGAAACGAAACGCTTGCGTAATCGTTACCAACACAAAACTACTCGTTCTTACGTAAAAAAACTACGTGAAACGACTGACAAAACTGTTGCAATAGAAGTACTCAAAACTGTTTCTTCTATGTTGGACCGTTTGGCTAAGAAAAACATTATCCACAAGAAAAAAGCGTCTAACCAAAAATCGAAATTGGCTAAATTAGTTAATTCGTTGGCGGTAGCAGCATAAGCAGCTTTTTACTAAGATATTTGCCCCGGTAGTTTACTATCGGGGTTTTCTGTTTTATCAGGATAGGTGAATATTGAAATGAATAAAAGTATTTCAGGATAAAGTTGACCTAAAAGATGAAAGGTTAACTGAGATCGAAAAACGGGGCACACCAGCGAGTAAATTTTGTGTATTAAATCTTTTATACTATATATTGCAATCTGTTAAAAGAAACCTTGTGAAACCTGAAAACAGGCTCACAAGGTTTCTTTTAATAATAATCAGTTTAATGTTTATTAAAAACTCAATTATCTAAAACTTTCTTTTTCTATGAAAAAAGTCGCATTATTTGCCGGTTTGGTAGCTATAGGAGCGGTTCCTGCGGTTGCTCAATCGCCTATTAATTTTAACGCGAGAGGCCTGGTGGTTGTTTCTGATGCTGATATGTCAGCCTCTGCGGTAGTTGATGGGAAGCTATTAAGAGACAACACAGCAAAAGATCTGTTAACATCAATCAAATTTCCGATCGAGAGAAGTAAGTCGGTGGGGACAGCGTTGGTTTCGAACTCAGCGCTGGGATCGGGAAAAACAATGGCAGTTCCGGCAACGGGCGGGCTTGCCTACGTATTGGAAAGTCGGTTACGTCCGGATGACGGCGTTGCAGAATACAAAGATGCGGCGTTGGAATTTCCGGCAGGAGAAAAACTTTTTGTCGTAGATATTACAAATTTGGCGGCACCCAAAGCGAAGTTCGGTTTTCCGGTTGGGAGATATCCCACAGCAATCGACATTAACAAAAACGAACTGATCATTTCAACGCGCCAGCCAGGAAAAGACTTGGTTTTTATTGAATCTGCGCCGGATGGAAAGCCTGCAAGATTTCTAAATTTGCCTTCTGGTATTGATTCGACAAATAAAATTGTTGATGTGACATGGCACCCATCTGGTGACTTTATTGCCTTTACGCTAGGAACAACCCACGAGGTAGGGCTGTATAAAGTGATTCGTGAAGCTGGCAAATTGAAAAACGTCGAGCTTGTGGGTAAGCCTGTCGTCGTTGGAACCGAGCCCGGTTTTGGGAAATTTTCGCCTGATGGCAAACATTACTTTGTTGTAGATTCCAAAGGTGCGGCTGGTAAAGCTACGGGCGAAGGTGAATTGTTTGTGGTTGACTTCTCGATGGACGGAGCAGTGGAACACAAAATTGCCAGCAAAACTGCCATTGGCGTGAATACGGGTTCTTTTGCAATCAGCCCTGATGGTACTTCTCTGGTCACTGTAAATGCTGCTAAGAGTGGTAGCCCTTGGTCAGAAGCGGGTGCAGCGACGGGTGCTTCATTGAGCCTTTATAAACTGGCTGCTGATGGCGCATTAACAAAAGTTTCAGACTACCCATTTGAAGGCATCTACCCTCAGAGTGTAGCTTTTGACAAGGACGGATCAAACCTCGCTGTTTCTGTTTACGAATATCTTGACTATGGAAATGGGACAGGCGGTGTTGAGTTCTGGACCGTCACGAAAGGCGATGCACCAGTGTTGAAAAAACAAGGTGCCAAGGTAAGTGTGGGAAAAGGAGCGCATACGTTACGCGTTATCCCTTGATCTGATACCAAATAAATTAAGGAAGAGGCCGGTGTTCCATCGGCCTCTTTTGTTTGGGAAGTTTATAGAAACTCAGGATATCCTAGTTTTCTATCATAGATTATCCCTCTAATTTTCGTAATTTTGCACTTTCATTCATAAAATCAATTTTAAGATGATTACGGTTCAGAACGTATCCTTGCGGTACGGCAAAAGGGTGTTGTTTGATGAAGTAAATATAAAGTTTGTACCTGGAAACTGTTACGGGATTATAGGAGCGAATGGCGCAGGTAAATCAACATTTTTGAAAATTCTTTCAGGCGAAATCGAAGCTCAGACAGGTTTGGTAAGCATGAATCCCGGAGAACGGATGACTTTCCTGAAACAGGATCAGTTTGAGTTCGACGCATATACAGCCATGGATACAGTGATTTTGGGACACGAACGTCTTTATAAAATCATGAAGGAGCGTGAGGCCATCTATGAAAAAGAAGATTTTACAGATGCTGACGGTGAAAAAGCCGCAGACCTTGAAGCCGAATTTGCTGATTTAAATGGCTGGGAAGCTGAAACAGAAGCTGCGCAATTATTAAGCGGTTTAGGGATTGGTGAGGAAACGCATGGTACCCTCATGGGTGATTTGAATACGAATATTAAAGTTCGTGTTCTGTTGGCACAGGCACTGTTTGGAAATCCGGATGTGCTGCTTCTGGATGAACCTACCAACAACCTTGACGTAGAGATGGTGTTGTGGCTGGAAAACTTCCTTGCCGACTTCAAAAATACGGTGATTGTTGTTTCTCACGACAGACACTTCCTGGATGAAGTTTGTACGCATATTGTCGATATTGATTTCAGTAAGGTTCAAATGTTCTCGGGTAACTATTCATTCTGGTATGAATCCAGCCAATTGGCGATGAAACAACGTCAGGATCAGAATAAAAAATCCGATGACAAACGTAAAGAACTTGAAGAATTTATTCGTCGTTTTAGCGCAAATGCATCTAAATCCAAACAGGCGACTTCTCGTCAGAAATTGTTGGAAAAGATAACGATTGAAGATATTAAGCCATCATCACGTAAATATCCTTACATCGCTTTTAAGTCAGAACGTGAAGTTGGAGATCAGATTTTATCTATTGACGGGCTTTCTAAAAAGACTGAGGATGGAGTGACATTGTTTAACAACATGAGTTTCAGCGTTAACAAAGGAGATAAAATTGCCTTTGTGAGTCGCAATACTTTGGCTATCAGTGCATTTTTTGACATTTTAAATGGTGAACAAAAAGCGGACAAAGGAACTTTCAACTGGGGCGTTACAATTACCAAGTCGTATTTCACAAAGGATCCAACATCCTTTTTTGATGTCGACTTAAATTTGGTGGATTGGCTTCGTCAATATTCGGAGGAAAAAGATGAAAGTTTTATTCGCGGTTTCTTAGGCCGTATGCTTTTCTCCGGAGAAGAATCGCTTAAAAAAGCAAAAGTGCTCTCAGGAGGAGAAAAAGTTCGGTGTATGTTGTCTCGAACGATGCTCTCAGGCTCCAATGCGCTGATCATGGATGACCCGACTAACCACCTTGACCTTGAATCAATCACAGCATTGAACAACGGTTTGATTGATTTCTCTGGTTGTCTATTGTTCTATTCTCATGATCACCAGTTCGTACATACGATCGCGAATCGTATCATCGAAATTGGACCAAAAGGAATTTTGGATAAGCTGATGTCTTATGATGATTTCCTTAAAGACGAGACTGTTAAAGCACAGCGGAACGCTTTGTACTAGTATATTGATAAAACATAAAAACAGCGGCCATCAAATTTTTGATGGCCGCTGTTTTTATAAATAAGTTTACTGATTATTCTTTTGTAAATCCGTATTGCTTCAAAACTTCCTCTGGTGGCCCGGACCACATATTCGGCGTATTCCCAACATAACCAATGTCATCGATACCAATTTTAGTGGTGTAGAATCCGGATGCCGTAAGATTTCTCATCAAATTGAAAAATGCAACACCTTGACTATAAATAGGTTTAGCATTTTCAGGATAAGCGATATCGTCAACGATTTGAATTCTTTGTGCCGGCGTAAGAAGTGTAAAAGTTTTCTGGAAACGCTTGCTCGACTCACGGTCCAGCCACTTCAAACCACCGCGCATAGGTACCTGATGCTGGGGCATATCCTTCACGATAAATTCAATAAAGGCCGGAACTCCTGCATCGGACGCGCTTCCGGATTTCGAATCAGCTGGAATAATGATGTCTGCCAAAACTTTGATTGTCGCTAACTCTGAAACTGTGAAGAACTTTTCCTTCATCAGCCGGGCATCGCGAATTGCTTCCTCTTTCTGGCGTCCTCCCGGAATTTTAAGAGGAGTTTCCGGCGGCAATTGACTTTCAATTTCCCGCGCTTCTGCAAGGGTTTCCTGCGGGTTCATCGCCGCAAATCCCAGGGAGCTCAGTGTTAATGCTTTTAATGAATCTCTGCGTTTCATCTTTCTATAATTTAAACCACGACGACGTGACTATTATATATTCTTTTGTTTGATCTGTTCAATGATGTGGTCCGATGCTCTCCATGACAATGCAAGAATCGTCCATGTTGGGTTTTTATCCGCCTGGGATACGAAAGATCCTCCATCTACAACATATACGTTTTTAGCATCATGCGCTTGTGAAAATTTGTTCAAAGCAGAAGATTTTTTATCATCCCCCATACGAACTGTTCCTACTTCATGGATAATACGGCCCGGAGCAGCGATACCATAATTTGTGTCAGCACCTGGCTTATTTCCCAGCGCAACACCGCCAAGCGCATGGATCATTTCCTCAAATGTCTCATGCATGTGTTTTGCCTGCTTGATCTCGTAGTCTGTCCAGTTATAGTTAAAACGCAAAACCGGAATACCATATTTATCAACGACATTCGGGTCGATCTCACAATAATTATTTACGTTTGGAACTGCTTCTCCACGTCCGGCCATTCCTACATAGGCACCATAGAAGCGGCGATAATCTTCTTTAAGTGAAGCTCCGTAACCTCCGGCCTGTTTGGTCGTTCCGTTAGCAGTCGGATATTTTCCATTTAAACCCTCAATACCAGAACCGAAACCGTAACTTGGCATACCCATACCGCCACCGTATTCGATGTGATATCCACGAGGGAAATCCAGTTTTTTATTATCAAGCCACCAGGGCGTATACACGTGCATACCACCAACGCCGTCTTCGTTGTAACGCTTGCGATCCATCAGATTTGGAAGGAACGCGCTACGTGAAGCACCCGTTGAATCGTGAAGATATTTACCAACAACACCGCTGGAATTGGCAAGTCCACCTTCGTGACGGCTTGATTTGGAGTTTAAAAGCAAACGGGCAGATTCACCAGCACTCGCCGCCAAAACAACAACTTTTGCTTTGATCGTATGCTCCGTAAGTTTTTCGCGGTCGACATACGAAACGCCAGTTGCCAATCCTGAATTAGGATCTGTCAAAATCTCGCGCGCCATCGCGTTGTTAATCAACGTGACATTACCGGTTTTTAATGCCGGAATAACCAACACGGATGAAGAAGAAAAGTCAGCATACGCCTGGCAGGAACGACTGCACTGGCTGCAATAAAAGCAAACGCCACGCTGATCGTTAATTGGTTTAGTAAGGATAGAAAGACGCGATGGGATAACCGGAATATTGGCTGCTTTCCCTGCTTTCTTTAAAAAATGCTCGTGCAAACGTGGCGGAGGCGGTGGCAGGAAAATTCCATCCGGCTCATTATGAATATTTTCAACCGTTCCAAAAACACCGATCAGCTTATCAACCTGGTCATAGTACGGTTTTACGTCATCATAACTAATTGGCCAGTCGTCGCCAAGCCCATCGATGCTGTGTCTTTTAAAGTCATTTGGACCAAAACGCAGAGAAATTCTTCCCCAGTGATTGGTCCGTCCGCCCAGCATGCGGGAGCGAAACCAGTCAAATTTTGTACCATTTTTATGTGTATATGGTTCTCCTTCGAGTTCCCAACCTCCCCATGCAGCATCAAAATCTCCAAAAGGGCGGGTGGTGCTTGCACCGCGGCGAGGAGATTCCCAAGGCCATTTTAATTGGGTAATGTATTTAGGATCAGCCGGATCAAAATATCCACCAGCTTCCAGGAGTGCTACTTTTGCACCAGCTTTTGCAAGCTGATATGCAGCCATCCCGCCTCCTGCTCCTGATCCAATAATGCAGACATCAAAAACAGCAGGTTGTTCTTTAATTTGGAACATAGTCAAGGATTGATTTAGAAAATACTATTTATTCAATAAATATAAACACGTAATGCATAACAGTAGCAGATCTGAAAACTTTTCAAACTAATTTAAAAACAGTCTAAATGGCAGGATATCCAGTTGGCGGTCGCGCAATAAGAAATTTTGACAAAACGATTTAGCAGAATGTTAACATAATATTATTAAGGTGCTATTTGGAAATATTTGGTTAACATAAAAAGCGGTTGTCAAATGACGTTTATAAACGTTTTACTTACCTTTATAGTCTAAAAAAAGAGCATTACATTTTGGCTATCATTGGTAAGGATATAAATCTGGCGAAGGAATTTCTTAGAAAGAATCAGTTAGTTGCGATTCCCACTGAAACAGTATACGGGCTGGCTGGAAATGCGCTCGATGAAAAAGCGGTTTTGTCCATTTTTGAAACAAAAAAAAGACCGTCATTTGACCCGCTGATTGTTCACACGGATTCGCTGGATAAACTACGCGAATATGTAACAGAAATACCTGAACAGGCATATCAATTAGCCGAAAAATTTTGGCCCGGGCCGTTAACGCTATTGCTTCCTAAAAAAGACAATATTCCTGATCTTGTTACATCCGGCCTGGATACCGTGGCGGTTAGAATTCCGGATCATTCATTGACACTCCGTTTGCTGGCGACACTGGATTTTCCATTGGCCGCGCCAAGCGCAAATCCTTTTGGTTATATCAGCCCAACGACAGCCCAACACGTAAATCAGCAATTGGGTGATAAGATACCCTATATTCTCGATGGGGGAGAATGTGGTATCGGGATAGAATCCACAATTATTGGTTTTGTTGATCAAATTCCAACGGTCTATAGATTAGGCGGTCTGGCGATTGAAGATATTGAAAATGTGATCGGTAAAGTGGTTCTGATGTCACATTCTTCATCGAATCCGAAAGCTCCAGGGATGTTAAAGAGTCATTATGCACCCCGAAAACCTTTCTTCTTGAAAGATAGAAATGAGATGCCTAAAACGGATGACGACACTTCGGCGTATCTTTTGTTTGATCATTTTATTGAAGAAATCGATAGAAAAAATCAACGTTTGTTAAGCCCGTCGGGAGATTTGAAGGAGGCAGCACACAATTTATTTGCTTTCCTCAGAGAGCTCGATGCCCAGGCATTCGACCAGATTTTCGCAGAATTTGTTCCAGATCATGATCTTGGAAAAGCCATAAATGACCGTCTGAAAAGGGCAGCAGCGCTTGATTGATTTGTGCTTAACTTTTGAAGAAATAGGAATGGAAATTCATTAAAAAAACCTCATCGGTAGCTCGTGTGATGGCAGTATATAACCAACGAATAAATTCGCTATTGATTTGTTCTTCAGGAAGGTAACCCTGGTCAATAAAAACCGCGCTCCACTGGCCACCCTGGGCTTTGTGGCAGGTGAGGGCGTATGCGAACTTAACCTGCAAAGCATTCAGATAAGGGTCTTTCCTGAGTGCTTCTGAGCGCTCCTTTTTAGATTTAATATCCAAATAATCCTCCAAAACACTTTCATAAAGTTTTCGGTTATCCTCGGAAGATAGGGCAGGGGAAGCCGAATGAAGCGTGTCAAGCATAATTTTCGCTTCAAACTCGGGCTGTTTGTCGTAATCCGTCAGACGCAATACAACGTCCGCGAATCGGAACCCGTGTATTTCCTGAGTTTTTTTAATTTTAAGAAGTTCGACGAAATCGCCGTTAGCGATAAACCCGGCGGGTGAATCTTCATCAAGTACCGAGTAATTATTCCGTACAACCATTAGCCGGTCACCTGCGTCGAGCTCTTCCTCTGAAAAATTAATTTGCCGACGTATATATTCATTGTACTGAACAGCTGATTTATTGGAACGCGTTAAAATAATCGTGTTTTCCTGTCCGTGTTTATCAAAAGCATAACGAAGTCCTTCTTCCAGTTTTTCACCTGTCATCCGGAATGTATCGCGGTACGATTTCGTCGTAATTTGGATGTCCGGCTTTTCATTTTTCAACTGATCACGTAATTCTGTGGCGTTGTACAGGATACCCGATTGCTCGTCCTGGCGCATAACTTCCGTCAATTCCTCTTCAAACACTGACATGTAAAAATTTTTCTCCAGATAAGCCTTGTCCAACGCGGGACTTAACGCCTTTCCGACCGGAGGCAGCTGGGCCATATCACCGATCAGCATCAGCTTATTGCCCGGGTTTTCGAAAACGAACTCAATCAGATCGGCCAAAAGGCTTCGATTGCCATAATCCGCCTCATCACTGATCATCGAAGCTTCATCAATAATAAAAAGTGTATTGTCGTGATAATTTTTTTGCCTCTGAAAAGCCAGGCTTCCTGAGAAGGAATCTGCGGTTTGTTTGTAAATTTTTTTATGGATCGTCAGTGCAATTTTTTCCGAATAATTGGACATTACTTTTGCAGCTCGTCCGGTTGGAGCGAGCAAAACCGATTTTAATCCATAATTCTTCAATACCTGGATCAAGGTGCTAACAATGGTCGTTTTACCGGTTCCGGCATAACCTTTTAATAAAAAGCAGTCACGATAACGTTCCAAACCAGATTCTTCAATTAAAAAATCGTCCGTTTTTGAAAAGAAACGAAGTTGTCCTTTAGTAGGTCTGAACGGAAATTTTTTAACTAGTCTCTGGGACGGTAACATTTGATTCGCTTCCATAATCGCGAAACTACGCGATGGAAAGGGAATATCAAAGTCGACCGCCAGTAACAAAAATATACTTTGATTTTATTGGACTTTTTCTTAGTAAATTCTTATATTAGTTTTCGAGTTCATCTTTTCATCCTAACCTGTAGATCTATGCAAGTATATCAAGTGCTCGCCAACAAGTCCATCGATGCTATTTTCTCAATCACAAAAGAGACAACCGTTTTCCAGGCATTGGAGCTTATGGCCGAAAAAAATATCGGTGCTGTCCTGGTTATTGAAGATGGAGAACTGATCGGTATATTTTCTGAACGTGATTACGCGCGAAAAGTAATCCTGATGGGCCGGGCCTCCCGTGATACACTGATTGGAGATGTAATGACCGACAAAGTAATTACCGTCGAAACGGACCAGAAAATTGAAGATTGTATGCAGATTATGTCTGATAAGCATATCCGCCATTTACCCGTTAACAGAAAAGGCGAGCTTGTAGGAATTATATCTATTAATGATATCGTTTCTGCCATTATTCGCGAGCAGAAAGCTCACATCAAATCCCTTGAAGGTTATATTTCTGGTACCCCATACGCTTGATCAAATATTATTGCAAAAGTCTAATCCCGGGCAATGGTTTGGGAGAGGAGACCTTATTGCTTACAAACTATAAACTTGTCAAACTTGACAGGTTCCTTATATTTGTTGCTGCAATGATAATTTGAATTGGAAGCGGGAAAACAAGCATTACAAAACTTATACGGAAACAGACTGCGTGTACGCGTTTGTGGGATCTGTATACAAGACGATCAAATCTTACTGGTTCGACACACTTCTGTTGGCTCCGAAAATACATTTTGGAGTCCTCCCGGAGGTGGAATGGATTTTGGAGAAAATGCTCCTGCTGCGCTTGTCCGCGAATTTTCGGAAGAGACCGGATTGGAAGTAGAAGTTGGTCGGATGCTTTTTGTAAATGAATTTATTCTTCCACCTTTACATGCGGTTGAGATTTTCTTCAAGGTGGAAATTGTTTCAGGATTTATGGCGAAAGGCTTTGATCCCGAGTTTTCGGCTGAAAACCAGATTCTTCAGGAAGTCCGTTACCTGACTATGAAGGAAATAAAGCAACTTCCCGAAAATCAAGTGCATAATGTATTTCAAAAATGCGAAACCCTGAATGATCTTCTTTTATTGCAAGGATATATAAATAATCAGGATTGAAAACAAGCATAAAATTTATTAAGAATCACTTAAAATCAGATTGTGGCACAAATTGAAAACCAGGCAATTGAAGTAATTCCTACACTTTTAGTGGGGGATAATTCATTTGATGCAGATGCAATACCGTTTTGTACGTTATGCATTGAAGTGGATGAGCGACGCATACGTTTTTGTATCGTCCGGGATGAAAAGATGGAATGTATCTGGCTGGAAGATTATAACTTTGATGTCGTACTGACTCAGGATGAAGTTTTTGAAAGATTAAAAAAGATTTTTACAGGGCATTTGCTGTGGTCATCGAATCATTGGAAAAATGTCCGGGTATCAATTAATTCTCACGCATTTAGTTTAATACCGACGCTGATTTTTGAAAAAGATTCGGCTCCGAGTTATCTGGAATTTGCTTTGGGGCATCCGGTTGACAAGGAGGAACGCGTGTTATATCACGAAATTCCCCTGGTTCACGCGAATAATGTTTTCAGCATTCCGAAAGTTTGGTATGATTGGATGGCGATGCACTTCGAATCGTCAGATATATCGTTTTACCACTTGACAAGTCCATTAATAATTGGTGCGCTGGTAAGTCACGCCGAACACCAGGAATTGAAAATGGTATCTGTTTATCTGGAAAAAGGGTATTTTACGTTGATAGTCACCGAAAGTCAGCAGCTTATCTTGTGCAACAGGTTTAAATATTCCCAACCGCAGGAACTTGCATACATCGTACTTTTTACGCTTAACGAACTGAATTATCTTCCCGAAGAAATGAAAGTTCTTTGTTATGGAGAAGTCAATCCCACATCAGAATCTTTTGAGGAATTGAATAAGTTTTTCCCCAATATTGAAATTGGCAATGGGCCAACGACGCTAAAATATAGCACGCATTGTGGGGATATTCCAGGTCATCGTTATTTCGGCCTGTTTAATACTTATCTGGTGTCGTCTTAATTAAACACACATTGTTTTAATACATAAAATGTGAATAGAATGACTGATTTCGGTTTTTCATTTTACTTATTTAGGTATTATTACTGAGAAATTCAGTAGCTCTCCTGTACTTATAATTTTATGAAGCGAATAGCGTTATTTCCGGGTTCTTTTGATCCTTTTACCAAAGGACATGAAGATATTATTTTAAGAGGATTAAGACTTTTTGATGAAGTTGTTGTTGGTATTGGAAACAATTCCAGTAAGCAACGCTATTTTCCTCTGGATGTAATGAAGGAGTTGATCGAAAAGACATTTGAGAAAGAAGAGAATGTCCGTGTGATCACCTACAATGATCTTACCGCTAGAATCGCGCGGGAAATAGGTGCGAAATTTTTACTGAGGGGGTTGAGAAATACGACTGATTTTGAATATGAAAATGGTATTGCTCAGGTTAACCGTTTCGTATACGAAGAAATCGAGACGGTATTTTTAATAACATCGCCTAACCTTGCTCCGATCAGTTCGAGTATAATTCGTGATCTACATCGATATGGACAGGGAGTGGATGATTTTTTGCCCTATTCGCTTTCAGAATTAAATAAACTTAGGGAGCTGAAAAATTCCGGACTTTAATAGTATTGTCAATAGCCAAAAATACGTCGTTTAGAGCTATTGAATGAATTTATTTTCCTGTAACAGATTTCTTCTCTTCTTTCGCAACCCTGCCTTTTTCCGGATCATATTTCACGAAAATATTAATCCAGATCAATCGCGCCAGCCGGAACATCACAGGGATCAGAATCACGTAGGATATCACGAGTCCTGTCAATACGTAATACATATCCAGGTCCAGGATCAGGACAAAACCGACAAAAAAAGCGACCATCAGACCTACGGATAACGCGTAGCTGACGTACATCGATCCAATGTAAAAACCTGGTTCTCTTGTGAATGACTCCTTGCAATACTCACATTTGTCATTCAGCTTATCGAATTTTTTGAGATTGTAAGGGTTGTTTGTCTGAAAGAAACGACCGGTCTGGCATTTCGGACATGTATTTGTGAAGATGCTATATAATTTCGTGCCTTTAAACATGGAATGTAATCTTAGTGAAAATTGAAAAATCGAGCTGCGCAAATGGTTTGCGCAGCTCAAAGATTTACTGCTCTTTCAGATTCTGAATTTTTTTCAAATGATCAACCACATAACGGATCGAACTGAATGAATTGATCAGGATGGACTTAGCTTCTGTTGGGGTATACCATTCAAGCTTTTCAATTTGCTCTTCTTCCTGCGGACTCATCTTTGAATCATCCAGGCAGTCGAAAAGATACCATTTTGTACGTTTCAGAATACGGCTGTTGTTCATTGTGTACGTATGCCAGGTCGTGCAGATCTTATCGCGGACAAGCGCTTTCACACCCGTTTCTTCCTCTATTTCACGAATGGCCGCAGTTTTGGAGTTTTCTCCTTTATCAAGTTTACCTTTTGGCAGATCCCACTTTTTGCGGCGGTACATAAAAAGCCATTTATCACCTTTCACAACAACGCCTCCTGCTGCTTTAATGACTTTATATAAACCTTTTACTTTTTCTTCCACCTCAGTCTTTTCGCGGGTTGCCATCGTAATCGAGAGCATCTGCTTCGGGATTTCTTTTTCAAGTAAGCCAATTGCCTGAATAGCTGTCGTTGCATTTGCATTCAGAAAAAGAACATGACCTGTGAGCATACTCCGCTGAAGCTTCTCCAATCTCAGGTCAACAATGTGATCAAAATCAGAGGTTTCTGCCGCAGTTAATTGATTTGTCCGTACAATTCGGAAGGGACGGTCGTCGAAAAAAATAGTCATTTGTTGTGGGTACGGATGTCGATGAGCAAAATTAAGTAAAGAGTTTAGTTTAGACAGTGATTATTATTGATAAATTTGCAGTAATAATAAATAATAATTTCTTGGAACTCCTTATCATATTACTTTTAGTGCTTCTCAATGGTATTTTCTCCATGTCTGAGATAGCACTGGTATCATCAAGAAAATCCCGGCTCGAATCCGCAGCGCGCAACGGTGATTCTAGCGCAAAGGCTGCCCTTCATCTTGCAAATTCTCCAAACAGATTTTTGTCGACGGTTCAGATCGGTATTACATTAATCGGCCTTTTGACGGGTATGTACAGTGGTGACAATATCACCTCAGACTTTGAAAAAATAATTACAAACATTCCACTGCTGGAGCCGTATGCCCACAGCCTGGCAGTCGGAACTGTGCTTGTTGCGATTACCTATCTTTCACTTGTATTGGGTGAGTTAGTACCGAAAAGAATTGGCATGGCTAATCCTGAGGCAATCTCAAAGTTCATGGCTCGTCCGATGAACCTGATCTCGGTGGCGACTGCGCCTTTCATTTCGCTGCTGAGTTTTTCAAGTGATTTAATAATCCGATTATTGAATATTAAGCAAAGCGAAAATTCAGTAACGGAAGAAGAAATAAAAAGCCTTATCCAGGAAGGCACGACTGGCGGTGTGTTCGAGGAAATTGAACAGGAAATTGTACATAATGTTTTTCAGCTCGGCGACCGGAAAATTACTTCGCTTATGACGAACCGCCAGGAAATTGTCTGGCTTGATGTGCAAGATACGGTTGAGGAAAACAAGGCAAAAGTTTTAGAATCCAGGCATTCAATTTATCCGGTTTGCCGGGATACGGTGGATGATGTTGTCGGTTTAATTTATATCAAAGATCTGCTCGCAACGGATCTGGAAGCTAAACTTGCTGATTTGACAGATATTTTGCGCGAGCCGGTTTATCTCCCAGAAAGTAACCGTGCATATCAGGCGTTGGAAAAATTCAAGGAGCAGAAAGTTTATTTCGGGATTATCGTGGATGAATATGGCGGACTGCTCGGCGTGGTTACGATGCATGATATCATGGATGCGCTGGTTGGAAATATTTCCGAGGAGGATGAGGAAGAGTCTGAAATTATTAAACGTGACGACGGAACTTACCTGATAGACGCGCAGCTTCCTTTTGATGATTTTATTCAATATTTTGATCTGAACATGCAGGAAGCGGATCGAAAAGAATTTATAGGTTTCAATACGCTGGGCGGCTTTGTGCTTCACGTACTTGAAAATATTCCAAAAACCGGTGAGAAATTTAAGTGGAAGCATTTTGATTTTGAGGTGATTGACATGGATAAAAGTAGAATTGATAAATTACTGGTTACTAATAATAAGAAAGAAGATACCGACGAATAAAATGGCTGAGGAAACCCCAATATCAAGCAGAGTTGCAAAATTACTTTTAGAGGCGCAAGCAATTAAACTAAGTCCTGATAAACCATTTCAGTGGAGCTCAGGTTGGTTATCACCTATTTATTGTGACAATCGTGTGGCATTGTCTTTTCCTGATACGCGTACATTTATTAAGAAAGCGCTGGCTGATTTGATCAGGTCAGAATACCCGGATGTGGATGCGGTTGTTGGTGTTGCCACCGGCGGAATCGCTCAGGGGGCTTTGGTCGCTGACGTTCTGGAACTTCCCTTTGCTTACGTGCGTCCCGAACCGAAGAAACACGGCATGGGAAACCAGATTGAGGGAAGATTGGAAAAAGGGCAGTCCGTAATTATCGTAGAGGATCTGATTTCCACAGGCGGTAGTTCTTTGAAAGTTGTTGATGCGCTTAGAAATGCAGGAATTGAAGTCGCTGGGATGGTGGCTATTTTTACCTATGGGTTCGAGATAGCTGAAAATAATTTTCAAGAAAAGGCCGTTAAGTTAAGCGTACTAAGCAACTATGACGCGTTGATAAGTGCTGCGGTGGAACTGGATTACGTTACCCGGGAGCAGGTTGAAAGTTTGAGCGCATGGCGAATCCAACCTGATCAGTGGGGTAAATAAGATATTTTGTGATCCTCTTGCGAATGACAGGATGATGGAAAATTCCAACATTCTGTCATTCGCTCTTTGTATCACTTAATCATTTATTATATTGTAGAAAAAATTCGAGCTGTTGCATGATTGATGTTTCCTATCCCTATTTTGATACTAATTTAAGCTGGCTTTCTAATAATTTCAGGCTACTCATCGAAGCGAACGACGACACTGTTCCCGTCCGTGAGCGGCTGAAATTTATGGGGCAGTATTCGTATCAGATTGAGGAATTTTTTCGGGTACGGATTCCGAATCTGCTTGCAATGGGCGAGGTAAGCAAGGATATTCGTTCAAAATTAAATGTGTATCCCGAATCACTTTTAGAACATGTATACGAAACCGTTGATAATCAGCTAAGAGAATTTAACGAAATATTGGTTAGCAGGATTTTACCTGCTTTGAACGACCAGGGAATTCACCTGTACTTTAAAGAGTCGTTCGCTCCGGAACATCTGCCCTTTATCAAAAAGTTTTTCATTGATAAGCTGTTTCGGTATTTGCAGCCTGTTTTCCTGGACGGAAGGAGGAACTCTAAAATTACTTTTTTTGAATCTAAAGAGCTTTATCTGGTTATTCAGCTGGTGAGACGAGAGGATCCTGATGATGACTGGTATGCCACTGTCAATATTCCGACGGAACCTTTTGGACGTTTCATTGAGCTTCCCGAGTTGGATGGAAAAAAGCATGTGGCTTTTGTTGAAGATATAATCCGTGAAAACCTGCAGGTTTTATTTCCGGGATATGAGGTGATTGATTCGTACGCTCTGCGTTCTGAAAAAGAAACAGAACTGACGATTGAAGACGAGTATCCGATGATCACTGCTCAGCGGATTTTGAGGCAGCTTGAAAAAAGGAATTTTGTGCAGCCGATGCAGTTCTTTTACGAATCAGGTATGCCACTGTATATGAAGGAATATTTGTCTCATCGAGCAGGGATGCTCATGAACGAATTCCATGAACGCGGGCAGTATATTTACATGCAGGATTTTTTAAATTTTCCTGCGTTTTCAAAAAAGCTTGATTATCCATACCAGAGGCCAATTCTGAATATTGATTTTGAAGAAAGGGAATCTGTTTTTGAATCAATTCAGCGGGCTGATCAACTTCTACATTTACCCTATCATTCGTATGATCCCATCGTTCGGCTTTTCAATGAAGCTGCGATTGATCCTTATGTTAAAGAAATACATGTTTCGTTGTATAAAATCAGTTCTAATTCATTTATTCTCAACTCATTGATTAGTGCTTCGAGGAATGGAAAGCGTGTGGTAACTTATGTTGAACTAAACGCAAAACTGGACGTACATGAGAATATGCAATGGTCCCGGAAAATGCGGGATGCCGGTGTGAAGATAATTTTCAGCGTCCCGGGATTGAAGGTTCATGCCAAGATGGCGCTGATAAAACGCCGTGTTCAGAAAGGGTGGGAGCGGTATGCATATTTGGGTACGGGCGGTTTTTACAGATTAACCAGCCGTGAGTTTGTGGATCATGCCCTGCTGACCAGCCACCGCGAGCTTACTAATGAACTGGAATTGTTGTTTGGATATCTTTATACGCAGGATGAACCTAAAAAATATAAATACCTCCCTTTCAACTTTTTGCAAGTGACCCAGTTCACGATTCAGAAAAAGCTTGTTGATCTGATAGACAGGGAAATCAAAAACTCAAATGCCGGGCTTAAAGCATTTATTACCATCAAATTAAATCAGATTCAGGACCATACTTTGATTGATAAGTTGTATCAGGCAAGCAAGGCAGGTGTTTTGGTTCACGTGATTATTAGCGAAAGCTGTGGCGTAATTCCCGGACTTCCCTCGATTAGTGATAACATTACGGTAAGTCGCCATGTGGATCGTTACATGGAAAATACCAGAATATTTCATTTTGGAAACCGAGGAAATGACGAGATTTTCCTTTCTTCATGCGACTGGACTTATCGCAATCTTCATCGCAGGATAGATGTCTGTTTCCCAATTCTCGACGATGTGCTTAAAGGGCAGATGCGACAGGTGCTGAAAAATTATTTGAACGACAATCAGAAAGCAGTCCGTCTGGATTTATATCAAAATAATTTGAGAATTCCATACGATCCGGCGACTCCGAAAGTTCGGGCTCAGGAAGCCAACTATCGTCTGGCCGAGCGACTTGAAAGAAACGGAGCGGTTCGTAAGGCAGAATAAATATTTTGAGTTTTTTAGAATAAATTTTAGATCGAAAACGTATATTCAACATGGCGTTTTTGAATTAATGAGGCTATACTTTTTGAAAATCCGCTCCTAATTTACCAGTGTTTGACTTCTTATCAGTCCAAAATGTCCTTGAGATGTAAGAAGGTTATGACTATATTTGAAAGTATACAACTGTATCTCAAATAACAAACAGGAATACGAAATATGGGAATAGTAGAGCGAAGAGAACGGCTGAGAACTCAGGTACGTTCCGATATCGTCAAAACAGCCAAAGAAATAGCCCGCGAAGATGGGTGGACCGCCGTTTCGATTCGTAAAATCGCTGAGGTTATTGAATATAGCCCGCCAATTTTGTATGAATATTTTGAAAGTAAGGATAAATTACTTGAAGCGATCAGAGTAGAAGGTTTTGATTTCCTTCAGGCTGAATTCATAAAAATCAAAAGTCATTTCAGAAACCCGGAAAAGCAACTCACAGAGGTTGCGCGTTCTATTTGGGCGTTTGCGGTGCAAAATCCGGAAATATATCAGGTTATGTTTAACCTTGAAGGCGCCTATTGTGATTCTAAACGCGTGTATTCTCAGGCGATGAACATTCGGGACAATCCCGTTTGGGAAATGATCGCTGTGTTACGTCCAAAATCCGGAGAAGCTGTTACAAAAACGTACTATGAGTGGTGGTGCCTGACCTATGGTTTTGTATCGATTACCATGACAACCCAGCCATCATACGCTTTCGCACAGGCGGAACCGATCTATATGGAGGGCGTCAGAAGGTTTATAAAAAGTATTATGTAGCAGAGGTTGTTTGCTGGCGTACTTCCAGTTTGCTTTGGTGATAAACCATCGAATACGGAGGTACGCCATGCACTAGCCAGGCATTACCGCCGATCACTGAATCGTGTCCTATCACGGTATCTCCTCCCAAAATCGTTGCATTGGCATACACCACGACATTATCTTCGATTGTTGGATGCCGTTTTTTTGACGCCAGTGATTTGGAAACATGTGTTGCTCCCAAAGTAACTCCCTGATACAATTTTACATTGTTGCCAATATGTGTTGTTTCGCCGATGACAATACCTGTTCCGTGATCGATAAAGAATGAGTGCCCAATGACAGCATTAGGGTGAATATCGATGCCGGTCTGGCTGTGGGCATATTCTGTCAGCATTCTAGGCAACAGAGGAATGCCACACTTAGCGAAACTATGCGCCACCCGATAAGTCGCGATTGCCGAAAAACCCGGATACAGGGCAATCACCTCTTCCATACTTACAGATGCCGGATCGTTCTCGGTAATTGACTTGGCGTCCTTCAAAAGCATTTCATAAATTTCGGGAATCCCTGCGAAAACGGTATCCATAATTTCTTCCTTATTTCGCTCAAGCTGCGGCATAAGAGGAGTGAGCATACAATCCAGTCTTTTACGCAATTCCAGAAATGCGCTTTGCATATCCTTTGCGCGCTCATTTTGCTGACAATCCTGGCTGATAGGGAATAAAAAATTAATCAACCGTTGAATGAAAAGTCCTGCATCCTGCCTAGATGGCAATTTGTATTGAAAATTGACATTTTGCTCATTCAGTCTTTGAAAAAATAATTCTTGCTGGTGGTCTGTCATTACTCCTTATTTTATTGGTACTGCGTTTTCAGAAAGGACGGCATTATTTTTGTACAGTATATCTTGAACAAAAAATGTTGTATAAAAATTATATTTTGATTAATTCTTTTGAATTTATTGTGGTAAAAATGTTTTTTGCCTAATTTTTAACGTAGATGAAATACCAGCGTGAAGGTATAAATTCTTTGGAACATTACGGAAGCTTATGATTTGTGTTAAACATTTTCGATCCGGCTTAATTATTTTAATTCTGTCGGTTCTTCTTACATCCTGTTTTTCCCGTTACCTGATCTCTGAAAAACAGGTGCGGAAACACTATGCGTCAAAAGCAATTAAGCCCGAGATTAAGATCATAAAAAATGACACGCTTTCCTTATGTGTAGCCAGTGTAGGAGCGGACACGTTACCCATGCTTTTGTTGATTCATGGCGCACCAGGCTCATTGTGGGGTTATATGAATTTGATGGATGATGAAGATCTTCAAAAACATTTTCACATCGTTTCCGTTGACAGAGTAGGATATGGAAAATCTGCGTTGAAAATGAAAAAGAAACGTAAATATGTCACTTCGATCGCTACCCAAGCCAAAGCATTGTTGCCAGTTTTTGAACTAAATCACTCGGATCAAAAGGTCATCGTGCTCGGACGGTCGTATGGCGCCCCGATTGCGGCGAAAATGGTCACATTGGTTCCTGAAAAGGTCAAGGAACTTATCATGGTTTCTCCGGTAATTGATCCTGATAAAGAAAAATTCTATTGGTTCTCAAAATGGGGAAGAAACGCACTTATACAGCTTTTTTTACCAGGTGCCTTTAACACAGCGACGGCCGAAAAATATAGTCATTCGGAAGAGCTCAAAAAGTTGTTGCCCGTATGGCAAAATCTATTGCTGCCCACGACAGTCATACAAGGAGGAAACGATTGGATTGCCGATCCTACGAACATAGACTTTGCTAAAAAACATATTAAAAGTAAGAAAGCGCAGTACATTTTTCTTAATAATGCAGGTCACATGATTACCTACACGCATCTGGATATGATTAAAGAAATGCTGCTGAGAAGCCAGCTTTTTAAAGAAAAAATTTCTGCTATTGACCTTGAAAAGGGTAATTGACCCGGATATATTTGAGTTCTTTTCGCTTTACGTTTCTGAACTGTATAGATCAGTGCCTGGAATAAACTGACCGAAGCAATCTGGTGATTCGGGAATTGACCAGTCAAAATTAATTTAATTGCACTTTTTTGTTTTGCTAGTTTTAAATAATTCTGAATTAGATTACAAAGCGATAAAAATCGGTCAAGTGAGCGAATATTTTTGCATCTTAGATAACAAAAGAAAACGACTAGTCAAAGACCAGCCGTTTGTCTGAATTATTAACCTATGATGACAATTTTTGACACGGATTTTTCCGTGTCAGATTTTGATTCCGAAGGAGATTACAATGCTCCGTCCATCGGATGTCCAGATCCCAGGTCCGGGATACATGTTAGGGCGTTTTGTATAATATTTTTTATTGAGAAAATTATTTACACCAAATCGGACAGTATAGCTTTTTGCAACACGCCACGTGCCATTAAAGTCCCATATACTATATGACGGCACCTTACCTCTTGCACCATTAACGGAAGGCTCCACAGTATTAAGTGCGTCGGAATACAGCTCGCTTACAAAACTATATTGAAGTGTGACAAACAACTTATTATGAGTTAATTGCAATCCATTTCTACTGATCAAGGCTGGAACTCCTTCCAATTTATTTCCTTTCACATCCGCGTTTTCATTATTTACGATGGACTTACCTTTAAGATAGTGCGCATCAAAAAATGAAGTTGAAGTAAAGACGGAAAACTCAGTTTTTGAATTTTTTCGATCACTGCTCGTGATCGGTTTATATTCTGCATATACTTCAATCCCTTTTGTCATGGTATTTCCCGTGTTTGTACGTAGGATATATGCTTTCCCCATGTCATCATTCAGGGCCAAGGTGCCCATTCTGTTTTTGTACAGCATTTGAAAAACACTCAGATCATAAGAAAATACCTGACCTAAACGGCCATTGATTCCTGCTTCTAAATTATATCCGGTCGCATCTTTCAGGTTTTTGTCAACTTGCTCCAAAACAGAGCCAGGAATTATATCCTTGAAAACGACGGGCCTGTATGCTTGTGAAAAACCTGCATAAATTTTACTTTCTGTGGATAGTTTGTATTGAGAACTGATACCGAAAAGCGGAAATTTATGTTTGATACTATTAGGAAGAGATTCCGGCTGATAATATGTGATTGTGCCGGTCATATTAGTGGTGCCGCTTTCTATACGAAATCCTGGCGATACTGTAAATTTCGGGGTGATGTACAAGAGATTTTCGATGAAGAAGGCCACATTGGTTGTTTTCATTTGCAAATCTCTTCCCCATAAAGGATCTGTCAAAGTCAGGTCAAAATCATTTCCTGATGTTCCTTTTCCCAACTGTCGGCGACGCAGATTATTTTTCATCAATTGGATACCACCTGAGATAAAGTTGGGCATACCGGCAATTTTATATTGATGAACGAGCCGTAACTCAGAAGTGAAACTTTTAAAATTGTCAATATCAACCTGCCTCGTTTTATACTGATTGGTTGCCGGATCGATCGCATCGGGAATATTGGCGAATGCATCAAACATTACACTATTCCGGGTTCCGTAAACGCCGGAATTGGTTAAACGAAGTTTGGTATTTGGACTGATTTTCCAGTCCACCACAACGGAAGGAATATAAATATCAGGGTTGAAATAATTTCTTGATCTTGTTGCCTGACGGGAATCCTGCTCAAACATTGCGTCAGTCAATGGTCCGGGGATTTGATAAATATAGGATGACCGGCCTAGCTCAGCCTTAATTTTGAGAGACTTATTGAATTCATAGGTCAAACTAGCAAACTGAGATTCAGCGTCAGATTTGGAGTTTTTTCTATATCCATCCGAGTGTCTCTTCTGGTAATAGGCCGAGTAGGTCAGTTTGCCAACTTTGCCGCTTATTGCGTTGTAAGAGCTGAAAAGTCCGAATGATCCGCCAGAATTGACAGTTTCAAAAGAGAAAGACTTTGTTGTGTCTGCCTGCTTGGTTACATAGTTGATCATACCTCCGAACTGCGCCCCATATTGCAAAGATGCAGATCCCCGGACCAGCTCGATTCGTTCAATGGATTCCATCGCCGGGCTATAATGGCTGGCAGGGTAGCCGTACATATCAGAATTTGTGATGATTCCGTTTTGCCGAATGTTATATTCCCAGGAGCGGTGCGGGTCCAGTCCACGTGTGGAAATGTTGATCTGATTACCGCTTCCATCCATGTCGTATACAAAAACACCCGGAATTTTTGCGAAAATTTGTCTTGCTGTTTTTTCGGAAATGTTAGCATTAACGCCTCCCAACTGGATCACCTCGTTTTTCTTTCCAGCCGGTAACAGGAAATCATGCATGTCGGGCAGGCGCTCAACCTGTATGCTGTTCTTTTTTTCTTCAATAACAACTTCATCCAGTCTGCGGATATCTTCCTTTAAGGTTATTGTCAGATAATTTTTCTGATCAGCGAATGAGCTGATATTTATTTTTTGAGAATGAAAACCAATTGAAGAAATATTCAATGTTTCATCGTTTGAAGAAATATTACTGAATTGAAAAAAGCCTTCACTGTCCGTATTTGTGCCTTTTTTTGTTTCTATAACACGGATATTGACCCCTTCAATTCCGGCACCATTTGTGCCGATAATTCTTCCTGAAATGGAGTTTTGAGAAAAGGATAATGTCAGTGAAAGCAAGATAAGTATACAGGAGAATAGTCCAGTTCTGGCAAGCTGAGAGAGGATATTACTTTTAATTTTAGTAGCGTATATACAATACATAACTGATTAAATGGGGATTTACGATATCACGCACGATCATTTTGCCATTTTTCAAGCAAAACAAACCAGTGAATTATACCAGAATGGTGAAAAAGCCCTAATAGGCAGCGCATAACATGACGCAACCGTTCTGAAGGTTCAGGCTTCTTAAAATTAGTACAACAGGATATTTAGGCCAGATCCGGCGGTGGAGACTGAATACTTCCAGGGGGCGATATCACGCTGGATACGATATATTCAAAGCGTGTAGGCTCGCTCCACTCGAAAAAGTAGAAGATATGTTTACGGCCAATGGCCATGTATTCTTTCAGGAAATTTTTGAGAAGATTTACGGAGTCGCTTTTGTGACTATGGTTGTCGGTTTTTAAACCGTCTTCAAACGTAGAGACAAGCGTCCAGAAACGTTCCCGGGATGTTTGGCTGAATTGACAATGGACATAAAGCGTGTCATTGAAGATTTGTTTGGACATAACTTTATAATACTCGTTGCCCCTGAGAATTTCCTCGTCGGAAGGTTCTGCGCTTTGCCAGTCAGTAAGGTATGGCAGTTGAAGTGGGATTTTCAGGACAATATCGTCAGTACCCGGTGATGTGCCACCTGAACTGGGATTATCTGCCTCCCATATATTATAAATCGAAAAACCCAAAGTATTGAAGATGAGTAACCCGAGAAGTAATATGGAGAGAGGTGTTTTCAAATTACAAATGGTTTACCGCACAACCTTTCTTGTTACGAACTTACCATTTTCATCGGATGCTTTGATAATATAAAGTCCGCTGGTCAGCTGGCGAAGATCAAGTTGGTCTTTCCATTCGACAGTTGGTGAAGTTGTGTTAATTTCTTGTACAACTCTCCCTTCAAGATTTATCAATTGTATTTTTAAGGTTGTGGCGTATTTGCTTTCCACTTTTACAGTCAGATAATCCTGAGTAGGAACCGGATAAGCACTTAGCGCAAGCGTGAGTTCAGAATAGTCTCCGTCGGGGTTTCCAGCTATTAATCCGGTTGTTGTCGCTGGTTGATAAGCAGGAATCTCTACTGTTGGACCATCTTTTTCGATTACCGTGATAATACCTTCACGGTATGTTTCAGAAATTTTAATTCCATCCCTCCACTCATCGATGACAACCGCATAGATGTAAGTACCCAAAGCCTCAGGCGCATTCCAGATTAATTTTTTGTCAATCTGATCAAGGGAAAAAGTCCCCTTTTTTACCACGTCATTGGGGAATATATATTTTTCATCCAGCATCCGTACGCCACAAGTCCCGGGAGAGGGAGCACTTAGTTTTTGTAAATGAGCGGATATACTGTCAGAATCTGAAATCGTTGGTTTCAGATCAATCTTCAAAATCTGTTTTGCGCCGGCTGTTGTAACGGGAGATGATAAGATCGGGGTGCTGTTCGAGAACTGCGTATTGATTACCGTCCAGAGAAACATGGGTGTCGAATCATCATTGTAATTGATGATTCCCATAGATCTGTTATCAATTGCAGATGAAATCTGGAAAAGCCCGGTAGAAGGGTAGGTGTGCGTGACCTCATAAACACCCACAGAAATTCCCTTAAACTCACTAGTCAAAGCGGTCAGACTACTGCGATTGGCAATTGCGGTGCTACCATCTCCAAAACATATCTCAATTGTTTTTTGAGAATCCGTGGCCGGACCGCCTCCAAGTGCATCGAAATAAATCTGGGCAGAGATTCTGTAAGTAAGTCCGGCCAGATTGGTCGCCCTTATTTCACCTCCCAACAAATGCGTTGCAGAAGCGAAAGAGGCTGATATGAGTATAAAGAAAAGTGCTCTGTAAAAAGTTTGCATAAAGAACAGGGTTTTTCGTCAAGAAGTGTATATGTAACTCTTCAACGAAACAAATGAAACAATTCGTATTTGCAATATAGCAGAATTGTTAACTAGATTTCAACCTTATTTTTTCTTTTTAAAATATTAAAAATTTAATGCGCTGATAGCGTTTAATCTAAGTTTCTAGTTTGCGAGATATTTTTTGTTGCACAGTAGAGTTGGCGTGAAATAAACTTTTATCAGTGCTAAGTTTCCTGGTTACAAACCTAAAAATATTGAATGAAAAAATTGCTCGCCGGCATTGCGTTGTATACCGCTTTGTCTTTTAATTTGGTCAATGCTCAGCAGTCCGATACCTGGAAGATTGTTCCGGGTAAAATCACGACGCCCTGGGCAGAAAAAGTAAACGCTTCGGCTCCACATCCGGAGTATCCCCGCCCGCAACTGATAAGGGCAAACTGGGTGAATCTCAATGGGCTTTGGAATTATTCAATTCTGCCGAAGGCTTCTTCTGATGTCAAACCATCGGCTTTTCAAGGGAAAATACTTGTTCCATTTGCTGTTGAATCTGCGCTTTCAGGTGTGGGCAAAACAGTTGGTAAAGACAGTGTTTTATGGTATCAGCGATCAATCACTTATTCTTCAAAATTAAAAAACCAAAGCGTACTTTTAAATTTCGGCGCGGTCGACTGGGAGTGTGATGTATTCGTAAATGGTAAAAAAGCAGGTTCTCACAAAGGTGGATACGACGCGTTTTCTGTTGATATTACCTCATTTCTGGTGAAGGGTACAAATCAGGATATTGCAGTGCGCGTTTGGGATCCTAGCAGTGATGGCCCTCAGCCGCGTGGCAAACAGATAAAAAATCCGAATGGTATCTGGTATACGCCTGTGACCGGCATTTGGCAGACGGTTTGGCTGGAGACCGTTCCGACAAGTTACATTACGTCAACAAAACATACTCCGGATATTGATAAGGAGACAATCACGATAAAGTCTGTCATAAAAAATGCTTTGCCGGACGATGTTGTTAAAATAATCGCTTTGGAAGGGACGGAACAAATCTCTGAGAATGAAGTTTCTCCGGAAGAGGATGCTGTCTTAACTATTAAAAACCCAAAGTTATGGTCGCCGGAAAGTCCGACACTATATGATTTAAAGATTACGCTTGTACGAGAAGGCAAAGTTGTTGACGAAGTAAAGAGTTATTTTGCCATGCGTAAAATTTCCATGAAACCGGATCAGAATGGAATTCAGCGGATGCTTTTAAATAATAAATTCGTTTTTCAGTATGGCCCTCTGGATCAGGGTTGGTGGCCGGACGGCTTATATACAGCACCGACTGACGAAGCATTGAAATTTGATATTGAAAAGACCAAAGAAATGGGTTTCAATATGATCCGCAAGCACGTAAAGGTTGAACCCGCAACCTGGTATCGCCATTGTGATCAACTTGGCATGCTTGTTTGGCAGGATATGCCGAGCGGAGATATGGGAAATCATTGGGAGCCTAACCCGGGCATAACTGGCAATGAAACGGAACGCGACCGGACGCCTGAATCAGAGAATATTTTTAAAACCGAATGGAAGGCGATTATGGATGCGAATCATAATTTCCCATGCATCGTCGTTTGGGTTCCGTTTAATGAGGCCTGGGGCCAATTTAAAACTGGTGAAATTACTAACTGGACGAAGGAATATGACCCAAGCCGCCTGGTAAATAGCGCGAGTGGTGGAAACTTTTTCCCGGTGGGCGACATCATGGATCTTCATCACTACCCTGCTCCGGTTATGCCTCGCCCAGATCTGTTTGGACAGAAACAAGTGATCGTTCTTGGAGAATTTGGCGGACTAGGTTTACCGGTTGATCAGCATACCTGGCAGCAAAAAGATAATTGGGGATACCAGAGTTTTAAAACGAAAGAAGAATTGTATAACAAATACGAAACTTTCATTGATCGTTTCGAACCCTTAATTAAACGAGGCTTATCAGCCGCAGTGTACACACAAACCACAGATGTTGAGGTTGAGATAAATGGTTTGATGACTTATGACAGAAAGGTTATCAAAATGCCGGAAGCTAAATTGAAAGCAATTCACAGCAAATTATATAATCCAACTTGGGGTAATTAATTTTAGTCAACAAATGAAAAAGCCGTTTGGAATTATTCCAGGCGGTTTTTTTTGCTATTCTCCTTTTTTGCATTTAATCAATTCTCTGTGCCAGTAAACTACTTGACGCCGTCTTCTCATTATTTATCCGATTCGTCTACGATTGTCAGCAATTAGTATACTGTTTTCTACAAAATCCAATTAATCAAGGGATTAAAGTGGATGGTATTATATTTTCGGGGATGTGGAGAAATCAAACAACAACAGAGATGAAAAGGAAAGTCATATTATTGTTTTCGAATACTTTATTAGCTTCTGCACTGCTATTAACAGCTTGTAATTCTTCTACTGACAAAGATCGGAAAGAGCTGGCAAATGCGGAAGAGGAGGCTTTGGAAAAGGCAGAAGAGGCGAATAAGATGGTACCTCAGGAAACTGATTCGAGCGACATGAAAAAAGTCAAAGAAGACCTGGAGGAGGCTAGCGAGAAATTGTCAGCAAAGCAAAATGAGTATCTGACTTCATTACGAGAAAAGGAAGGCAAACTGAATGAGCGTTTAAAAAAGAATAATGAGAAATTGGTATCAGCAGATGGGGATACTAAAAAACGCTTGACAGAAAAGCAAGATAAGCTTACCAAAGAACGTGATCAACTTCAGGCTAATATCCTTGAAATACAAAGTCCGATGACAGACAAACAACTGGAAACGGTGCAGAAGGAGATTAATGCTTTAATCGCAGTCATTGACAAGGAACTTAGTGCAGAATAATTTTTTGTCTTAAAAAAAGCAAAAGGCGGCTTCAATAGAGGCCGCCTTTTGCTTTCAACTTTAAAATTATAAGTCCTTAAATAGCTTTTTGCCGGAAGGTATTTCTTTACTTTCAAAAGTTGTCGGTTTCACAATGTTTTTACGGGCCTTGATTTCGACGCTTCTTCTTTTTAGGTAATAGGCCAAAACCATGTAGGCTACGAACATACCAATGTAGATGTAAAGAGAAGCCGTATTTGAAATATCTCCGTGGAAGGCAAAAAACAAAACTGTATTTAAAATCGTAACCATCCACAGGGTGAAGGAAGCCCAAAAATGGTTAAGACCTGAGTCAATAAGGATATGATGCATGTGATTTCTATCCGCAATGAACGGAGATCCGCCCTTTACAATGCGCACGATGAAGACACGCAAGGTATCAAAGATAGGGACGATCAGTAAAACCATTACAATGATGGGAGCGTTGAAATACGCAGTGCTGTCATTTTTATATCCAACATTTAAAGACAAAAATTCGACTGCGAAAATCGAAAGGAGGTAACCGATGATCAACGATCCGGTATCACCCATAAATATCTTGCTCGTTTTGGAAAAGTTAAATCGCAGAAATCCAAGTAGTGAGCCGGACATCGCGAAAGCCAGACATCCAAATGAGAAGTGGTTGTTCAAGATAAACCATATACCAAAACCTACCCCCGCAATCAGACTGATCCCTCCGGCTAAGCCGTCAATTCCATCGATCAGATTGATGGCGTTGATAATGGCTATGAAAATAAAAACCGTAAGCGGAATGCTTACGTAGTAAGGGATTTGGTGAATGCCAAAAATACCATAGAAATTATCAACCTTGAAATTGCCCATCGCCACAAGTATCAGCGATGCACAAATTTGGACCAGCAGTTTCTTTGTAGAATCAAGCGCCAGAATATCATCTTTAAGCCCCAGGAAAAACAGGATAATTACACCAGTCATCGATAAACTAATGAGATTGGAGTCAACTATATTTTCAGAATGCGGCCATAAAAAATAGGCGATCAATGTAGAAGCAAATATGGCAATCCCACCCAATGTTGGAGTTTCCGTCTGATGCGAACTTCTAAATCCTGGTTTTGCTGTCAGATGAAGTAAGTTTGACAGATTGATAATGATCGGAATGGAAATAATAGATAGGAAACACGCAATCAGGAAAGAGAGAATACATTGGTAAACATCGTGATGCACCATACTATTAAATCCTCCCTCGCTTATTATATATGTTGGTAGCTGTAATTCCATATGCTTTGTTACTAATGACCTGATCAAATAATATTTGAATCTGATAGTACTTCAAATTTGACGAATTAATTTGGGAAATAATAACTTCAACGTCCCATCATTGTCAAAATACTTATTTAAAGGCCTTGTGTGATTATTTTAAGGTTTAGTGTGTGTTTTTTGTTAATTGGATTTATAAAAACTGTACAATTTTACGAACAGGTTTTAGCCAAAGGGTGAAAAACCTGGGTGTTAAACCGTTTATTTTCCAGGCTTTTCTATCATTTTTGTTTGCCTCAATCCTGTTTTTATAAGTACTGTTGCTTACACCTCCGGTTCTCATTTTTACCGTTACTTTGGGAACGTATGCAAGCTTTATACCATTCTTGTAAATCATACGTAACATCAACTCATAGTCGGCCGCACTGCCCATATCCAGGCGAAACTTTCCAAACTTATTATAACATTCTTTTTTAACAAAAAATGTAGGGTGGGGAGGCATCCAGCCCATCAGAAAAGAGTTCTGCGTGTATGGGCCCGAGACCCATTTTCGTTTGATTACTGAATTGTCTTGCCCGTCAACGTAATCAAGATCGGCATAACAACCCTCTGAACCTGTTGATTTTAAAGTTTTTGCTATGCTTGATATTACCGTTTGATCTGCGTAGAAGTCATCCGCATTTAAAATACCGATCACATCTCCGGTTGCCAGCTCAATTCCCTTATTCATCGCATCATAAATCCCCTTATCCGGCTCACTTAGAAATTTACTGATCTTGTTGCCATAAGATTCTACAATTTCCTTAGTCCCATCGGTTGAATTTCCGTCGACGATGATGTATTCAATCGAATCATAATCCTGGCTTAACACGGATTCGATACAATGTTTTATGGTCGAAACACCATTGAATACTACGGTTATAATACTTATTTTCAATGTGTTATGTGTCTTGTTTTGATATATGTGCAAGGGTTTCCCTGGTAAATGCCATAAGCTTCCAGGTCTTTTGTTGCCACGGAATTGACGGTTAAAACTGCATGAGAATGAACAGTTACACCTGGACAGACAGTGGAATTTGCACCGATCCAGGCACCAGTACCAATGGTGATAGGCTGGGTGATCAGATCAAATGAACTTTTGGTGAAGTCATGATTTCCAGTCAGTAACATAGCTCCTTGGCTAAGACAGCAGTTGCTGCATAAAGTAACGTTTGTGAGGTTGTCAATCCACACATTTTCACCAATCCAAATGTCGTTTTCAATGGTTAAAAACCAAGGATATTTAATATTCACTTTTGGTTTTATCATTACGTTTTTTCCAATTTTCGCACCGAAGATTTTTAAAACAAATATCTTAATGCTTACGGGTATCGGAAGATGTGTATTGACGAAAATCCTGCCTGCTATAAACCATGAAAGTTGTTTTATTTTACTCCCGGGTTTATACCAGCTGTTATTATAACTTGACAGATTGGTTTGGGCTTTGGAGGTCTTTTCCATATTCTGTCTTAAAATGTGAAACAATACTTTGTTTATCTTTTCCAGCACGCTGATATACCTCAAAAATCTTGGCATCGACCAAAAAGCGGTACCAGAATCCTTGAAGAAAATGCCAGATCAATCCTTTTTTTCCATCCAAAAAACCACCCTTAACAACAAACCGAAAGAGGAAATACATGAACGGGCGTGTGAATAAAGGAAGATTGGCGTATTTGATTTTAAGAAAACGTGTCCGCTGTTCCTGGCTTCCCCAGAATTTCGGCGTTACAGTCTCCTTATTACCAAAGTTATATTTTATATTCAATAAATCAATTACTTCGCGTATTGCATAATTATTATGTTTCTGAGTCCACCAGGTCAGGTTATTCAGGTTGTGGTCAACAATATCATTTTCAAGCTGCGCGGTTGTGCCACTGCTCAGTTTAATATGTTCATCCATCCACAATTCTTCGCAAACCCCAATACCACGCCGCCAGATCCGCAAAAGCCATATCGGATAATATCCGCCGTGATTGATCCACTGATCCATAAAAACCACGCGTCTTTTAACATACAAACCGGTAATGGTTTCAGGCGTTGAAAAAAGTGAAGATTTTAGTTCCTCTGCAAGTTCGGGAGTAATGTATTCGTCGGCATCCATCCGCATCAGCCATTTCGTTTGAAACGGATTGTTTTGGATTCCATAATTAAACTGGAAGGCATAAGACACCCACGGATTTTGAACCACTACCGCACCGAGGCTTTCCGCGATGGCAACGGTGTCATCCGTTGAAAAGGAGTCAATGATGAAAATTTTATCCGTAACCAACAAAAGGCTTTTGATGCAACGCCCGATGTGTTTTGATTCATTATTCGTTAAAATGATGACGGATAAATCAACCATATTTTGGACTCGGATTGTGGGGATTAAGTTGTAGTGTATGTTTTATCTACGCCAAAGGTAATTACATTTTTTTAATTTTCTTGTACTCTTCCAATAATTGGTTTGCTACGACAGCTATATCAAAATTATCAGTTACCATCTTGAAAGCCTGATTTTTTAATTCTTCTGCGTAATTTTTATCTTGCAATATTTTAAGAAGTCCTTTCGCAACGCCGTCACTATTCAAAGGCGTCAGATATGCCGCATTGTATTTTTTGATATAGTCACCAAATCCAACGCGATCAGAAACCAGTGTCGGAACTTTTGAAGTCATGGCTTCCAGGACCGCGATCGAAAAACCTTCGGAATAAGAAGGTAACACAAAAAGATCTGCATCGGAAAGTGCTTCCTTTTTAATTGTATCGGTAAGCATTCCAACAAGCTTAACTCGGTCTTCAAGATTGTTTTTTCTGATGAATTCCTCCGTTTCCGCCTGGTAGCCATCATCAGGGCCCGCTAAAATGAGAACAGCGTCCGGCAATTTCTCGTAAACCTGTTTAAACGCTGGAAGTAGCAGATCCAGCCCCTTTTTTATATTAAGCCGACCCATGAAAAGGATCATCTGCTGTTGAGGTGAAATACCGTGCTTTTTTCTGAAAGTACCTTTCTCAGGCAGAGTTACATACTCCGCAACTTTCATTCCGTTTGGAACAATCACCATATTGGCAGGCCGGTACCCCAAATAACGGATCACATCTTCCTCCTCGTCCGTATTATTGATTTGAATGAGGTCAGCTTTCCCAAGAATTCTTTTTTGGTATAGCGCCGTAACAATATCTTTTTTCCATTTGCTATGCGCAACCGCCCATTTATCGAGCAGACCGTGGATGGTGATGACCAGAGCAGCTTTATGCGGGATAAGAAAAGGAGCCAGGCTTCCGAAATGCCAGATCCCGTGCATGTGAATGATATCATATTCCTGAATGTTTTTTTTCAGAAAATCATACATTTCAATGGAGAATTCGCGGTAAAAGTTACTGATCGGTGTGGTCCGTTTGCATGGAATCAGCCGGGAACCTTCTGGTGCGGGATACATTTTCTCGCCAGGGGTCATCGGACTTAAAATATCCACCTGATGTCCTTGTCTCAACACTTCGGTAGTATGGTCGTAAATAATTCTCGCCGGGCCTCCAATTGCCCATGTATAGGCACAAATATTTAAAATTCGCATAATTATTTGAATAAGGTAACTGAGATAAGTGACGGTTATTTAGAATTTTCGTCAAGTTTCTTATAGCAGGCTACCATTTCTTTTGCTACGTTTTTTGATGAAAATGGTTGTATGAGTTTTAGAGATTGCTGGCCCATCACCGGTATCTTTTCCGGGTTTTCAATAAATGACAACAATGCTGCTTCAAGTGCTAACTGACTTTCGGGATCAAATGTAAATCCGTTTTTTTGATTAACGACCAGATCCTCGGCGCATCCACATTTTTCAGAGACGATAACGGGCATTCCGCAAACCATCGCTTCATTCACCACCAGCCCCCAGGGCTCAGATTTACTTGGCAAAACCAAAACGTCACTGTTTGAAAGCCAGCTTGGGACCTCATACCAGGGAAACCCCCCGGCAAACTTAATGCGATTGTCGGAAAGATAAGAACCAGACAATAATTCAAGCCTTTGTCGCATAGGCCCATCTCCTACGAAAAGCAGATCCCATGGTGCACCTGGTGCTTTTTTACTAACGGATTTATAGGCTTCAATGAGTATTTCCAGGTTTTTTTCCTCTGCAAGCCTGCCGACATAAACGAATTTTCTGTTCCAAGATGAATCAGAAGAAATCCGGGATTTGGCCTCTGTATATTTGTTTCTGATTATGTCTTCATCAATTACCGCAGCATGCCGCACTGCTATCTGCGATTCTTTTACGCCAAGCGACAAAAGATAGCTAGCTGATGATTTCCCAAAACAGAAAAATGCATCGGCACGGTTTACAATCCAGCTTTTTATTTTTTCTTTCAAAGCCGATCTGTTATGGTCCATCGTCGATGACTCCGAAGAAAGTACCACTTTAACCCCTTTCATCCGGGCATAGATCATCAACAAAACTTGCGCGTAATCAAAATAGCCCGTTACGTTTAAAACAGTCGGTTTATAATCGTCGAAAGCTTTTAACAACGCTGGTAATCGCTCTTTAAAGTTTACGGTATCCAGACTTCGATTAAATAAAACCTGGTACGGATAATCGTACTGAAAGTTTTCATCATCTTTCATGACGCTGCGGCTAGCCTCATGTAAGGCGATATGCACAACCATGAAGGTGCTTTCGGGCTGTTCTTTTTTCAAACACTCATGGATTTCAAAAAAGAGCTTTGACTTGTAATGCGCCCATAATTGATTGTGGATAACCAGTACACGCATTATTGCTTCTTATTTAGATAGTCGAGAAAAAGAGGATACAAATTATTAGCCAGAAACACTTGTCCGGTATTGTTGAAATGCACCACATCCATTTTTCTATAAAGCTTGGTCGTGATGCCATAATCAAATTCGTTTACAAGCCGCACCTGATTTTCCTTTGCAAAGGAAATAATTTCATCCCCCTGATCATTAAATTTACCGGCTTCAACTTCTGAAATTTCCGGATGCAAATAGATGAAAAATGGGATGTGATTATCCTTAGCCATCTTCACCAGCTCAGCATAACCTGGATTAAATCCTATCCCGTCCTTGCGGATGCCGCCATCGGAAGGCTTTTCTGATATAATTTTTTCCTCTCTTTTAGCCTCTATTTTAACCGCCAGAGAATCAGTTTTGGGTTTCTGTGCTACGGGATCAATTTCTTTTTGAGTTGAGAAAAATGGAATCCTCGCAGAATAATATTCGATGTAATAAGGATAAAGATACTGATAACGCTCCCAAACTTCGAGAATGGCCGATGGGTACTGTTTGTCAGGCATGTTAGGGTCGATGCCTATGATGCTTTCATGCCCCATAATGTCATGGGCATCGTGACTGCTTGTTACCAGGCAAATGAGTTTGGCTTTAAATAACCCGAACTTTTTCAGATAAGCCGCGATATTGTCTGGGCCCCAGGAACCTGCCGAAATATTTAAAACGCGAACACGTGTATGTAGGGTTGAAGAAAGTCTTTTTTCAAGAAAACTGGATGCAAGGCTATCCTGGTCGGTAAGGCTGCCTCCATTGACAACAGAATCTCCAATTAAAAGTATTACGATGGAATCTGCCGGCGAAAGCGGGTCATTCCGCATCGAAAAATTGTTCGTTTTAACAACATTCCCGAATCTTTTTACTTCTTGATTTGGTGCGTAAATGTATTCAAAATCAGGATCTGAGACGTAAAGAGGAGCGTTGCAAAAACCATATTTATAACGAAGTACAAGCTCCGCAATCCCGGCAACGATTATCAGAAAAATAATAAACCTGAAAATAAATTTTAGCATAAAGTAATTCTAATTTTGCGATGTTCGCTTGTGCAAATTTAGAATTACTTTTTCATATTTGATTTTTTATTGAAATTCACGCCATGATTTCCGCTAAATATCGCAAAACCATCACGTACACCATACTGGGTTTAGTCATATTCTCGTTGCTGTTTTGCAGCGTTATTTTCCCACCTTTCCATGGGTATTACACAACCGATGAGAATTTCGTTGCGGACTCAGGAGTTTTGCTCTGGTATGGCAACACCCCCCGGGGACTGGACTGGCCCGCTGCTCCGCACATGTTGTTTTACTATTTAACTTTTGGCCTTTCTTGTTTCCTTGCAACACTTCAGAACATAGGAAATTTGACCGGTCTGATTTCAATATTTGATATTTTCGATTTACAGGCATATCAATTTTTAACAGATCGCGAACCCTTTATTTTGATTGGAAGGACCGTTCAAATCCTGCTGGTGGGCTTTCTTTTGTATAAAACATCTGTAATTATTTACAGGCGACATCACGATTTGCTTACAGAGCCGGTAAGGCTTTTTCTGCCGATTATTTTCATCACATCGACGCTTGTACTGGACACCTCTCCTGTGCTGAGGCCCGAAGCATTGTCGGGAAATTTGTTTATTCTGCTGGTAGCCCGTATGGTATTCAGCAATTCGCTGACGCAAAAGGAAATCGCAATTTATTCCGGAATTTTTGGTTTGATTCTGGCAGAACGGCTGATTTTTGCATTTTTTATGCCTTTTTTCTTAGGCGCCGTTTTTCTTTTGTCAAACAGGAAAAAGATTCAAAATGTGGCTTTTTCCATATTTATGATCTTTATCGCTTTCGTACTTTTCTGTCCTTTTATTATTACGGATACGCTTGTGGTCATGAAATCTTTCGTAGGAGGTATCATTGCGAAAATTAATGATAAACCGATGGGGACTTTTTTTAACAATGAATACATCGGACAATATCTTACTTCGCCTGTCAATGTCGTGATTCTGGTTTTAGCGTCGCTCGGACTTTTTTTAATGCTGAAAACAGGAAAGGGTATCTATTACTTGCTAATCGGCAATCTGGCAGTTTTCTTGTTTCTCGTACTTCGTTCCTCGTTAATATACGATACACATGTATTACCTGCCGCAGTCGTGACAATGTTTCTGGTAGGTCTCGGTTTGGGATTGTTGGCTGAAAAAATAAATGTGTGGGGTATACGTATTGCCGGAGTATTAATGTTTATCATAGCGTCCGCCCATATTATTTCATCGGTTGAGTATCATGGCAGAGTCCACAAAAGATTAAATATGCACGACGCATGCGCCTGGATTTCGACCTTGCCATCGGAAACAAGAATGCTGGTTAATCCTGAATTTGAATTTTACATTCCAAAATCCGAACAGTGCTTGCTGCGGGAACAGGCTCTGAACAACGATAGCCAGAAGATGATCAAGAAGCTCAATTATTTACTTGGTAGTAAGGCAGGGATGGAAGTGGAAGGGAAAGATCTCCCAATCATTGCAAATGCATTCGCTTTTGAGGACGAACGGCAATATGATTCGGAGTATAAGATATTGTTGAAGTTTACTCCTGATGAAAAAGCAAAAGTTTATGATTATGACGTCTATTTCAACGCGGTTGAGTTGGCGAGCCACAGCATTCAGACAGAACTCGCGTTGCAGGATTTTGAGGATGGAAAATATGAATATTTGGTGACGGAAATATTGCTGGAAGGACATAAACCGATCAAGACATTTAATAAAGAATGGGGAACCTATTATTATGTCTATCAGGGAAAACGTAAATGAAAACATCCCTGTGGTTAATATAATCGCATGAAATATAAGTTATGTACAAAATACCAGTCGTAACGGGCTGGTATTTTTTATGATCATCAATTGACAATGACTTCATCATATTTAGTTAATCATAAGGTAACAATGACGATGCAATTTTGCGCCTTCTAAATCATTGCTCATTGTTTTGACAACTATATGATTAGAATTTTTCCCAAGTTTCAGCAGTTTCAGTAATCGCCGATTGTATTATTTTGGTAAACTTCATTTTTTCAAACGTTTGCACAAAATTTCAAACGTTTGCATTCAAGAGTCGGGTATTTTATATTTTTTATATTAATAATACAATTTGTAAGTTTGAATTTTCCGTCTGCTCAGCACTTGTCAAAACCTTCATTATCAATTTTCACTATCTTAAAAACAAATAATCCACATTATGAGACAAACTCTATTAGTCAGCAAAAGAGGTATCTGCTGTTGTTTCTTGTCCGTCACGGCAGTGTTCGGACTGGACGCAAATGCAGGCACTGCCTTCGCAGAAAAGTTGCGGCGAACACCTCATTTGTCTGTGAGGACATTGAAGGATATTCCGCTTCGGGGAAAGGTAGTTACAGCCAAAAACGAAGGTCTGCCCGGTGTAACCGTTGTGATTTCGGGAATTGATGGTAGTAATAAACAGGGTACCACGACTAATGAAAATGGTGAGTTTTCATTTGCCAGCCTGGAAACGGGAAAAAAGTATAAAATTGATTTCAGTTATATAGGCTTCGAAAAGCAATCCCTGGCGGAATTTGTTTTAACGGAATCCAACAGTGAATCGCTAAATATCACGTTAAAAGAGTCAGCTGCGGATCTGAACGAGGTTGTTGTTGTTGGTTATGGAAGTACAGCTAAAAAGGATATTACCGGTTCGGTAAAATCTTTGAAAAGCGGAGAATTCAATACAGGTATTATAAACTCTCCTGAGCAGTTATTTCAGGGAAAAGTTGCTGGTGTCAATGTTACATCTGCGACCGGCGAGCCTGGTGGAGCAGTGAGCATTACGGTCCGTGGCCCGGGTGGGGTTCGTACTGGAAGCACCCCACTTTTTGTTGTTGACGGCCTTGCTCTGGACAACAGCAGCACGGGTGGTGCGACAAATCCATTAAGTTTTATCAATCCTCAGGATATTGAATCTATTGACGTATTGAAAGATGCGTCAGCGACAGCAATTTACGGAGCAAGAGGAGCAAACGGGGTAATTTTGATCACTACCAAAAAAGGAAAATCAGGCGTTGCAACGGTTAATTATTCCGGAAGTTTTGGTATTTCAAAAATGGCGAAACCTCTTGACATTTTTTCTGCTGACCAATTTCGTACTGAGGTGCCAAAATTAGGTAGTGCCTTAGTCGATGAAAAAGCCAACACTGACTGGCAAAAAGAAATTTCGCGAACTGCTTTTACTCAAAACCATAATGTTTCGCTTGGTGGAGGTACGGACAAGCTTACTTATTATGCTTCGGTAGGTATGCAAAAACAGGACGGGATATTAAAGAACAGTAATCTTGACCGTTATACGGGACGCATAAACCTGAACCAAAAATTACTTAACGATAAGGTTAGCGTTGATATTAATTTGAATGCTACGAACACGAAAAATTCTAGACCTCCGGAAGGCATCGTAGGTGCTGCTATTTCAGCTAATCCTACTTATCCTGCTTATGACGGCAATGGCGCGCCTTTTCAATATGTTGACGGCACTAATCCGCTAATTACGCTGGCGCTTGAAAAGGATTTGACAACGACTAATCGTATTATCGGTAACATTTCGCCATCAGTAACCATTATAAAAGGGCTGGTCTATAAATTGAACTTTGGCATTGATAATTCTACGTCGACACGTGACTTACAATCTCTTGCAAGTACTGTTCCTTTGAACCTGGGGCGGTTAGAAACGAGAGATGTGCGTAACAGTAACAAACTGATCGAAAACTATGTCACTTATACCCTCGACAAAAAAGATCATAGCTTCTCTGCTCTGGTGGGTCATTCTTATCAGAAGATCTCGTTAACCGGAAGGACTTACAGTATCAATAAATTTCCTGTCGGCGGAGTAGAGCCAATTTACAATCCAGGTGTTGGTCAGGATCTTACTCTGGCCATTAACAGACCAACTGGTACAGCGACACGAAATGAGCTGCAATCATTCTTTTCAAGGGTAAATTATGCTTTCAAAGATAAATATCTGGTAACTGCGACGGTTCGTGCGGACGGTTCTTCAAAGTTTGGTGACAACAATAAATATGGTGTTTTCCCATCGTTCTCGTTAGGTTGGAGACTTTCTGAGGAGAGCTTTATGAAAACATCTCCGTTCGCAGATTTAAAACTTCGTGCGGGTTGGGGGCAAACTGGTAATCAGGAAATTCCATCCAAAATTACCCAGGCTTTGTTTACATCGACGATCACAGACAAAACCAGTTATCCGTTGTTTAATACAGGAGCATATCCTGGTGGGACAACCTATGCGCGACTGGCAAATCCAAATATTCAATGGGAAACTTCTTCTCAAACGGATTTGGGAATTGATTTTGCTCTTTTCAAAGGAGCATTGACCGGGTCGGTTGATTATTTTAGTAAAACATCAGGAAAAATTCTTTTGGAAGTAATTCCGGCAGACCCTGTTCAACCAGCTGGTACCTTCTGGACGAATGTCGATAATATGAAAATTGTCAATCAGGGGACAGAAATTGACCTGGCTTACCGTAAAAATCTAGGCAACGGAATTCGTTTTGGTCTGGGAGGAAACATTACTTTTATCAAAAACAAGGTTAAAAATTCTCCATACTCGGTAATTCCATCAGGTGCTGCCCAAGGTTCAGGTCTTACTTCTGCCACGATCAATGGTTACATCAGCGGAGAGCCAATTGGTACGTTTTACCTGAAAGAATTTATCGGCTTTGACGATAAAGGGATAAACAAGTTCAGAGACGTTGACGGCGACGGAATTATCACCGACAAAGATCGTGTTGCTGCCGGATCGGCTCTTCCAACGAAAATGTACAATTTCAGTGGAAACATTGGTTTCAAAGGATTTGACCTTGTGGCAAACTTTAACGGAGTTTCTGGTAACAAACTTTATGACAATACTGCAAACTCCAATTTTTATAAACTGAGATTGTCGAAAGGTCTTAACGTTACGCCGGAAGCAATCTCCAGACCAGAGGAATCGACAACCAACTCCGCACCGGTATCCACTCGTTTCCTTAAAAATGGTTCTTTTTTACGCCTGAACAACCTTGCGCTAGGGTACAACGTGAACACGACCGCTTTGGGAATAAATAACTGGATTCAGTCGATCCGTATTTCAGTAACAGGCCAGAATTTATTTGTCGCTACAAAATACAACGGTTACGACCCAGAAGTGAACAACGACAGATCGATCAACGGTATCACGTCATACGGAATTGATTATCTGAGCTATCCAAAAGCAAAATCGATAATCTTTGGTTTAAATATTGGTTTTTAATCTTACGACAATGAATAAGAAATTCCCTATACTGTTGACGGTTGCCGGTATGCTGATGTTTAACAGCGCCTGTACCGATTTGAAAGAAGAAGTGCTTGATGAAACACTCGGTTCGACATTGACCGATGAGCAGACAGCAAATGGGCTTATTGCTCCGGTTTATGCGCTTTTACCTGAATTGCATAAGCATACGAATTATTTTGCTTTACAGGAAATATCTACGGATGAAGCAATTTTGCCTTATCGTGGAGGTACAGACTGGGGTGATAATGGTATTTATCTGGCACTTCATGCACATAATTCGACTAGCACTGACCCTAACATAAAAAATACCTGGGACCAGCTCGTGCAGAGTATATCACGATCGATTACGGCAATAACAACTTTATCGACCGCGAAAGACGCTAACTCGGCCTTATATCTTGCTGAAGCGCGGGGTATGCGGGCATATTATTCGATGATGATGCTTGATCTATTCGGTATCGTATTCATTAAGGAAGACGCAGGAACAACTTCGACAATCGTTCGTGGCGCGGAAGCGGTTGCTTACATCGAGAAAGAGTTTCTTGCTGTTGAGCCGTTACTTCAAAACAAGGCAGCGGTTGGTCCCGGGCGTTTGACAAAAGGTGCAGTTTGGGGACTTTTGGCCAGACTATATCTGAACTCGGCGGTGTATAAGAATATTTATGCGCCTCAGTTTACATTCGCCAGCACTGATATGGATAAGGTGATCGAATATACAGACAAGATCATTAACTCGGGAGAATATAAATTATCAGCAGATTATTTCTCGATTTTCGGGAATACAAACCATGATAATACTGAGTTGATTTTTGCTGTTGACCAGCGTCCTGATTTGAATGGCCACAACAGACTCGCTTATTTTTCTTTGGCTGGTGATCAGTTTCCGCTTGCTGCTTTTCCGGCTGCAAATGGTACGGATGGTCCGGCGATCACATCTGATTTTTATCAGACTTGGGTTCAGGCGTATGGTTCCGAGGATCCAAAACGCGATCCGCGTTTTTACCAGGAAAACTTATCCAGATATAGCAATCCTGCGGATAGCTGTATAGCTGATGCGAGTTATAAAATTAACCGTGGAATTTTGCGGGGCCAGCAGTACGGAGCGATCCGTGTGAACGGTGTGTTTCTAAGATGTCCGGATGGAAAGTTGAAAGTAGGAAGGCTGACGAATTTAAGCCGTAACCGTGGTGACCTGCCAGTTAATTTTACAGAGAAAATTGACTTTACAACGGCCGGAAGCGGTTATAGTGCCGGATACCGCGTGGAGAAATATGAATTCAGCCGTGTATCAGATACAGGACGAAACAAAGGAGAAGCAGATATTTCAATTCTGCGTCTGGCAGATATTTATTTGATGCGTGCGGAAGCGAAGTTGCGCAAAAGCGCATCAGATGCAACGGCACTTACAGATGTGAACACGGTAAGAGCTGCGAGAACTTCTACTACGCCGCCACCGGCATTAACTTCTCTGACGCTTGATCTTTTGTATCGTGAAAGAGGATTTGAACTATACTGGGAAATGGTGCGCCGGACAGATATGATCCGTTTTGGGAAATACGAAGGAACCTGGACTGAAAAGACAAATACTGACGTTCACAAACGTATTTACCCTATACCTCAAACTGCTATTGACGGAGCTTCAAACTTGCCAGGGTATATGCAGCAGAATACGGGGTACTGATATAGAATGTTAGAATGATAGAATGGGTGAGTGAGTTTTACTCGTTCGAATGATGAGGGGTTTTGCAGGATTTTTTCTGCAAAACCCCTTTTTGTTTATCTCGATCTTATAATACTCCAGATTTTCATCAACCCGTTATATTTTCCTAGTAGTGGATCCTGATCGGGAAAGGGGACTTTTGAAATGTTTTCATCAGCCGTCGCTCGTTCGTTTGCTTTGCCTTTCATGAGATCATACTCCATACCGTTGGGGTAGGCACCTACAATTGCGAAGTCTTTTGAGGATTCAATACTTTTATGTCCAACACCTGCCGGAATTACAATGATATCGCCGACTTTAACACGAAGTTTTTCTCCGTTCTCACCACACAGATGAAGCAACGCAGTTCCAGAATAAACACCTAAAACTTCGTGTGTAATACTGTGGTAGTAATGATAGGGAAACACGCCATTACGCCAGGAATTTTTCCAATTGTTGGACTCGAACTTCTGTTCAAGCCACTTAGCGCCAGCGTTCCCGCTTTTAGAAAATGCCGCTTTGTAAATGATAAGCGGATATTGGCTATTGGGAATATTCCCGTCATCGTCAAAAAAATATGTGTCAGTTACGTTTTCCATTCTACCAGAATATTTTATCTAAATTATTTTTTTAACGGGCCTTTGCTCACTTCTTTGCCGTCTTTCCAAACAGATTCAATATTTCGGGTATTTCTGATTTCCTTTTCAGGACTTGCCGTCAACACAATAAAGTCTGCGGCTTTGCCCTTTTCCAGGGTGCCATATCGTTTGTCAATCTTCAAAACAGTTGCCGCGTTTTTGGTTGCAGCCTTAATGGCTTGCAAAGGAGTTAGTCCTGCCTGAACCAATAGTTCCAGTTCCAAATGCTCCGAAAATCCCTGCGCACGAATCGGAAATGCACCTGAATCGGTGCCGAGCGCAACTAAAATTCCTGCATCATGAATTTTTTTTACGTTCGTAAGTGCAATCTTGAAACCCTTCATATTTCTTTCAAAATCAGGCGAATTTTTAACCTGATTCTGATATTTCTCCGAAACGATCATCTCGTAGACTCCTGGTTCGAGCGACGCTTTAAAAAAAGGCTCTTCCACCCAGTCAGGTTTTCTGGAATAGATATAGGCGAATTCGTCAAGAGAAAGTGTCGGAATATAGGCGACGCCATGATCTTTCATTTTTTTCAAAAGATCATCATCGATTTCTTTGTCGCGAATACTGTGCGCCATAATATCCAGACCGGATTCTGTTAGTGAACGCGCGTCTTCTAAATTATACAAATGACTGGCTACCGGTATTCCCTTTTTATGCGCTTCTGCAATGATTGCTTTGTAAATCTCCGGCTTGAATTTCTCAGCTTTTCCACCGTGATCATCAACCCACATTTTAACGACGGTTGGTTTTACCTTGGCAAGATCAGCCAACAAGCCTGGTACCTGATCGGCCGCAGTTGGGCGAAGCAGCAGGTTCATCCAGGAAGCAGGTGAACTTTCAGGTGTATTAAATCCATAACCGGCAGAATATAACCTGGCACCTGGAAGAAGTCCGGCTTGCGTGGAATCGATAAATCCATTAAAAATTAACGGACGGTCGGTTCCCATGGTTAGTATCGTGTTTACGCCATAGTCCTGATACCTTTTCAAGTGTCTTAGAATATTTTCTCTGGTATAATTTTCGGCAGTTGATGTGTTTCCTTTTAACGTCCCGATATGCGTATGTGCACTGATGATCGCTGGAATTATTGTTTTTCCTTTCAAGTCGATCTGCGTTGCAGCTGGTTCTATCAGTCCACGCATAATGGATTCAAGAATTCCATTTTTGATTAATATATTAACATCAGAATTTGAAGGCGAACCGGTTCCATCAATGAGATTTACATTTTTTAAGAGAATCAAATCATTTTGCTGCGCTTGGGACCTAACTGTTAATAACAACAGCACGGTAAAAATGAAGTATTGAAAATGTTGTTTCATCGTGTTTTCAGTTTATAAATTCTGCATTATAATTATACCAAAGCTGAGAAATAAGTTGCTAATCAGTAAGGATTTTGTCACTTTTTTATATAGATTTTAGATTGAAAAGATTGCATTATTTTGCCTCAATTCTGAGTCAAATTGCCATATTTGTTATACTCTTAAATCTCGGGTAATTCAAGCAACATCGTGGCTCCCTGTTTATATAAAAGCTACAATACGCCCGAAATACGGCTCCATAGGTACCTCCTCATTTTGTGATAATCAATCATTCATTGGCAAAAATCAGATATCTTGAAGATGGATTTTTTGATTACATGCTTTGTTATAAACCATGACCAGATGTTTTATAACAAAACGCACCTTCGAAATTTCTCAGGCGACTCCTACGGAGTCTGAAACGCGGCGGGGAGCGACTTTGGGCTATAAACAGGGTGCTCCTATTGGAGCGGTGATGACCGGGTAACCACTGATTGCACCCTTAGCATCTTTGATGAAAAACGTTGGGCTATAAAAAGGATGTGCCTATTGGAGCGGTGATAACCAGACTAGTGTTTTGAATATGATTTTTGCTTTTATATTAAATTCATTTTAAACACTGAAAGATTTAATGAATATGATTAAATCATTTACTCTTGGTGCAAAATTAATAGACATATCCATCAGGGTATGTCGTTAAGCAAAGGAAAACCCTGAGCCGGCAAGTAGATGCTGATTCAGGGTTTTCCTTTTTTTAATTAATTTTTTTATTTAAAAAATAAGGACGCATTTTCCTTATCAATTTTAATCTGTTCGATCAAAGCATCGAGTCCGCTGAATTTTTGTTCAGGGCGTAGATAATGAAGCAATTCAACAGTCAGATCTTCGCCGTAGATTTCTTTGTCAAAGTCAAAAATGTTGGCCTCAATCGTTCTGAATGTTCCATCAACGGTCGGTCTGACACCAATATTCAGCATTCCTTTATACACAATGCCATCGTAAATGGCATTGATCACATATACGCCATTGGCAGGAATTAATTTGTAAGATTCGTTTAAATGGATGTTTGCAGTAGGAAAACCTATTGTTCTGCCAAGTTGTTTGCCTTTTACCACAACACCGGTAATAGCGTAGGGGCGACCCAACAGATGTTGTGCTTCATCTACATTTCCGGATAATAGGGATTGACGTATTCGCGAAGAACTGATGGCCAGGTCTTCTATATCCTGACGAAGAATTTCTTCCACCTCAAATCCGTAACTGGATGCATTTTTTTGTAAAAATTCGAAACTTCCCTCACGGTTTCTGCCAAAACGATGATCATACCCAATGACAAGTTTTTTTGTGCCAATTTTTTCAACCAGTATCTGGCGGATAAATTCGTCAGAAGAAAGTTCTGAAAAAGCCCTTGTAAATGGGATAATCGCCAGATGTTGAACACCCATCTCTGCGAAGAGCGCGATCTTTTCGTCAATTGTTGAAAGCAACTGTAAATCCTGGCTGTCTTCTGAAACCACCATTCGTGGATGAGGCCAAAAGGTAAGTACAACAGATTCGCCGCCAGACTGGATACTTATTTCTTTTAATCTGGCAAGTATTTTTTTATGGCCTATATGCAAGCCATCAAAAGTGCCACTGGTTACGACTGCGCATTCCAATCTATGAAAGGAATCAAGGCTGTGGTATATGTTCATTCGTCAACTGGTAACTTCAATTCAACACGTTTCTGGTAAATGAAATCGGTCAGGTTTTTGGCATCTTTCAATTCAAAATTACCAATTCTGGTACGACACAACACACTCAGATACGCGCCACTTCCTGCCGCAACACCAAAATCTCTTACAATACTACGGATGTAGGTTCCTTTGGAGCAAATGATCCTGAAATCAATGGCCGGAAAATTGGTGCTGTCAATTTCAAATAGTGAGATCTCCACACTGCGTTTTTTTATTTCGGCAGTTTCGCCACGACGCGCTTTTTTGTAAAGTCTTTCACCATCAACTTTTACAGCAGAATAAATTGGCGGGATCTGTTCGATTTGTCCGAGAAAGGTCTTTCTGGCAGTTTCCAGTATTTCCGAATTGATATGCCCGATGGGAAACTCTGCGTCAAATTCAGTTTCCAGATCAACAGAAGGTGTTGTTTTACCTAATACGAAAGTGCCGGTATATTCCTTTTCCTGCGCCTGATAGGTATCAATAATCTTTGTTTTCTTTCCCGTACATAAAATGAGCAAGCCGGTCGCCAGAGGATCCAGCGTGCCGGCATGACCGATTTTATTATATTTACAAGCTCTTTTTATCTTATTGACAACATCGAAGGATGTCCATTTGAGCGGTTTGTCAATCAACAGAACTTCCCCTTCTTCTGGTATGGTAGTATCGTTATTCAAGTTATTTTATCTAAATTAAATTCTCCCCGGTCTGCCCCGCTGGTTTTATACGATGTCCAGTTTATAACCTGATGCTAAAAGTCCTAAAAGAATAAGCCCCAAAATAATCCGGTAATACCCGAAAACCTTGAAACCATATTTTGTCAGAAAGTTAATAAAAAATTTGATAGCCAACATTGCAACAACGAATGCGACTAAATTGCCTATCAGCAAGGTTTTAATGTCAGATGCCTGAATAGTATCGTATGTTTTCAAAAGTTTGTAACCACCAGCCGCAGCCATTGTCGGTACCGCCAGGAAGAATGAGAATTCAGCAGCCTGTTTGCGGGAAAGTCCTTGCAACATGCCTCCGATGATCGTTGATGCTGAGCGGGAAACCCCCGGAATCATAGCGATACACTGGAAAAATCCGATTTTTAAAGCATCAAAGTATGATATTTCTCTTTCGCGTGTGTTGTCATTATTAATCCGGTCGATGAACAATAAGATAATACCACCAACCAAAAGTGAAATCGCAACAACGATTACGTTTTCAAGCATCGAATCGATAAGGTCGTTCAGCAGAAAACCTAGAACCGCAGCCGGTAGAAATGCGACAAAAAGCTTAAAGTAAAAATCTGTGGATTGGAAAAAACGTTTCCAGTATAATACAACAACGGAGAGAATAGCTCCAAATTGAATATTGACGGTAAACATTTTGGTGAATTCCAGGTGGCTGATCCCCATGAACGAGGATGCGATGATCATGTGTCCGGTGGAAGAAACGGGTAGGAATTCTGTAATTCCTTCAATGATGGCTAAAATAATTGCTTGCCAGATGGTCATGAATTAGCGGGTTTACGTAAAATAGCCCAAAACTCAATGATGAAACCCAGGATGACGATCACTGGTCCAACGGTTAATCCAAGCATACCGAAACCAAATTCCTCAGTATCAAGGCTCATAATTAAAAATCCGCCAAGAATTACGGCTAATCCGATCAGCATCATTTTGTAGTTTGATGCACCAAATGGAAGACTGCTTTTTGTGTTGCTCATAACTTTATGTTGTGGTAGTCAAAAATATTTATTTCGATCAATACAGGTCGTCCAAAGCCATACGCAGATAACGCGCAAGCGACTGGTATGTACTTGCAATGCCTATCAAAATGCCAAGCGCAAGAACGACGGCCACCAGGATTACAATTTTGTCATATTCCTGCAACATCGCCAAACCTTCGACATTTCTCACAGCTACCTGCTGCAAAGCGATCAGCAAAGCTCCTGCCAAAACGCCGCCGATAGTTCCCTGCATAGCCCCGCGGAGAATGTAGGGACGCTGAATAAATCCATTCGTAGCGCCAACGAGCTGCATACTCCTGATCAGGAAACGTTGCGAATAAATGGCAAGTTTGATCGTGTTATTGACAAGAAGCACGATTATGATCAGCATGATCAAGGCAAAACTGGCGAGCACAATATAAATTTTGGTAACATTACGATTGATATTATCAGCAAGGTCTTCCTGGTAAACCACTTCGTAAACACCTTTTATTTTTTCTATATCCTTTTTGATCAGCTGCAATTTAGATTCTTCAAAATAATCTTCTCCGATTTTTACCCGATAGCTGTCACGCAACGGATTTTCCCCTAAAAATGCTGTGAAATCTTCCTTGGTCCCTTCAATGAATTCTTTGGCGGCCTCCTCTTTCGACACAAAGCTGATCGGATCTGGCGTTTCTACGGTGGCTGATACATAAGGTTTCGACTTCAGCACAGTCAATATAGAATCTTGCCCGGCTTTGGTTTCAGCTTTGTCAATAAATACCCTCACTTCAATATTTTGACGGATGATAGAAACCAGCTTTTTAGACTGAATGACGAGAAGTCCGCAAAAACCTATCAGGAATAATGCAGCCGTCAGACTCATAACAATCATTGCATTGGGGTAACTTCCAATTTTTTTCTTTTTAGGCATAAAAAGGGATATTGTACAATCCGGTTCTACTCAAACTTTCGAATGAAGTAATGTTGGCAAAAATACTGATTAATATAAGAATGATACCTTCCAAGGCTCATTCTTAACTATTTTTAACGAATGGGAACTGCTGGGAATCAATTTCTGCGCCCCATTTCATCACGGATTTTCGCCGCTTTTTCGTAATCCTCTTTTGTGAGCGCATCGTCAAGCATCCGTTGAAGTTCATCGAAAGAAAGATCTCTCAACTGATCTGTCAAACTTCCGCGGGACTGCAAAGTTTCTTTTACTGTATCTTCTTCATCCTCATCTTCGTCCTCAGAAATTGAGCTCGAGATAATTCCGGCTTCTGAAAGAATTGCCTCATAAGTATATATAGGTATATCAAAACGTAAACCAATGGCGATGGCGTCAGAAGGACGGGCGTCAATTTCAACCTCTCTCAAACTATCCTTACAAACGATTTTGGCGTAAAAAATACCTTCCTTCAAATCGGAGATGACAATCTCTTTCAGGGTGTAGTTCATCCCTTCCGCAAATGATTTGAACAAATCATGGGTCATTGGACGGTTCGGAACAATGTTCTCGATCTGCACGGCAATTGCTTGTGCTTCGAACACGCCGATGATGATTGGAAGGCGACGGTTTCCTAATTCTTCACCCAAAACAAGAGCGAAGGAACCGGCCTGAGATTGGCTAGGGGAAAGCCCTAATATTTCTAACTTAATTTTTTTCACGTTTGGACTTTATTGGACTAACGCAACGTTTTTGCAAACAGTTCTGGTGATTTTGCGCAATGTGTACTATGATTCTCAAAACTTCATGCCAGGTTATGTCGAATGTCTTTTACGTCCGGGTTTTATGAAAGAGCACTGTAAATCAGATAGCTATCCCAATAAAATTACGGCTTATTTTACATTTCCCACAATGTGCCATCGTTTTAGTACGCAAAAATAAAAAACCCGCCCTGCATAAAAAAATGCGAGGCGGGGTATATGGCAAAACTATTCGTCATTTGAGGTCTTGAACTGCCTTTGTGAGCTTGGGTAACACGTCAAAAATATCGCCAACGATCCCATAATCCGCCGCCTTGAAAAATGGTGCTTCCGGATCTTTATTGATAACGACAATATATTTTGATCCATTAACCCCGGCCAGATGTTGGATCGCTCCGGAAATTCCACAGGCGATATACAGGTTTGGCGCAACTTTGATACCAGTTTGCCCGATGTGCTCATGATGAGGGCGCCAGTCAAGGTCTGAAACTGGCTTAGAGCAACCAGTCGCGGCGCCAAGTGACTTAGCGAAATCAAGCAATGGTTGCCAGTTTTCAGGGCCTTTCATACCGCGACCGCCCGAAACAATGATATCAGCTTCTGTTAATGAAAGTTCAGAATTTGACTTTTCAATTTGTCCGACAGAAGCCTGGAAATCTGAATCACGGAGTACCGGTGTGAAATTCTCAACAGTTGCGTTGCCTGAAACTTCCGTGGCTTCCATCGCGTTTTTTTTGACGACCAGAATTTTAATATCGGATTTTATCTCGACCATTGAAAAGGCCTTTCCTGTGTAAATACTTCTTTTTACACTAAATCCTCCATTGATGACGGGCAGATCGGTAACGCCAGATACGATTCCCGCTTTCAATTTTGCGGATGCACGGGCTGCAACTGCGTCTCCTAATCCTGACTTGGAAATAATAATGACCTTGCTATTTTCTTTTTCAACGGCCTGGGCCAAAACATCGGCATAGGCAAGGCTATTTTCATGAGACAACTTTTCGTCAGAAGCATGTAATACTTTTGTCGCACCGAAATTTCCGGTTCGTTCCAAATCAGTGGAATCAGCTTTTCCTAATGCCAAAACGGTAGCTGTTGTTCCCGTCAATCTGGCAACTTCTGCGCCATAGGCTACGGCTTCCAGTGAAGTTTTTTTCACCGAGCCATTATCCAGTTCAATAAATATGAGTACTGACATCTTGATCAAATTTTAGAATTATGACGGAGCGTAAATTTCTCTGTCAAAAAATTTTTTTGTTAAAGAACTTTCGCTTCTGTTCTCAGGAGTTTTATCAGCGTTTCCGCCTCTGCCGCCGGGATCATTTTACAGGCGCCCTTGGGAGCAGGAAGTGAAAACTTTTCAGGCGTTGTCATTTCTTCTACTGAAATTGGTTCCGCTACGATAAGCGGTTTTGTTCTGGCTGTCATAATTCCGCGCATATTCGGAATTTTCCATTCTGAAATGGGTTCCTGACATCCGAGAACGAGTGGTAACGAGGCGGTCAGTGTTTCTTTTCCGCCATCGATTTCTCTCGCAATCGTTGCATTTGTCCCGTCAATTTCGAGTTTCATGACGGGCGAATAGGAGGGGATACCAAGCATTTCTCCCACCAAACCATGCACAACGCCACTGTTAAAATCAATGGATTCGCGACCCATCAAAATAAGGTCATATTTATTTTCTGAGGCAATATGGGCAATTTGTACGGCCGTGTAATAGGAATCAACCGGGTCTGTATTGACACGAATTGCGTCATCTGCGCCGATTGCGAGCGCTTTACGTATTTGCGGATCTGCATCTGCCTCTCCGACATGAAGTACGGTTACCGAGGCGCCAAGCTGTTCTTTAAGTTCGACTGCACGTGCAAGTGCATAATCGTCATACGGGCCGATTATATATTGTACACCGGCTTTATTAAGTTTGGTGTCATTATCTGTAAATGTTATTTTGGCCGTCGTATCCGGTACATTGGTAATACATACGAGTATTTTCATGGTATGGCAAGAAGTTGATTATGTGTAACTTTTAATTTCGATCAGTAATGATACCTAAAATGCGGTACATCAATTGTTCGTTATAATTTTTTAAAGAATAAATTTATAGTGGCGAATATACAGAAAAACTTAAATAGTATGCAAGCATAACATTATTAAAAATGAAAAACTCATTGCTGGAAAATCTGATTATTTTTTATGAAAAGGATCCGAACGATCCTTTTAATATATATGCGCTGGCCCTGGAATATCAGAAGACGGATGTTTCTGAGGCGGAAGTGTATTTTAATATACTTCTTGACGAGCATCCTTCTTACCTGGCAACTTATTACAGCGCCGCGGCCTTTTTTGCAGCACTGGAAAAAAATGAAAAAGCAGAGCTTATTTATCAGAAAGGCATCGATCTGGCGTTAAATATAAAGAACACAAAGACGCATCAGGAGTTGCTTAGAGCCTATCGCTCATTCCTTGATGAGCTGGAAGAATAGTCGCGATTGGCCAGATTTTATTTTGTAGTCTGGCAAAAAAGTAGTAGTTTTCCCAATTGGTAAGAAATGCGGCTTGTTTGGCGACTGTTTCAGGTTACGACGCTTTCACTCTTCTCAGGTTTTAGTTTTAATATTTTATGTTGAGTTTCCTCGTCGGTCGGGGAGAAAATCATTCATTGTTATTTATGGAAAAGGAATCATTTATTCCCATTGTTGTAAAATGGGCACAAGCTCATGGATTCAAGGAAATTCAGGCCAATATGGAAGGCTTTGAAACACCTAAATCTTATGAAAGAGCTGCTGATAATGAGAAATTTACGCCGGACGTTACGGGTGTGAATATGTTTAACAGACATTATCTGGAAGTGTCCATGAAAACAGACCAACTTCGTGGAAGCGTTTCCAAATGGAAGCTTTTGAGCGAATTGGCAGGAATGAAAGGTGCTAAATTGTATTTGATGGCGCCACGTGGTCACGTCCGTTTTACACGTGAAATTATCACACAATATAACATTCCGGCAGAAGTTATCAAGATTGACTAATTGCCGTCAGGAAATTTAAAATCCGGCTTGATGTTCAGAATAAACATCAAGCCGGATTTTTTGTATAAATTATACTGTCGGGTACTTCCATTCACCCCTGTAGTCTCTTCTCAGTAATTTATTTGCATCATCGTCGCCGGGAATAATTTCTTTTTCTCCATCCCAGATAATACTTCTTCCTAATTTGTAAGATAACATACCAAGTAATGCCAGGTTTGTCGAACGCTGTCCAACTTCAATTTCACAAACCGGAGGCGTATTTGTTTTAATAGACGACAAAAAATTTACCCATAATTGCTGAATATTCTGGTCGTCAGGTTTGTTCAGCTGCGCATCCTGGTGTATGGTCGGTTTATTTGGATTGGATGGATAAAATGTCCAGCCATCAAGCCAACCCATGTGGAATGTTCCTTCGGTACCATAAAAATATACACCAACTGCCTGCTGCGGATGGGTCTTTTCTGCGTTGTTTGCTGCAAAATTCCGGTGCTCCCATTCCAGTGTAAAGCCATCAAAATCATATACGGCAACCTGATGATCTGGTGCATCCGTATTGTCCTGGCGGATAGCACGTCCTCCGGTTGAATAAACTTTTTTAGGATATTTTTGCTCCGACCACCAAAGTACCTGATCCAGCCAGTGGATTCCCCAGTCGCCAAGGGTACCGTTCGCAAAGTTCAGATAATTACGAAATCCCTTCGGATGTATCGTTTTATTGTAAGGAACAAGCTCGGCCGGACCGCAATACATATCCCAATCCAATCCTTTAGGTATTTCCGAATCCGGCGTTTTCTGACCAGGACCGCCACCATAATGTACAAATGCCCGTGCCATACCGATCTTCCCTGCTTTCCCCGACTTTAGAAAATCCATTCCGGAAATATTATGAGGAGAAATTCGGCGGTGCGTGCCCACCTGTACGATCCGGCCATGTTTCCTGGTTGCATTTACCATTGCCCGTCCTTCCTGAATGGTATGGCAAATCGGTTTTTCAACATAAACATGGGCGCCCGATTCTATCGCAGCGATGCAACACAGTGCGTGCCAGTGATCCGGCGTGGCGACAATCACGATTTCAGGTTTTTCTTTTTGCAGCATTTCCCTGAAATCCTTGTATAGTTTTGGTTTATCCGGTGTCAGTTTAGAAATTTCGCCGGACGTCACTTTCAGCTGATTTTCATCCACGTCACACAGTGCCACTACTTTGGATTCTCCGGCTTGTATCGCACAGCGGAGGATATTGGTTCCCCACCATCCGGAGCCGATCAAGGCAGTTTTATATTGCGTTGTTCTTTTGAGAGAGGTCAATAGTGGCAGAGAGGAAAATGCCGCTCCGGCTATTACAGATTGTTCGATAAATTTTCTACGATCCATAGGGAATGGGTGAATGATAGAATGAGTGAATGAAAGAATGGGGTGGACGGTTTAATGTTTTGAGTGCATTATTTTTCTGGTTTGAGTTTGCTGACCAGCCAGTTGTTCATCATTTCACGTTCTTCGGGATAAGTCCAATGGCCCGTTTCGAGATACAATTTTAATTCTTTTGGAGCTGTGGTGACGTTGTATGCAGCGTACATCGAAGTTGGCGGGCAGGTTTCGTCGTTATAGCCCCACATATAATATCCCGGAACTTTCACACGTCTGGCGAAATTGACCACGTCGTAGTAACCGATGGTTGCCAGTTTTTCTTTGGTGTTGTTAAATCTCAGATTTGTCTTATCAAAATAGTGAGGCCATCCGCCAGCTCTCCCATTCAAATAACCTGTCACGTCGCTTAATGCCGGATAAAATGCTCCAAGCCATTTAACGCGCGGATCAATTCCGGCCGTGATTATTGATAAGGCACCGCCCTGGCTTCCGCCTGTTACAGCCAGATTGGTGCCGTCGTACTGCGGAAGACTGGTCAGGAAATCATTTGCCCTGATACATCCCAGATAAACCTTTTTGTAATAAAACCGGTCCTTATCATCCAGATTATAGGCCGGATAGCCGTTTAGCGCACCTTGTCCCAAATCGATGTAAACAGATGGTTCCATAATTACGGACACCCCATGAATTCCGATTTCGAATGTAATAATATCTTTTTCTGCCATTGCAACGTCTCCATAATATGGACGAACGCCGGCACCTGGAACTTTTAACAAGGCCGGATATTTACCTTCTTTTTTAGGAATTGTTAAAATACCGTACAAACGAGCATTGGGTCTGAAATTTTGAAGATTTACGTGATACACATTTACCTTTTCCGTACAGCGTTCAGGTAATAATGTCATTTTTGCATCCATTGGAACGGCAGCCAGTTCTTTTTTTGCTGCATCCCAAAAAGCGTCAAAATCGGTTGGATTAGTTACCGTTGGCTGAATTTTTTCGGGCTCGAATCCAGCTGTGGCCAGTCCCTTATATTCTCCACCATCGACATTCGTAAATGCGATACATCTTAGGAAACCTGGTGTTTTCAAAGTGCCTGCATCTACGGTAAGCGTTCCGTTTGCCGCTGTTTTACTCTCCTTGATCACTGGTTCCATTTTTTCCAATCCGATCTCATAACGTACGGGAGCATTTTTGACAAGATTTCCGTTTTGGAAAACAGAGATTGTGAATTTTACTTTATCACCCGTTTTGTAAGTCCAGTCTTCCCGATCTGGTGCGACCAATATCTTAATGGCGCGCTCAATTGGTTGTGCAAAGGTTTGTCCCAGAGAAAGCCAGAAGAAACAAATCAATAGATAAAAGCGGCTGTCGGCAACCCGAAATTTTATAGTGTTTCGCATAAAAAATATTGAAAATTATGTACCATTGGTATAGAAAGAGCTAACACGACGGTTTCTTTGATTTCAATCCAATTTTTTTTGCAATCTTTATCTTACAAGAAAAAATCGATCATTAATCAGCAATTTTAGTATAAGTTGATCCGCATAAATAAATTTATTAGTGAGACAGGATTCTGCTCGCGCCGTGAGGCAGACAAGCTTGTAGAGCAAGGGCGTGTTGTTTTAAATGGGAAACAAGCCGTATTGGGTGATAAGGCAACTGACGGCGACCAGGTGTTGATAGATGGGAAACCGCTAAAAATTAAAAAAGCAGGCGTTTATATCGCTTTTAATAAACCGGTTGGCATAACCTGTACCACTGAGCGACAGATAAATGGGAATATTATCGACTATATCAGACATCCAGAACGTATATTTCCTATCGGGCGACTGGATAAGCCTTCGGAAGGCTTGATTTTTCTTACGAGTGATGGAGACATTGTTAATAAAATTCTACGTGCGGGAAATAACCATGAAAAGGAATATGTGGTTACGGTAGACAAACCAATTAAACCGGATTTTGTTCAAAGAATGAGTGATGGCGTTCCCATCCTTGATACTGTAACCAAAAAGTGTTTTGTCCGAAAGGATAGTACTTATGTGTTTACCATTATTTTAACACAAGGTTTAAATAGACAGATACGTCGAATGTGTGAATATCTTGGTTACAATGTTACAAAACTAAAACGGGTGCGGATCATGAATGTAACGCTGGAAAACCTTCCTGTTGGAAAATGGCGGGATTTGACGGTTGAGGAGTTAAGACAAATAAATGAATCGGTGCAAAATTCTGTTAAAACGGAGGATGGGTCTTATTTGGAAGATGAGGAATAAAAAGTCCTGTTATAAGATTTTTCCGGTGCGCTGCACCTGTTTCTGATTACTGCTATCATTCCTTCTACAATTATTTCGGCGCTCTGCCCCTGTTGCTGACGGTGTTGAATGATAAGTTGTGGAGAATTGGACACTTTTATGCAAGAAGGATATACAATGTCAGAGAGGTGCAGAGCACCGAAATATTTTTAGTGACATGAAGTCTACGAATCTCAAAAAGTGCAGCGTACCGCCCTATTTAAACCTCAAATTGGTGATTTTTATATTAATTACGCTGTAAACGTAGCATGATTTATCGCTGATATCATAATCAAAATATATTCGGAATGACGGGAAAAAGAGCTAATTCGTGTTTTTACCAGGACAATAGTTTTCTGTTAGAATAAGACTGGACAAGGAATAATCCCATTCCGACCATTATAGAAACATCAGCCATATTGAAAATTCCTGTTTGAAAGATACCGAGATTTATATGCAAAAAGTCCGTCACCGAACCGTGAACGACCCTGTCATAAATATTTCCGATACCACCACCAATGGCGAAACTTAAAGCCAGCATGCTCATTTTAGAGATATTTTTTCTCATGAACATATAGTAGACGCCAAACGCAAGAGCCAGCATTGGGATGCCTGCAAGTAGAATAAATTTCAACGTTTCAGGAAGTGCGCTCCCAATACTTAGCATTGCCCCCTCATTTTCCACGCGGGTCAGCGTCAGATAATCACTGATCAAACTAATATTTTCATAATAGCCGACTTTTTGCCGAACGATATTTTTAGAAATCTGGTCGCAGCCGATGTTAGCAACAAGAACTGCTAAAATGGAAATATTAGTAATTAATTTCTTCGTATTCATTTCGGGACTGATGACTTGCTACTATTTCAAATGCGTTTTCAGAAAAGCAGCGATTTTTGTTCTGTTAGATTCAACGTCAAACATTTCGCCATAGTGTGGCGCATTAGGAACAACAATTAATTCCGTTTTTACATTCACGTGGCGCAGGTAGGAATTCAACAACACCGATTGTGTGTACGGCACCGACTCATCTTTTTCGCCATGAAAAATTAAAAACGGCGGATCATTTGCGTCGACATAGGTAGTCGGACTCGCGAGCGTCGCGAGGTCCGGCCTTTCAAGCACGGTCCCTCCCAGGAGAGAAGTCAGGGCATCAGTAGGATCATTAATTTCCACTTTTGGTATCAGCGCCAGAAAATTCGAAGGTCCGTAAAAGTCGATTACGGCCTTAATTTTGAACGGAATGCTTTTTCCGTTTGCTGAAAATTGTTTGATATTGTTGTTATTCGACAAGGCTAAAAGTGAAGCCAAATGTCCGCCGGCGGAAAAACCGATGACTGCAATTTTGCTTTTATCAATGTGATACTTCTGGGCATTGGCATGAAGCCAGCTTATTGCCTGGTTGCAGTCCTGAACCTGAGCCGGGAAAATAGCGTCCGTGCTGTAACGATAATCAATGCTGGCAAAGGCATAACCTTGTTCAATAAAAGAACTGACGGTTTTTTTCATATACCCCATATCAGCAAATTTATCATTCAATTTCCAGGCTCCGCCATGGATCCAGACAATCAACGGAACGTTACCTTTAACGTTTTCAGGTAAATAAATATCCAGTTTATGACGTTTTAATGTGTCGCCGGCATAAGCCAGGTCGTTGTGCATCACAGTTCCGGCAGGGAAAATATTTTTAATCTTTTCCGGGATCTGGGCACCTGCATATCCGGTGATCATTAAAATCAGGATTATGATTCTGGCTGTTTTTATCATGTTAGATTAGAATATTTTGTAACAGTTTGCTTAGCGATTTATTTAAATTAATTCTGCGTCAGATAGAATCTCATTATAATCTGCCCAACGTTTAATAATCGCTTTAATATATCGTTTCAGATAAATTTCATTCAGAAAAACGTTCGCCCAATTATCAAAGCGTTGGCACTGAATACCGAGATAGAAGAAGTAAATTGATGTGCTGAGAAAAGGCAGGATTCGTTTTTCCTCATCGCTGATCTGTATTATCGATTCATATCCTTTCAGGAAACTTTCAAGTTTTAACTTATATTCTGATTCATCTCTTTCAAGATTGTAAAGTTGCATCACATAATACCCAATATCCAGAACCAACGGGCCATTTCCACAAAAATCGAAATCGAAAATAGTTACGTCCTGTTGGTCAGTAAAATGCATGTTGTCGAACCAAATATCCAGATGGACCGCTCCGTTACGAACTTTTGAAAAATCAGTTTCAATAAAAAATTGTTTTAACCTTTCTTTCAAATCTGCCATGTATATCATTTCGGGATGCTTAGGGTCTAGATATAATTTTAACCTTTCAAACGACTGTGTGAGCAGAATATCATAGGTATAGTCCACACGATCTAGCTTGAAATTTTCAGTGAGCCGATGAATCTGCGCCATAGACTGCCCGACGGCGAAATGTATTTCCGGTGAATAATTTATAAGTTTAGCTCCTTTGGCATGTGAAAATAGTACACCAAAACGCGTTCCTTCGGGTGCATTCAATTCTTTTATAAATTCGCCGTCGGCATCCGCAATCGGGTAGGATATGCGAACGTCATTTTCTTTGAGAAGATTAACGAGGCGAATTTCTTCCAGAATTTCAGCTTTCGTCCGCCAGTGAAAGGAATATATTCGAAAGACAAATTTTTCGGTATCCGTTGTAATCAGATACGTATGACTTATTCCTGTTTTTAATAATTTACAAGTAACAGGACTTGCGAGTTGATATTCTTTTTGTACAAAATCGGCCAGATGAATCGTTGATAGGGTGGAATTGGTAACTGGAAATGGAGTCATGATTTTAGTTTTGCGGATCGATAATGATGTGGTGCAGCCTAATTTTATTCAGATAATATAAAACCCAGATAAACTCAAAATCCTGTTTTCGATTTTCTATTTTGTCAGTGCTTTAATTGGTGTTAATTCAACCTTTTTAAACTCAACTTCTGCACCTTCTGCCTGAAATGCAATCTGTCCTTTTTGTGCTGTGGCGTTATATCCATAATTTACAAAGTCGCCGTTCAGCCAGACCTTAATAGAATTTTTTACACATTCAATGGTCATATTGTTCCACTCGCCAAGTGGTTTTTCAGAGCCCTCGGTCAGGTTTGGTATCCGACGAAGTTTGTCACCATTTACGCCCCAATTTGCTTTTGGGCCACGACGTTTTTCCATATCCGGCGTTGTTATGTCTTCCTGAATACACCAGAAATCACCTGCATTTTGATGCATCATCTGCACTTCTATTGATTTTGGAAACATATCGTAAAGCGCTCTTGGCGTTGAAACGAAAACCAGCGCGCCGCAATTCCCAGGTTTTCCAGCAAACCGATATTGGAAAGTCAACCGGAAATTTTCGTATTGCGCATCTGTGATCAAATGGCCACCCGGCGCACCAAGGCTGACCAATAGCCCATTTCTAATAATAAACGGGGTCTTCAATTTGGGATCTTTGTCCATATCCGGTACGTCAATGTGCCAGCCATTGAGATCTTTGCCGTTGAAAAGGCTTTTCGTTTTTTGAGCGAACGTGTCAAAAGGAGCCGCCAGGAAAAGGCAACTGATGATCAGGAAATGTTTTTTCATCTGAATTCTTGTTATCAATGCCAACGATTTTCTTCGATGTCACTTTTAATTATTATATTGATTGAAACTTTGGCACCAACCAGCTGATAAATACTTGCTCCGTATTCACGCGCATACTTATTCTCAACTTTACCAGTCAGCGAGATGTTTTCGAACAGTGGCTGTTCTTTTTTTCGTTCTTTATCGTCATCATCCGCATTCTGTACAAGGATAACATTCGTAATTTCTTCATCAAGCGGTACCCAATTAATATAATCAGCATTCATCGTAACAGCCTGAATACCATATTTTGAATAATAATTGATCGCACCGGCTTGTCCGTAATTGTCGCAAAGCACCAGTGTATGTGATTTGTCATCCAGTTTTTCGTAAGTCGCATCCACTTTCTCGGCTAATTCTTTCCATCCCAGCATGTCCGCAAAATCCTGTGGCAGCGCGTGGTCTTTTCCATCTTCCCACCGCAATAATCCAAGATCTTTATAACGTTGTGAGTTTTCGGACATCTCTTCCGGACTGATGGTCGGAAAGCCAACTCTGAAAAGGATTATAGACGAAAGCAAAATTATCGCCACAGTTACCGGACGAAGCCATTTAATTTTATAAGTTAATAATTTCCCGATGTAGACTGATCCGAAAGACAGAAAGATAGGATATAGTCCGATTGCATAATAACCTTTGGCTTTCAGGAAAATAAATAGTCCCATCGTAAATACAAATGCCCAAAAGAATACCTGATATTTTCTGAATTGCGGATATCGGAAAAATGATAAAAAGGCAGCGATCAGAACGAAAATTGAACCCATGAAAAACAATATCTGCTCTTTCAAAAAGTCACTGATTTTCACATTCACAAGCTGTGTTTTTGAGAGTAATTTCATGTGGTGAACAACAGGGAAATCGTTTTGGTACTGCCAAATCAGATTGGGCAAAACAATCAGGAATGCTGCCGCACCAGCGAAGTATAAATGTTTGTTTGTGAAAATTTTTTTATTCGTAATCAATAAAGCAGGAATAAGCCCGATGATCTGGAAAAGTATGTTGTACTTATTAAGAAACCCAAAACCGAGAACGATTCCCGTTGCGTAGAGCCAGGCATTGTTCTCTGATTTAATATATCTTAAAAGTGTATAATAAAGCAAGGTCCAGAAAAAGACGTCAACCGAGTTTGGTTGATACAACATGTTGATCCTGAGCAGTACAGAAAAAGTAATCGCTGTTGCTCCGAGAATTAAGGAAAACAAATCACCATCCAGGATCTCAATGGCTTTCCAGACGATCAGTAAAGTGAGTGCTCCGTAAAGAGCTGGAAAAAATTTCACCCAAAATTCTGAATTCCCCAAAGCCATTATCAGCCACGAATGCCACGAAGTAAAAGGAGGAACCGACAGATAGCCCCATGCAAGATGTTTTCCCTGGTCGAGATGCAGGTATTCATCCCGGTGCAAATCATATTCAGGACCGATAATTGCATATTGAATGGCAAATTTCAACACGATAAAAAATAGAAGTATATATGTTTTTTTCAAGGATAAGGAGTTTTAGGCATTAATTTATTTGAATTGCCGTGACGATAAATTTATATTTTATAATAATGACATAAACTTAACCGGGAGTTAACATCATTCCTATATCTTTGGTAAGAGTGGTATATAGTAAGTAAAAATAGTTGAGTAAATATGTTTTGGTACGAAGAGGAAGTTTTAAGGGTTGAAAAAGTTTTATCGAATTTAGAATATTTGCCTGAAACTGTCTTTTATGGCAGCTCTACTTTTACATTGTGGGAAAATTTATATGCTGATTTTGAAGATTTAAAGCCGGTTAACCTTGGTTTTGGAGGATCAACGCTCGCTGCGTGTGCCTGGTTTTTTGATCGTATTTTCGATCCCTTGACATCCATAAAATCAATACTTATTTATGCCGGTGACAATGATCTTGGCGATGGCAGACAGCCGGAAGAAGTTTGCCTTTTTTATCGTCAGCTCGTTTTCAATATCAGAGAAAAGTTTGGAGATATTCCATGCACGTTCATTTCGATAAAACCGAGCCTGCAACGCTGGAACATTATTGAGCAGATCAAATCAGCAAATGCGCTGATTAAAGCGGTGACGGAGGAAAACGAATTTCAACATTATATTGATATTTTTCCGGAAACCCTGAATGCAGAAGGATATCCTAAGAAGGTGCTTTTTGAGGATGATGGATTGCATTTAAGCAAAGAAGGATATGAGGTTTGGAAGGAAGTGATCAACAAAAATATTAGCCGGATTAAATAAATATTAACCAACAATTTTTGGGGCATAATGGAAAGAGCGTACCATAAGTGGTTCAGCAAGATGCTTGAAAGGGATATGGAGCTTTTGGTTTTTGGCCATATTGGAGAGCCGGTAATTTTTTTTCCGACCAGAGGAGCAAGGTTTTATGACTTTGAAAATTGGAGAGTGATTGAGGCTATGCGCGAAAAAATCGAGGCTGGCAAAGTGCAGATCTTTTGTGTGGATAGCATTGATAACGAGAGTTTTTATTCCGATGCAGAGCCGGAACACCGTATTTTACGTCACGGTCAATATGAAAAATATATCCTTAAAGAAGTTATCCCTTTTATCAGAAAACAAAATAAAGACAAGCGGTTGGTTTCTGCGGGATGTAGTTTAGGGGGATATCATGCCGTAAATATTGCGTTTCGCCACCCAACGCTTTTCACAAAAGTTGTCGGGATGAGCGCACGTTATGATCTGACTATATCCCTACCGTTTTTTGACGACTTGTTTGACGGCTATTTCAATGACACAATTTATTATAACATGCCGACCCGTTTCATCGCTATGTTATCAGATAAACGGATCGTCAGACAAATAAAGAAAATGGAGATTATTCTGGTGATTGGCCTGGACGATCAATTTCTGGAAAATAACCGTGAATTGAGCAATGCTTTAAAGAACCTGAAAATCCCGCATCAGTTTTACGAATGGAATGAAGAGGCGCACCGACCGAGATACTGGCGACAAATGGTGAAGCTTTATTTATAATTTTAATAAATCTGATATTTTACAGAATTTAAAACAGTTTTAGCCTATCGGTAAATTTTCCTCGTTCTACTGTTCTTGTTTCAAACTTCTTTTTTTCGATCTTCGGGTTATTCTTACAATTAAATAAGCCTGAAAAATGATCCGGTACCTAAGTTCTGCCTTTCTCTTTTTTACAATTTTCACTGTTTCTGCTCAAAAAATAAAGTACGACGTATCGTTTCCAAATATTGTCCATCACGAAGCATTGATTGAGGTTTCTGTTTCCGGTGTTTCTCAAAAACAATTGACCTTCCGCATGAGCAGGTCTTCACCCGGACGTTATGCCACGCATGAATTTGGGAAAAATATTTATGATGTCGCTGCCTCTGATCAGTCTGGAAAAGTTTTACCGGTAACGCGCATGGACGGCGATGTATACCAGGTTGTTACCTCGGATGGTTATGCCAAAGTACGCTACACATTGTATGCCAATCATCCGGACGGAACATACGCCGGTATCGATCAAAATAGCATCCAGTTAAATAATCCTGCGACTTTTATGTGGGTGAAAGAGTTACAAAATGCGCCGATTGAAGTGAATTTTAAACTACCAGACGGAAAAGACTGGACGATTGCCACGCAGTTAAAACCTACTGAAAAAACGAACACTTTCACCGCGCCGGATCTACAATATTTTATGGATTCTCCCATCAAAATTGGAAAATTATTTGTAAAAAAATGGTCGCTGAAAAATCCGGATAACAAAAATCTTGATTTCAGAATTGCGCTGGAAATCGATTCTGATGATGCCGGAGCAACTACATTTGCTGATAAAATTAAAAAGATCACAGAAGAAAGCGGGGCGGTTTTCGGTGAATTTCCTTCATTCGATTACGGTCAGTACACATTTCTGGCGAGTATCAACCCGTATGTCAAAGGTGATGGAATGGAACATCGCAACAGTACGATGATTGCTCTGCCTGTAAAATTTGACGGTTCGGATAACCTGTTGGGCGTTTTTGCACATGAATTTTTTCATGCCTGGAATGTTGAGCGCATCCGCCCAAAAAGTTTGGAACCGTTTAACTATGAGAAGAGTAATATGAGCCGTGAGCTTTGGTTTGCCGAAGGTTTCACCCAATATTATGGCGAACTGCTTTTGAAACGAGCTGGTTTTAGAAATCTGGATGATATGGCGGGAACGTTCAGTGCCTTGGCTAATACCAAGGAAAATACTCCGGGCGCAAAAAGACTTTCGCCAGCCGACGCAAGTTGCATGGCAGTTTTTGTTGATGCAGGTGTCGCCGTTGACAAGACCAATTACCCAAACACGTATATTTCCTATTACCCTTACGGAGCGTCGATTGCAATGGCGCTGGACCTGGAATTGCTGAGCCGAGACTTATCGTTGGATCAGTACATGAAAGCAGTATGGCTGAAATTTGGAAAAACTGAAAAGCCTTACGTAGTCCCGGATTTGCAGGAAGTTTTGGAAACAGTGACAGGAGACAAAGTTTTTGCGGCTGACTTTTTTAGAAAATATGTATTAGGACATGAGTCTTTTGATTATGCGCCATTGTTCAAAAAAGGCGGTATGACTCTAAAAAAGGAATTTGAGGGACAAGCCTGGATTGGAAATACCCGCTTCAAGGAGAAGTCGGAATTGGTAATCGCTGCGAACACCATCGTCAACACGCCCCTGTATGATGCGGGCGTTGACATCGACGACCAGATTTTAAAGTTGGATGGGAAATATGTAAAATCGGATGACGACATTAAAACAATCTTGTCTTCACACCGGCCTGGGGACGAAATCAGTATAGAATTTGTTCACCGCGATGCAACGAAGATGGGCATGTTGAAATTGATCGAAAATCCCAGACTTGTGGTTCTGCCAAATGAAAAACTAAATCTGCCTGTGATGGAAGAAATGTTTTCTTTTCGAAAAAAATGGCTGGATCGTGAAAGTGAAAAATTAACTTTTCACTTTCACGATCCCACTGGTATATAATAATATTGCAGCATCCAGAATATCATGAATAACTGCAAGCGGAAGATCCTCAGTCGGATCAAACTTTATAATTTTCATTCTGGATCGATCATCCTGGACAAGTCCAGGGTAATCGATCCTTTTTCCTTCCACAATCCCCAAATAGGGAAAGTTGGTTTTCTTATCAATCCACAGGTAACAAAACATTTTTCCCTTAAAGCAGAAAAACGGCATCCTGTATTTCCACGCTTCGGTGATATTCGAATTCCTATCCAGAATAATCTGCCGCAGCGCAGAAAGGCAGCTTTTTACAGGTTCGTCCTTTTGCAGGAAATAATTATCCGTCTCTTTCATTTATTTTACAATTTCCTTCACGTCCAGTTGCTGAACAAGTGCAGGATTTTCCGGCGTGAGTGTAAAGAATATTTCCACAGTTCCTTTTTCTCCGTCTATATTAAACTTACCGCGCAGTTGATTTTCCGGAATGAGCTCACCTACTTTTTTGATCTTACCAATTTTTGCAAAAATTTCCTGGCTGGTTCTTCGTCTGATTGCAATTGATTTGTCAGGGAAAAAGTTAACAGCAAAAATCTTCGAATTTTCAGCACCCGACCAATCCGGCAAAAGCTTGACCAGTTCATCTTTTCGTTGTTTCAAAATAGGGGAGACGGGCAACTGGCGCGGTTTTAGGCCTGCAATAGAAATCAACGTGTCCATGACCGCGAAGTTTACCGTATTCATGCCTGCATAAGTGAGGTTCCCATTCGCGATGATGCCGATACCATACTCAGGCATAATCCACCACTGGCTCCCAAAACCAGGCAAACCGCCAGTATGACCCGCAAATAATTTGTTGTCACAATCTCTGCTGATTCTCAGACCGTAACCATAACTGCTCACCATGGCGCAGGTACGACCATCCGGGTATTTGAACTTTGTATTTAAATTGTTAAATGCCCAAGGCTGCTGCATCTCACGGACGGAACTGCGGTTTACCGGTCCGGTTTCTTTATCATTTTTCGGCGGCCAGGCAGTTAGATGAAACGCCATGTATTTTCCAAAATCTTCAATGGAAGTGATAATTCCTCCCATGGCACCATACGTTCCGTCATGCAGTAATTCTTCCTCTTTCCATTTCTCATCTTCCCAGCGGTATCCATGCGCCAGCAAATCTGACGGAGCTTTGGTATATTCCCAAACTGTGCTGTTCATGCCGAGCGGTTTGAAAATATTGTCGGTAATGTATTGCTGATAAGAAATGCCGGTAATATTCCCAATAATTTTCCCAAGCATCGCGAAGCCGAGATTGCTGTATTCATACTGGACACCGGGAACATTAGAGTTCGAAAGATGTTCCTTGATCAGTTGCAGCAACGCTTCATCTTTTGTGTCCAGCTGCCGATCGCCCCAGGGATTATCCTCCGGAAATCCTGCTGTATGCGTCATAAGATTCCTGATCGTGATCGGAGGAGAATCTGCTGTTAACAAAGGCATTGACTTTAATTCCGGAATGTACAGGTAAGCCGGATCGTCCAGGCGAAGCTTTCCTTCATCCCGCAATTTAAGAATTGCCATCGTTGTGACACTTTTGCTCATCGAAGCAATGCGGAAAAGCGATTTGTCTGATGTTTTTATTTTTTTATCAAGGTCGGTATAACCATATCCGTCAGCGTAGATAATCTGGTCATCAACAACCAAACCAAAGGCTAATCCCGGGAAATTGTTCTTCCGGGCGTAATCCTTATACATTTTTTCTACAACCGGAATCGCCGCTTTAATTTTTTCGAGACGGTTTTTGTCATCAAAAACGGGTGGCTCGTACGTTTGAGAATGGGTTGATGTTGCATTTTTTTGCTTGACCTGCGCCTGTTGGGCGTGGGCGCCATACAAAATAAGGAAGGTCAAAGGGAGCGTAAACCTTTTCATGGTGTAGTAATTGAGGATAAAATTATTAGTGAAGGTAACAGAATCCACAATCTATGCTATCCGTTACCTCACAAAATTTCCTCAATTTGCAGCTACATCATCCTTTTGAAGCGACATGAAAATCTGATTGCCTTCCGGATCAAGACTGATCTCGTAAGTGTATTTTCCATTTTCCAAACGATTCAGACCGGCATAATCGATTGGTTCAATGATATAAGGTTCTCCATTGATCTGTAATTTTACAAAGCTGTATGGATAAGCAAAATTAAATGTTTTGTATTCAGACAATTGACTGTCAGGCAGGTTGCCAAAATTGTTTATTCCTCCGCTTGTATTCACTTCGATGTTCTGAAATGGGAGCAAACTGGCATTTTTAATTCTGATCTGCACCTCATTATTTGCTTCCACGTCGCTGTCCATGGCCTTCTCCCGCGAACAGCTGAAATGTAGGAAAGCCATTAAGGCAATCATGCAAAATAATAGTTTCTTCATAACGATCGGTTGGTTTACATTTCCTTTAAAAATATCATACCCGATATCCCTGGCACGCCGACATTTTCATAATTTCTGGTTTATGATAACGTATCAAAATGCTTTTTTGTTTTTGAAAACTTGTATTAATTCCGGACAAAATGAGATATTTTACCCTAACATTTTGGTTTAAAACATTTTAGATTTTTAGTTTAAAAACAAAGTCACCATAGCCGGATTCGATTTCAACACGCTGTAAAATTCCTGATTGATATGTGTATGTCATAACATCCCCATCAGGAAGCGTAGTTTTGTAAACAGATGCTGCGATTTGTTTAAATTTCAAAAACGTTAAAAAAGTCTCAGAGTAAATCTCTGTTTTTTGAATAGGTTCATTAAAGTATAACCAAGTTACCGTTGCCGGAATGTTGCTCTTCAACTTAACAACATCGTCTTTATCTTTTTTTAACTCGTAATGGGTTTGATTGAAATGTGTAGTACTTGTCAATTTTTTCTTTTTATTCACAAACCTCTGTACCTGAGCCTCTTTCAGCTGAGAGTTTGAAAATAAATTTGTGATATTCGACTGAATATGAAATGATAGAAGCATCTGAATATTCATTTCACTGTTTGTTGAATACATCTGTCCCTGCGGGTGGTTCTGGGATGTTGCCTTCAACGAGCCCACCTCTTTTCCGCGCCAAATCACAGAATAATTTCTATGCTGTTGTGCATAACCGTTCGATACAGCAAGGAAAAGTAAAACGACGCAAGCTAGTTTAATCGCGTTTTGAATATATGTTTGATTCTTTTTTCGCTTCATAACGCTGGAAATTGGATACTAAGGTTTTATAACGACGTTGCGTCACTGGAATACATAGCCGTTGCAATTAGTATGCCAATATAAATTGGTATTGCTGGGTAATAACAAAATTAAAGATCTGTTTTCTAAATTAATAAAGTTTTGAGCAAACGGAAAAGCAGAAATTCGAAGATGAAAAAAATTGATATTAACGAAAAAGAGGAGATTGATCCTAAAACCAAACTCCTCTTTTTTTAGATAACGTCTTGTGGTTTACTACAAGCGTTTTCCTTGAATTCTGAAAGCGTTGAGAATGGCTAGTAGTGCAACGCCCACATCCGCGAAAACAGCTTCCCATAGGGTCGCAATTCCACCGGCACCTAGCGCCATTACAAGAATTTTGACGCCCATGGCAAGTGTGATATTTTGATAAACAACCGATTTTGTAATTTTCCCAACTTTAATTGCCCAAACGATTTTGGAAGGCTGGTCGTTTTGAATCACAATATCGGCAGTTTCAATTGCAGCATCGGAGCCTAGGCCGCCCATCGCAATTCCCACATCTGCGAGGGCTATAACGGGCGCGTCATTTACACCATCACCTACGAAAGCTATTCTTTTTCCCTGATCCTTCAATTCCTGAACGATCCTGACTTTATCTTCCGGCAGCAAATCGCCGTAACTTGTTTCTATCGCCAGCTGTTTCGCAATGCTGGAAGTTACCGCTTGCTTGTCCCCGGAAAGCATAATCGTTTTAATACCAAGCGCTTTCAGTTCTTTTATTGCCTGTGCAGAATCATCTTTTATTTCGTCAGCAATTGTCAGATATCCTGCATAAGCATTGTCAACAGCTACAAGAACAACCGTTTCTGCAATACTTCCAAGTTCAGCAGGAAAACTGACTGAAAACTTCTGCATCAGCTTTGCGTTTCCGCAAAGCACAACATTGTCTTCAATTTTACCTTTAAGTCCAAGTCCGACAAATTCCTCCACATCAATCGCTTTTGCGAGGGTCATATTTCCGGCATATTGTACAACTGCTTTGGCAACCGGGTGAGTAGAATACTGTTCCAGAGACGCTGCAAAGTTTAGAAATTTCTCACGTTCCATGACGGTTTCAACTTTCTGTACTTTGAAAACTCCTTTCGTAAGTGTTCCTGTTTTATCTGAAACCAGCGTGTCAATTCCGGTAACAACATCCAGAAAATTTGACCCCTTAACAAGGATACCATTTCTGGAAGCTAAGCCAATTCCACCAAAATAACCAAGCGGAATAGATATGGTCAAAGCACAGGGACAGGCAATTACAAGAAAAACCATCCCGCGGTATAACCACTGCTGGAACTCATAATTCTGTACAAAAAAATACGGAACGAGAATGATCAGTAAGGCAAGACCAAATACAATGGGCGTATAAATTTTGGCTAATTTACTGACCAGCAATTGTGTAGGCGCCTTTCTTGCCGTCGCATCCTGAACCATTTCAAGTATACGCGAAAGTTTTGAATCTTTGAATAAGGCGTTGACTTCTATCTCAACTGCCTTTTCAGCATTAATCATACCAGCAAAAACACTCTCGCCTTTTGTTTTTGTGCTTGGCTTTGACTCACCAGTCAAAGCGGCTGTATTAAAAACGCCAGAACCAGAAATCAGAATTCCGTCTAACGCTACTTTTTCACCTGCTTTCACCAGAATCTTTTCTCCCGGTTTGACTTCAAGCGGAGACATTACCAGATTCTGTTCGTTTCTGATAACAGTTACAGCATCCGGGCGAATGTCAAGAAGTGCCTTGATCGAACGTTTGGATTTGCTTACGGCAAGGTCCTGAATTAATTCTCCAATTTCGTAAAATATCATTACCGCAACGCCTTCGCTAAATTCGCCAATATAAAAGGCTCCAAATGTTGCGATGGTCATCAGGGAAAACTCGTTGAAAAAATCTCCGCGTCCAACTTTTTTGAACGCCCTGATCACCGTTTTGTATCCTGCCAGCAAGTAGGCCGACAGCATCAACCCGATTTCGAAGTATCTGTTGACTTCAATATTGAAAATAAAGGTAGCAACCAGGAAAGCAGCCAGTATGGCTAAGCTAAGCCAAAGTGTCCATCTGCTGAGCAAAAGGCTTGCGTTTTCATCTCCTCCGTGATCATGGTCATGGTCACCGTGATCGTGATCACTATGGTCGTGCGGTTGATGCGTATGGCCTGATGTCTTTTCTGCACCGCAGCAGTCATCTTCAATGTGTACATGTTTTGTGCTGGTTTCCTCTTTCATGTAATAGAATTAAAAACTGAGTATGCAGCCAGCTCAGTTTGGTTATGTATCAAATAACGTTGTTATCAAACTTAGCACAAAGATAGCCAGATATAGCGTGCAACAGGGTTACATGTGCTGTAAATCAGATAGTTGCACTATTGTTGCATGCTTTTTTAATCTATCAATATTATGTAAAAAATTAATTTAGAGGAACTTATCTTTACTCGCTGTAAACTTTGATGTTAGATTTTTTTTCTATTTTTGTTGTATTTTCAAAATCGGCTCAAAGACTCCACGAGTTTGCCAAGTTTTTTCAGACTTTTATCAATCGAATCATTGTATGGCGCGCCAAAACTTATTCGAATATAATTTGTGAACCGTGCATCAGTACTAAATATCTGCCCCGGTGCGATGCTGATATTTTCTTTTAAAGCTTTTTCAAATAGTTCAAATGCGTTCACCTGCTCGTTCATTTCAATCCATAAAACATATCCTCCCTGCGGACGGCTGACTTTTGTGTCTTTTGGAAAATAATCAGAGATTGCTTGGGTATAACGCAAACATTGGGTGTGAAGCGATTTTCTCATTTTTCGCATGTGCAGATCATACCGACCGGTTTCAAAAAATAGCCCTACGGCTGCCTGTGTTGGCGTTGCAGACGAGACAGTACTGTTGAGTTTTATGCTGATTATTTTATCCATAAACTTTCCCGGGATGCACCAGCCGACACGATAACCTGGTGCGAGGGTTTTTGAAATCGACGAGCATAACATCACCATTCCTTCCTTATCATAACTTTTGCAGGTTTTCGGGCGGGTTTTTCCAAAATACATTTCGCCATAAATATCATCTTCAATTAACGGGATCTTATGTTTCGCCAGAAGTTCTACCAACTGTTTTTTTCGATGGTCAGGCATCAGGCCGCCCGAAGGATTCCCAAAGTTGGGGACAAAAAGACAAGCTTTCACAGTATTGCTTTGCAAAGCGGTTTCAAGGTATTCAATATTTACACCGGTTTCGGCATCAGTCGGAATTTCTAAAACCTTCAACCCCAGACTGATCATCACATTAAATATTCCAAAATAGGTCGGGCTTTCCATAGCAACCGTATCGCCGGGCTGTGTCACAGCTTTCAGACAAAACCCAAGTGCTTCCATGCAGCCCTGGGAAGTCACGATATCGTCCGGCCGGATATTTCCGTTCCAGTTGAAGGCATGTTTCGCGATCTGTTTTCTCAGTGTTAGATTTCCCTGGACGTCTTCATAAGCGGTACAGCTATGTGGACTCCGGCGGATTGCTTCCATCATCGCCTTGTTCAGCTTTGCTTCCGGAATCAGCTCACTTGAAGGCGTAGCTGTTGCCAGCTTCACGATCCCATCTTTACTGATCGTTTTGTATACAATTCTCAACATTTCTTCAACATTCACTTTCACCAAACCCGAAGCAGGTTTTGGCGATTCCGGTGTTTTTAAATACTGCGAAGGGCTGAAACGTACAAAATATCCGGACTTGGGACGGGCCTCGATAAAACCTTTATTTTCCAACTCAATATAGGCTTTATAGGCAGTGCTGATACTAATGCCCTGTTCTTTGCTCAGTGCACGAAGCGACATTAATTTATCACCCGTTTTGAGTATGTTATTTTCTATTTGATTTTCAAAACGTTCCGCAACCGCTGAGTAAAGAAAATCTTCTTTGACGATCGTATCCTGCATATTTGTCTTACACTTTCCATAACAGACTGGTTTATCTGTTATGCTGCTAATTTAAAAAAGTGAATCTGTTTTCAGAAATTAAAATGTGGAATTTTTGCAAAATCATTTATCGACTATATTGACTTTTTAAAAATGAAGCCCAACTTTAAGGCTTACGCCGCCCTCGTATTGGTTTGCTTTTTCTGGGGAACAACTTATCTCGTAGCCAGAATTGGTGTAGCAGGTTTCCCTGCATTTATGTTCATGGGTATCCGTAACACAATCGCGGGATGTTTATTACTGGCATTTTTATTTATTTCCGGAAATGAAAAACAATGGGACTGGCGCAATGCCCGATTGCAGATAATTCCGGGATTGTGCATGATCACATTCGGGACAGGAATTGTGGGTTGGGCGGTTAAATATATTCCCAGCAGTCTTGCTGCATTGATCTGTTCACTGATTCCGATTTTTACAATCATTCTCAATCTCACACTGACGAAGAATGAAAAAGTGAACTGGCAGATTCTGGCAGGTATGTTGCTCGGCTTCATCGGCGTGGTCCTGACTTTTGGTGATAACCTTGAATTTGTTCACGACAAAAACGGACTCAAAGGCATACTCGTGGCACTTTTTTCTTGTATTTCCTGGTGTTTCGGCGGGTTGTATACTCAGAAATATAAATCAGATTCCAGTTCATTTTTTAACGCAGGCGTTCAAATGCTAACAGGCGGTATCGGCTTATTTACTTTGAGCGGATTAAATGAGGACTGGAACCATATCCCGGTTATGAACAATACATCTCTGCTGGCTTTGCTTTATCTGATCTGTTTTGGATCGATCCTGGCTTTTGGAGCGTATCTGTATGCAATGTCCAAACTTCCGGCGGGTCTTGTTTCTGTGTATGCTTATGTCAATCCGCTCGTTGCAATTTTACTAGGTTTTATGATTTTGCAGGAAAAGCTGACTTGGTATACTGTTGTCGCTTTTGCAATTACTATGAGCGGTGTATTTCTCGTAAAATCAGGTTATGGCCTTCAACAACGTAAATTTTAAATAATTATAAAATGGAATTACAAGAATATATAATCCTCTACGAACGCGATCTGAACAGGTTGAAGAAAGAAATATCCGCTTATGCCACGCAAGAATCACTTTGGTTGAAATTACCCGGGACGATTAATTCTGGTGGTCATATCTGTCAGCATATTATTGGGAATTTAAGAACTTACATAGGATTGCAGATAGGTCAGTTTCCTTACACCAGAGATCGGGAAGCTGAATTTGGCTTGCGCCTTTTTACAAAGGAACAGCTGTTGTTGGAAATCAATTTCCTGCTTGAAATTATTCCGGAATCAATTCTTAAAATGAATGAAAAAACGATGGCGGACGAGTATCCGCATGATGTTGTCGAGATCCATAACCAGCAAAGTTATTCTTTCATATTAACGCATTTGTATCAGCACCTGGCCTGGCACACCGGACAAATCAATTACCATAGAAGAATCGTTGATCATGAAATATAAGTTGAACTGGTAAGCATCAGTAACTGGAAAATTTCCCTAGGTCGTCTGTTGGAATGTCAAGAAAATTAAATTTCGAAGTAAAAAGGGTTGAAATGAATAACGTAATTAAAAGCGATCTGGAAAATTATTCACTGATCCTGGATGAAATAAAAAAATACAGCACGGAATATCTGGCTACAATTGACAAAGTTAAGACCTCGCAGAGAGATCAAAATGTGGATCTTGAACCACTCGGAAAAGCGGGTTTAGGTACATCAAAGACACTTGAATATTTTAACGAAAAGTTTCGAAAACTGATCGTTTCGAGCGCCGGTCCGCGTTACTGGGGATATGTGGTAGGAGGGGTTACCCCGGCCGCGCTGGCTGGCGATTGGCTGACATCTGTTTTTGATCAAAATACACAGGCGATGCAGGGGCATGGCGACATTTCAGCAATTTTGGAAAAACAAACCATTCGCCTGATCACGGAATTGTTTGAGCTTCCGGATACGTTCAACGGCGGTTTCGTTTCCGGTGCGACGATGTCGAATTTTACCGGACTCGCAGTGGGCAGACAATGGGCCGGTGCGCAAATTGGAAGAGATATTGCCAGGGAAGGTATGAATAATGAAATCGTTGTCTTAGCGGCAACGCCGCATTCTTCGGTAATTAAGTCGCTGTCGATGCTGGGTTTCGGTAGTAATAATGTTATCACGGTTCAAACACTTCCTGAGCGTGAAGCCATGGATTTGAATATTCTTGAACAGAAATTAATGGAATTCAAAGGAAGGCCAATTATTATCAATTGCAGTGCCGGAACAGTTAATACAGTTGATTTTGACGACCTGAACGCAATTGTAAATCTTAAAGAAAAATATAAGTTCTGGATGCATGTGGACGCAGCTTTTGGTGGTTTTGCAGCATGTTCAGCCGATCATAAACATTTGATAAAAGGTTGGGAGCACGCAGATAGTATCACCATCGATTGCCACAAATGGATGAATGTGCCTTATGATAGTGCCGTTTTTCTCACACGAAAGGAGCATTCTAAATTGCAAGTGCAGACTTTCCAGAATTCTAACGCCCCTTATCTGGGAGATCCGTTGGAAAATTTTTCGTATCTGAATTTTCTGCCGGAAAATTCACGCAGATTTAGAGCGCTGCCGGCGTGGTTTAGCCTGGTTGCGTATGGTAAGGAAGGTTTTAGTTCAATTGTTGAAAATAGTATCGACTGTGCCAATTTTTTTGGTGCTTGTCTCGCTGCCCATGAATCGTTCGAATTGACGGCACCTGTCCGCTTAAATGTGGTGTGTTTTAGATTGAAGGAACAGGAGAAAACACCACGGTTTTTGGATGTTCTGAACAAAACGGGGAAAGTATTTATGACGCAAACCGTTTTGTGTAACGAATTATGTATCAGAGCTGCGTTTGTTAATTACCTGACAACGAGGGAAGATGTAAGTTCCGTTTTTGAAGAAATGAAAATGGTTTTAGAAATTTTGTAACCGATTGTTATTTTTTTGTAAAAATAATGATGCCCGTCGCAACGCTTTTCTGTATTTTAGTGTCTGTATTTTTAGACCCCTAAAAAGCGATATACATGCTGAGACGCTCTGCTTTATTTCTTATTATTCTGAGTTTGCAAATGGTCAATTGCAGACAGGCAAAGTCTTTTGTGAGTATAAGTAAGCTTCCGAATTACGACAGTCAAGCAACAGATCACATGCTCTTTCTGGATTTTCTGATCACACAGGCAGGTGAAAAAGAACCGGTTAGGGCAAATCTTGTCAACGCAATCGCTGGCAACGGTAAAATGAAGGATCTGGGATCGGCCAGGATTCAGCAGAATCAAATTAAAGCAGTTCATAATTTTAGTGATAAAAGACAGCCAATAGAAATATTTTACGAACATCCTTTATTTCGTTCGGTTGAAGTATTTAGTAAAGAGGGAACTTTGAGCCAGCATGCCCAAACAGCGAGGGAAGGAACTTTGTCGTTTCGCATTCAGGACGACCCGGCGAGGGAGAAAATTGACTTATATAGTGTAACTCCAAACGGAGAAATAAAAATATATAGTCTTCTGGTAAAGAAATGAGACTACATCTTGCCTTACTCGCTTTTCTGATCTTTTTCAGCTTTAATTCAAGCGCTCAGAAATTTTCTGTCGATACAATTTATCAAGCTGGCCGGATTGATAATAGGGTCAATATCGTCATTCTGGGGGATGGATTTACGCAGGAAGAGCTGCCGAGATTTGCTTCTGAGGCAAAAAAGTTTGCTGATTTTTTTCTGAGCTATTCACCGTACGATCGGTACAAGAATTATTTCAACATTTTTTCAATTGGCACACCGTCCAAAGATAGCGGTATCACAAACCCCGGCTCTGCAATTGATGCTTATACGGATCAGCCGGTTGAAAAAAAGGATACCTATTTCGGTTCCTCATTTGGACAGCGGATTCACCGTCTTGTTACTATTTCTAATTATTCGGCCATGTCAAAAGTTCTGGCGACCAATTTTCCATCCTACGATCTTGTCGTGATTCTTGCGAATTCGCCCTGGTACGGTGGCTCTGGTGGTTCATTCGCTGTGCATACACTCGACAGCCAGGCCAATAAAATTGGTGTTCACGAAATAGGGCATACACTTACACATTTGAACGATGAGTATTGGGCAGGTTCGGGCTATGGCTGGGAAGCTTCAAACATGACCGAAAATAATGATCCTGCCTCGATCAAGTGGCGAAACTGGCTCGGCGCAAATAATGTAGGAGTTTTCAGACATGGCGAGGGCGAGGCATCACATTGGTATAAACCTACCTCAGCCAATTGTCTGATGGAATTATTGAATAAAGAGTTTTGTAACGTTTGCCGGGAAGCCACCGTTGAGAGAATTTTGGACTTAGTTGATCCGGTTGAAACGTTTTCTCCTGCTAACAGCGCACCTGTCGTGATAAATCAGCAGGGGCAGTCCTTTGCCCTGGATCTGTTAAAGCCAAATCCTAACTCGTTAGCTATCACCTGGGCGCTGGACGGGCGCGTGCTCAGAACCAAAGCAGAAAAGATAACAGTTTCCTATAACTTTTTGAGGAATCGTATCACGACGCTTACCGCAACAATTTTTGACTCAACCTTTACCAGTAAACAGGATGAGCGCCAGTTTAAGCGGTCGAAAATTGTCAGCTGGAAAATTGAAAAGAAAGAGGCACCGCTGAGATTTCGCATTTTAGCTTCGAAGGATTCTGTTTGTGCCGGGCAGGCTTCTTTTCTCACGGCACTCGGTTGTCCTGGTAACATCGTTTGGTCCACCGGGGAGCGGACTGAAATGATCTCGGTTCGCCCGTCGGGTACCACTTCCTACAACGCGACTTGCCAGGATGCGGCCTTAGTTTCTTACGAGGCTTTTATAAAAATAAACGTAAATCCAAATCCGGTGGTAGTCGCTTCAAACAGCGGGCCATACTTCCAGGGAGCGACGATCCGTTTGACATCCTCCGAGAATGACAGCTATAAATGGACCGGGCCCAACGATTTTAAGTCAGACCAACAAAATCCGTTGATTGCAAATGCCAAGATTACTGATTCCGGATTGTATGAGGTAGAAGTAATAAGCAAAAACGGGTGCTCGGCAAAATCGCAGACAAAAGTTCTGGTCGATCCGGTGCTGGCTGTTGATGATGATATGAGAAATGGGGTTCAGGTTTTTCCTAATCCGACAAAAGAAATGGTTTATATCAAAGTGAGGCTTGAAGGTTTGTCAGCATTTACGCTTTTTGATATGAGCGGTCGGGAGATTCTTCAAAAGTTTTTCCGACAGACAACAGAAATCAATCTTAAGAATCTGGGAGCGGGTAATTATGTTTACCGCCTTTCAAACGGCAATAACAAGACTTCCGGCAAACTATTGCTGGAGTAACTTCCAGCAATAGTTTGCCAAATCTTAATTAACCAAAGACTTCGGCTTTCTGCCAACTTTTGTTTTATTCCGGATTTTTTCTGGGCGTGGACGAATCTCCGCTGAGTCGAAATAGCGTGTCAGTGCTTCAAGAATAATGTCTTTCTGAGTAAGTCCCTCCCAGTAGCCATAGTCCTTCATTTTTTCAAGGAGCACATAGTCGCAGTCAAATGTAACTTTTGTAGGAGCAGAATTCTCAGTTGTTGATGAATTTACTTCAAAATCGTCGTTGATGTCAGAGACAATGGGTAGAGGTGCGAAATCAAATTTCTTGTCCTTTGCCATATTTTAATTGTTTATACGTTCCAGAATTTCCTTCGTTAGCTTGTAATAATCTTCCGCTCCGTTGCTATTTGGGGCATAATCGAAGATATTAGTTCCGCCTGCCTGCGCTTCAGACAAAGCAATATTATCACGAATATAGCTATTCATAAATACGTCACCAAGTTGCTCTTTGGTTGCGCTGATAAGTTCGTGACTTATTTTCTTTCTGATTTTAGGATTATACCGTGTTGCGAAGACGCCACCCAGGTTGGTTGTCGGGCTTATTTTTTTGATTTCTGCGGAATAAACCAGGAAGTTGCGCAGACCTTCATAACTCAAAAATTCAGCTTGCAGCGGTACATAATATTGGTGACAGGAAACAAGCGCCATTCTTGTATTTCCGTTCAGCGCTGGAGGACAGTCGATGATTACAAAGTCATAACGATCTTTGATCTTTTCCAGCGCGATTTTCAGGTTGAAAGGAAAAATAGGAGCCGATTTGATCGTATCTTCTTTATGGCTCATTTCTGCCGAACCAGGCAAAATATCAACATCGCCGACGCGTTTTACAATCTCGTCAAATTCAAATTCTCCGGTAATGAAAGAACCACTGTCTTTCTTCAAACCGCTATGAACAATTCCAAAACTTTTTGTCAAACTGGCCTGAGCATCCAGGTCAATTACCAGCACACGTGCATTAGCAAACTTAGCAAGACCCGCTGCAATACTCTGTGCGGAAGTTGTCTTTCCAACACCACCTTTGTTGTTAACAATACTGATGATCTTCATTTAAAAGTATTATATGTATAAAAAGTTAAGATTTGATTCAAAGTTTCGTTTGTAAATAAAGGTAAAATATAGGTAGAACTAATGATATCAAATAGAAAGTTTTTAAAGAAATAATATTTTAATAAGTAATATAAGTATAGAAAGTATTAAAAGTAAAATTTGAATAAGATTGATAGTCAAATAGTTAGGTTTGTTTCCCCAAGCTGAATTCTCAAAAAAAACAAAAATTTTTACTCGTGAGGTTATTGCTTACTAATCACCTGGCGACAATACTAATTCCCCACCAGTGAATAAGGCAAAATGGCAAAAGTAAAAGAGCCAGGAGAAATGGAAGAATATGATTAATTAGACTCGCAAACACACATACCTGCGGGGAGCTCTTTGTTTAAACTTAGGCTGAATTGTTAAACCTTCTCTCGCTCTAATTGCACTATTAGAATAATTGGAAAGGCGGTTCCTGATAAAGCTTAACGTTGTTGTATAGCGTTTTTGGAATGTAAATGATTTCTATCAATCAATCAATTCTTCGCAATAGAATCCCTGGTTGATCAGGATAGCGATGACATGTTCTGTATGCGGTACGCTCGATTCAATTCGAAGAACATTATCGATGTCCGTAAGGTCCACATTCCACCTGATGATTTTGCTTTCCGCATTTAATACCGGCTCTATTGTTTTCATATCTCTGTGGTGAAGATTGGTTTTGAAAACCAGCACATGTTTGTTTTCCGGAAATTGCGCTTGCATGACTAATAAGTTTGAATTTAACATTTAAGCAGATGACGTTTGAGAATCAGATTTACTTTAATTTGACGTGACTTTTTTTTAAGGTTTCAAAGCTTTTAGAACCAAAGACAGGGTTAGGTCAATCTGCTCGTCACCGAGGATAAAAGGCGGCTGGCCTGGCATGCTGGTACCGGAAATATGAAACTTTACCAGTTGATAAAGCGGCGCAAAGGCAACCGACCAATATATCTCAATCGGAAGCTGAATCAATTCTTTTCGACTGATCGCTGTTTGAACAAATTGGGTCATTGCGTCAATAAATCTTCGATCCATTATTGATCGGTCTATGAGCGGCGAGTGTTTCATTTGCTCCATAAATGTCATACTCAATGGATTTTCCAGGCAGTATTTCAAACGATTCATCCACTGAACACGCAAACCTTCATCGAAATGGCTAGCGGGATCAAAGTTTACTAATGTTGCGACTGTCATTTTTTCAAATTCTTCGGTGTAAAGCTGCTGGATTAAATCTTCCCGGTCTTTGAAATAAATGTAAATGGTCGCAACTGATACTGACGCAGCTTTCGCTAGTTTGTGCATACTAAGCCCGTCAAAGCCATGGCTGACAATCATTTCAATTGCCTTTTCCCGTATTAATATTTCCTTATTGGTGTCTCTTGTCCTCATATTTGCACAAATATAAATGAACGTTCGTTTATTTATAAATTATTTGGAATAAAAATACTCGAATTTTTAGCTTTAAGTCTGTGATTTCTGATGTAAATGGATTAGATCAGATTATAAAATTGAACCGATCATCACGACGAAATTTCGGTTATGATAAAGTTTTCAACTACTTTTTTATTATAGCCCTTGTATCCGCCTTGAAAATCACGGCCGGCAATCGCAATAAAATCTGCCATACGCTGCGAGTTTAGCTGCGAGAGCAATTGCTCATATTCTCCTTCGTATTTGATGAAATATCCGGAGTAGACCGTGCAATCAGGATTGTCGTAGAGAACGAAATTTGGGAATCGGTTCATTGGTGAGAAAATAATTTTTTTTCCAAATGACGAGTCCAAACCCTGGGCACGGCCAAAGGCATACCAAGCCACTGGATTGACTTTTCCGTTGTCTCGTTTTAAAAGCTGACGCTTGTATCTTTTTAAGTACTGGTAAGCATTTGGGAATTCTGCTTTTAAAATGTCTTCCGGAATAATTTTATGTTTACCGGTGTCGTCTTTTTCGTATGGGAAAATGATGTGCTCGGTGATTGGTTCAGAGGAGTTTTTAAGTTTAGAGCCTTTAACAATTGGTTTTAAGATTGCTTTTTCAAATTTACTAACGATTCCATTTTTACTGATTGCCGTGATCAGACCGTCACTTTCATCCAATACTTTGAAAAGGAAAATATTGTCAGCCAGGGTTGTTAAACCGACTGAAATCTGACAGATATCTCCCAAGGTGATACCCTGTAAATCCGTCTTTTCATCAGTAGATAAATGCCACTGGGAATCTGAACTTAGTTCGGTAAAAGCAATGTTTCTTACGCCGTATTGAAAATCATAATCACTCAATTCATATCGGAAAGTTTCGGAAGGTAACTGGCCAAAAATCGTGATGGCTGCATAAGTACCCGTAGTACCGAATATTCTTACAGAACGATAATTCGTTATCTGTTTTAGGTTTTGATTTTCGACGAAATGTTTTCGAAGAATTTTACCCGTCTCTGAGCTTAAAAAAGAATTTGGTGTGATCAATCCACAAGTGCCGGAGTCTTTTACCAAGTGACAAGCGAGCTGGAAAAACGCGACGTACGTATCGGTTGATCCTGAACGGCAAAATGAATAATTTTGCTGAACATAAAATCGCTGATCCTGATCCAGATTTTGAATCCTGATATATGGTGGATTTCCAATAATCAGATCAAATTTTTCATAACTATCAATTTGTTGCAGAGCATCAAGGTTTTTCAGATTCCAATTGATATCCAGCGAATAAGGTTTGACCAGCGAATCTAAATTGAACCGGCACGCAGCGATTGCATCTGCATCGATATCCCAGCCGTGTACATTTTCCAGATTTTGTTTTAATTGTTCCGCCGGTGAATTTTCAATAATATATTGGGCGATGGAAATTAGAAAACGCCCATCTCCGCAGGCTGGATCCAGAATGGTCTGAGCACCAAAATCCAGTTCATAAAAGCCGGTATCTTTTAGAATTTTTTCTACGATATGTATAGGCGTATAAATTTGCCCCAGCAATTTTTTCTTATCGTATGTGCGTGTCTGTGATGCCATTAATTTTCAATAATCAATTCCTTTTTTCTTCCCGAGAATTTGAGTAACAAAATCCAAGGGCGTGATTGGCTTGATCTTATGTTTTTTATTCGACTTAAAATCTGAAATGTTTGAGGTGATCAGATAGTCACATTTTTCCTGAACGGCAGTCATATATTGGTAAGAATCTTCCAGATCACGGAACGAGGAATTCAGGCCTTGCAACAAAGTCTCTTTGTCTGTGTTGGCAACATCCAGAAAGGATAGATAAGCACGAAGTTTAATTTTCAATTCTTCTCCTAAAACGCCACTTCTTCTAAGCAAATAAGTGAAAGTATAAAAGCTTCCCTGAGATATAAGCAAAGGAATTTTATTGTCGTAGGCCCAGGATATAATAATTTTGGCTTCCATAGGTTGTCCTGTGCTTCGAGCGAGCGCGTGATCTACAATAACGTTTGTATCCAGAAACAACTTCATAAGTTAAATTTATCCTTCACCCACAAAGCTCTGATTTCTTCATCCGTTTTACTACTCAAAGGAGAGTCTTTCGCAAAACCAAACAGCTGGTCTGGTAGATTTTTAGCCTCATTTCCGGTTTTTCTTTTTGTTAAATATTCAGATAGATAGTCTTCAACCAAGCTAGATAATGAAATCTCATCCAAAGTAGCATATTCTTTCGCTGCTTGAATAATAGACTTTCTTACTGTTAAGGTCAATTTTACTTTTGGTTCTTTTAATGTTTTCATTTTCAAAACAAAGTTTTAGTAGACGTGGCATTCTATGATACTCAAATCTTGGCAGGCCTATGATTTATCACCTTTGTGCTCATTTGTTTTATAAGTCAAAATTTATACGTATGTGTTTAGTAAATATTATTTCAAATATACGTATACTTATTATTCTTTCAAATGGCAAATCTTAAATCCTTTTATACTTCGAACAAAGTCAGTCAACACCGGAGAATCGATATCGCCTAACAATATTTCATAGGTATTTTCATGAAAAGTAAATGAAGTTGAGTCTTGTCGCAAACGAATTGAACCTGCTTTGTAGAAAGTCCCAATTTCGCCTTTTTCCAAAGCTTCTTTATCAATAAAACCGACAAGCGAAGCGATGGTTCCGCGAGATTCGGATTGGTGAAATGATATGCAGAAATAGTGCGAGGTTTTTGATCCGGGTTTGTGAAGCTGATGCGCGGGGATGTTTAAAACAAAATTAGACGACAAATCTCCCGAACGTCTTTTCATCGACTTGATATCCACAGAGAAATTTTGATCATCGGATTGAATAAGAAAATCCTGTCCCCAATCCTGTCCGTTACTGTCGCCAAAAGATTTTGACGGGCGGGGGAAGTGGTAAAGGTCTGCAAAGACAATTTCTCCCAAAGTCCCGGTATACCTTAACATTCTGGTTTTCGATAGTCGCTCGTCATGATGATCCCAAATGTTGGAGATTTTATGAAAACGGAGGGAATATTCAACCAGCTGGCGTGCAAATTGCTTCTGCTCGTCACTGACTGAGATTTGTATGTAAAAGGTATTTCTCAAAACAGTTTGCTCCACGCAAATCTAATAAGCAGCAATGCACCAACAAATCCGACCACGATATATACAAAAGGCACATAAGTAAAGGCGACCAAATGAATTCTGTCAACAAACCACATCACGCCAATCAACGCCGTGATCAACGTCAGAAATCCGGAAAGTTTGCCGAAACCTGGAATAAGCGAGAATGGGATTTTTTGTTTGATCAGCATCAGCGTTAATACCATCGAAATTACAGGTAAAAACTGCATAATGATATTTGCCTGCCAGATACTTTGTCTCTCAAACAGAAACAGGTAAATATTTAGTGTTACCGCAAAAATTCCCGGGATACAGACAGCATATACGAGGATCGCATAAATAATTCCCCAAAATTTAACGTCCCGACTGCCCGTCGCAAGCTGCCCGACAACCCAGGCAATAAGCGGGAGCGCAATAAAATAGCTGGCTAACGGCCAATAATTGGAAGAAACCTGATCAAATAAATCTCTAAGCGTCATTTTGTCTAATATATAAAAAGGGAGAAATGGGGCAGGGGGCAACCCTCTCTCCATTCCTCCCTCCACAGAAATTTCAAATTTTTATAAAGTTAACAAGAAACCGATTGTAAAGTTGGCATCCCAGTCGAAAACAAATTGCTGACAACCTGTTGCATCTGCGATAGCTTTATAGATATTAATTCCAGCTTTTGACTTTGCATTTGATAATTTGGAATAGTCAGATGGAGCGCTTAAAACTGTAAAACGTTCTTTGTCTTTACGAACTTCTTTTGCCATTTCAAAAGGCACACCGCCGATGATGAAAGCAGTTTTACGAAGTTCAGAAGGGATCTGTTTCGCTTTTGAACTTACTTCATCATACACTTTTTTATCGTCCGTACCATCCTGAAAATATTTTGCACCATAACTTTCAATTGCTTTAATTCCGCCGCCTGAAATCCAGGAGATTTTTGTATTTCCTGAACCAATATCAGCCACAAAAGCTTTTGTCGCGTAGTCAGCAGGTAATACCGATTTCAAGGCTAACTGTCCTTCCTGTTCCGCAGTTACCTGGTTTACCACATAACCCAAAGATTTTAAAGCTGCTGTGATTTTTTTTGTAACATCTGCTTTTGCTGCACCAGAGCTCACTACGAAATGGATGTCTTTTTTGCCAACGCCAAAATCCAGCATCGTTCCAATATACTTTTTAAGTCCGATACGGATATCTTCGTCCGTCGCCATATTTTCTGTTACAAGGCTGTTACCAAATTCCGATTTTTCCAGCTTCCAGCGTTTTTCACTGTCAACTTTGATGATGAACGAATTAAACCCACTGGCTCCAAGTTCAACGACGCCCTTCAATTTCCCGTCGACAGGTTCGGGGGCAGTGTAATTAAATGCTTCCCGGGAACTTGCAACTGCGGAATTTTCATTTGATGACTCCTCCGAACTTTCAGTGCTTTCTGAGTTTGAAGATACTGAATCAACTGTTGAATTTTGTTTTTGGGCCACTTTTTCAAGGGCCTGCTGGCCGCCAAAATATTTATAGCCAACAAAAATGGCTCCTATAACCAGGGCTGTAATTAATAATCTTCCGGCAACGGTTAGTCTTTTCATTGTTTGTTTAAAGTAAATTGAAAAATATTATTGTAATAAATCGCGTTAGTCCAGTAAGCCTTTATAACTGGAACTTTTTGGAGGGTCAATCGAGCGGGACGGCGGATTAGGCGCATCGAGTTGGATCAGTTTAAATTCTCCTTTATTATAAGCTTCCAGCATAGCCTGACCTTTGTCTGACAAAAGTCCGTTCTGAACGTCGACGCCATTGATGAAATCAAGAGAAAGGTCCATGGCGCGTTTCATTTCGCCAAGTTTCATGCTCATATCGTCCTGGATATACTCCATCGATTCGTCGAAATAAAACTTTTTGTCAGGATTCCCCTTGAAGATACTAACCGCAGTACGCAGGGCATTCGAACTTTCTTTGACAATTCTATATTCTGCCTCTTTCAGTTTTACCTTAATCTCCGTTTCCTTGATGATATAATCTGCGCTTTTGTTCACCTTTTCCATGAATTCAAGAATGGTCTTCATGTTGCGCTGTAATGGAAATAATTTCTCATTCATTTCCTGCAAACCGGCACCTTCGATGGTTGCAAGCGAAGCAGTTTCTTTCATTCCCGGGCGATCCGTCATTTGGCTGGCCTTATTGGCTTCTGCAAATTTCTGCTTGATCTCCTCATTATTCTCGCTGATCTTCTTGTTTAGTTTAACTAGCTGTCCTGCAAGAATGTTGATCTGACCTTGCATTTTTTCCCTTTTTTCTTTTAGATCGTCAATGTAGATCTTCATGATGGCAATCGGATCAAGCTTGATAATCAGACCTGTAATCTTACGCATCAGTGTTTTGAACAGGAAGAAAACTGCGGTCCGTACATCTTTGCTCGTAAACAGAAAAACCAACACAGCCAATACTGCAAGCAAAAAGCCCAGGTAAAGTGTATTCTGCGTTACGTCAATCAGAAAAGCTGCCAGTTTATTCCAATAATACAAGCCAAAGGCGCCAAGTCCGCCGAGAAAAAGCAATGAGGTAATTCCTTCCGGCTTGCTCCAATAGGATCGCTTGGAAATATCATCCTGCGGGCCGCCGATTTGAGTGAAGTCTGGTGATGCCATAGTTGAAGGTTTTATTTAATGTATTGGTTAATTTTATTAAGATCTGAATTTATTTGTTCAACAAAACTTTGATAGGTTATTTCAAAGCTGTCCCGATTTGCATTTAGTTTAGAGCTTTGTTCTGCCACTTCTCCCGAAATCTGGCCCAGGCGGTTTTTGTTATCATCAATTTTCTTTTGAAGATTCGCGATTTCTTGCGCGTAAGCAACGTTATTGTCTTCAAGTTTTTTCACTTCGTCCGTCAACGATCCAACGCGCTCCCTGATTGCTTTTTCAACATCTTTCAAAAATGACTCCCGATCCTTGCTTAAAATGGAAAGATATTGATCGGCCGATGTCTTCAAAATTGCATGATCCTTGATTCCACCCATGGCTTTGAAACTTGCCCATGCTGCCTGAAACTGTTTTTCTTCACCCAATCCCAGGCTATCCATACTCTGCAAAGCTTGCTTGAATTCGAAATAATCCGGACCTGGGAGGTTCGCTTTTTCAAGTAAATCCACAAAATGCTCTACAAATTTCCGGTCAACATTCGCAGTTCCGGCAACATTGGGCACAGTAGCGGCGGGGGCAGGTTTTGGCTGCTCCATTGTTGTTTCAGGAACTGGTTTAACTTGTGTAGGTTCTGTACTTTCATTAATAAAAAAGCTCAGTATCTTTTTGCCGATACCAGGTTCAGAATCTGCCATTTTTCAGTTGATCTAGATTGTTTAATAATCATAACGAAAACAGCCATAATGTCGAATTTTTAGCCGATTTGCTGCTTTCTTGTATCAATATTACTAAAATTCGAGTGATTTATTGGTGCAGTATAGTTACAAATGGCTGCCTGAATTGATGAAGGTCATAATTCCTTGATGAAATATGCAGCTTAAAAAAATCCTGAACTCCCGGACTTAAATTTATTGGGATATGGAAAGGATTAATAAACAAAAGCAACCAAGGACAATTCCGATGTATTTGATATACTTTTTAACAAAATAATAGTTACGAATAAGTACACAATAATTCAAATAGGAAAAATGCAAGCATCAGCCAATATGACATTAGGTTGGTGTGTTCGTGCGCATTTTTCTGTAATTCGTCAAAAGATGGAGAACCTGTCGGTGCGAAAATATAGGGCAGGGCCAAAAAAGGCGAAAACGAAAAAAATATGACTTAAAACCTGAATGATCCTGATCTTTATATGGGGCAATTTTCTGAAATGTACGAAGGTCGAAGCTGTGTAAAAAACCTTTACGGTAATTGGCTTGAATGTGTCGGTAGACTATTCGATTATCCGGCGATATTGTTAATTTCACCATCGGGAATCTGATCATTAACAAACCAATCTTACCTATTAATCCCTTTCATTATGCTTAAATTAGGTTTCAACAGTGCCATATTAGCTGATTTTAGTTTTGAGCACGTTGTGAAATTTGCAGGGAACAACGGATTTTCCTGTATCGAAATGATGTGCTGGCCATCGGATAACGCTGATAGCCGCCGTTATGCAGGCGTTACACATATTGATGTAAATAATTTGACCACCCAAAGAATTTCTGAGATTCATTATGCTTTGAGAGAAGCGCATGTTAACATTTCCGCTTTGGGATATTATCCGAATCCGTTAGACCCGGATCCTGTTAAATCTGAATTTTATATTGAACATATCAAACAGGTCATTCGTGGTGCGGCAAAATTAAATATTCCTGTGGTTACTACTTTTATCGGTCGGGATCCTTCTAAAAGTATAAAGGACAATTTGAAAACTTTTGCGGACGTTTGGCCGGCGATCGTGAAAGTTGCCGAAGAAAATAATATCAAAATTGGAATTGAAAACTGTCCGATGTTTTTTACCGATGATGAATGGCCCGGCGGTAAAAATCTGGCGATAAGTCCTGCCGTATGGGACAAAATGTTTGAAATTATTCCAAGTCGAATTTTCGGCCTGAATTACGATCCTTCGCACATGATCTGGCAAATGATGGATGAAGTGAAACCGATTTATCAATACAAAGAACGGCTTCATCATATTCATTTGAAGGATGTAAAATTATATAAAGATAAACTCGATCAAGTAGGGATCATGGCAAATCCGCTGGAATATCACTCGCCAAAATTACCAGGATTGGGTGACGTAAACTGGCGGGGAGTTTTTGGCGCCCTGACGGATGTCCGTTACCGGGGACCAGTTGTGATTGAAGTTGAGGATAAGGCTTATGAATCAAATATCACAGATGTGCAAACCGCGATCCTAACCAGTAGAAACTATTTGAGACAGTTTTTAGCTTAAAATCATTAATTAAATCCGGTGGGTAACTTTTTATATACCTTCCGGATTTTCAACGAATTCGTTTAAAAATACGTGTTCCCCTTACTTTGCTAATCAGTGTGTAATGACTTTTTACATATTCGTTTATCACAGGCACTTTTTCGTAGGGTATCAACATCTTGCTGAAAATTGAGTAGTCTTCTGGCTGGGTGGCGTCTATAAATAGGGAAGGTTTGTTCATTTCCATGTCTTCAATAAAATCTTTGGTCCAGTACGGAATCAACTTAGATTTTAAGGAAAAATGAAAAGTATGCGCGTCTCTGAATCCCATCGGCCTGTTTGCCAGGACATATAATCGGTCGCGCCATCCCCAGACTACGATTGGCTCGCCGGCATCGGTCTCTTTTTCAATGAATTTGACAACAATTGAATCTAAACCTTGGAAAGATTTGTCGGCAGTGTCAGGGCGTATGTAAAGATTAAAACCCGCCATAATCGTGCAACAAACTAAAAACGAAATCAAAAGGTTTTTTCTTTGTTCCTGGCCGGACAAAGCGATCAAAACTCCCATAAGTAATGTGAGCGGTACGAAAAGATACAGTCTGTAATGCTGGAATGAATTTCCGGATTGTAGCACGGAATAGAGACTGATTAAGAGAAAAAGAAAACAGAAGATGATTGTTTTTTTATTTCTGAGTGTCCAGAAGCTGGAAGTTTTCAAACAGGAAATTATCGCCGCAATGATTAAAAATGTAGCGGAAAACATATATATGCGGGAATTAGCCGAATAGTAGATAAAATTCAATATCCGGATTGGGTTAAATCTTTCAGTGATCGGGACATTCGAAAATTGTGTGGTGTAGGAGTAATAGAAATAATTCCAAAAGTAATTATTCCAAAAAACCATCAGTTTGTCCACTGACAGATAATAAATATTGATGAGCAGTGTTGGCAATATACCTCCGATAATGAAAAGAATAATGTTTCTCCATTCCTTTCGTAAAATAATTTCGATCAAAAAAGCTGCCGCTATTAAAATTCCCATTGGAACATTCTGGAATTTTACAAAAGGAAGACTTCCCAGTATCAGTCCGGTAAAGCCTATTGTAATGTAGTGGGATTTTGTTTTGTTCAGATAACGAATGTAACCATAGGTACACCCTGTCAGCATTAAAATTCCTGGTTGTTCCGAGTTATAGGAGGTATAGTCTGGAAGAAACATCGTGCCGACAAAAAGACACAGGCCCCAGGAAATGATCAGACTTGCTGATTTTTCAAGGTAAAGATTTAGCGTTTTATAGAAAAAAAATAAGCTTCCCAGCCATAATATTATTCCAAGACATTCGGAAGTGTAATAATTTACAGGAACTCCCAGCCAGGAAATGAGGATTAAAGGAAAGACCGTCAGCGGGCGCGAATCTGTGAAATTGAAAAATGTCCAGAGCCAGTCCGGATAGTAATTAATGGCGATCAACGAGCTAAGCCAGGTGCTGGTATCAACATTGACTTCCATATTTAAAACATAAGGAAGTCTAAATAGGAAGGTAAGAATTAATAAAAAAATGAAATATTTATCAGCCTTTTGCGCATACTGCTTATTCTTTTCAGATTTTTTATTAAGCAAATACAGCCCAATTCCAGCGAATATTATGACAAGAAAAATAAACAGCTTGAAGTAAAAGTGATACGTCATAGGCGTTACTACTGACTATTTCTTAGTTGAGGGTCAAATTTATATTTTTTCATTGATCAGACTTTTTTTGAAAATCAAGAAAATATTAAATTTTTGAGAGTTAAATTTTCATTTTTGGAAAATTTAAAAGTATACTTTTCAAAAAAGACCTGAATGAACTAAAAATAGCTCAAATCTAACAAAGTGTCAAAAAATCTTATCCAACGTATTTTTGCAACAAAATGGGATGATGCTTGGCTATACAAAATCATGGACTATAACTAATTCAAGTCATAGTCCGGATTTTCTATTTGAGGAAATTCAACAGAGGTTTTATAAAACGGTCAAAATCTTCAATATGTGGAAGATGGCCAATGTTTTCAAGTTCAACCAATTGACTGTTTTTAATCAGGTTATGCGTTCTCTTTCCTAGTTCCGGATAGTTTCCCATGGTTTTCTGGTCTTCCGGCGTCGCATAATTTTTCCCTACGGCGCTGCGGTCGCGCTGGCCGATTATTAAAAGTGTTGGCGTTTTTATGTTCTGAAATTCATATACAACAGGCTGCGTCATGATCAGATCGTATGTCAACGCATTATTCCAGGCAACCTTTGGATAATCTTTATTGAGCGTCCATCCTGCGGAAAGGTTCACCCAGCGTGTATAATGATCTTTCCATTTTCCATCGTAGTAGCTATTGAGCTGATACTTTTTTATTGACTCAAAATTGCTTTTCAGCTCGCTCTGATACCATTTATCTACGGTTTGATATGGCACTTTCAACTTATAGTCTTCAAGTCCGATAGGATTTTCCAGGATCAGTTTCTCAACTATTTCCGGGTACATGAGCGCGAAGCGAGACGCAACCATTCCACCCATGGAATGGCCAAGCACAATTACTTTTGAGATTTTCAGCGTATCCAGGATTTGTTTTGTATTGGAAGCAAGCTGGTGAAATGAATATTGAAAGTGATCCGGTTTTGATGATTTTCCAAAACCGATTTGATCTGGAATAATGACACGAAATCCTGATTCAGTCAGGGCTTTGGCAGTCTGTTCCCAATAGGCACCATTGAAATTTTTTCCATGTAATAGAATAATGCTTTTTCCATTCGGTTTTTGCGGTTGTACGTCCATAAAGGCCATTCGCAGTTTTTCGTTCTGAATGGTCAATGAGAGAAACTTAACCGGGAAAGGATACTGGTAATTTTCCAGATTGATATCCAGATTTCGAAGTGAATCGTTTTGCGCGTGTGTTTTGAAGGAGAATGCAAGGCAAAGAAATGCCAGGAATATTTTGATTTTCATAAGTTGGGAAATTAAGTAGCCTGAATGATTTCAGAATCACTCAGGCTACTAAAAATATACCAATATATTCCCCAGACAGGGCTCAGCGAGAAATTATTGAATCAATTTTGCTCTTGAAGAAAGAAGTGTGGTACAGAATGCAAGCACACCAACCACGGCAAATGAGAAGCGCAGGTCAGCCATTTGTGCGACAATCCCGATCAATGGTGGTCCGATAAGAAAACCAATAAAACTGATTGAAGAAACGGCAGCTAATGCCATCCCTGCTGACATTGTTGTCGATTTTCCTGCTGCGCTGTATACCAAAGGCACGACAGACGAAACGCCGAAACCAACCAACAACAATCCAAACGTCGCTGACGCCATATAAGGGAAGAGAACAGCCAATGCCATTCCTGACGCCATGAATAAGCCACTCACCTGAAGCATTTTTTTTCTGCCAATTTTGTTTGCCAGCCAGTCGCCAGCAAAACGTCCGCCAGTCATAGTTCCCATAAAAGCAACATATCCCATTGTTTTCATTGAAGCGGGCACTTTAACGACTTCCATAAAATAGACGCCGGACCAGTCAAACATGGCACCTTCACAAACCATTGCACAAAACCCAATCAGCCCAAGCATCAGCAGGTCGCGGTCGGGTTTCACGAACATAGGTTGTTCTTCTCCCGCAGTCTTTTCACTGTCGGGCATGGTGTGTTTGTATGCAGTAAATATGATCGCGAAAGCAGCTACGGCAATTACCATAAAATGGATATGCGGAGGAATATTGACGGAGATAAAAAACGTCCCGATCATCGCACTGACAAAACCTGCCAAACTCCATAGTCCGTGAAACGAAGCCATGATTGATTTTCCATAAACCTGTTCTACGGCAACTGCCTGGGTATTTACGGCGATGTTACAAAGGTTTCCCCAAAGCCCAAACGCAAAAAGAACGATTACGAGTTGTTCTGTTCTTGTGGCAAAACCGATAAATGTTAAGGTGATCGCATATAATATCGCTCCGAAAAGCACCATTTTTTTGCTGCCATATTTTGTTACCATCCATCCGGATATCGGCAAACTTGCCATAAGTCCGAGGGGCAGCGCTAGCAATACTGTTCCTAAGCCCCCTTCTGTAAGGTGCAGCATATTCTTGATATCTGGAATACGGCTGGCCCATGCAGCAAAACTTAATCCTTGAACAAAGAAAAATGCAGCTACTGCAAGTCGCAGATACTTTTTGGATTGGGGTGGTGCTAAAATTGTATATGACATGTGTATAAAAGTTGCTCTGCGCCTTATTCTAATTGTTATTTTAAAAACTAAAATATAATATTTCGCAGAAGTTTAAATTTTCTCTTTTGGTGTTAATCTAATCAGTGTTTGAATATATAATTACCTGATGTTGGAATAATAACGATGAAGCGTATAATTTAATTTCATCAATTTGCATTATTTCAATAATATAAAAAGGTACTTATTGTATTATTTTAAGAAGTTTTGATTTGAAGCAGTCGTCTGCGATTTATGCGTAACTAAATGGCAGAGCAACAAAAAAACCGGAACCTTGCGGCTCCGGTTTTAATACTATTAATTCGTTTTATTAGTCTACGAAGGCAACAGAATCAGATTTTGATTGAATTCTCGCAACTTCTAACTTCTGAGCTCTTTCTGCATTGGCAGGAGTCTTGTAGTTTCTAGGAGAGATTAACGGATTAATGTCAACCCCTTCTTTCTGATACGTTCTCTCAAAAACCAGAGGTGTAGCACGCGGCGCATACTTTGGCGTTGTGCTCACATAACGGGTGTTCTGTTGTTTACTGTATGTCTCGATTGTGCTGATGTTCGAAACGACTATTTCGTCCTTACGTTCTGCCCTTGCTTTGGCAGCTTTGTTTGGATGTTTATAATTATGAGTCGAGATACCAGGATCTACCTGATTCGACTGTGCGTTAGCCGCGATTGAGATTCCTGCTGCAAATATAACGGCTATGATGAAGGCTGACTTGTTCATATGATTAGATATTTATCTGTTATTGAAAACAACAATCCCGAAGGATCATATGCAAGAAACAAATTAATATGAAAAGTGCCTAATTCGGCTAAAAACGATGATTTTGTGAGATTTTAGATAATAGAATATAAAATTATGGCATAAAAGTTGGAAAATTGTAAAACTTCTTAAAATGCGTTTAAAATTTACGCCTAGCGGCTATAAAACTTAAAATTTTCGTTAAAACAGGTTAAAAGTGATCATTGAAAAAATATTTGAAATTGTTTAAATTTTAATCAGATTCTAATGATTGAGGCAAAAAACATGTGATTTCTTCTGATTTTACTACTTCAAAAGTGCCTGTGCAGAAGTTTGTATGCCTGCGCATATCCGATCAATAGGCAAGTCATTTGCGTCTATTCCAAATGGATCTTCAATTTCTTCTGCGATCACTTCGAGGCTGGCAAGGATGTAGAAGACGAACATGACAAAAGGTATTACCAGAAAATGCAGACTAAAAACATAACCGATGGGCAAGGTGAGACAATAAATAAAGATAAACTTTTTAATAAACGAGCTGTATGATAAAGGTATCGGGGTATTCTTTATTCTTTCGCAGGCGCCGCATATATTGGTAAATGCTTCAAGTTCGTGATTTAACAGAATAAGATTTTCAGGAAGAATTAATCCCGACTTTTGCAAAGTGATTGTTTTGCTGAAAAGTGCGGCAGCAATCTGGTTGGGGATATGGTCGTCCAAGTGCAGATCCGATTGTTTAAAAGTAGAAGTTTCTGTAAAATCGTTTGCGACAAAACGGCCGCGTAAATGATTCTTGAAAGCGAAAGCATAGTTTGGGATCATTATTCTGAAAAATTCCCGAACTTCGGTATGTTCCGGACCAATCAATCCGCTTATTTTTAAGGCTAAATTTCGGCTGCAATTCATGAGCGAACCCCATTGTTTCCGGCCTTCCCACCAACGGTCATACGCCGTATTCGTTCTGAAAACGAGAAGCATGGATATTACAAAACCCAGCAGGGAATGCATAAGTGATATATTTTTCAGATCCGTATTCTCTCCGATCCGCCAAACGACCACAATAAGATAAGCAAGGACGGTCGTGTAGACGCCAATGGAAATGATCAGAGGCATCAGTTTTCTGACTGTATCTGCCTTTTGAAAGTAGAAAATATACTTAAACCAATCCTTCGGGTTGTAATCGATCATATAAGTTTGACTTTGTCGATCAGTTTGAAAAACTCCTTGAAACAGCGCGCCGTTAATTGTGCATCTTCCAATGCATTATGTGTTTCTTCTTCTCTTTCAAAACCGAAAAAGCTGGAAACTGAGCCAAGACTAAGCGATCTGGGAACGGACTGTCCATTCTTTTCCAGGATCATAAAGAAAAGATAAGAAACGGTATGCAGATCAATTTGTTTGTTGGAGAATGGCCAGTTCATCTTTTCGTTCTTGTAAGCATAACGAAGGAAATTTATATCATATATAACGCTTTGGCCGCAAATGATGACGTTGGACAAATTTGGCTTTCCTGCATTCAGCTTTTTTACCCATTTTTCAAATTCCGGCAGAACGTCATAGATCATGGGAGCATCTTCCAGATCATCAATCGATAAGCCATGCACTTCCTCCGATTTGGCAGTGAACGCTTCCTCATTTTCAGGATACACATTTTGCAGGTATGTCCCCAACGAACGCCACTGATCATCAAAGAATTCGGCTCCGATTTGTATAATTTCATTCCAGCCTGGCTCGGGGCCGGTCATTTCAATATCAAGCACGAGGAAGGACATATTTCTGTATTATTAATTTGAAATGAAAATTGTAAAATGCGTTTTTCGCGATTCTATCTTTTACTTTTGTGTGCAAATGTAAATAAACATTGCTTTTACCTCATTGATTCATCGTTCATTTGTCTATAAAAATGCCAATTGATTACACAAATATCCCGTCTCCCTGTTTTGTTTTAGAAGAGTCACTACTTCGTAAAAACCTTTCCCTGATCGATCATGTACAGAAATCTGCCGGCTGCAAGATTATTCTTGCCTTGAAAGGTTTTTCAATGTACAGTGCTTTTCCAATCGTAAAGGAATATTTGACCGGAGCAACCGCCAGCTCGCTGAACGAAGTTAAACTAATTAATGACTTTATGGGATATCAGGCGCATACGTACATGCCCGCATATCTTGATCAGGAGTTTTCAGAGATTATGGAACGCAGCAGCCACATAACCTTTAATTCTTTCAGTCAATGGGAGCGTTTTCAAACGCGTGTTGAAGAATTTAAAGCGGCAAATCCTGAACATGCTCTATCTTGTGGTATACGCGTGAATCCGCAGTATTCCGAAGTAGAAACAGATATGTATAATCCCTGTGTACCCGGTTCACGTCTTGGGGTAACCCGTGACAAATTACCAGATACACTGCCAGCAGGGATCGATGGCATTCATTTTCATTCCCTATGCGAAAATGATTCATCTACATTAGAAAGGACCCTTGAAGCATTGGAATTTCGTTTTGCAGATCTGTTGCATCAGGCGAAATGGCTCAACATGGGTGGTGGACATTTGATGACCAGAGAAGGATATGATATTGACAAACTCATCAGTCTTGTTCAAAAAATCCGCGAAAAATATAATATAGAAGTTATTCTTGAACCCGGTTCGGCGATAGCCTGGCGGACTGGTGAGCTGGTAACCACTGTGCTGGATGTTATGGATAGTCAAGGAATAGACGTCGCGATTTTGGATACTTCATTCGCCGCGCATATGCCTGATACTCTGGAAATGCCTTACAAACCTGTGATCAGGGGCTCATACCATGAAGCACAACCGGGGAAACCAACTTACAGAATGGGCGGGATGACCTGTCTTGCAGGAGACTTTATTGGTGATTATTCATTTGATAAACCTTTGCAGATCGGTGATCAGATTATCTTTGAAGACATGATCCATTACACAATGGTAAAAACAACAACTTTTAACGGTGTTAATCTTCCTTCCATTGGTATCTGGCAAAAAAATGACACTTTCCGACTGATCCGGTCATTTGGTTATGAGAGTTTCAAAGACCGCTTATCGTAATTTTCAAGGATCTTACAGATGTTAATTTCATCTGTAAGATCCTTGATTTTTAGGGAAGCATTGGAAATAATTTCCTGATCTCTTCCGTGTTCGGTTGTTTTCCATATTCACAGATTTCAAATACTTCTGCCTGTTTCACCAAATCTGCTCTTTCTTTTCCGTACCACTTATCCAGAGAAATTTTTATTTCTGGCGTCACAGCTGATCTTTTTTCCGTGGCTGCCAGGAGCCATTTTTTTCGCTCTTCCAAATCTTTTGGAACATTATCCAGATCCTGGTTTGTCCACGGCAGCCATTCATAAAATTGCGAAACGTGCGCGTCTAAACCATGAACTTTCCCTGGCATTACCGCGGTGATATCAACGGCAATATCGGGCCGGAACGGATTTGGCTTTTGGAAACGATCACGGAAGTAAAGAAATACAGGGTTTTTTCTTAGTGGAGGAACGTTACTTGCTATGCTCGGAACGATGACCAGATAGGCGGCATCCTGTACAATGACGCCGGTATTCCTATGGTCAGGATGATAATCGTTGGTTCTTGGCGCAATGACAATGTCTGCATTCCACTTTCTGATCTGCCTGATCACTTCCAGGCGATTTTCCAGCGTCGGCATCAATTCGCCGTCATTATTTTTCAAAACTTCATATTCAATTCCGAAACGTTTTGCAGCTTCCTTCGCTTCTTTCAGCCGGCGATAATAAATTTGACCCTCATTCATGGTCTGATGGCCTTTATCTCCGTTTGTCAGCGACACGAATTTTACTTTGTGGCCCATCGAAGAATAAAGCAGAGCAATGCCACCGGCTCCGAGGTCGCAATCGTCGGGATGAGCGCCGAATACAATGACGCGTATAGGGGAGGATGGTTCAGTTTTCAAATTTTGTGCCCTTCCTGTAAAAGCAGCACAAATGATGCCAAAGAGTAAAATATACTTTTTCATAAATCAGATTTTAGTAAAAAGAGGTTTAGTGTTTGCTAAAAATAATCAAATTTCCTGAATCCTGTCTGGGTCATCAAATATAACCTGAGATACGAAAAATTGTATTTTTATGTCGAATTGATAGCATACGTGTAATCCCGGAAATGTTCAAATAAATTTTTTTACGAGGTTATTACCTAGACTTACAATCTCTTACGCAGGGTTATAGAAATATTTCACGCCCAAGTCATGAAAATCTGTCTTTTTTGCTGTACTTTTGTATCCCGTAATCATAGAAAAAAAGCAAAGTCTTATGGCTTCCAAAGCACGAAAGACCGCTAAGTACATTTTCGTTACGGGCGGTGTTACATCATCATTAGGTAAAGGGATTATAGCTTCATCTCTCGCTAAATTACTGCAAGCCAGAGGGCTGTCAGTCACAATTCAAAAATTTGATCCGTATATAAATATTGATCCGGGTACCATGAATCCTTACGAGCATGGCGAATGTTACGTAACGGACGATGGTGCTGAGACAGATCTTGACCTGGGACACTACGAGCGTTTTTTGAACGTCAGCACCTCTCAGGCAAACAATGTTACAACGGGTCGGGTTTATCATAATGTTATTACAGCTGAAAGACGTGGTGATTTCCTTGGAAAAACAGTTCAGGTTGTTCCTCACATCACCGACGAGTTGAAAAGAAATATGATGTTGCTGGGTCAAACTGGTGATTATGATATTGTTATTACTGAAATTGGTGGCTGTGTTGGTGATATTGAGTCACTACCTTTTCTGGAAGCTGTTCGTCAGATCAAATTTGAACTGGAACAACACGACACATTAATTATTCATCTGACCCTTATTCCGTATTTGAATTCTGCGGGTGAGTTGAAAACGAAGCCAACGCAGCACTCAGTAAGAATGTTGCAGGAATCGGGTATTCAGCCGGATATTCTCGTTTGCCGTACAGAACATCCTTTGCCGACAGATCTTCGCAAGAAAATTGCTTTATTCTGTAACGTTCAGGTTAATTCGGTTATCGAAGCGATGGATGCTGATACAATTTATGCTGTGCCGTTGTTGATGTTGAAGGAAAGACTGGATCAGCGTGCATTGTATATGCTTGACATTTATAATGATAAAGACGTTGACCTTGATGCCTGGAAAACCTTCCTGTCTCGGCTAAAAAATCCGATTGATGCCATCAAAATTGGTTTGGTTGGAAAATATGTAGAGTTGCATGACGCTTACAAATCTATTGTTGAATCATTCATTCATGCAGGTTCTGCCAATGAGTGTAAAGTGACAATTGAATGGATACATTCTGAAAGCCTTACGCCTGAAAATGTCATAGATAAACTTTCCGGGCTGGATGGTGTATTGGTTGCTCCTGGCTTTGGAGAACGTGGTATTGACGGTAAAATCGAAGCGATTCAATATGTTCGTGAAAATGGAATTCCTTTCTTCGGTATTTGTTTAGGTATGCAAATGGCAGTTATTGAGTATGCCCGTAATGTCATTGGTTTGGAAGGCGCGCATTCTGTAGAAATGGATGCTTCAACAGAACATCCGGTAATCAACCTGATGGAAGATCAGAAAGATGTGGCTAATATGGGCGGAACGATGCGTTTAGGGGCCTATCCATGCCGTTTGAAAAAAGATTCTCTGGCTAACCGTATCTACGGAAAACTGAATATTAAAGAACGTCACCGTCACCGTTACGAATTCAATAACAAATATTTGAAAGCATTCGAAGAGAAAGGACTTATGGCTACTGGGATCAATCCTGACAATAATCTGGTTGAGATGGTGGAACTTCCGGGACATCCTTTTTATATAGGCGTGCAGTTTCACCCTGAATTGAAAAGTACCGTTATGAACCCGCATCCACTGTTCGTAAATTTCGTCAAAGCGGCACTTACATATTCGTTAGAAAAACGTGCGGTTGTCTCCTGATCTGATCTATTCCTCTAATCAGGAAAGCCAATCAGGAAAAACTTATTACCTTTGCCCTCCCGAAGAGGATAATATCTCAATAATTTTTAGTTTAGAATGGATAAAAATTTTGTAATCGGCTTAGTACTTATAATGCTAATGCTGGTCGGCTATCAGTTTCTGGTTCCAAAACCAGTTGAACCCGCTCCGATAGCCCAAGTGAATTCGGACTCTGCCAAGGCTTCCACAGCACAAGCAGCAATTAAAGCAGATACCGCGCGGACAACCGTATCAGGCGATACAGCCGTAGTTGAGATTGCTCCCCAAGACCTGGTTATCGAAACCACAGATTCCCGTATTGTTTTCACAAATAAGGGTGGTGTTTTGAAAGAAGTTATGTTGAAAAAATACAAAACTTATGACAAAAAGCCGCTTTATCTAATTGTTGAAAACCACAATAAATTTCAAATTAACTTCCCAACGCAAACAGGGAATGTAAATTTGGCTGATCAGTTTTTCACGACTTCTTCGAAAGCACAAACACTTTCTGCGAAGGATTCCGCAATAATTACTTACCGTACCGATTTAGGTAAAAATCAATTTGTTGAGCAAACTTACGTGGTTCATGGTGCAGGGTATGTAATTGACTATGGTATCAAATCCAATAGTCTTGTTGCAGGTGATAAGTCAATACAGCTTGACTGGAAAAATGATCTTCTGAAACTTGAAAATGATATGACTGAAAACCGCAAGGCGATAACAGTCAATTATTATACTGACGGACTGAACAGTTTATCACAAAGCCCAACAGCTAACGAAGAAGCCAAAGCGGAAGATCCAGTGAAATGGTTTACCATTAAGCATAAATATTTCCTTGCAGGTTTGATTTCTGAAAAGCACCCGTTTACGAATGTTGATGTTAAAACGGAGGTAAATGTCAATGACACGACGATCGTGAAAACTGCGAATGTGGCTGCATCAATCCCTATGTCGGCCGTTCAGAAGAACGAAGCAAATTTTCACTTCTACATTGGACCAAATGATTATCATATCGTTCAAAAAGTTCAGGCTGAGAATTTTGAAGAAAACGTTTATCTGGGATATGCGTTCCTGAAACCTATCAATAAGTACTTCCTGGTTCCATTATTTAACTTTTTGGAAGGGTTTATTTCTAATTACGGTCTTTTAATCATCTGTCTTGTATTGTTTGTAAAAACGCTGCTAACGCCGCTTACTTACAAATCATACATTAGTATGGCTAAAATGAAGCTTCTTGCTCCTGAGCTGGAAGAACTTAAGGCCAAAAATCCTGACGACGCCGCAAAACAACAGCAGGATCAAATGAAATTGTATCAGGAAGTTGGGGTCAGTCCGCTAAGTGGTTGTATACCAGTGCTTGCGACCATGCCAATTCTGTTCTCGCTCTTTTTCTTATTCCCGAACCTGATCGAGCTAAGGCAGCAATCTTTCCTTTGGGCTGGTGATTTGTCAACCTATGATACTTTTATTAAACTTCCGTTTGCGCTTCCTTTTTATGGAGATCACGTGAGTTTGTTCACGATCATGATGACTATTTCAAGTATCGGGTATGCATATTACAACAACCAGATTACTCCGAACCAGCCTGGTCCGGTTAATATGAAAATGTTGAGTTATATCATGCCGCTGATGTTCATGTTTGTTCTTAACTCGTTCCCTGCTGGTTTGACTTTTTACTATTTCGTTTCCAATGTTGTTACAATCGGACAGCAATTACTGATCAAAAAGTTTGTGAACGAAGATAAAATCAGAAATATTCTTGAAGAAAATCGCAAGAAAAATGCTTCGGGAGAGAAAAAACAAACTAAGTTTCAGAAGTATCTTGAAAAATCGTTACAGGCTGCTGATGAAGCTAAAAAGAAACAAGCTGACTTAGAAAAACGTACAAAACGTAAATAACAAGGCATTTTACCAATAGCGAATGGGCAATGTTTCTTAATGGAAACATTGCCCGTTTCTTTTTCCCTTTAAACGGTTTTCGTAATTTGACCCACCAAATTAATATGCCTGATACGCCGATGAGATTTTCCATTTTGTTAATACTATTCATTCTTACAGGTCTGAGCGACTTTTCAATGGCTCAAACACCCGCTCAAAATGAAACGAAATATAAAGCTGCTGTTTCTGATGTTAAAAAAGGAGCATATAATATAGCCATTGAAAAGCTGGCACCTTTAACCAGCACCAACATTCAGGCTCCGTATTCGCCGTATGCGCATTATTATTACGCCTTATCCGCCTATAATCTTAAACGATATAGAGAAAGTAAACAGATGCTTCTGCAACTGATCAGCCGTTATCCCGCCTGGAACAAGGTAAATGATGCCTACTATCTTCTTGGAGCGAACCATCTGGCGACGGAACAGTACAAGGAAGGCCTGGGATTTTTGCAGCGAATTAAGGATTCTTCATACAATAAAGATGTCCAGGCGCTTAAACAGCATTATTTTGGAGAAATAAAAGACCTTAACAAATTGAAGGAAATTCAGAGACAATTTCCTGATGACCGTGACATTGCAATTGAGTTAATTCAATTTATCGATCGTTCTCCTACGTCAACAAAAACGGATGATTTACAGGCAGAGCAGTTGATAGCCGAATTTAAAGTAAGCAGTAAGGAAAAAAAATCTACGAATGCGGACGGTCCGCAGAAGAGTATCCCGAAAACAGAGGGGCAATGGGAGAAAGGATATTTCAACGTTGCGGTTATGTTGCCTTTTCGGTTGGATGAATTTAGTACTTCTAAAAGACGGACCAACCAATTTGCTTACGATTATTATCTGGGGCTCGTGCAAGCGCAGAAAAAATTGGACACGGAGGGTATCAAAATAAATTTGCTGGCCTATGACGTCACAAACGAGGCAAAATCTATGAATGGAATCATAGGTAATTCTGAATTTCAACAGTCTGACCTGGTTATCGGCCCGTTGTATCCAAGTACTTTTGACGTAGCCGCCGGATATGTAACAAATGCCAATATGTTTATGCTCAATCCTTTGTCAACAGACGCAAGCTTGTTGTCCCGTGGAGAAAATATGTACCTGGCGCATCCTTCGATACAGTTTCAGATTCAAAAAGCTGCGGAATGGATGAAGTCTGTCGCGCCGGGACCTGCGGTAGCCATCTATTACGGAAATAATGCGAAGGATTCTGTGATGGCTTTTTCTTATGCAAACGAGATTAAACTGCGTGGCGGCCGGGTTTTGGAGATATTAAAAATAATTTCTGACCGTGAATGGCTTGAAAATAAAATGTCACAATTTGCGACAACTAAACCTTCACACGTTGCCGTATTTGCTTCCGATGGAAGTTCAGGTGCTACGGTACTTGATGTTTTAAATGCAAGAACATTAACGACAGTTCCCGTGCTGGCTAATTCTGCCAGTTTCAATTTGCAGCAATCCCGTCTGGGTAAATATGGTTCGCGGCTTTATCTGATTGAAACGGATTATATCGATCGTGAGAAGGATCAGGTTCGGGAATTTCAACAGGAGTACTGGGCAGCAACAAATACTTTCCCGTCTTCTTATTCTTATCAGGGATATGATCAGTTGTTATTTTTTGGACGTATGCTCGCCAAGTACAAGGATGGTCTCAAACGCGGTTTGGAGATGAGAAAGTATGATGACGATTACCTTCTATCAGGGTTCGACTATACAAAATCACGTGAAAATCAGATCCAGCCGTTATTAAAATACAGTGGCACAAAATGGGTGCCGGTTAGATAATTAAATTATGAATATTTCAACAAGTCAGGCGTTATTTGAAAAAGCGCAAAATTTTATCCCGGGTGGTGTTAACTCGCCCGTACGTGCCTTTCGCGCGGTTGGCGGTTCTCCTGTTTTTATAAAATCTGCAAAGGGGCCGTACATTTATGATGAAGACGATAATGAATATATCGAATTAATTAATTCCTGGGGCCCGATGATTCTTGGTCATGGCCATGAATTAATTCAAAAGGCCGTTTCTGATGCGATTCAGCATTCTTTTTCCTTTGGCGCGCCGACCAGACGGGAAGTTGAAATGGCTGAGCTGATCACTTCTATGGTTCCGTCGATCGAAAAAGTTCGTATGGTGAATTCTGGTACGGAAGCGACCATGTCGGCTATTCGTGTTGCAAGAGGATTTACAGGTCGTGATAAAATCATCAAATTTGAAGGATGTTACCACGGACACGGGGATAGTTTTTTAATTGCTGCGGGAAGTGGTGCTGTAACTTTTGGAACTCCGGATAGTCCTGGCGTTACAAAAGGTGTCGCAAACGATACGCTAACGGCTCCGTATAATGATCTTGAAGCAGTGCAGAAACTGGTTGATGCCAACAAGGGACATATCGCTGCATTGATCCTTGAACCGGTTGTTGGTAACATGGGTTGCGTTTTGCCCGCCGATGGATTTCTGGAAGGACTACGTAAAATTTGTGACGAAGAAGGGATTGTGTTCATCTTTGATGAAGTAATGACAGGATTTCGTTTGTCAAAAGGTGGTGCGCAGGAGCGTTTCGGAATCAAGCCGGATTTAACCACTTTGGGTAAAATAATCGGGGGAGGTATGCCTGTCGGTGCTTATGGCGGGAAGGCTGAAATTATGAACTGGGTTTCTCCGCTGGGGCCTGTTTATCAGGCAGGTACACTGTCCGGTAATCCGATTGCCATGGCAGCCGGTTTAACGATGCTGAATTATCTGAACGAGCATCCCGAGGTTTATTCACAACTTGAACTATCCGGACATAAACTGGTCAACGGCTTCCGGAATTCGATGAAAAAATTAGGCTTGAATTACACGATCAATAACATCGGTTCGATGTATACTTTATTTTTTACAGAGCAGCAGGTAACCGATTTTCCGTCAGCAAAATCGTCGGATTTACCGCTTTTTGGTAAGTATTTTCATGCGATGCTGGACCGAGGAATATACATGGGCCCGTCACAATTTGAAAGTATGTTCTTGTCAACCGCTTTGGAAGACAGCCATATCGAAAGAATCATTCAAGCGAACGAAGAATCTCTTCGTGAAGTAATCGGCTAAGCGATGCGGAAATATTCTGTCATAATTCCTGTATATAACCGTCCTGACGAATTGCAGGAATTATTGACTTGTCTTTGTACACAATCGTACAAAAATTTTGAGGTAATTATCGTTGAAGACGGTTCTAAAATCAAAGCGGATGATGTTGTCGAATCTTTCAAAAACCGTCTGGACATACATTATTTCTATAAAGAAAACGGTGGACAGGGTTTCGCGCGAAATACCGGTTTTGAGAAAGCATCAGGAGATTATTTCGTTCTCCTGGATTCAGATGCGCTGATTGAGCCGGAGTATTTGTCTATCGTTGATACCAAGTTAAATCTCGTATATGTTGATCTTTTTGGAGGGCCGGATACAGACCATCCGTCTTTTTCTCCCATCCAAAAAGCAATTAGTTATTCCATGACTTCCTTCTTCACAACAGGAGGGATCCGTGGAAAGAAAAATAACATGGGTGGAACATTTCATCCACGAAGTTTCAATATGGGACTTTCACGTGCGGTTTGGGAGCGTACAGGAGGTTTCTTGACCAGCAGGATGGGAGAGGATATTCTGTTTAGTATTGCTGCTTTACGGCTTGGTTTCAAATCTGCACTTATTCCCGAAGCATTTATTTATCACAAACGCCGAACGCAATTTGGTCAGTTTTTCCGCCAGCTGAAATTTTTTGGACGCGCGAGAATCAATATTGCCCGTTTTTATCCGGATGAGCTAAAACTGGTACACACTTTCCCGCTGCTTTTCACTATTGGTGTATGCAGTATACCTTTCTGGTTTTTTATTTTTAAGCCATTTTTTTATCTCGGCCTTGCAGGATTATCGCTCTACGTAATTCTTTTATTCAGTGATGCGCTTAAAGCAACAAAAAGCCTGCATGTGGCAGGTCTGAGTCTGATCGCTGCTTTTGTTCAGCTTTTCGGTTATGGCGTAGGTTTTATACAGGAAGGTTGGACGAGGATTTGGGAGAAAAAATCGCACCGTGAGACTGGTGCAGCCATTGAGTATCCATCATGATATAAAAAAAGAGACAGGATTTAGATTCTGTCTCTTTTCATTTTTAGCTATTTTTGGCAGAAATAAACAATTTCCTGGCTGGGCAGAGAATATTTCTTCACTTCCGCTGGTGTCAATTCATCCATTACGAAACGATCTTCTTTGACAGTGAACCCGCCTTTTTCCAGCTCACGACCGTAATTTCTTCCAAAAAGGCGAAGATGATCATTTTGCAGGAAGTGAATTTCGCGTTCCCTTGGATCAGTGATGGTCGGATCTTCATAGGTAACTTCATATTTCATATCCTGCGGCGATTGGATCAAAGCCCATCCACCAGGTTTCAAAACGCGGTGAAGTTCGCTCATGGCACGGATATAGTCGTCAACATGTTCCATGACGTGATTGCAAAAAGCGACATCGAATGTGTTGTCTGGAAAAGGTATATCATGAATATCCATTTTCACTTTCGCCAATGGGGATTCGATGTCTGCTGTAATATAATCAAGATTTTTCATCTGCTCGAAACGGTCAATGAAACAGTATTCGGGCGCAACGTGCAGCACTTTAAGGTCAGCTGTGAAAAAGTTAGTTTTACGTTTGAGGTAGAGGCCCATCAACCGGTGTCGTTCCAAAGATAAACAATGGGGACACAGCGCGTTATCCCGGCTTGAAGTATTCCGGCCATAAGGTAAAAATTTCTTGTAGTGGCTGTTGCAAACCGGGCATTCTACCTCATTTCCAATATAAAAAATACTCAGAAAACGGGCTACCCAATGGCCCACTAATTGCAGGTATGGACGAGGAATGTAACGTAAAACTAAACTAATGATGGCTTTCATTAAACCAATTGGTTAAAAATTAATAATTTTATGTTCTTATCAGGTAATAATCTCTTAAAATGATTCCAGCAGTTAATCCAAAGCCTCCGGGCAAACAACTTATTAAAAGAATGTCAACGCGCACCAAGTGGCTGATACTGGCTCCTGTGGGACTTGTTTTATTCAGTTGTGGCCTTATGGTACTTAACGAAGCTGTGCATCAGCGTCGCGTCGGAGAACCAACGCAGGTTTGGGTTTTGCTTGGGCTTTACAGTCTTGCATTAATCAACACCGGGCTGATTTTCTTCGGAGAAGCTCTACGATTTCGTATACTACTTGATGTTCGCCGCGAGACGAGAAGGAGCATGCGACAACTATTGCGTAAAGTCAATGCCAAATCGGTTCGTAAGGAGCCGGCACGAAAGAGCAAATCCGACAAAAAAACAAAAAGCCCTACCAAAACAGATTGACAGGGACTTGTTGATAACATAGTATCGGAGAGGCGTTTGATTATTGCTTATTAGCTTCAAACTGTGCTTTGATAGCCTCAACGTCGACATTTCTTACTTCTGGCTTACGCAAAAGGTTTTTGATTGTTGCTGTACGATTATTTGCCACAGCTTTATTTCTACGACTTTTACGTTTTAATTCCGTAACTCCCATTTTAAAATTATTGTTTTGTGAAAGAGCCGCAAAATTAAGGAAATTTGCGTAAATAAAGTAGTAAATAGTCATAAAAATTGCATAACCTCTCTAACTTTACGTTTTTAAATGCTGATTGTATCGCTTTAATTTCCGCTTGATTTCAATTCAAAGTATGGAAACCTCCGATGAAAGTTGAAATGAAGGAACTAAACAGCTGCAACAGCCATTGACTATTTGAAAGATTAAGAATTAAATGAGTAAACCAAGCCTTGCCCGCGGCACCCGTGACTTCGGTCCCGAAAAAATGGTGAAACGCACCTTTATATTTGATACCATTCGTCGCTCTTTTCAACGTTATGGTTTTCAGCCACTGGAAACTCCGGCTTTTGAAAATCTGTCCGTTTTGATGGGGAAGTACGGCGACGAGGGAGACCAGCTTCTTTTCAAACTTTTGAATTCCGGCGATTTCAGCGGGAAACTTACTGATGCCGATTGGAATGCTGGATACAAACCTTTAACAAGCAAAATCTCCGAAAAGGGACTGCGTTATGATTTGACAGTTCCTTTTGCACGTTACGTGGTGATGAACCGAGGAACTTTGGTGATGCCTTTTAAAAGATATCAGATCCAGCCAGTCTGGCGGGCTGATCGTCCGCAGAAGGGAAGGTACCGGGAGTTTTATCAATGTGACGCAGATGTTGTTGGAACGGAATCACTTCTTTGTGAAGCTGAGATTGTCATGTTGCTTCATGATATTTTACCGCAGCTTGGTATTGAAGATTTTACTGTAAAAATTAATAATAGAAAGATTCTGACAGGAATCGCTGATATGATTGGCGCGCATGGGCAGGAGGGAACGCTTTGTGTCGCGATTGATAAGCTTGATAAAATTGGAAAAGAAAAAGTCGTTGACGAATTGCGTGAGCGTAATTTTTCCGAAGAAAGCATAAATTTACTTGATCCTGTTTTTTCTTTGACGGGCGGAGAGAATCCGTTTGCTGATTTGAGAACGTGGCTTGCTTCTTCTGAAATTGGCTTGAAGGGAATAGACGAACTGGAACAGGTTTGGGGCATGGTTGACTCGCTTGGCCTAAAAAATCCGAAGATCCAGTTTGATGTAACCCTTGCCAGAGGTTTGTCTTACTACACCGGGGCCATTTTTGAAGTAAAAGCAAATAATGTCCAGATTGGAAGTATTTGTGGAGGCGGAAGGTATGATAATCTGACAGGCACTTTTGGTGTGCCAGGTATTTCCGGCGTCGGAATTTCCTTTGGAGTCGACCGGATTTATGACGTCATGGAAGAATTAAATCTTTTTCCTGAAAATCAGACGATCAGCACCAAGGTAATGATCTCTAATTTTGATCAGGATGCTTTTAACTATGGCTTATCCGTTTTACCTAAACTACGCGAAGCTGGTCTTAATGCAGAAATGTACCCTGATTCTGTAAAATTGAAAAAACAGCTGGATTATGCCGACCGAAAAAATATTCCATTTGTGATCCTGATCGGGTCGGATGAAATGAATACAGGACAGCTGACTTTGAAAAATATGAAAACCGGAGAGCAGCAAAAGGGATCAATTGAAGCGTTGATTGCCGCTGTCATTTAATTAGTAAATAATCATTAGATTTTAAGCTGACCGTCAAACGCCCCAGCCCATTTTTTAAAAATCATGAATAATATATTACGAATTGCAATTCAAAAGTCAGGAAGGTTAAGTGAAGATTCTTTGAAACTGATCAAGGAATGCGGTATTCGTTTTGATAACGGAGCTGGAAAACTTAAAACTGCTGCAACTAATTTCCCTGCTGAAATTTTATTCCTGCGTGACGACGATATCCCGGGTTATGTGGAAGATGGTGTTGCGCATCTTGGAATCGTTGGCGAAAATGTTTCGGAAGAATCTGATAGAAATGTTGATACAGTTCATAAATTGGGTTTTTCCAAATGCCGCCTTTCGATCGGTGTTTTAAGAGAGCATGATTATGCTGGTGTTCAGGATCTTGAAGGGAAAAGTATTGCTACTTCTTATCCAAAACTTTTAGGTAAATATCTTGCTGAAAATAATGTAACTGCGCAGATTCACGAAATCAGTGGATCAGTGGAAATCGCACCAAGTATTGGTCTGGCTGATGCCGTATGTGATATCGTGAGTTCAGGAAGTACGTTGCTGAGCAATGGTCTGAAAGAAGTTGAAACGATCTTCAAATCGGAAGCGGTAATGATCGCCAGCAAACATCTGACTGCGGAGCAACAGCAGTTATTGGATCAGCTTTTGTTCCGTATTAAATCTGTACAGGTTGCAAAAAACAACAAATATATTCTATTAAACTGCCCGACAAATGCAGTGGATGAAATCACTAAATATCTTCCTGGTATGAAAGCGCCGACGGTGATGCCTTTGGCAACTGAGGGTTGGTGTTCGATTCATTCGGTGATCAATGAAAACGATTTTTGGGAAAATATTGAAAAAATAAGACTGGCAGGTGCCGAGGGAATTTTAGTGATTCCAATTGAGAAAATGATTCTTTAAAAGGCTATTGGCTGTCGGCAATCGGCTTTCGGCCTGGCGATGAATAATAAATCAGTTATGAATATAATTTTTTATCCTGAAAGAAGTGAATGGCCAGCGCTTTTGACGCGGCCGGTTCAGGATTCTCTGGCTATTGAAGGAAAGGTTTTGCCCATTCTTGATTTAGTAAAAACAAAGGGAGATGAAGGTTTGCGTGAACTGGCGAAAAAATTCGATGGGATTGATCTAACAGATTTCGCTTTTTCGCAGGAAGAATTTGATGCTGCGGAAGATCAGCTGGATGAAACTCTGAAAGCAGCGATTCGTCAGGCTTATCAAAATATATATACTTTTCATAAAGCGCAGCTTCAATCAATCGAAAAGATTGAGACGATGCCGGGTGTTACCTGCTGGCGTAAAAGTGTTGGTATTGAGAAAGTTGGGATTTACATACCTGGTGGCACGGCTCCATTATTCAGCACTGTGTTGATGCTTGGTATTCCTGCGCAACTGGCTGGTTGTAAGGAAGTTGTTTTATGTACACCTTCAAATCATCCTGCCATTTTATTCGCTGCAAAACTGGTTGGAGTTACTTCGGCATTCAGAATTGGAGGTGCGCAGGCGGTTGCTGCTATGGCTTATGGTACGGAAAGTGTTCCAAAAGTATACAAGATTTTTGGGCCAGGAAATCAGTATGTAACCACGGCAAAGATGCTGATCAGTAAGGAAGGTATTGCGATTGATATGCCGGCCGGCCCTTCAGAAGTGGCGGTTTATGCGGATGATTCTGCTGTGGCGTCCTTCGTAGCGGCTGATTTATTATCCCAGGCTGAGCACGGAGCGGATAGTCAGGTGCTTTTGGTATCTACGAGTGAAAAGTTTTTAGCAGAAGTAAATGAAGAACTTTCTTCACAGCTGGAACAACTTCCTCGCCGCGACCTTGCATCTCAATCCATCGCAAACAGTAAGGCGATTTTAGTTAACTCGACTTACGAAGCAATTGACATACTGAACGATTACGCGGCGGAACATTTAATTCTGAGTGTGAAGGACGCTGAAACTGTGGCGGACAAAATTTTCAACGCTGGTTCAATTTTTCTTGGTAATTTCACACCTGAATCTTGTGGAGATTATGCATCCGGAACCAATCATACCTTACCAACGAATGGGTATGCGCGTGCATACAGCGGTGTTTCGGTTGATAGTTTCGTGAAAAAGATAACTGTTCAGCACATCACCGAAACAGGGATTCGTAACATCGGCCCGACTGTCGAGGCGATGGCGGAGGCTGAGTCTTTAGATGCCCATAAAAGGGCAGTGAGCATCCGTTTGGCTTCGTTATTGTAAAATATAAAATTCGATATTTATAATAACAGGAAAAATGTCGTATATTTGGAGGACTAATTTCTGGTCTTTTAAATATTGAAAAAGATGACAGCATTTATGGTTAATGAGCGTTTGGGAGGCTATACGGTCCTTAAACATTCAGTGAAAAATGATTTTGATCTTGCATACCTTGCAGAAAACGGTATTCCAAAAGCAGCGATTCAGCATCTTGCTGATTCCGTTGGTCTGGAATTGAAGGATATTATTTTACTTCTTCCCGTAACACCAAGGAATTTGCAGCGCTATAATGATACGGATCTGTTGAGCAATGTGGTCTCCGACCATCTGATTGCTTTGGCAGATCTTTTTTCAGTGGGTACCCGCGTTTTGGGGAGAGAATATTTTCTGGATTGGCTGAATCGTGAGATTTTAGTGCTTGGTAATGAAAAACCGATTCAATTCCTTCGCACGCATGCGGGGATCGAATTGGTAAAGACAGAACTGGGGCGGATTGAACACGGGATTTTTGCATAAATGGAGTTATTCAGGATAACCAGGTCAGAATATCAGAATGACCTGACTGGCATAGGAGCTTATTATCACGGTGGTCGCTGGAATACTCCACAGAATTCGATGCTTTATACATCATCACGCAGGTCTCTGGCTATGCTTGAAATAATTGTGCATTGGCAACAGCCCATACCTCCAAAAGGTTATGTAGTGGTAGTCATATTTGTACCGGATTCTGTATCGATTATAAATCTAACTTATCCGATTCGCGAATGGTATGAGGATCAGCAATGGAGTAGAGAAGTAGGCGATACGTGGCTGCAAGGAAATGAGTCATTGCTGATGAGCGTACCATCTGTGATTGTTCCGGCTGAGAAAAATTACCTGGTAAATCCCGCACATCCTGAGGCCGCTCTGATGAAAGTGATTGATCTGGAACCGTTTCAGTTTGATAAAAGATTGTTTTAATTAATAATGAGATGAAGCCGGAACTGCTGGCAGGAAGCTCTCAAATAGTAGTACTAATGAATAATTCTTTCGACCTGAAATCGGTCATTCGCCCCCACATTTTAACGCTGGCTCCATATTCTTCCGCACGTGACGAATACACGGGGCATGTCGGTATATTTCTGGACGCCAATGAAAATCCTTACGGATCCGTGACGGCTGAACATTATAACCGATATCCTGACCCATATCAGGCTGAGATCAAGGCGAAATTAAGTCCGATAAAAAATATAAGTACCGAAAGGATTTTTCTGGGCAACGGAAGTGACGAACCAATAGATTTGTTAATTCGTGCCACTTGTACGCCTGAAAAAGACCATATCATTATTTTACCGCCGACCTATGGCATGTATGAGGTAAGTGCGTCTATCCATAATGTTCAGATAGATAAAGTTTCTCTAACCTCAGATTACCAAATCGATGTAGAAGCTGTTTTAAAGGCAATCACGCCGGATACTAAAATTATCTGGGTTTGTACACCGAACAACCCGACAGGAAATGTGATGCAGGATAATGCCATTGAAACGCTTTTGACAAATTTCAACGGGCTGGTTGTTGTGGATGAAGCCTACGTGGATTTTACCGATACACCGTCGTGGATAGGACGTTTGGATGAGTTTCCAAATCTTGTCGTTTTACAGACTTTTTCCAAAGCTTGGGGACTTGCCGGCCTGCGTGCGGGTATGTGTTTCGCATCTGCGGAGCTGATCAGGATTCTGAATAAGATCAAGTCGCCCTACAATATCAGTCTTCCGGCGCAAAAAGCGCTTCTGGAAGGTTTGGAAGCGGAAGAAAAGAAAAATGAGATGGTTAAAGAAATTCTGAAAGAAAGGGCTTCTTTACGTACGATGCTGGACAATTTATCGTTGGTGAATAAAGTATTTCCATCCGATGCTAATTTCCTGCTTGTTCACTTCGACGATGCAAAATCTGTCATGGCTTATCTGATCGATGAAACGATTATTGTCCGTGACAGGTCACGCGTTCATCTCTGTGAAGGCTGCCTTCGTATTACCGTCGGTACCGCAGAAGAAAATGAGGTTTTAGTGGAATCTTTAAAAAAATATCAGCAAAATATCGTAATTGCATAAAACACAAAAATTCATCACATCAACTAACAATACCCCGCACCAACTATTTAACTATGAAGAAATTAGCACTTATTCTAACTTTTACACTTTGTTTCGGTTTAGCTCAGGCGCAAGACAACAACTGGGCTGTCGGTTTTAAATTAGGAGAACCAACCGGGGTTAACATTCGAAAATATTTCAATAATATCCACGCGATCGATGTGAATATAGGAACGTACGGTGGCGTCTTTTCAAATGACCGGGATTACAGGAGTGGAAGGTATAAAACGACTGGTTTAGCAATCCAGGTTCATTATTTGTGGACAACGCCACTTTTTAATTCAGAAGCTGTTCGGATTTATTATGGTTTGGGTGGACAGGTTAACAGCCGTAATTATTATCCGGACAACAAAAGACTTATTGCCGCTCCAGGTGACCGTGAAAAAACGATTTCTCTTGGTGGATCAGCGATCGGTGGTGTAGAATACTTCATCCCGAATAACCGGATTTCGGTATTTTTAGAAGGTGGTACTTACATTGAATTATTACCGAGACCATTTTATTTGAGTCCGAATTTATCAGCAGGTATACGCTTCAATTTGTAATCAAGATAATACCGTCATATCGCATAATAAGAGCAGGCATCCGCCTGCTTTTTTTGTAAATTGGTCAAAGCATTTTCAAGTGCTACATTTACTTCTCCAAAAGTATATCCAACGTGTTCAAAGTATATAGCTCCTCGGCGGGTTCTGGTAAGACCTACACACTTACCAAAGAATATCTGAAACTTGCCCTTCATTCCAATTCGGATACATATTTCAGGCAGATTCTTGCTGTCACTTTTACCAATGCCGCAGCAAACGAAATGAAGGAACGCATACTGCTTATGCTGAGAACATTTTCAGATGCGATGACGTCCACAACAGCAGAGCATCCAATGCTCCGTGATGTAGTTACCGAATTATATCCGGTAACCTTGACGGACCCGGCGTTGTATGCAGGAGCAAAAGAGCTGATTTCGGTAAGGGCACAACTTGTTTTCAGGCAGATACTTCATCGTTATTCGGATTTTTCGGTCATGACGATCGATAAATTCACACAACGGCTGATCAGCAGTTTTACGGATGAGCTTGGGATTCCCTTCGTTTTTGAGACCCAACTTGACGGGACTTTGCTGGACGAAGCGGTGGATCGTCTACTTGCCAGGATCGGGCAGGAAGGCGAGGAAGTTTTATCCGATATTGTTGAAAAATATTATCGGGAAAAGGCAGAAGAAGGGAAGAGCTGGGCGTCTTTGCCTGCACAGATACGTGAAACTGCCGGTACGCTGCTAAGCGAACAAAGTTATTTACAAATGCAGCGCGTTTCAAATTTGCAGATGGGCGACTGGGTTGCGATCCGAAATCAAATGCGTGCGTTTGTGAAAGGTAGGGAGGAAGCTATAAAACGTTTGGCAATGAGCGGTTTTGAGCTGATCGTTAATGAGTTTTTGGTAGATAAGGATTTTTACCAGGGAGCGAGAGGAATATATGGTTATTTCAAGGATAGAAGTGAAGGTAAAAATACCTGGACGGCTCCCAACTCCTACGTTAGCGGAAAAACGATTGGGGAAGAAAACTGGTATGGCGCAAAAACTGCTGCCCCGATCAAAGATAAAATTGAATCCATCCGCGCCGAATTGGAGAGATTGTATCATGAAATTGAAAATATAAGAAATGGTGAATCGCAGAAAATAATTTTATATCAACAACTAGAAAGACATCTTTATAATCTGTCGCTGCTGGGAGAAATAAGGAAGGAATTTGATGCACTTTTACGACAAAATAATCAGGTTCATATTTCAGATTTCAACAGAAGAATTCTTGAAATCGTCGCGAAAGAACCTGTTCCCTTTATTTTTGAAAGGCTGGGAGAAAAGTATAATCATATACTGGTTGACGAATTTCAGGATACTTCCAAATTGCAGTTTGCCAATTTGCTTCCATTGATCGAAAACGCTTTGGCAGACGGTTATTTCAATCTGATCGTCGGTGATGCAAAGCAATCAATTTACCGTTTTCGTGGTGGAGATATGGATTTGATTCTTCATCTCGCTCAAAATCAGGTGATGGCGCTCGTCCCGATTTTAGGAAATAATGTTTATAATGAAGAAAGATTATGGAGCATTGACAGCCAGTTGGAAATTGATCATTTGCGAACAAATCGTAGAAGTTATCGGGAAATTACAACCTTCAATAATCAGTTTTTTGGATTTATTTCAGATACAGTTGGTGAGGAATTTCCATTAATCAAGTCGGTTTACGACGAGAATTTCAAACAGGAAATTCCGGATGGAGTAAAGGATGGCGGGCACGTGCAACTCGAATTTTTAGATATGCAGGAGGGTGCGGATGAATTTTCGGAAGTTGAAACGACAAATGACGCGATTGTCAAACGAAGTTTGGAATTGATCACAGAACTCCGGGAAACCGGGTATCAGTGGAGAGATATTGCGATTTTATGCCGGAAAAAGAAAGAAGCAACTTCGCTGGCCAATGCCTTAAAGGAAATTGGTTATCCGCTTATTTCGGATGATGCGTTGTCGCTGGGTTACTCGCGCTCAGTTCATTTTGTAATTTCTTTCATGGAAGTTTTACATACCGATCAGCGTTTGAAGCGGTATGAGGCGGCTTATTTGTTTCATCGGGTTATTAGAAAAGAAAATCCGACTGCGCAGGAACATGAAGCCCTTCGCGAACTTTGTATCTTCAAAGGACTGGATAGTTTTCTTGCTTATTTTGCAAAATATGGCATAGAACTGACAGCTTTCCGGATGCGGCAGCTGACTGTTTTCGAATTAAGTGAGTTGCTCATGCAAACTTTTGGATTGTTTGAAAACAAAACCGAAAATGAATATTTATTCAGGTTCCTCGATGTTGTTCTGGAATTTGGGACGAGGAGAAGTAATCACCTGGGTGACTTTTTGCAACATTGGGAAACTGCAAAAAATAAACTTTCAATCACCATTCCGTCGGATACTGATGCGCTCAGAATCACGACGATCCATAAATCCAAAGGGCTTGAATATCCCGTTGTTATCGTTCCTTATGCAAACTGGAAAGTAACGCCGAACGCAAAATTGGATCGGTTGTGGATTGATCTGGAAGATATTTCCTACGATGAACTAAGTCTCGTTGAAAAAAGTGAGGAGATGACCGCGGGCAAAAAACTGAAAAGTTCGCTGGTTTCCGTTGTCAAAGATCTTGATAATACGCTGGTTGCCGGTCAGTATCAGGACGAGAAAACGCGTACTTTGGTTGAAAATTTAAATCTGCTTTACGTCGCTTTTACCCGCCCGGTGCAACGTCTTTATGTTTTATCAAAACGTGAAAAAAACTGGAACCAATCGTCTCAGGTTAGCAACTGGATGCATGATTTTCTTTCGCAGGAGAATTTTGAGCCAGCTTACAACGAGATTGAAAGCAGGTATGTTCTTTCCCAGGGAGATGGGGATTATTTTCACGCACATGCAAGAAACAATTCAGAAAGTTTTATTATCGATGATATCATCAGCAACGATCGAACAGATTCGTTACGACTTCGGAGAATGGCTGAGCGGATTTTTGACGTTGAAACTTTCGAGCGAAAAAAAGATCATCTTCAAAAAATGCGTCATTTGCTGATCACCATGAATCGTGTCAAGGATTTGGGTGACGCGGCGGGTCAGCTGGTGCGGGATGGTATTGTAACACGTGAAGAAGCGAAAAAACTCTATTTTCAACTGACTGATTTATTTAAAAATGAGTCGTTGAAAGATCTTTACAGCGATGAGGTCAAGATCCAGGTGAACAAAGAGTTGCTGCTACCGGGTGGAAAAATGCTTCATGTAGATCGAATCGTGCAATTGCCGGACGAAAGTTATATATTCATGAGTTTTGTGGCAGGTATCGGAAGTGACCAGTCGCGACAGCATCTAAAAAGACTTGTTAAGGTTTATATGGCTGACGGAAAATCTGCCGCAGCTGTTTTGATTACCCTGGAAAATGACGGAATCGAATGGATTTTGTAAAAATGCTATCTTGAAATGAACATTGAAATAACAGAAATTGATCAGAACGATGATTTCGAATTGGCGTTAATCATCCGGAATACCTTAAAGGAATTTAAGGCTGATAAGCCGGGAACTGTATTTTACGACGAGAGTACCGATCATTTAAGCGATCTCTTTAAGGTTGATAACAGTAAATATTTTGTAGCAAAAAGCGAAGGAAAACTTTTGGGCGGCGCAGGAATTTTTCCAACGGAAGGTTTACCAGAAGATACCCTGGAATTGGTTAAAATGTATCTGATACCGGAAGCCAGGGGGATAGGTTTAGGGAAAACACTGATTGAAAAATGCATTGCAGCAGCGAAAAGTGAGGGATTTACAAGGATTTACCTTGAAACCATGCCAGAACTCGACAAGGCTGTTAAAGCTTACGAAAGGTTGGGTTTTACGTTGCTCGATAGCCCGTTAGGCAATAGCGGACATCATTCATGTGAACTTTGGATGTCCAAAGAAATATAGCGGATCACGGTGTAAACGAATAATTTAAGGTCAGTTGGAATACTTTTGATTCTCCGGAATTAAAAACGGCTTCTCCACGTAAGCCGGCAAGCTCGTTTGTTCCACTTCCGGCAATAACTTTTCTGGTAGAATTAATTACTCCGTTCTCAAAAACGCCTGAGTGTTCCAGCACAAAACTACCACTTTTCCCGGCTAGTGTTCCTGTAAATCTTTCCAACCCATACAGCGTCGCTTTTTTATCATGATGATAATTTCTTAATTCCATTATTACACTCTCTCCGGACAACTCTCCTTCATAAAAAATAAAAAATTTACCGGTGGTTAATTTTTGTCCATTATCAATTTTACTGAAAGATTCTTCGTATCCATCAGTTATATGGAAAACAGCGGAGGCAGATAATGTCATCTTAAATTTTTTTTGGTGTTTCTCAAAAATAGCAGAAATCAGATATAGTTGTTAGAATTTTTTTATAATCAAAATAGCAGAAAAAAAGATATCATAGATAAATTGAATAATTCTAAGATTTCTCATTGTAAAAGCCCTGTCCGTGTAATACAGCTCGATACGTAGAAAGTTTTCTACTGTATATGTAGTGAAAATGAGACAAAAGTTAGTTCAAAGATTTTTTTTTATAGATATTCACAAATATTTTTAAATATCAGGGTTTTCAACGCTTCGTTTCTCACACTCAAATATGCGGTTTTCCTTTCAAAAGCAAGTATTTATTGGTATTGTCGTATCCATATTTCTTGTAATAATCGTAGGTTACACTTCTTATAACGCAATCGTTTTACAACAGGAAAATACAAGCCGTGTAAATCATACCCGAGAGGTGATCGGGTCGTCCATGGAGGTTAGAAATCAGCTTTTAACTGCTGAAACGAGCCTAAGGGGTTTTGCGATTTTAAAAAACAGAAATTTTGAGCGAACCCACCAGATTGCCTGTGAAAATACCTGGGAGCAATTTAAACTGCTCCAAAAACTAGTCGTTGACAATCCAGGTCAGACCGCCCGACTGGACACATTAGCCCCTGTTTTAAAAAGCAGGCTGGACTTGATGGCAAGGCAATTCGAGATGCTGAAAACGGGGAATTATTCTTCAGATTCCCTGACGGCCATGGTCTTAGGGGGGCAGCAATTATCTGCCAGACTTAAACTTTCCTTTGACAAGATTGAAGATATAGAAAATGGCTTACTTGAAATACGTGAGAATCAGTTAGCGCTTAGTTCGACGAAGGCAAAACAGGTAATAGTAGTCGGAACGACCGTTTTTCTGCTTGTAATTTTTGTGTTATTCTATTTCATCCGCAAAACTTATCTCGCTCAGCTCAGTTCTGAAAAGGAGACGATAAGGGCTAATCAGGAGCTTGAAGTCCTGGCAATTGAAGACAGACGGAAAAACTGGATTTTATCGGCAGCTGTCGAAGTTGGTATTGTTATTCGTGGAGAACCGAAGGAGGATGAACTCACGCAAAACTTTCTCAATCGTGTGGCTGAGGTTACTCAGGCTGCGACTGGCGTATTGTACATGGTTAACCGCATCGGAGATACCTGGGATCTGGCGGCAACTTATGCGGTAGATCGCCATATTAATTTGCCCGAATGTATCACGAAGGAAAGCGGGGTTTTGGGACAAATAATACAGGAAAAATTAGCTTTTAAACAACTTGAAGTTGCGCCTGGATATCTGAAAATTAATTCCGGTCTTGGTGGAACGGCTCCGGATACAGTATTGATAAAGACCTTAATGCAGGCCGGGAAAGTTGTCGCGATTCTTGAACTTGGTTATCTGGGAAAACCGGATGACAATGTCAGTAAATTACTTGAACGAATTTCTGATGGCGCTGCCATTGCGTTTACTGCGGCGCGTGAAAGACAGCTGATGACAGAGTTGCTTGAAAAAACCCAAATACAGGCGGAAGAGCTTGAAAGTCAGCAAGAGGAGCAGAGGGTAACAAATGAGGAGCTGATCCGACAAACTTTACTTTTACAGGTTTCAGAAGAGGAACTTCGTGTGCAGCAGGATGAGTTAAAACAGATTAATACGGAGCTTGAAGAGAAAGCCTTCCTATTGGAAGAACAAAAAGATACGATTGAAGAAGCGCGCGACCAAATTCAGCGAAAAGCTGATGAACTCGAAACCACCGGAAGGTTTAAAAGTGAATTTCTGGCAAATATGAGCCACGAGCTCCGGACGCCACTGAACAGTATTCTGATTCTGTCGAGAATCCTGTCAGAGAATAAAGCAGGTCGTCTGAATGAAGAGGAGCAGAAATTTGCATCGGTCATCAATAATTCTGGAAATGACCTGCTGACGCTTATCAACGATATTCTGGATTTGGCAAAAGTTGAAGCCGGTAAGATAGAATTGCATTCAGAGGAAGTTGATACGGGTTATTTGCTTTCTGAAATCAGAAATACTTTCCAAAAAATGGCAGAAAATAAGGGCCTTACTCTGGCCCTTGTTAAAGGCGGAAACTGTCCTGAAAAATTATTTATTGACCAAATAAGGTTGGTGCAGATTCTGAGAAACCTGCTTTCTAACGCAGTTAAATTTACTTCCGCTCCTGGTACCGTTTCTTTGATCGTTTCAAAAGTAAGTGACCACCTAATTTTCGAAGTGTCTGATACGGGAATTGGAATTCCTGAGAACAAACAAAAAGCAATTTTCGAAGCATTCCAGCAGGCTGACGGATCGACGAGCAGGAAATATGGCGGTACCGGACTGGGACTATCAATAAGCCGTGAATTGGCCAATCTGTTCCAGGGTTCTATTTCTTTGAAAAGTGACGTTGGCAAAGGGTCGATCTTCACACTTTCCATCCCGATCCGGAATAATCCCGACAGAGCCGGGCTTACAGATGATATTTTAGAGCCACGGGAATCGGTTGAAATAGTTAAAAATGAGCTGGAAGAGCCAGTTATCAGCATAAGGAGAGAAGGAGGGAATCGGTTACTATTGATCGAAGATGATCCGGTATTTGCTGATGATATGGCTAATAAGGCGCGTGAAAGTGGCTTTGAAATTGTTGTTGCTGAAACGGGTTATGAAGCTTTACGAATTGCTCAGACATTTAAGCCCACAGCGATTATTCTGGATATGCATCTTCCTGATCTTTCCGGAGATGAAGTTTTAAAGGCGTTGAAATCCGACACTGAAACACGGTTAATTCCTGTACACACTGTCTCTGCCGGTGATGAAAGTCTTGCCAAAGTACTGAAAGAAGGCGCAATTGGTTTCATGCAGAAGCCAGTCGACAAACGGTCGGCGGAGGTGATTTTCGATCTATTAAAACTGGAAGGAGCAAATCTGGACAAGAAAAGAATTCTTTTGATCGAAGACGACGCTTTTCAAAGTAAACATTTTGGTGACTTTCTTGAAGACAATAATCTGTTTGTATTATATGCTTATTCTGGTAAAGAGGCGATTTCAATGCTTTCAAGAGAGATTGTTGATGGGATAATCCTTGATATTCGCCTTTCTGATATTAACGGACTAGATCTTCTTGATCAAATCAAAGCAGTTCCAAAATGGGCGACATTACCAGTTGTGGTCAACACGGCCGAAGATCTGTCCCAGGAAGATCTTACGCGCGTCATGAAATATGCTCACCCGGTGGTTATGAAGACGCGGAAATCCAATGATCGTTTGCTGGATGAAGTGAATCTATTTCTAAAAAAAATTCAGCTGAAAGCATCACCCTCCATTCAAAATCCTTCATTCAGTAATCCTGTCGTTCATGCCGAGCGTGTTTTTGTCGGGAAAAAAGTGCTTTTGGCTGACGACGATATGCGGAATATTTTCGCATTGAGTGCGGTTCTGGAGGAGGCTGGTTTTGCGATCACCATTGCAACGAATGGTCGCGAGGCACTGGAAAAACTCTCGCAGGAAAAAGACATTGATCTCGTTTTAATGGATGTGATGATGCCTGAAATGGATGGTATTGAAGCAACGAAGATGATCCGGAAACAAGGAAAATGGAATAATGTTCCGATCATCGCCGTCACTGCAAAAGCGATGCAGGGTGACAGGGAGCTTTGTCTGGCAGCGGGCGCAAATGATTATATTTCTAAACCGGTTGATATAGATAAATTATTGTCGTTAATAAAAGTTTGGCTGCATTCCGCATGAATATAGTTACCCTAGAATATGACGAGCTGGAATCTTTAATAGTGAAGGTCAGAGAAATTTCGGGTTTCGATTTTTCCGGATATGCACGGCCGTCATTGCTGCGCCGGGCGTCCAGATATCTGGCGAAACATACCATGAGCCTCACCGAATTGACCTCGCATATCGAGCTGGGAGGGAAAGCGGTTTATGATTTTATTCAGGAGTTGACGGTAAATTATTCTGAAATGTTTCGGGATGCTGAGTTTTTCATAAAGTTACGATCAGAAGTTTTCAGTTATCTGGAATCTTATCCTACAATTCGGATCTGGGTTGCAGGATGCGCTTCCGGAGAAGAGGCATATTCCCTTGCGATTTTGCTCGAAGAAACGGGAATGTATACTCGTTCATTGATTTATGCGACTGACCTAAGTGAGCGGGTGCTGTGTTCCGCTCGTCAGGGCGTTTTTAGTTTGGGTAACATGCGCACATTTTCAGAAAATTACCTCCTGTCAGAAGGCAAAAAATCTTTATCTGATTATTATCACGTGGCTTATAATCAGGCTGTAATGGTTCCTGATTTAAGAAAAAACATCGTGTTTTCTTTGCATGATTTGACAGGCGACGGCGTTTTTAATGAGTTTCAAATGGTTAGTTGCAGGAATGTGATGATATACTTTAATCTTGAACAAAGGCAAAAAGTTTTCAAACTTTTATACGAAAGTATGGCCATGTTTGGTTTTTTATGCCTTGGAAAGCGGGAGACCTTGCGGTATTCTGGTTTCGAAGAAAATTTCAGGATAATCGATATACATTTGAATATCTATCAGAAAATAAAATGATGCATAAGCAGGATGAGTCATTTAGTTTGGTACTGATTGGAGGCTCGTCGGGAAGTTTTTCAATTTTTGAAGAGATTTTGAGACTATTAGATCGACCATTGCCGTGCTCGGTCGTATTTGTGTTGCACCGGGGGAAGTCGAGTCTGTCTGAATTACCGCAATTGTTCAGGTCCTACACGCCACTTCAAATGGAAGAGCCTCAGCATTTAGATCCCATTGTCAAAAACTGCATCTATTTTGCTGTACCGGATTATCACTTATTAATAGGTCCAGACGGGAGATTTTATTTGGATAGTGATGAAAAAGACTTTTTCTCCCGTCCTTCGATTGACGCCACATTTGTTTCGGCCGCTCAGTCAGGAATCAAAATCAGAGCCGCAATGCTGTTTTCAGGTGCCAGCGAAGATGGTGCTATTGGGATGAAACAAATTGCTGAGAAGGGTTTTAAGACTTATGTGCAGGATCCTTTGACAGCGGAGGTTGCACGAATGCCTGCTGCTGCGATCCGGCTGTTTGGCAAACATTATATTTTGAATGAAAATTTTTTTGAAGAAATCAGCAGTATACTTTACAGTTACTCAACGTAAATATGGAAAATACTAAAATTCTTTTGCTTGATGACAAGGAGGAAAATCTGATTTCTCTAAAAGCGATATTAAATCGCGATGACATAACGATTTTCGCGACAACTTCGCCAAACGAGGCCCTTCGGATTGTCTGGGAAAATGAAATAGCAGTGGCCCTGGTTGATGTCCAAATGCCTGGAATGGATGGTTTTGAGTTTGCGGAAACTTTGGCTTCTAACCTGAAAACCAGAGAGATTCTGATCGTCTTTGTAACGGCTATTTCCAAAGAAACGACCTATGCCGTTCGCGGACTGAAAACCGGTGCAATCGACTATTTATATAAACCGCTTGACCCTTACATAACAAACGCAAAGGTTGATTCGCTGATACGTCTTGCAACCAGTCAGCGGGAAGTTAGGGAAAAGAACAGGCTGCTGGAAAATTATGCCACAATTGTGACGAACTCTCCGGATATTATCTGCACGGTCCAGGCGGATTCTGGCCGGATTTTGTCAATAAATCCATCGGTCAGATCTATTCTTGGGCTTGATCCTGAGAAGTTGATTAATATATCCATGCTCGATCTGCTGGTTGAACCGATGCGGTCAGGTTTACAAAGTGTTTTGATCAATCAGAATTATTTGAGCGGAGATACGATTGTTGTAGAGGATCAGTTTTTTGGAAAATTCCGTCAGCCGGTTTGGCTGGAATTACGGATTATGTATAAAAACAGGTTGCTTTTTATAAATCTGCATGATATAGAAAAACGAAAGGCTCACGAACTCGCGCTGGTCGAAGCAAGGAGTCTTGCAGACAAGTCCAGAAAGGTGAAAGAAGCATTTCTGGCAAATATGAGTCACGAAATCAGGACACCTCTCAACGGAATAATCGGGATAGGGAATCTTCTGGAAGCTACCGAACTTAATAATCAACAGAAGGAATTGCTGGAAATGCTGCTGCATTCTTCTGGTTCGTTACTTAATATTCTGAACGACATTCTTGACATATCCAAAATCGACGAAGGTAAATTCTCTATTCTTCCGACACCAACAAGTTTGACTCAGGTTGGGAAAGGCATTGTTGATCTGATGCGTTTCAAGGCAGATGAAAAAAGACTGCAAATGTCACTTCTGGTTGATGATGAGATTCCTGAAAGTGTACTTATTGACGGAATGCGCCTGAACCAGATTCTAATGAATTTGGTTGGCAACGCTTTAAAGTTCACACATGCAGGATACGTAAAATTGAAAATTGAGCACATAGGTATGTCCGGAGAGTTGCATGAAGTCAGATTCGCAGTGGAAGATTCAGGAATCGGGATCTCGGAAGACAGGATTTCAAGGATTTTTTCGGCTTACGGCCAGGCATCCATCGAAACCACACACCATTACGGAGGAACAGGTCTTGGATTAACGATTTCCCAAAAATTGGTTTTGTTGATGGAAAGCGAGCTAAAAGTAACCAGTCAGTTTCAGAATGGAAGTGAGTTTTACTTCACTTTAATGCTGAAAGACGCAAACCAGAAACAAATAGTAAAAAAGCCGGTTGTATCCTTCAAAAGTCTGGAACCATATTTTGGGAAAAAAGTTTTGGTTGCCGAAGACAACCATATCAATGCAATGCTGATAAATAAATATTTGACGACTTGGCTGATAGATACGACGCTGGTTGTCAATGGAAAAGAAGCTGTTGATGCAGTCCAAAATCAAAATTTTGATTTGATCATTATGGATACACGAATGCCGGAAATGGATGGATTTCAGGCAGCCCGTTATTTGCGTGTCGAAATGAAGGTTTCCACTCCGATTTTGTCACTTTCTGCCACTGTACTTGAAGAGGACCTTCGTCAGGCTATTGAGTCCGGGATGGATGATACTTTATCCAAGCCATTTGAGCCCGTAAAACTGCACGAGAAAATCGGAAAGTTGCTGATGGCTTAGGTATACGGATTAACAAAAACAGCTTCTTCGTTCAAATGAAAAAATATGATTCTCATCCAGATTTTATAAATGCAACGAATTTTCTAAATTATTCGTAATGATCTTAAATTGATTTCGTTTTAATAATTGAAATTCAGTGTATATAAATAGCAAAATGAGAAGTAGAAAAAATAGCTGGTGTCTCATCGCCCTGGCGGTACTGGCGGGATGTAGTTCTTCAAAAACTGTACCGTATGAATCAAAATGGAATGCACCGTTTACTTATGTCGATGAGATAAAGCCGGATCAGAAGGACCAGGCATCAAGGTTAGCCTATGGGATCATCAACGATGAACATTATTTATATCTGACCATGTCGACACGCGATCCGTCCACGATTCAGAAAATTTTGGGTAGTGGTTTGAAAGTATCTTTCATGCCTGAGGGCCAGAAAAAAGATGGATATTCTTTGCTATTTCCGGTCGTTATGAAAGAAGACAGAAAAGCACTTAAAAGAATCGATACCGACCTGCCGAACAGCCTCGGACTAGATCTGCTGATGGATTCTTATAACAAAGAGGCAGTTTGGAAAGATAAGCAAGGTGAGCGTTTTATCAACCTTGTTGAAGCTGACGGAAGCATCAAATCGCATATCGGCATGGACAAAAATGGCGAACTTACTGAACAGATTGCCATTCCTTTCAGCCTTATTTCCATGAATCCAAAGGAGTCGTCAAACCTGGGTATCAGCATTAAAATTGACGGAGCATCTTCGCGATCCGGCTTTTCACCAAGAATCGGAATCGGTCTTGGTGGCGGTATCGGAATGGGTGGTGGCATGGGAGTAGGGATTGGTACTGGCAACGGATCCCGTTATGGAGCAGATGACCGTGGCGTAGATATCAGACTTTCTGTGCAATTGGCACGTGGAAATGGCTGATCTTCTTTAACGTATTGAACAATAAGCCTGCAGGTCTGTATCTGTGGGCTATTTTTTTGTAGACGCCTTGAAATAATATACGTAATACTAAAAACTTGCCAACTACAATCTTTATAGAATATTTTCGGAAATTCACCTCCATGGAGGACGATAATCCCTGAAAAGTACGTTAATTTGGATATAAAAGATTTGGAGTGAAGAACAGAAACATAAAAAAATATTACAGCTTCTTAAAGTTTAGGCGAGACTTTACAAGATTCAGCATCGATAAGGTTAAGAGTTACGAAATTGTAATGTTTTGGCTGAAAAGTATGTTGACCCGTAGCCAGTTTTTGATTTTATCGGGTATTCTGGTGGGATGTACGGCCGGAATTGCCGGGGTGGTTTTGAAATCCCTTGTGCACTATATCCACTACGTAATTACCTATAAAGTTCATTTTGAAGATCAGATTTTATTCTATCTAATCTTTCCATTCCTGGGAATTGTGATCACCACCATTGTTGTCAAGCTCTTTTTTCATGGCCTTGATAAAAAAGGTATTCCGGTTATTCTGCACGAAATTGCGCAGAATTCCAGTAATGTTTCTTCGGTTAAAATGTATTCACAGATCGTCCAGAGTGCCATTACGGTGGGTCTGGGTGGATCCGCTGGTCTGGAAAGCCCCATTGCAGTAACAGGCGCAGCAATAGGTTCTAACTTTGCCAAAACCTATAAACTTGATTATCGGGAACGAACTCTGTTACTCGCCGCCGGTGCAACAGCCGGTATCGCTTCGGCTTTTAATGCGCCTATCGCAGGGATGATGTTCGCATTTGAAATATTACTTACTGGCGTCGTTTTTTCAGATTTCATTCCACTTGTCGTAGCGGCTGTTTGCGGCAGTTTAATTTCCAGGATTCTTTTGAAAGAGGAAGTCCTGTTTCAATTTCATACCCGCGGAGCGTTTGATTATCATAACCTGCCCTTCTATCTGATTCTGGGCATACTTTGTGGATTTTATGCGAGATACTTTCTCGTCATTGCAAGATACATTGAGGAGTTTTTTCATGCATTAAAAATGTCCAAGATCCAAAAGGCCATGACGGGTGGTGCCGTTTTGTCTTTTCTTTGCGTGCTATATCCGCCCTTGTTTGGAGAGGGTTATGATACGATCAAGTCCTTTACCAACGGAGAAATTAAGGATGTAATTCAAAACAGTTTTTTTAGCTTCATTGGTTACCGCGAATGGGTGATTATTGTATTTGTGGCTGTGGTATGTCTGTTGAAGGCATTTGCGTCATCTATCACGATACAAAGCGGAGGAAATGGTGGAAATTTTGCGCCTTCACTGTTTGCCGGCGGATCATTAGGTTATGTTTTTGCATTATTATGTACTCAGGCAGGAATCCCGGATATTCCTGTTACAAATTTGATATTGGTAGGGATGGCCGGCGTAATGAGCGGCGTACTCTATGCACCACTAACTGCGATTTTTCTTATCGCAGAATCAAGCTCCGGATACGATTTATTTATTCCACTAATGATGGTGTCAGTGATCTCGTTTTTAATGGCGAAATGGTTTTCACCCATATCACCGGATCTGGAAAAAATGGCTAGCCAGGGAAAGATCTTCACCAGAGAGCATGACAGGAATCTGTTGTCGCTTTTGCGTACGCTGGATCTACTGGATAAAGATGCACAGGTTATCAATGATAAGGCAACTTTCGATGAGCTTCGTCAAATTCTGGAAAATGGCAAAAGGAACCTTATAGCCGTTTTAAGTGATGATCTAACGCTGGTAGGCATTATAACACTGGATGATCTTCGACCTGTTTTGTTTAGTAAAAACTTTGATGACACGCTTACCGTAGCGACGCTCATGAAAGAACCAAAAGCGGTTATTGTCGAGGATGACTCAGTGGTTGTTGTCGCTAAAAAATTCGATGATACCGGTTTATGGCATCTTCCGGTTGTGAAAAATTCAGGCAGATTTGCAGGATTTATTTCGAAGTCAAGTGTCCTGAACAGTTACCGTCAGCTGCTGCAAGCACATTCTGTTTAGGGGAATATTTAACTGCTGAGGTAAGAACATAATTGGCTTATATTCTATACTGTATATTCATTCCCTTGTTTAATATTTACCATGCTTATCTTTTTCCCTCGGGGCTGAAACAAAAATCCCCGGCAAACGCCAGGGAATTTTACAAATATTTTCTCACCTCAAATACTGATGGTATTTGATAGATTACAAAGGTCACAAATAAAGGTTTCTTAAATAATGACCTTGGTCATGATATGGTTTTCCAGAGTTTTTACCTCGTTCTAGTAAATCAGCTGTTTTTGTATGCCGCAGCAAACTGAATTGCAAATTCCTGCAACGATGTCCGGGTCGTATTTTCAGTAGTTCGAACAAAGTCAGCGAGATAGGCACCTGAATTTAATCCTTCAAAAAGTTTAATGTACCCTTCCGCTATCTGGGGAGGCACACCCGCTGCGATCATCCCGTTTTTTGCATCCTCATCCGGATATTGAATATATTGAAGACCTGGTAAATCTATTGCAGCGCCAAGTATTTCTGCAACCTCATCCATCGTATAGTCCTGTGCGCCTCCCACGAAAGTCTGAGAAAAACCTTTGAAATTCAATTCCAAAAGATGTTTGACCGCCTCATCAGCGATGTCCGTGGTATTTGTAAGCGGAATCTTCAGATCTTTCAACAAAGCGTCTCCAAAAGTGCCAAGCCCCTTGATCTGAGGAATATAAGCGAAAAGGTTTTCCATGAAATATCCCGGTCTGAGTGCCAGAATATTCAGATCCTTAACATTTTGTAGCTGCTTTTCCCACTCACCAAGTCCGCTCACCGGACCTGCTCCAAAGGGAGAAAGCTGTGATCCCATTGAACTGAGAACCACTACATTTTTCACATTGGCATTTTCCAGTGCGTTAGTAATATTAGTGCCGATACGACGCTGAAATACTCGCCACGATTCTTTAATATCCCAAATTGGTGGAATAAGTGCATAGACTGCATCCGCACCTTCAAAAGTTTTAGTCAGAAAATGCTCATCCGACAAATCACCGATTGCTGCTATTGCGCCTTTTTCAACCAACGTGCGGATATTGTCTGGTTTTCTGGCAATGGTTACAACTTCGTGTTTTGCTTCCAGTAACTTTTCTGCTACAATTTTTCCTGTGTGCCCGCTGGCACCCGTAATTACATATTTCATCACATTTGAAGTTTACATACATACAAGTTGGTATGTATATTGGTAAAAAAATTATTGTTTATAAAAATTTAAAACTTGAATGAGTTGTCCGATACAGCTTCTAAAATGTTCATAACTATTGAATGATTTTCCAATGGTGTAACTTCCTTCCAATGAAGCCAATATGAAATAAGCAAGTGTATCAGGATCTGTTACCGGCTTGATCGTTTTATTCTCAATTCCAACTTTCAAGGCAGCCTTAATTAATTTGTGCTCGCTGTCAAGTATTGCAGAAAGGCGCTTACTAAACCCTTCGTCCAACGGCGACATTTCCTGAATAAGATTGTTTAGCGGACAACCCAAATGAATTGTTTCCTGCGTTGAATAGGAAGCAATAGTACTTAAAGTCTCAGCAATGGCATCAATAATGTGTTTATCCTCCTGAATCAGATTGCCCCAGGCCTTGGTATAGTCAGGAGCAATGAGCTCATCGACAATGGCATACCCGACGTTTAGCTTATCCTTGAAATAATGATAAAATGCGCCTTTTGTAATTCCCATTTGAGCAATCACTTTATCTGTCCGCAATCCCTGGAAGCCATGCAGGCGCATTGCTTCGTAATTTTTTTTCAGAATTTCGCTTCGTGTATCTAACATAGTACAAACGTACATACTTGTTGGTATGTATCCAAATTTTCTCTAAATTTTATTTTTTGCGAAAGTAGTAATATTCGATTGTTGTCATCCTTGTATCAAGGATTTGTTAGTCACAGTGTTGCCAGCCGTTGTTTTCCATGTAATTTAAAACATGAGCTATGGAATTAAAAGTTAGTCTTTTACCAGTTATCTTATCTGTAAATCTTTTGGTTGATCTATTTTCATGATCAGCCCGAAATGTTCCTCACCCGACCCCGGAGGCGGACCGTAATTGTTTGCCAGGTCAAAATGAGTAACCCCTTGTCAAAGGCTGTGGTGAGTATGGATCGGTAACTTTCATAGACGCACACGCCACTGAAATTATCCCAAAAACTGCCGAATATGGCCGAAAGTTTTAGCCCGCTTTTGCCACACGTGCGACGAGTCATCTGCTCGTAACGGGTCGTGTTAGCTAAATAAGTCATTGTGTTTTGAGAAAAGGAATTAAAGAGTAAATCGATGTGAAAAGATAGCCGTTTTATTTCAGCCTTTGAAATGGAGTTGGGTACTGGCCTCGTAAACGATCGAAAATGCCCCGATTTTAATACGTTTTAGCCACCAATTCATCGATTTTGTTAGAAAATCCATACATTCTTTATAGATTCACGATTCAATCAGATTTTCGCAAAAAGATTGTTTTTGAAGAACTGACGCAAGTAATTAGCCATCAGCATTTATTTATTGTCCCTTCCCGGTATGGATTTATTTTTAGTAGTTTTTTTTCTGATTCAGTTTATCCGTCAACGACTAAACACACCGCTCCTCCATCACGGGTGGGACAAAAAATTACTGCTTGCCCGATCTATTGCAATAGGTTTGGTAGCAGCATTCTGGATTCTGAATAAGTCTCAAATTGTACAATGGCTATGGTACCCATTAGTGGTTTATATTCTTTATGTGATCTACAAAGAGAAGGACTTTGAGTCCATACGCAGCACCGTTCAATCAATATATCCCTATGTAATCGTTAGTTTTCTGGGAGAGCTTTTTGAGCTTGTAGCAGAAACTCAGTACAAAAATTACCGGAATTACTTCGAAATAGCCAAGGGCTTTTCCTTTTTATGGATGCTCGCGCTTTGGTTTAACTTTCGGAAACAGCAAAAGATTCTGGAAAAAGAACGCGAAGAACAAAAGCGAAGGGATGAAGAGAATGAAGCTAAAAAAGCGTCACTCGAATATCTGGTGGCTGAGCGTACGCAGGAGCTGACAATTCAGACGATGGAACTCCAAAAGGCTTTGGATGAATTGAAGGCTACACAAAACCAACTAATTCAAAGTGAGAAAATGGCATCCTTGGGTGAGTTGACAGCGGGAATTGCCCATGAAATTCAAAATCCTTTAAATTTTGTAAACAACTTCTCGGAAGTATCTGTGGAGCTTTGTCAGGAGTTGGAAGAAGAGATTAACAAGACAGAAATTCCGGATGCGGATAAAGAATATATTGCCGGAATTATCAGCGATTTAAGCCAGAATCAACAAAAAATTACGCATCACGGCAAACGCGCGGACTCGATTGTGAAAGGAATGCTGCAACATTCGCGGACTTCTTCTGGCAAAAAAGAGCCTACGGATATCAACGCGCTGGCCGACGAGTATATGCGTCTGGCATACCACGGGTTGCGGGCGAAAGACAAGGAATTTAACGCGACCTTGACAACTGATTTTGACCCGACGATTGGAAAAATTGAGGTTATGCCCCAGGATTTGGGCCGGGTTTTTCTCAATTTATTTACTAATGCATTTTATGCAGTTGCTGAAAAGAAAAAGCTGAACAAGGATAACCCGGCCTTTGAAAATTATAAACCGGAGGTGAAAATTACGACGAAATTGTTTGGCGGGAAATTGTACATCCGTGTTTCGGACAACGGAACGGGTATGCCGGAAAGTGTTAAATCCAAGATATTTCAACCATTTTTTACAACAAAACCAACCGGCCAAGGAACTGGACTTGGCCTTTCGATGAGTTATGATATTGTTACCAAAACGCATGAAGGAATCCTGGACGTGAGTTCTAAGGCGGGTGAAGGAACGGAGTTTAAGATTACGCTTCCTGTATCCTGAATTATTTATTTTAAGTACAAAATACCTAAAGATGAAAATACTGGTTGTGGACGATGAGCCGGATGTGAAGGCACTTTTCGAACAGCGTTTCAGAAGAGAAATTCGTAATGGAGAATTTCAATTTTCCTTTGCTTTTTCAGGAGAAGATGCAATCCAGTATCTGGAAGGACATGCTTCGGAGATTGTGATGATACTCTCCGATATTAATATGCCCGGGATGAGCGGCATTGAACTTCTGAAAACAATTAGAAAGGATCACCCGATGGCGCCGCCGATTGTGATGATGATCACGGCTTATGGCGACACTGATAATTATGAACAGGCTATGAAATTTGGTGCAGATGACTTTTTGACGAAACCGGTAAATTTCACAGAGCTGAAACAAAAATTACAAGAAAGATATGAAGGCTAAAATCCTGGTGGTTGATGACGAACCTGACTTACAATTACTTATAAAACAAAAATTTCGCAGACAGATCCGGGAGCAGCAGTACGAATTTGTATTTGCTGAAAACGGTGAAGCTGCGTTAAAAATGCTGGCAGAACATCCTGATGTTGATATGGTTCTGAGCGATATCAACATGCCGGAAATGGACGGTTTGACTTTGCTTTTAAAGTTGAGTGAACTAAGCCCTCTGTTAAAATCTGTGATCGTTTCAGCCTACGGCGATATGGAAAATATCCGTACTGCAATGAATAGGGGAGCTTTCGATTTTCTTTGTAAACCTATTGATTTTCAAGATCTTGAAGTTACAATGGAGAAAACTTTGAGATATGTTGAGCAGCTTCGGGATACTTTAAAGGCGGTGCGGGAGAATGATATTTTGCGTATGTATGTAGATTCTTCGGTACTTCAGTTTATGACGCGTGGCGCTTTTGAAAGTTCTCTTACATCAAGTGAAAACATTGAAGCATCCGTTGTTTTTATGGATATGTGCGGGTTCACTTCGATTTCAGAACGGGAGCCGGCTGATCACGTCGTCAGGATGATCAATAAATATTTTGACGTGATGGTGAAGGAAATTCTTGCCCACGGCGGACTGGTTGACAAATTCATGGGAGACGCCGTGATGGCTGTTTTCAAAGGTGAGTATCATCTGGATCGCGCGATTGAGGCTTCTCTTGCAGTCAGAAATCAGATCAATACCTTCAAAGAACAATTGCATAACCAGACGGAATACTTTCCTAATGTGGCCATTGGAATTAATTCAGGGGAAATGGTAAGCGGAAATATCGGCTCGGCTACCTTGCGACGGCTGGATTATACCGTTATTGGTGACGCGGTCAATGTGGCGCAAAGATTACAGTCTGTCGCAGGGCCAGGGCAAATTGTGGTCCCGGATTGGGCTTATGAGAAGATCAAGGAAGCATTTCAATGTCAGCTTATTGGAGAAGTAAATCTAAAAAATAAGCAGAAAGCGATGCAGATCTATGAAGTGCTTGAATAATGATTTGTCTTTTTACTACAATGGAAACTGAAAAGGCTGAAAAATATATTCTCGATTTGTTGGACAAAAACCTTTCTCCAACATTGTATTATCATGGTCTGCATCATACACTGGATGTCGTTAATCAGGTATTGATCTTGGCACATCAAGAAGGTGTGAAAAGCGAGGAATCGCTGCAACTTTTGAAGACGGCAGCATTATTTCATGATTGCGGCTTCGTAAATACCTATAAAGATCATGAAGAAGAAGGATGTCGGATTGCCAGATCCGAACTGCCGTTGTTCTCCTATACAAATGAAGAAATCGATCAAATTTGCAGTATGATCATGGCTACAAAAATACCGCAGTCTCCCAAAAATAAGCTCGAAGATATCCTTTGCGATGCAGACCTTGATTATTTGGGACGCAGTGATTTTGAACCTATCGCTGCGAGCCTTTTTGAAGAATTGAAAAGCAGACAGATTATTGAAGATGAAAAAAGCTGGAACATTGTCCAGGTCAAATTTTTGGAATCACATCATTATCATACCAATTCCGCCCGAAATAAAAGGGATAGATCAAAACAGAAAAGGCTGCAAGAATTGAGGGAACAGATCTAGACCGTCGCTCTCATTTTTTCATTTTGAACCCGGATACGCTGACATAGGATCCTGAGAACGTTGCGTAAGATCTCATCACGTTCCTCCATTAACTCGAAAAAATCTTCCTGATCTACTCGGAATAAAAGGACGTCAGATTCTGCTACGGTTGATGCTGATCTTGGTTCAGTATCAAGCAATGCAAGCTCTCCAAAAATTTCACCTTTATCAAACAAAGCAAGCTGTTTGGGACCATCGTAAATTCCAATTTCGCCGGAGTAAATAATGAACATACTGTCGCCTGCATCACCTTTTGCAAAGATTTCCTGCCCTTCCTGATAAATTACTTCCTTCATGATAGGAGCGATAGAACTTAATACATTTTCCGGAGTTTGAGAAAATAACTTTGTATTTTTTAATACAATAACCCGCTCCATTTCAGATATTTGCTGAGAAGATTCCGTCGTGTGGTTCATATTATTTTCGTGTTGACTGTGATATTTCTGTGATGGAAATTTTAAATAGGCTGCTCTCGCTGCATCTCTTAGCAACCTGACGTGGTGATTCAGGAACACGTCCAAATTTGTTATTTCGGTATCCGGAGTCCAGCGGTCGATGGTGAGCGCTATCGTCCATGTGGTAAAATACTGTTCTTTTTGCGTTAATACGTAATCCACAAAATTCTGAGGATTTTCCTGGACATTCAGGTACTGGCGCAGTGCTTCCATTTTCCTTAGTAACGGAATTTCCTCAAACAGTGCTCGTAAACAGGGATATAATTCTCTCGGAAGCAGGCTTTCCACCATTTCCAGCGAATTTGCCCTTTTTTCCTGCGAAGCATGTCGGATTCCCTTCCAGGCATTTTGTATCGTATCCCTGTCATACAAGACCGAGAACAAATAGAACAACCTTTGATTGACCTGTAACAGCTCGTAATGCAAAGAAGAATTCCAAGTTGGATTTCCGTTTCCGGGATCCATTGCGTTCAAGATCTGATAAGCGTGAAGCAGCTCAATGTCTACAAAATTTCTTACCGTATTTTTCTGATCAGAATCCAGGGCGTAAGACAGCAGGGAACGCAATGCGGCGGTGTGGAGTCTTAACGAAGGCGCATGGGGCTCACCCTTTGATTGGTAAACTTTTGTAATAAATTTAAAAAGGACAGGCAAAAGTTCACTGTTAGGCTGCTTTTCCGCTGACTTCAAAAATGAGTAAATATCTTTTTCAGAAGTCGATTCATTCAGCCATTCCTGTAATATTGCAGCTCCGGATTGACCAGATTTTATCAGTGAAAGACTTGCTGTTTTTGACAATTTTCCTGAAAGAAAAACTGTCAGTTCACTTATCAGATCACTATTACAGCCAGTACCGATGACTTCGATAGCACGCTTTTGAATTTTCTCACTCTTGCTTTTCAGCGAATTCTTAATCTGCAATTTGAAAGCTTCTACATCCATCGCTTCCACGCAGTCGAGGGCAGTCAGCTGCGAATCGATATCACCGGATGCAAACAAATTATGTATAGTCTGGCGCACCAGCGTAGGTGATTTTTCAGTCTGCCTTGCACCAAGCACGGCGCCTCTCACAATATCCAAATCAGAATGTGACAAATATTGAGCGAGTTTGTCGCTTGTCATATTATCAGAAGCGCATGCGATTTGCACGGCGAGCGTCTGGCAGGGTGTGTTTGGCTCATTTTCTATGTAGGAATAAAACGATTCCGTCGGACTGTAAATTCCCGTTTCCACCAAGGCTTCAAGCGTTTTCAGGCGGACAATTTCCGACGGGTTTTTTAATAAAAAATCAACATTCTTATAAAAGGATGAAGGTTTATTCTTCACCAACCAGGCGATCGCGTTAATCACCTCTTCTTTTTTCTCACTTTTAAGATTTTCCTTAATAATGGGCAAAGCTTCTCCGGGAGAAGCCATCTCACCGCTTTTAAGAAATCTTTTACTGATTGCACTCTTTAATTCCAGTACATACTCAGCATAGGCTTTTCTGAAAATGATAAGTGCCGCGAGGGAAAATAACAGGGAAAGATCGAAAGTAAGACTGATATTGGACCACTCCATGGTATAAACAGTCCAGAGCAAAACCCCGGCGAGCAGCATACCCAAGGGTTCGTAAAGCCCTTTGGCAAGTGTATGTCCTTTCAGACGATTTTTTGTAGAAAGTGGCTGGAAAAACACCAGAAAAACCGGATCAAAAAGTGTTCTTCTTATTAATTCAAAAAGCAAATATGCGATGCAGTAATAAACCAGCAGCGAAGGTTCGTCCGTTCTGAAATAGGAAGAAATGATGAGCCCGAGCGATATTAAAACCGTTGTCAAAGGAAGTAGATAGAGTGTTATTTTTACACCGAAACGCTCTACAATTTTTCCGGAAAATAACATTTTTACAAATGTTGAAATAACGTACGTGGCTGTTAAAAGCGAACCAACGAAGATAATGGTGTCGTGCTGGCTGTGAAATTTGTATTTTACGTTAACAAAAAAATGATATTCAATCCATGTCGCCGCTGCTGCTATAGCCACGGTGCCAAGGCAAAGTGCCGTAAGGAGCCTGTTTCCGCCAAAATATTTCTGAACAAATTTTGAATCAGAAAATCCTGATTGTCTTGGTCTTGCGTGATGTGGATTTGGAATATCCGTGTATTTGAATGTCAGTTTTTGAGTATAAAATGCAAGAGCAAAACACAACAACGAGACTGTAAGCAAAATCATTAACACAGATGGCGAATGAATCAATACGGCAAGCACAGCACCCAGTGCTTTCGCAGGCATATCGCCGGAGCCGATTACGCTGAACATTCTCTTGCTTTGTCGTACGTCAAAAACAATCGCAGACAATCCCCAGAATTCAAGATTAATCAGCAAATAAATCACCCTGTATCCGACCATGATCGCGATGGCTGTTGCCACGCCGTGGCCTGCCCACAATAAAACCATGACCACCAGTACCAGAAATAGTGACGACAACATGGTTCCAAGACTTAGCTTTTCAAGTGCGAGGTGATGTTCGTAATGTTCGTAAATCTGCCCTGCTGCCATGACGGCCAGCGCAGCGACGATATAGGCGATCGGAAGGGAATATTCCGGATGATTTTCTAGCAATAAAATATTAGCGGACACATAAACGAGTGTTGTCCCGACATTAATAAAAAAGTTGTGAAAGAAGAAAAGAAGCGTTTGTGGGTTAATCGTACTATTTAATCTACTTTTTTTAATGGCTGATATCATAATTTATCGGAAAGCTAGCGTCACTCATGTAAAATAAACACTAATTATTCCTTTTAAAAACTGAAACCGTTCAGGATATCATGAAATTTGCAGAAATTTGAAAATGCATGCCCAATTTGAATTTTAATTTACCCGACTATGAAGATTGATTTTAAGCGGATTGACCACGTGATGCTCTGTTTTCCGGAAGGAAGAGAAAAGGAAGCAAGACAATTTTATGAAGAGGTTTTAGGTTTGGAAGAAATTATTGATCCGGAACGGCCTCATTTGCGTGGCGCGATTTGGTATCAAATGGGGAATATCCAACTTCATTTAATGACGGATCAGGGAAGTAATGCTTCCGAACGCCATCCGGCTTTTGAGGTGACTAATCTGGAAGAATGTCGCCAGTTATTGGAAGGTCACGGAATTCTGGTTAAAAATCTGACACCGATCATCGGCCGGACACGGTTTTCGTTCAGAGATCCTTTCGAAAATAGGATCGAGTTGCTTCAATACCATAATTAGCTATTGGGTTTTAGCTTTTAGCCGGAGCTGTTTTTGGTTTCGTAAAAATAAAATAAATGCCGTTTGATTTTTGTCAAACGGCATTTGTCATTTTTCATGACTAACTCCAAAGACGATCGTGAGAGCGTTTGTCGTTCCATTGATCGGTTGGCGCGAAGTAGCTTTTGTCTTTTGGAGACAAATGTTTCTTCAATTCTTCATCCACCAGCTCGATTCCCAGTCCGGGCGCTTGTAACGGGACGTTTGCATATCCCTTCTCAATCAGTTTCCTGCCATCTGTCGTTTTAACGATATTTTCCCACCATGGCACATCCACCGAATGGTGTTCCAGAGCGAGGAAGTTTTGAGTCGCAGCCGCACAGTGAACATTGGCCATAAAACTTACCGGCGAACCTGCGAAGTGCATGGCCATCGCAATTCCGTGATCCTCGGCATAATCTCCGATACGTTTGGTTTCGAGAAGTCCGCCGGAGGATGCCAGATCCGGGTGAATAATATCCACCGCCCGCGCTTCGATAAGTGGCTTGAAACCTTCTTTCAGATAAATATCCTCGCCGGTCAATGTTGGTGTTTCAAGAGCTTCCGAAATCTGTTTCCATTGGTCAGTATATTCCCACGGCACCATATCTTCAAGCCAGGCCAGTCTGTATTTGTCCAGCGCTTTTCCCAGACGAATGGCATTATTCAAATCAAAGTGTCCATAATGGTCGGAAGAAATCGGTATCTCGTAACCTACGATGCCGCGAACATCTTCCACTACTTTGGCCATTTGTTCTAAGCCTTGCGGAGTGATCTGGATGGCAGTGAATGGGTGTTTAGTATTTGCATAGGAGTGGTAATCACCAGACCATTGAGAAAATCCTCCGCCCCAAACTTTATTATTAACCACGCCGCCGACAGAATTTTTCAACATCCCGATTGAAATATCCATTTTCAGCCAGGTGTATCCCTGTGTTTCAGTACGGAATTTTATCTTTTCTTTAAATTCGTCCAGATTGTCAGATTCCGGCGTGTCGGCATATAATCTAACTTTATCGCGATAGCGGCCGCCGAGCAATTGCCAGCATGGAACGTTGTAGGCTTTCCCGCAAAGATCCCAAAGTGCCATTTCAATGCCGCAAACGCCACCAGCCTGGCGGCCATGCATACCAAATTGTTTAATGGTTTTGAAGAGCATCTCAACGTTACATGGATTTTCTCCTAAAAGCCTGCTTTTCAGCATTAAAGCATAACGTTCGTCGGCTCCGTCACGCACTTCTCCCAAACCGTAAATTCCCTGGTTGGTATCAATACGGATAATAGGTGTGCGCCCTACGTTTTGGAGTACACAATATCGGATATCGGTAATTTTTAATTCGGATGGTTTTGAAGCACGGTTGACCTTCGAAGTTGCCTGAGCGACTGTGTCTTCGATCGACATGGACATAAAACTGCCCAAGGCAATGCCGCCAACTGCCGATTTTCTCAAAAAGTTACGGCGACTGTCTTTGGTAGCCGGGTTGTTGATTTCTGCCTGTACAGCCAGCTTTTCGGCCTTTTCAACTTCCTTATTTGAGGTAATAATCTGGTTTAAGATACTTTTCATAATTAAGATATTTAGGATTTATTACAATAGGCTGATCGCTGATTACTAACAGCCAGCAGTTGTTTAATAATTACGTTCTTTCAAATAATCGTCAAGCTCTTTTTTTGTCATCGGTAACCGGCCGGGATAGGCATTCACCCATTTCAGGAAATCCTTTGAAATAGCATCTGTCCATTTCGTATCAATTTCGCCCGGTGTATATTTTCCTTCTCTCAGTCGCTGATGACCGAATTCGTCGCGAAGCGCCGTTACCTCTGATGTTATCACCAGATCTTCAACCAAATGGGCGGGAATAAAGATGGTTCCATACTTTTTAGCTAGTACTACGTCACCCGGTAACACAATGGCCCGGCCGATCCGGATTGGATAATTAATACTGGTCAACATCATTTGTTGTATATAAGAAGGATCTGAACCCTTCATCCAGGCGTTGTAACCTTTTATTTCGCTAAGTCCTTCCACGTCGCGAACGGAACCGTAAAAAATTGTCCCCCGTTTTGATTTGGCATAGATCGAATTTCCAAGATTATCGCCGATCAGGGTTCCATCGGCTATTTTTCCATAACCGTCAGCTACGTAAACGTCACCGTTCGTCAACACATCAATCGGCCAGGAATTGGTGCCGCCTGCTGGATTTCGACCCTCTTTCTTTCCGGTTTCTTTAATCAGATCCTGCAAATCGGGACGGAGTGGCATATATTGAGCGGTTACTACCCGCCCGGTCATGGCACTATCCGGATGAATCAAGATCCAGTCGCCCTCATACTGGTTTTGATATCCTTTGTTTCGCAATACGCCCCAGGCCTCTTCGATTGAGATGTTTTTCAGCCTTGCCAGGATCGCATCCGAAACTTTCGGTCTGCCATCTGCCGAACGCTCACCTTTCCAGGTGGAGGTCATGGCTTTAATCTGGTCGACATTGGGAGCGATTGGTTGGGCATTGGACAAAAAGGAGAGCAGCAAAAACGCTGGTAGCAGTTTTGTTTTTTTGAACATAAGAAAATTAGGTTAAGAAGAACGTAGTTGATCAGAATACTGCAAGCGACGGATCAGATCGCTTGCAGTGGTATTTTGGCAAAAGATTTATTTATCCCAAAAGATAGGTGTACCGAGTTCGTCAGGGCCCTGGCGCGCTACGGCAGCATTGTAATTTACTGTGTTAACTGATTTTTCGACAACAGGGTATACCAAACGGCGGATGAAATCTTTAACCGACGGATCAGCTCCGGGATATGGATTTTTTGTCAATCTTGGGAAACCGCTTCGTCTGAAATTCGCCCAGGCTTCTGAACCATTCAGGAATGAAGAAACCCAGTATTGTGTATTGATCTGTTCAAGAGCGGTAGAAGCTGAAAAAGGATTTGCAGCAAGATAGGCATCCTGGCTTGCAGCCGGTATGGCGGCTGACGGATCATATTGCGTCATTTGGTTCATATGTGCCTTCACGCCTGACTCGTATAAAGCCTTTACATCACCCGTGATATAACCTCTTTGTACTGCTTCTGCAAGGAGAAGTTGTGTTTGTGAGTAGGTGATGAAAAATTCCGCTGCATCAATTTTTCCAAGCGTCCGGCGGTTTAGTTGTGAATACTTAAATGCCGCGCCGCTTTTCCCTGGATAGTTTGGTTCGGTCAGAATACTTGATTCGTTATATCCGTATGGAGCTCCTTGCTGACTGGCGGGTTGCGTGTCTTCTTTTCCGGCAGTCGCGAGCGGATTGGCAGGAAGTTCGTATTTCACAGCAATAACTCTGCTGCGTGGATCATTCGTCGTTTTCAGATAATCTACAAATGGTTTTCCCAGATAAACATTTCCACGTTCCGTTCCCTGGAAAAAGTTTGCGTTTGGACTGTTAAATGTACTGTTAAAAGCAATAAGCGCATTGTCAGTATTAGCAGTCATAACACCGCCGTTCGCAGCATCAACTGCTTTCAGTACATAAGTTTTTGCCTTTGTCTCGTCAATTTTAGTATAACGCATCGCAGCTCTCAGCAGCAGGGAGTTGCCCAGTTTTTTCCATTGCGCAATATTTCCCTTGTAGAACAGATCACCGCTTTCAATGTTTTTTGTTGCATCAAGAGCCTTTGTTGCTTCGTCCAGTTCTTTTAGAATATCATCGTAAATCAACTTCTGGTCATCATATTTTGGAAGATTTATTCCATCTGAATAACCTTTGCCAGCGTCAAAATAGGGAACATCGCCATAGGTATCCACCAAAACCATAAATACATAAGCGCGCCAGATGCGGGCCATCTGATAAATATTTGCTCTTAAAGGATTATCCTGTGTTAATCTTAAAACGGTTCCCAAAAGATTCACAGGCCCATTTCCCGTACCTGTTCCCAAATATAGCGCATTGAAATTCGCACTGGTGTTCGGGTCGAAAACGATATTATGATTTCCACCTTCCAACACGCCGGTGTAGGGGGTATTAATTTGCTGGACAATCTCACTCTGGTAATGAAAAGTGGCCAGTGCTGAACTGAACTGTGCATTCGAGAAAAGATAAGCCGGGTCTGTCGTTGTTGCCAGTACCGGGTTTTTATTCACGTCTTCAAAACCGTTGTCGCAGGAGGTCGCTCCAAGGAAAAGGCTTATAACTGTCAGGTATATATGTATCTTTTTCATATCTGTCATTAATAAAAGTTATAGCTTGATATTCAAATTGATTCCATAACTTCTTGTGGTAGGAAGCGTATGCGTTTCGATTCCTTGCAGGTTATCCGATGAAGAAACCTGAGCTTCCGGGTCCAGGTTATCAATATGTTTCCTGATTAGCCAAACATTATTGACCATCGCAGAAATGTTCAAACCTTTGATGAAAGATTTGTTCACATAACGTGACAAATCATAACCAACTGAAAGCGTTCTCCAACGAATGAAGTTGCCGTTGTAGATGAACGGTGTAGCGATGTTGGTGCTGCGGTAAGCTGTGTAAAACTGCTGTGCTTCAACACGTTTGTCGTTAGGGCTGCCATCGGCATTAACTGCATCGAACAAAACACCACCGTCGCGCCCAACCAGGGATGGTTTTGATAAACCTTCACGCAGGAAGTTCAGATTGGAGTTGGACATTATTTTGTAACCCGCTTTGAAATCAACTTGTGTGGATATGCGGAAACCTCTGACATTGATCGTGTTCAGCCACGCACCAACCCATTTTGGAATGGCACTTCCGAAGGTGGTAAGGTTCCCCTGCTGAGGCAGACCGCCGGCAGTAATAATTCTGCCTTGTTCATCTCGTTTGTAATCAAATCCGCGAAGAGATGCCAAAGGCTTACCAACCTCGTGCGAAACAATTCCAAAAAATTCACCTTGTCCCACATCAAAACGCTGCTGTTCCTGAGCAAGCTCAATCACTTTACTGATGTTGTAACTGGCATTGAAACTGGTTTCCCAGGAAATATTTTCAGTTCTAACCGGAACAATCGTTAACAGAAATTCAATTCCTTTATTTTGCAGTTTACCAATGTTAACTTTCGTTCCGGAAAATCCTGACGTATTGGAAACACCTACGTTTAAAATTTCGTCAACCGTGTTTTTGCGGTAAACCGACATATCCAAATTCAGTCTGCTGTCAAACGTCCTGAATTCAAGACCCATTTCTATTTCCTTTACTTTCAATGGACGCAAATTTGCGTTAGGGCTGATGTTACTGGAAATGTTTCCAAGTGCCACACCATTAAATGGATTTGCATTGACTGCATAATAAAGGTTGTTCGAATAAGGATCCGTATCACCTCCAACTTCCGCGTATGCTGCACGAAGTTTACCATAGTTCAACCAGTTTGGCAGTTGCGCAAATGCCTGGCTGAACACAAAACTACCGCTCACAGAAGGATACAAATAACTGTTCGATTCCGGATTCAGTGTTGAGAACCAGTCATTTCTTCCTGTTACATTCAAATACAAGAAGTTTTTGAAGGACAACTCGGCTGAACCGTAAATTGAATTCACCTTCTTTTTGCTGTAATTATAATTCGGGTTTTTCACCTGGCCATTTCCAATCGTGTAAAGATCACGCACGTAGAAGTTGGTTACGGCAGTGGACACATTATCACTTACCTGAAGCAGCTGGTTCCCTCCAAGTGTTACATCAATGCCGAAATCGCCAAAAGTTTTATTTGCTCCGATCAGGAAGTCCAGATTCCGTTCGCGAAAAGTGGATATATCCTGATAGTAATAGCCGTTAAAACCAGTCGCCACCGCGCCGATCGACCGTGTACCGGTAGGACGATTGTAGTTGTATGGTCGGGTAAAATAGTCCTGCCCGATACGCCCCTGAACGTAGAGCCATTTGGTGAATTCGTAACGTACAGAAGTATTTCCGAAAATTCGGTCACGTCTTACATTTTCAAAACGGTCGTAAGCGACCCAGTATGGATTGTTCCTGTTTGTAAACCGGGAAAGAGGCATTTCGTTTCCATTTGCGTCTTTACGGTTTTTCAGCCAGTCGGCATCGATACTGGTCGCCAGTGTATAAATTGTCGTATTGGCATTCATATCCTGAATCCCGATCTGAGGAGGGTTTTTGTTATATTCGTTAGAATAATTTGCGTTAAGCTGAACAGAAAGTTTGTCTGTAAATTTATAATTCAGACCGAGGTTAAAAATCTTTTTATGATAGTCAGAATTTGGTACGATCGCGTTTGCATCCGTATTTGCAAATGACAACCGGAAGTTTCCTTTTTCATTTCCCCCAGAAAGTGCTACAGAATTTGTGAAGCTTGTTCCGGTACGATAAAAATCTTTGATACGGTCTCTGTTTGGCGAATAAGGCTGCATGGAACCGTCGAATTGTGGAGCCAGCGCGCCGTCCATTTTTTCTCCGAAAGCAAATACACCTGAGCTCTGGGCTTCCGCCACCGTTGTCGGGCGCTTGCCAAATTCTCCCTGTCCATATTCGTATTGAAAATTCGTATAGTCAAGTGCCTCCTGGGCCTGAAAGTTTGAATTTATCTCTACACCAATGCCTGCGCTTTTACTGCCAGTTTTTGTGGTAATAATAATCGCTCCATCCTTTGCACGGAATCCATAGAGAGCTGCCGCCGCCGCACCTTTCAGCACAGTCATGGATTCGATATCATCCTGATTGATACTTTGAAGGCCATCTCCCGCATCCGACGAACCACCTGTCGGGTTTCCTGTTCCGTTTCCTGACGAACCACCTGCTGAAACGCTTGTATTATTAATAGGAACTCCGTTTACAATGATAAGAGGGGAATTGTTACCGCCAAATGAAGATTGACCGCGGATACGGATTTTGGTAGATCCGCCAGGACCGCTCGCAGGTGGTGACACATTCAGACCCGCAACTTTTCCCTGTAAGCTATTCCCAAGATTCGTTGTGCGATTGTTAGTGATTTCTTCTGTATTTACCGTTGCGGTTGAATAACCTAGTTTTTTTGCATCACGTTTAATACCCAATGCAGTCACTACTACCACTTCGAGATTTCTAACGTCTGGCTTCAGGGATATGTCAACCGTGGAGCGATTACCAACGGGTACTTCTTCCGGAATATATCCAACATAAGAAAAAATCAAAATCGCATTATCATCAGGAACGCTAAGTTGGTAAGTTCCTTCGGCGTTGGTAGCTGTACCGACTTTGGATGCTTTCAACACAACACTTACACCTGGCAGAGGATCACCTTTTTCATCAGAAACTTTACCTGTTATATTTCTGTCGATGGCTGTATTTCCGGCGGCTTCGCTATTTAAACTGCTTGGCGTATTGACTCCTTTTACCAGAATCACCTGTTTCCCTTCTAGTTTATAACCCAGGTGCATCGGACGTAAAAGCTCATCCAGAACGTCAGAAAGAGGTTTTTCAATGGCTTTGATGGTGACCTTTTTCTGTGTATTGATAATGGCTGAACTGTAAGTAAAACGGATCTGAGTCAACTTGTTCAGCTTGATCAGGACACTTTTCATATCCTGGTTATTTACCTCAATCGTTATTTTCTGATTCAATATTTCCTGAGCATCTACGACCGTTGCGGATGCGATACTTGAAAAGATATAGGCCAGCAATAATTGATAGAATGATATTTTCATAAGTCTACACATAAGCCGAAGCACGTGTCGGTTTTTTTTCATAATTTTGGTTGTTTTGTTCAGTATTCGTAAAAAAAATTGGACAAAAAAATCCCTGAACATCTTTTTACGGATGATGCTGTGGAGCGTAGGGGACGCTTTTGAGTCGGTGGTGGCGCAATCACCACTGGCTCAACATTTCATAAGGTTGTCGAAGTTTAATTCATAGGCACGAGTAGCATTTTGATTATGGAGTACTGGGTTTCAATTTTAAGATTGTTCCTTTTCTAACGTAAACATCCTTTGCTGTTAATGATGATCTGGCCATCGACCACTTCATAAGTCGCACCGATTGCCTGGCATATTGCGTTCATGCGTTGTTTCAGCGTTTCTTCCTTGAAAATGGTACTGATCGGGCAGCCTGCCAGCGTTTCCGTATCAAAGACGATCTCGATTCCGTACATTTCTCCTAGTATCCGCAAAACTTCTGCAACAGGTTGGTCATCAAAAACAAGTTCCTGGCTTGTCGTCGACAGGGTAAGCATATCGGGATTTTCTACGATTCCTTTTTCCAACCGGCTGTCTTTCCTGTTGAAAACAACCTGCTGGTTTGGACTTAAGATAACTCCAGCAACTTCCCGGTCATCTTTGTCTGATAAGGTTGCGTAATCTTTCTCCGGATAAACTGATACTTTACCCGATTTGACTACAACCATAACGGTATTTTCTGAATCCACAGCCTTGATCAAAAAGCTGGTGCCCAGTACCTTGGTCACCGTTTCATTTGCGAATACCAGGAACGGTTTTGTTGGGTTTTTAGCTACATCAAAAAAGGCCTCACCTTTAAGATATACTTTCCGGGAATCCCCCTCGAACTTATTTGGAAATCTTAAACTTCCACCTTTCATCAGGGTAGCCACACTTCCATCACTCAACAGAACAGTTAATTCTTTGTCGAACTTGTTGGTTTTAGTGATCATCTCGACATCGACCATCGCAACTTTTTGATCACGCGACTTTTGAGAATAGAAAAACCAGCTTAAACCTGAGATTAGCAGCAATATCGCCGCAATTTTCCATAGCGGATTAAATATGGAGAGCCGGTTTTTACTCGTTTGTGTTTCGGCCAGTTCTACCAACATACTTATTTCCTGCTCGACTTGCTCATCGGTTAGGTTATGACTATACCGCTCGTAAACAGTCAACAGCAGCACTGTTGCCTGATTGATTGTGCTCACCTTAACCGGGTTTTGTTTCATCCAGTTATCCCAGAATGTGACCATCTCCTCGGAAGGATCAAGAATCCACTGACGGAAATGCTCATCTGCGGCAAATTCTTCGACGGTGTACTTACGATAATCAATCATAAAATCTTAGCAATAAATAATTTTAGGTTCAGGATTTTGCTATTGAAATAATGCAATTCAAAGTTCTCATTGCAATATTTATAATCTTCTCACTATGTAAGTCATAGTTTTGATTCGTGATAACCAAAAAAGTTAAAATATTTTTTGAAATAATGATATTAAGTGTCAGCGCCGCTGATAATCAGTATAGAAAGATTGAAAGAAGTGCCCAGAAGAATTCAGCAGGCATCCATATTTCCTTGATTTCTTTGATGGTACGGTAAAGAAGATTGGAAACGCTTTGCCGGCCAAGATTCATGACATGAGAGATATCTTCGTTTTCAAGGTTTTGATAAAAACGGAGGTAGATAATTTCCTGCTGACGTTTGGACAGGCGGGAAATTATGGTATTAAGTCTTTTGATCTGATGTTTTAAATGCTCGTTTTCAATAATGTGTGACTCGATTGAAAGATCGGCCCCATCTGCGTCGAACGATAATTCTTTTGGTTCTTTGAACCGTTTCAAACGAACACTTTCTTTGATAAGTTTATGCCGTAAAGCTTTGAGAAGGTAGGATTTTACAAAAGCAGTCTCCGACAGAAATGTTCTTCGTTCCCATAATTCCAGATATAATTCCTGGATACAATCACGGATAAATTCTGAATCGGATGAAAACTTTGTGGCGTAATTGTACAGTGCCCGATAGTGCATCTGCGATAATTCTCCGAAAGCTACGGCGTCGCCTGACTTAAATTTAAGCCACAAACTGACGTTAACGTCGGTTGAATTTGAGGATATGTCTACTCCATTATTCAATTATGACAGATAGATATTGTTTAATTAAATCAGCAAATTATCACATTAAAGACAAGTCATATCTTTATCTCCTTTCTATTTTAAGTATTTAAAAGAAAATTTCAGAAATGATTTCGGAAGAGACGAAACATAAGTAAAACAGCCCGCAGAAATACGGGCTGTTTTTGAATTACTTTACAACTTTCAATTTTCCCTGCATTAAGGTATAATGTCCAGGGAATGTGCAAAGATATTGGTAGGTACCTGCTGTTTTTGGAGCAACAAAATAAATCGATTCTGATTTTTCCGGCTCAACGATGTTGGTATGAAAAAGCACTGCATCAGATTTTGGAACGTAATTCATTTCAGTTCCTTTCAACCCAAGATTCAGACCAGCTTCACCGACGGCGTTGGCAGTGCCAGGCTTGGTAATCACAAGGTTATGAAGCATATCGTCATTGTTGTTCAGGTTAATTCTGATACGGCTTCCGGCCTTTACCTGAATTTCTGTAACGTCAAATTTCAAACCCGGAACCGTTCCGATATTGATAACCTGATCAGGTCCGTTCGTCCAGGAAGCGGGCATTTCCGTTACGCGTTTTGCAGAATTTGTTTCCGTAGTTTTAGCATCCGTAGCCGCCGCTGTATGCGCACTGTGGTCCATAGCCGGTTTTGTGCTCGCCGTATATTGTGAAGCGGTTAAAGTCGCGCCACCCGCAATTTCATTCAAAGTATAGTATCCGAAATTATGAAGCAACGACAAACCATCTTTCGACTGAACGCCTTCTGCTTTCACTTCGTGGATATATCCTTTTCGCAATGAAGCAGGGTCAAGAACAATTCTTGCACGCAGTCCGTCGTCGGAAACTGATATTCCTTTTATTACCAGTTCGTTGGCATTGATAATCGGACTTCCGTAAATGTGGTGATACTTGTAGGTGAAACTATTCAATTTATAAGAATCAGATTTCGAAGCCGTCGCTTTGTCAACAGGAGATGTAAAAGTTACCTCAAATCCGTCCGGCATCGAATGGATGCTTTTCATTTCGAATGGCATTTGACCCGTCCATACCAGACGCTGAATACCAAAATCTTCTTTTCCGGTTGCAGACCATCCGCGGCTGGTTTGTCCAACAAACATAGAGCCGTCAAGTCCCCAGACCATACGGATAATTCCGGATTCAAAACCCTCGCGGAAAGGAAAACACGCGCCCTGATATACGCCGTTGACCTTTTCCATGTCTACGCGCATAATTTTACTATGTCCCTGGTCGCCTACAAAAAGCTGTCCCTGGAATGGCCCAAAAGCGCCAGCTGTTGTATCTTCTTTAAAATCAGAAGTTGAAATACCCATCAAAGTATGCGGAAACCAAACTGCCGGAGGTTTAATACCAGGCACTTTTTTCGCTACATCATAAAGTGGTTCTCCTGTGTCAGGAATATCTTCCGGTTTCAGTTTTACAGGAGAACCCGGCTCACTGCTCCAGCGAAGTCCAGCCACATTTCCTGCAAAGTCACCTTTTTCAAGATGCGTCATACGACCTGAACCAACCCAGTCGCCCTGATTTTCAGTGTAAAAAATATCACCTTTATAAGATCCGAATCCAGCGGGGGAACGCAAGCCTGTCGCATAAGGCGTAAGGGAACCGTCTTCACCCAATTTCAACATCCAACCTCTCCATTTTGACTGGCTCGCTCCGCGTCCAACCCAGTCAAGGTTGAGCGTTACAAGCATCTCGCCGTTTGGCATTGGAATTGGACCATAAGAATATTGGTGATAATTTCCTGATAATGGCCAGCGGGCGAAAGAATCATAAACATCCGCAACTCCGTCCTTATCGGTATCAACGAGCCTGGTCACTTCACCACGCTGGGAAAGCAGAATATCTTTTCCTCTATAAAACAAACCCAGTGGTTCGTGAAGACCGGATGCAAAGCGGTGAAAAGTAGGTTTTCCGTCGCCTTTCATGTAAGGGTTTCCGATCATCCAAACTTCTCCGCGGCGCGTAGAAGTTGCCAGTCGGCCATCAGGTAAAACAGCCATTCCGCCCACTTCCATCTGGATCGTTTTGGGGATCGGCATCGTGATGATACGATAGTAGTCGTCTTCGGTTTTTGCTTTGTTCTGTGCCTGAGCAGCCAGACAGCCAAGAGAAAGCAAACTGGTTATTACTATATTTTTCATTTACTTCTATTATAAATTTTTAAGACAAAAGATTAAATGCAACTACCAGAACATGGAATAACTTGCCGAACCAGAAACAGGCAGCAGCAACTCCTGATTATCTCCGGAAGTTCTCAGTACAACTTTTGCTTTTTTGTCAATCTGAATATAATAACGGTCATCCACCTGATACAGTCCTTTTTCTACCATCTGGATGTTCTTGCCGGAAGCGAGAAGAGAATATAATGATCCCGAAGGACTGCCTTTTACCTCAATGGTGCGGTTAATTGCTTCCGTTGAAGCTGTGATATGGTCACTTACGGTTGCTGATGCAATGGCATAACGTATGGACGGGAAACCTTGTGGATCCAGTGAATATCCCTGATAGTTTACATTTGCAGAATCCGGCCATGCAGACTTATCATTTTCAAGCATGGCGATACTGCTTTTTCCGGAAACGGGCACTTTAAGACCGGCCGGTTCAAGCAGTTGAGGCTCGCCGCGTTCGTACCACATTTCAGTTACGTTGGCAAACTGACCTTTCCAGGCCTGAACCAGAGCACCCCGATTTAAATCCATCGTATAACTCCAGCCTGTCGGGCTTCCCACAGAAAGGCAATGCGTGCGTTTGTATTTTTCGCCCGGTAAAAGAATGAAGGAACGAACCATTTCAGGGCGTAATTCAGGCGTCACGCCGATGTATGGCTTGGGCTCTGGTTCTGGTAACGAGGAAAGGATATGTAAATCGTACTGCCGAATACCCGGTTTTTGAACACGAAGCCCTAATGCCGGCTGGCGCCAGGGGAAACGTGAATAATGGATTTTAAAACGATGCGTTCCTTTTGTCAAATTTGCAGTCCCCACGTGTGATTCCTGAGAAGTACTCTCACCGCCCTCTACAATCGTTTTTCCGTCAATATCCAACGTTAAAATTGGTCCTGAATAGATCGTCGTGAAAACGTAGTCTCCGTCTTCTTCGGCAACCATTTCACCTTCATATACCAAATGGAATTCGCGCATACCATTGGTAACTTCCTGCGTCAAACTTGTTGTTTTGCCTTCCTTATCAAGTTTTGAATATTCCTTTGCGTCCCATTTGTCTGAGTATAATTTATAACTCAGGTTGGATAAAGTCAGAGGTTTAAGATCGTTCAGAAGCTGGTAGCCGATGTTACGGAATGCGATCGTACCCTTTGTTACTTCCAGTCCGATCGACTGCGCCTCGGTTATAGATTTGGAAAGTGGCAGGTAAACACTTTCAAGAACGATCACATCATTTAATTTTAAAGAATTTAAACGGGCTGAATTTTTAACCGTTGATACCGAAGCATCGTAAGCCAGCTCTATACTTTGCCAGAGTCCCGGAGCTTTTGCCGCGTTTTGCGTAGGAAATTGTCCGATAAAACCGGATGTCAGTGCGCTTGGTTCCTTTTGCTTGTTGTCAGCCAGGCGAATCCGCTGGCCTCCCGGAAGAATGATATTGCCTTCCGCCCCTGGCGAAAAAATAAATTCTGCGTACATGCGAAGATCCTGTGCTTTTATCTTGGTATTGATGGCCGTTCCGGCCGTACCTATCAAAACACCCTCCCCATTCTGCGTTTTGGCAGATTCATTTTTTGCCGGATGAATGGATACGCCGCCTTTTACAGCCCAGTTCGAACCACTATTTTCGAAGGAAGAAAGGTCTTTTAGAGGTACCGGGGAATAATTTCCTTTTCCCGTTTGGGCAGATACCGCGAGCGGAAAAGCCAGGAGAAGGAGACTGAATTTTTGTATGATTGAACGCATTTTAAATATTAAGTGTAATGTTCACATTTAAAAAGCGAATTACGGGGTTTTTTACTATTATATTGTGATTTATTATTGATTTTTTTGAAGGAGGAAATTATCTGTCCGGACATTTTTATTACCTGCGAAAGTAAGGTGTCAGATCCGCATTGGATCAGAAAGTCTCCTACTTAAAATAACAGATGCAATTACATAATGCTAAGGCATCATCGGTTTTCATTTCGTAATGCATGTGTTCGGCGTCCACCTCGTAGTCTAGTTCCAGTGTCTTACCATCCTGGGAAAGTTTACCTGAAATGGTTATAGGTTGGTCAAAAACGTCTTCTTTTGAATACTGAGTGTATCGGTTATACTTTCCTTCTACGGTAAACTTCTGATTTCTCCTCAAATCAAATTTGGGGATTGAAACCCACTCACAGCATCTTCCCTCATGTTTGTACCCGGATTCGTTTTCAACAAAATTCGAGCAGCCGTCATACCAGAAGGTAGGTAAAGCGAGTTCCTGGACGGTTTGGGAATCTGATTTGCAGGAGTTAGCGCACAGTATTACTGCGACAAGTAGAATAACGAGATTTTTCATGTAGAGATACGTTGAGGATTTAGCTCAAAATTACGCAATTACTGATTATATTTAAGACAGTTAAGGGAATTAATTCTTGTAATCTTTATGCAGGGTCACATAAAAGTGTACATTATTAATTCAATATATCTGCCTTAATCACAACCACAAAAACATGCTGCGGTAGGACCTCCTGCTTTTAGCGCAAATGTTTTTGAAACATCTTGTCCCTTGAAACTTAAATCCAGTGATTTCCTGTCTTCGGAGATTTTGCCTGAGACAGTTACGGCGGATTCGTGATATCCGGCGCCGGTGAAAGTGAAATATTTACCAGGAGCTGAGAAGGAATTGTTCTTTTTCAACTTAATTTTTGAAACTGTGACATAGTCGCAGCAAATGCCAGAGAGCAGAAAACCTCGATTATCTGGTTTAAAAGACACACAAGCCTCCGACCAAATCTCTGTTGGTGCAATTTCCATTTCTGTCTTGCAGCTATCAAATATGATCAGTAATAAAAAAAGGATCGGTGTTAACTTCATGGTGTAAAAGTTCAGGATTGCATTTTCAAACCAAAAACAGGACAATTTCCAGCGAGAATTGGTTGGAAATACGCAGCCGTTAATATCTGAAAATAAATACCTTTGGAAAAGTCTCACGCAATAACCATGATATCTTTCCGACACGAAGTATTTTTTGAAGTGGCTAACCACCTGAGTTTTACTCGGGCAAGTCAGGTTTTAAATCTGAGTCAACCTGCCATAAGCAGGCATATTAAAGCTTTGGAAGAACGGTATCGAACGAGTCTGTTTGAAAGAGTTGGCAATAGTATCAGATTAACGGTTTCCGGAAAATTATTACTGGATCATGTGCGGCAGGGGAAAGAAATCCAGATCAGGCTGGATTATGCGTTAAGCACACAGCAGAATGAATACAACGCAAAAGGAGAATTGCGTCTGGGTGCCAGTACCACCGTCGCGCTTTACATTATACCAGAAATTTTATCTGCTTTCAGGCAGCGTCACCCAAATGTTAAAATCACTTTATTGAACCGGAATTCGGAGAATGTGCTGAAAGCATTGGGAAATAACGAAATAGACCTGGGCATTATCGAAGGTCAGACAAAAACGACCGCTGTCAGTTACCGCTACTTTCTTTCCGATGAAGTTATCGCCGTTTGTTCTCCAAAAAGTGAGTTGTGGTCACTCAACTCCATCCCGCTCTCGCATCTAAAGAATTATCCTGTTGCTTTAAGAGAGCGCGGTTCCGGCACTTTGGATTCTGTAAAGGCAGCGCTCGAAGCTGTGAATATGAAGCTGTCAGATCTTCGCAATAATATTTCCCTGGGGGGAACTGAGGCTTTGAAAAACTTTCTGTTGGTAGATAATTGCCTTGGATTTTTACCCTTGCGTTCGGTTCAAAAGGAATTGATGGCGGGAACATTAAAACAGATATTTATTGACGGGTTAAGCATCCGTCGACAGTTCTTTTTCATTCAACGCCATGGGTCCGAAAGTGATCCATTTGCTCAGGCATTTGTTCGTTTTGCGCTGCAAGGTCATAATGAAATGTTATAGCGTATAGTAAAATAGCATTGGTTTTGATATGATCGTGCGTATACTTTTGTCTAAAAGTTACGCTGAAAAATCATGCTTCCCACGACAATTCTTACTTCTCACCTGACGCATCTTGAATGCGCTGTCAGCAAAGAAAAATTTGACCATAAGTTGATTCAAACCTTCTGTGAAAATGAAAAGGAGGGGTGGAAAGCGCCACTTTATGCGAAATATGATTTCAATGAAAAAGTTGACAAAAATGTCCTGGTAGATCGCATTTCTTCTCTTTGGCGATATTTTGAATTTCTTCCTGTACTGGATGCGGCTAACGTGGTAACCCTCGGCGAGGGAATGACACCTTTGTTATCGCTTGAAAATCTTGCGAAAAGCATCGGAATAAATAAATTGTTATTAAAAGACGAATCCCTAAACCCGACCGGCTCATTTAAAGCGCGTGGGCAGGCTGTGGCAGTTTCCAAAATGAAGGAGTTAGGTATAACAAAATGTATAGTCCCAACTGCCGGAAATGCTGGAGGTGCTTTGGCCGCCTACTGCGCTAAGGCCAACATCGAAGTGACCGTTGTTATGCCAAAGCACACGCCTGAAATATTCAAACAAGAGTGCAGATATTTCGGTGCGGAGCTAATTTTGGTTGATGGCTTGATTAACGACTGCGGAAAATTAGTGGGCCGGATCAAAGCTGAAAAAGGTTCCTTCGATGTTTCAACAATGAAGGAGCCGTATCGTCTGGAAGGAAAAAAGACGATGGGTTTTGAAATTGCGGAGCAAATGAACTGGACATTACCAGATGTTATTTTTTACCCGACGGGCGGAGGAACAGGGCTTATCGGTTTGTGGAAAGCGTTTCATGAAATGAAAGCGGCAGGCTGGATAACGGGCAAATTTCCAAAACTTATTGCCGTGCAGACAGAAAATTGTCAGCCTATGGTATGGTCATTTGAAGGAAAACACAAAAACGCGTCCGCTTACCAGGCCAAACCGTCCATGGCGAATGGGCTGGCTGTCCCGTCTCCCTTCGCAGAACGCCAGATAATGGAAGTACTTTTCGAGTCAAAAGGTTTTGCGATTTCTGTGTCTGAGGATGAATTGCTTGCAGGTGTTAAAACGCTGGCCAGAAAAGAAGGATTATTTGTTGCGCCAGAAGGAGGAGCGCTGCTGCCAGCAATGAAAAGAGCGCTTGAAAATAAGTGGATTAGCCCAGACGAAACAATTCTATTGTTAAATACCGGCAGTGCTTATAAGTATGCCGAAAATTTAATCTAACTGAGTTTATATATCATTTTCACTTTCTACTTTTTTATTTGTCACGTATATACAGATATGTTTATGCTAAAATTTGTAATCCAGATCCCGTTTTTAGACAATTAAGTAAAAAAATAGTATATTAAATTGTAAACAAAGAGTAACTGTTTAATTCTCTAAAATTTTGAAATAATTTATCTAACGTATTGGAATTCAAATATTTATAATTAGTTTGACAATGCGTCGCTTTTAGTCGCTATCTTTTAAAAAGTTTACATATACTTAACATTTCTTCAACATTGGGTTAATGTTCAGGTTTTACCTTTGGACTTTTCAAAAGTAAAACCAAAACGTTTATGATCCATTTGTTTACCAATCTCAAATCGGTATTCCTTACTATTCTGTTTATGTGGTCGTTGCAGGCTATGGGACAGATAAGCGTAAAAGGAAAAATTACCGACAAGGCAACCGGTGAGGCCATTCCCGGTGCAAGTATCGTTGTGAAAAGTACGAGTATCGGTACAGGTTCCAATGCAGAAGGGATGTACGAACTCTCAGTTCCTGATGCAAATGCTACGTTGATTTATTCTTTCGTTGGTTTTGCTACGGAAGAAGTTCCTTTAAAAGGCCGGTCGGTGATTGATGTTGTATTGTCGGTAGATCATCGTCAGTTAAATGAAGTTGTGGTAACAGCTTTGGGTATCAAAAAAGATGTCAGAAGAATTGGTGTTGCCATTCAGACCGTTGACGGTGCGTCTACAATAAAAGCGCGTGAGCCTAACGCGATCAACGCACTTGCGGGTAAAGTAGCCGGGCTTACCATCGGAGCAAGTTCAGAATTGTTGAGAAGGCCAAACATTAATCTGAGAGGTAATACAGACGTTTTATTTGTTGTGGACGGTGTTCCGATAAACTCTGATACCTGGAATGTTAGCCCTGATGATATCGAAACATATTCCGTTCTAAAAGGTGCAAGTGCTTCGGCCCTTTACGGTTTCAGAGGAAAAAACGGTGCGATCCTGATCACTACAAAAAGGGGAACAAAAGATAAGCGTGGATTTTCAGTTGACTTTAATTCGTCTACGATGATGGATAAGGGCTTTTACTCGATTCCAAAAGTGCAGGATGAATATGGCCCGGGTGATCACGGCCGTTATGCTTTTGTTGACGGAAAAGGCGGCGGATTAAATGACGGTGATTATGACGGAGGCTGGGGACCACGGTTTGAAGGTCAGTTGATTACTCAGTATGATAGCCCGGTAGATCCAATCACCAAAGTACGTTCTCCAACGCCATGGACTAACCGCGGGAAAGATAACCTGAAACGTTTTCTGGAACCAGGTATTTTATCAACCAATAATGTCTCGGTTTCTGCCTCAGGCGAAAAACACAATATCCGTTTTTCTGTTTCGAATATTTATCAAAAAGGTATTGTTCCAAACACGAAGCTGAACATTACAAACTTCAACATCGCAGCGGATTACAAGTTCTCGGATCGCTGGAAATTTGAATCAAGTCTGCAATATAACCGTCAGTATTCACCAAACATTCCTGACGTAAATTATGGTCCTAACTCGATCATTTATAACATGGTATTCTGGGCTGGTGCCGACTGGAACGTGGACGATATGCGCAATTACTGGCAGCCTGGAAAAGAAGGGATTCAGCAAATTTATGCGGAATATCAACGATATAACAACCCTTATTTCATGAGTTACGAATGGCTTCGCGGGCACCAGAAAACGGATATCGTAGGGCAGGCAGCCATGACATACAAGATCAATGATTTTCTTGAAGCAACTTTAAGAACGCAGGTGACAACATGGAATTTGTTCAGAAATGAAAAAATGCCTTATTCTGCAACTTCTTACGGCAGAGAAGAGGCTCGTGGCGATTACCGTGAAGACCGTCGGAATTTATTTGAAAACAACACCGACATCCTTGTGAAGTTTGATAAAAACCTGTTTGAAGGTTTTAATGCAAAAATCTGGGCGGGTGGAAACCTTCGTAATTTTTCATATAATTCTCAATACGGTTCAACGGATTATTTGAACGTACCGGGTCTTTATAATTTCAACAATTCATATCGCCCGGTTCGCACGTCGAACTTTGCATCGGATATGCGCGTAAACTCTGCTTATTATTCAGCGGATTTTTCTTTCAAGGATTATTTTACGGTTTCAACAACCGGTCGTATGGATAAACTTTCTACGCTGCCTGCCGGAAGCAATACTTTCTTTTATCCTTCTGTGGCAGCTTCTACTATACTTTCAGACTATATTCCAGTTCCGGAAGTTATTTCTTTCCTGAAACTGCGTGCATCTTATGCGAATGTAAAAGATGGTTTGACAAGCGCAACGATTGGTACTACGCCGGCTTTGGGTACCGCGAATCCGATAGGATATGGCGACCAGTATTATGCGCCGTATGGTGGCCCAAGCTACCAGAATGCGGCAGTTTATTCGACTCCTTTTTCTTATAACAACACACCTGCCGCCTACTTCACCAATACCTTGAACAATCCGTCAATCAAGCCAAGTACGACATCTCAGACGGAACTTGGGCTTGATGTTCGCGTGATGAAAAACAGGATTGGTTTGGATGTAACTTATTTTATCTCTAACGAAGGTCCAAGAATTTATCCGTTACCAATCTCAACGACAACAGGTTATACGTCGTATTTGGTGAATGGTATCAATACGCAGAAGACGGGGTGGGAAATTGCCTTGACAGGTTCTCCACTGAAGAGCGCTACGGGTTTGAATTGGGATGTAGTAGCAAATTATTCGACCTATAAGGAGGTATTGAAAGATATTTATCCTGGTGTCGAAAATTATGAGACATTCCTTAAAGTTGGCGACAGACTAGACAAATATTATGGTCGTGCTTTCGCTAAGACTCCCGACGGACAAATTATTAATGATGCGTCTGGTAGGCCGGTATACCTTCCTGTTAATCAGTTTCTTGGGTATATAAATCCAAAATTTGTTTTCGGTATCAACAACAAATTCGCCTACAAAAATATCAGTTTCAGTTTCCAGGTTGACGGACGTATCGGTGGTGTAATTTCAAATTATGTTCAGAAACAAACTTTCCGTGGAGGACGTAATGCTGAGCTTGCAAAAGGTGCTTTTGGTGAAGCGCGTTTGAAAGATTGGGAAGGATTCAAAAGTGGTGCAACAGATAGCAAAAACTATTTGGGAGAAGGTGTGCAGGTCAGCAATGGTAAGGCACTCAACTTTGATACAGACGGTAAAATTACTAACATGGATGAGCTGCAATTTGCGCCAAACACAACCAAACAATATGTTCAGGACTGGGTTAGCCGCTATTATAACACTGAAGAAGGTAACCTGATGAGCCGCTCATTTGCTATGCTTCGTGAAGTAGTAATCGGTTATTCAATTCCGTCAGCCTGGTTGGCAAACTCGAAAATTCTTCGTTCAGCATCAGTTTCGCTGGTAGGAAGAAACCTGCTTTATTTTGCTGAGAAAAAGGATATTGACCTGAACCAGTACATCTCGGGCGGAGAGTCAAGCCCTCAGACTCCTTCGATGCGCCGTTATGGTGTTAATGTAAATCTTACATTTTAATAAAATTTAGCCACAGATTTTTAAAATATTACTATATGCGTTGTTATAAATTTTTAACCGGACTTTTCACTTTTGCTGCCTTGTCTCTCACAAGCTGCGAGAAGAGTTTTGAAGAGCTGGAAGTCGATCCAAACCGTGCCACATCAGCACCGGCGTCCCTGATCTTGCAGGGTATTGAATGGGATATGTATAATAATACCGGAAAGCCGTTTAGTTCTGAAATGCGTTGGAACCAGTATTATGCAATCAATTATAACTATTACGGAAATAACGAATACCAGTGGTCAACTTTTACCAATCATTATGCTACGTTGAAAAATGTTGTTCAAATGGAATTGGAGCAAAAGAAAACGGGTGCTGCCGATGTGAACGGTTATAGTGCATTGGGTAAGTTTTTCCGCGCGTTTTTTCTGGATCAAATGTCTGCCCGTGCAGGTGACCTTCCGATGACTGAGGCACTTCTTGGCCGCGACAATCTTTTTCCAAAGTACGATACACAGAAGGATATTTATATTCAGATACTAAAATGGCTGGATGAATCTAATAGTGAGATAACTTCGTTAATTGCGAAAGGCGAAACCGAAGTAGCAGGTGATTTCTATTTCACTGGTAAACTGGCGAAATGGCAAAAAGTGATTAATGCATTCAGGTTGAGGATCTTGATCCGTTTGAGCAAGAAAGAATCAGAGGCCGGAATGAATGTGAAGGCTCAGTTTTCTGAAATAATTTCTAATCCGGCGAAATATCCGTTACCGGAAGGAATGACTGATAACCTGGAATTTGTATCCAACAACTTTAACAAATATCCTTCTAATCCGGATAACTTCGGGTTTGATGCGACGCGTCAGAACATGGCGGCAACGTACGTTGGATTATTGTCTGAGCGTAAAGATCCGCGTGTTATGGTGACAACCGAACCGGCCGGTGCTCAGTTGAAAGCCGGAAAATCACCTTCTGATTACACTGCTTTTGTTGGAGCTAGTTCTGGTGAAGATTTGGCGGATATGTCGGCCAAGGCCGGTATTGACAACGGAACCGGTTTTGCTCCGGGCGCTTATTCCTTCCAAAGCCGTTCTCGTTACTACTCCAACTATATAGGTGAAAGTGTTTTTATCGTGGGATATCCTGAAATGTGTTTTAATATTGCTGAGGGAATTAATCGCGGTTGGGCAACTGGAAATGCAGAATCCTGGTATCAAAAAGGTATTAAAGCTTCGTTAGAATTTTACGGGATTAAAGACGGAGCCAATAATATGCGGTATTCAAAAACAGGTGGACGTGATGCAGCTGATTTTGTATCATACAATGTAGATTTCAGCTTTGATAATTATTATGCGCAGCCTTTAGTTAAATACAGTGGGAACACAACAGCTGGTTTGGAGCAGATCATCACGCAGAAATATCTTGCTTTCTTTATGAACTCCGGAAGTGAAGCGTATTTTAATTTCAGACGCACTGGTTTCCCTAAATTCATGACGGGTGTTGGTACCGGAAATTCGGGTCGTATTGCAGTTCGCTGGCAATATCCGACTTCGGAAAGAACCTACAATCCGGAAAACTACAAAACTGCGATCGACAGACAATTTGCAGGGAAAGATGATATTAACGATCAGATCTGGTTGTCAAAATAATATCAATTTCAAATAACAAAAAATGTCCGGCCAGCTTTTGGTCGGACATTTTTTATTAAAACAATATTTTAAATTAATGTGCTTCAAGCCAGTTTGCTCCGATACCGATACCCGTTTCCATTTTTACCTGCAAAGGAATCGCGGTGCGCATGAGCTCATCCACTTTTTCTTTGATCAGTTCAACTTCATCACGATGAACATCGAAAACCAATTCATCATGAACCTGCAAAATCATACGTGACCGCAGTTTTTCCTTTTTAATAAAATCATGAATATTGATCATTGCTACTTTGATCATATCGGCCGCAGATCCTTGTATCGGTGCGTTAATAGCATTTCGTTCAGCAAAACCCCTGTTGGTCTGGTTTCTGGAATTAATATCCGGAAGATATCTTCTCCGGCCCAGAATCGTTTCGACATAATGCTGATCGCGGGCGTCAATAATAACTTTATCCATATACTGTTTTACCGCCGGAAATTCTTCAAAATAAGACTTTATAATTTCGCTGGCTTCTCCACGGGGAATCGATAAACGCTGTCCTAATCCAAAAGCAGAAATTCCATAAATGATACCAAAATTGACCATTTTTGCCTTTCTCCGCATATCGGAAGTCACGTCAGCAAGCTCAACTTTAAATACCTTACTTGCCGTTGTTGCGTGAATATCCCGGCCCTGATTAAACGCTTCGATCATACTCGCATCCGCACTGAACGCCGCCATAATCCGCAATTCGATTTGTGAATAATCGGCGGAAAGTATCTGAAAATCTTCATTATCAGGAATAAAAGCTTTGCGTATCTCTCGTCCGCGTGGCGTTCTTATCGGAATATTTTGAAGGTTTGGATTCGTTGAACTTAACCGTCCAGTAGCTGCAACCGCCTGGTTATAAGACGTATGGATACGACCGGTACGTGGACTTACCAACGTGGGCAAAGCATCAACATAAGTTGATTTCAGTTTTTGCAATTCCCGGTAGTCAAGAATTTTCCGGGCAATTTCAAACTGACCTTCCAACTCTGACAAAATTTCTTCGCCCGTTGCGTATTGACCCGTTTTGGTTTTTTTAGGCTTATCGATCAGTTTCATTTTATCAAAAAGCACTTCACCCAATTGTTTGGGAGAACCGATGTTGAAAGACTGTCCGGCAATCTCGAAAATCTCGGATTCTGTTTTGCGCAGATCACCTTCAAGTACCAGTGACATTTCTGCCAAAGCATTTGAATCAAGTCTTACGCCTGTATTTTCCATCGATGCAAGCACCTGAACGAGGGGCATTTCAACTTCTTCAAAAAGTTTCTGTGCGTTGTACTTTGGAAGTTCTTTTGCAAAAATGTTGTGAAGCTGCAAGGTGATATCGGCGTCTTCTCCGGCGTATTGCGTAGCTTCCGGAATAGAAACATCACGCATATTGCCCTGTTTTACTCCTTTTTTACCAATCAAAGAAGTAATGGAAACAGGTTCATAATTCAGATAGGTTTCAGCCAGAATATCCATGCCATGCCGTTTATCCGGTTCAAGAAGATAGTGTGCCAGCATGGTGTCATGCAGCTTGCCCTTTACTTCAATGTTGTAATTTTTTAACACAAGAATATCATACTTGATATTCTGCGCTATTTTTTCAATAGATTCATTTTCAAATACTTCTCTGAAATACTCGACAATTTCCTGTGCTTTTTCTTTATCTGCGGGGACAGGAATGTAAAATGCCTCACCGGGAAGGTACGAAAAGGAAAGTCCAACCAGATCAGCCTCAATTGTTTCCAGCGAAGTCGTCTCTGTATCAAAACAGAAAGCAGTTTGCAAGCTCAGGTATCTTGCAAGACTGGTCATCGTTTCCGGGGTATCTACCGTGTGATAGCGATGGAAAGTATTATCAATCGTTTTTCTTGGTGCAGTGATTGTTTCAGCGTCTTCACCAGTTTCACCAGACAATTCAAAATTGGCAATATCGGTGTCTTGCTGTGTAGGAGCCTTTGGTTCAGCCGAGGTCGGGTTTCCAAATAAATCGTATTGTCCTTTTTTATCTACAGCTTTAACCGGTGCAACGGTTACGCTTGAAGAAGGTGTGTCACTTCCTAAAATTCTCTGACGCAGTGTTTTAAATTCAAGCTCATCAAAAAGCGCATTGACCTTATCCCGATTGGCACCACAAATGGTCAGATCTTCCGCATCAAAAGGAACCGGAACTTTTATATCGATCGTTGCCAGTTGCTTGCTCAGAATTGCCTGCGCCGAAAATTCACGGACTTTCTCGCCTAGTTTTCCTTTTATTTCATCTGCGTGGACGATCAGATTTTCAATCGTATCGTATTCAGCAATAAGTTTTTGTGCTGTTTTTTCGCCAACGCCTGGAATGCCTGGAATATTGTCAACAGCGTCGCCCATCAATCCGAGCATATCAATAACCTGGTCGATACGCTTGATCTGCCAGCGTTCCAAAACTTCGTTGACGCCCAGTTTTTCGGCGCCTTTTCCCATAAATGCCGGTTTGTAAATATGCACATGCTCTTCCACCAACTGACCAAAATCCTTATCAGGCGTCATCATGAAAACTTCAAAATTCGCCTTTGAAGCTTCTTTGGCAATGGTTCCGATAATGTCATCAGCCTCGAAACCGTCCATGATCAAAATTGGGATACACATGGCTTCAAGCAATCTTTTTACATACGGAATGGCTACCGTGATGTCCTCAGGCTGCGCTTCACGCTGTGCTTTATAAGCAGGATACTCAATATGTCTGAAAGTGGGAGCGGAGGTGTCAAAAGCTACGCCGATGTGTGTTGGTTTTTCCTTTTGTAAAACTTCCAGAAGCGTGTTGGTGAATCCAAATACGGCGCTGGTATTCAGTCCTTTGGATGTTATTCTGGGCGCTTTTATAAAAGCAAAATGTGCACGGTAAATCAACGCCATGGCGTCGAGTAGAAATAGCTTTTGGGTGGGTTTCTCCATAAGATTTTTAGAAAACGAAAACCAAAGATAATGTAACCCGGCTTATTTTCTGGCTTACTTCCGGCTAATTCAAGGTCGTTTTTTGCTTATGACCGTTCAAATCAGCATCTTCGCTTTATTTTTCAATGGAAAAACATCAGTAAAAAGAGAAATGAGCGCAATGAAAAAGCAATTTACCCTAGCCATCTTATTAATTGGTTTATCAGTGATGCATGCTTGTAAAGGTCCGGAAGGTCCTGCGGGGCCGGCAGGTGTAGGAACTCCGGGGGAAACAGGACCGGCAGGACCGGCCGGACCGGCTGGAACAGCCAATGTATTTTATTCAAGCTGGGCAGCAGCGGGTCCATGGAGCAAAACAACCTACAACAGTTTGCTTCGCTCTTACATTGATATTCCAGCGCCAAGAATTACGCAGGATGTTTTGGATAAAGGTCTTGTGCTCGTGTATGCGAAGGTGAACACCTCGGATAATTATGTTCGTCAGCTTCCGATAAGTTTGAAATCTCAATTTACAGAAGAATATATCGACTATACCCTTCAAATCAACACCCTGCGAATCTGGTCGACACCTATTGCGGCTACGGTTGACCCGTCTTCGGCTTATCAATTTCGCTATGTTGTAGTTCCAGGCGGTCAGGCGATTCGGATGAATTACGAAAAATTGACTTATGAAGAAGCCGTGATTTTGTTTGATATCAAGGATTAATATTGAAATATCGGTTTGAGATTATATTAAAAAAAACTGCCGGTTCTGCGAAAGGACCGGCAGTTTTCTTTTGTACGAAGTTTGAAAAATAAAAAAATCCGAATTTTTTTGGTCATTTTCGCCGTTGTCTATTTTTGAAATAAATCTTAATGTAGTGAATAAACCATATAACTGGCCTGCCGCTAAGCCACCAGTGGCCGAGCAGAAACCATACGATACCGGAATGCACGGTGACGTGCGTATTGATGAATATTACTGGATGGCGGATTTTTTTCGTGAGGGGCCGGATAGCGAAAAGGTCGTGGAATACCTCAAAGAAGAAAACGCATACACAGAAAAGATGATGGAGGCAACAAACCAGCTTCAGACTGATTTGTTTGCTGAAATGAAAGGACGTATCAAAGAAAAGGATGAGTCTGTGCCGGTATTTAAAAACGGCTATTTTTATTACACCAGAAGCGAAGAAGGGGAGCAGTATTATAAATATTGCAGAAAACTGGGAAGCCTGGACGCGCCGGAGGAAATTTTGCTGGACGTGGATGCACTCGCTAAGGATTATCCCTATTATGCTGCAACCGGTTTTAACATTAGTCCTGATAATAAATTGCTGGCCTATGGCGTAGATACAGTATCCCGGAGGCAGTATACGATTTACATAAAAAATCTTGAAACAGGTGAGGTTTTCCAGGATTCCATTTTTCCTACGAGCGGAGCTTCGGTTTGGGGAAATGATAACCGCACACTATTTTATACCGCAACAAATCCGAAGACACTGCTTAGCGAAGAAATTAAACGGCATACGCTTGGGCAAGCCTCTAAAAGCGATGTAGTTGTATATAAGGAAGAAGATAATAGCAATTACATTGGTGTCGGTAAAACGAAATCAGGGAAATATATTATGATCGCTTCGTCGGCGACGGTTTCTTCCGAGTATTTTATCCTGGACGCTGACCGCCCTGAGGGTGATTTTGAAGTGTTCCAGTCACGGATGAAAGATGTAATCTATGATGTGGATCACCAGAACGACCGTTTTTTAATCGTTACGAATCAGGATGCGCTGAACTTCAAATTGATGGAAACGCCACTGGATAAAACTGGCGTTGAACATTGGAAAGAAGTTATTCCCACCAGCAATGATGTTTTGATCGAAGGCATCGAAGTATTTGAAAAATTTCTTGTCGTGACGGAGCGAAAAGACGGTTTGCTGCAATTACGCATCAGAATTGGCGAAACAAGTACTGAACATTATGTCGATTTTGGAGAGCCGGCATATGCCGCTTATGTCAGCTCGAATCCCGAATATACCAGCGGTATGCTGCGATATTATTACACGTCTTTGACAACCCCCGGATCAACCTATGATTACGATATGGTTTCAAAGTCGAAAACTTTATTGAAACGTCAGGAAGTTGTAGGCGGCTACGATCCTGAGCTTTATCGGGCCGAAAGGTTATATGCAACATCGCACGATGGTTTGAAAATTCCGATTTCTTTGGTTTACAAAAGGGGAATTTCTCTGGATGGAAACGCACCGCTGTTGTTATATGCTTACGGATCTTATGGAAACAGTATAGACGCAGGTTTTAGTACCAACCGGCTAAGTCTGCTTAACAGGGGTTTTATCTTTGCCATAGCACACATTCGGGGAGGTCAGGAGATGGGAAGGCAGTGGTATGAGGACGGAAAATTGTTCAAAAAGAAAAATACATTTACCGATTTTATTACCTGTGCAGAACTACTGATCACTGAAAAATACACGTCTTCACAGCATTTGTATGCCGAAGGTGGCAGTGCCGGAGGTTTGCTGATGGGCGCCATCGTAAATCTACGCCCCGATTTATGGCGTGGCGTGTTGGCCGATGTTCCCTTTGTGGATGTTGTTACAACCATGCTTGATGAAAGTATCCCCCTGACAACGAATGAATTTGATGAATGGGGTAATCCAAAAAACAAAGATTCTTACGATTATATGAAATCATATTCGCCCTATGATAACGTCGACAAAAAGGCCTACCCGAACATGCTTGTGACAACCGGTTTGCACGACAGCCAGGTTCAGTATTTTGAGCCTGCGAAATGGGTGGCCCGGCTTCGCACGCACAAAACGGATCAGAATATTCTCCTGTTGAAGACCAACATGGAAGCCGGGCATGGTGGAGCGTCAGGACGGTTTGAGTATTTGAAGGAAATAGCGCTTCAATATGCCTTCATGTTTGCGCTGGAAGGGATTGCGGACTAACGGAGCCTGATAACTTTAAAAGGGTCGGATATAAACTCCGGCCCTTTTAACAAGAAATAAAATTATCTGGGGAATTTGAGCCGACAATTAACACATAAGAAAGGGGTGCTCAGTTTTTAGGTATTATTTGTTTTGAGTTTGGAAGCCGGCTGTGACATCTTTTATTGAAACCTCATTTTGACGGTTTTTAAGCCAATTAACAATCGTTTTGTTTGTCAAGTAGCTAATTGATGCAGCGTTAGACGACAAATACAAATGGCTGCTTTCCAGTGATATATCTGCTGCTTTTCGTAACATGATCGTTGTTGTTTTAGTGCACTACAAAATAAATACAAGGCTATGACAACGGTATGTCAGTAGTTTTTACGAATCTTTTAAATTATTTAGCACAAAGTTCAGTCGTTTTTTAACGGACTCTGCAAGTGTTTTTGGCTGCACAATCACAGCGAATTCTGCAAACATCACAAACCATCTTGCAAAACCATCGAGAGAAGCACTTAGAAAAGTAATCTCATAATCGTCGCCGATCTTTTTTTCTGAAACAAATCCATAATAATGCTTCTGTTCCTGAATATAGCGTAAGATGTCTTTCTTCACCCGTAGCACGACAAGTTGGAGATTTTCAAGTTTAGGAACGCTTTCGAGATGTTCTTTTAACGATGCGTGTTGTTTGCTAAAAGTCGTGTCCGTGAGCTCAATTTTCGACATACGGTCACAGCGAAAATTTCTATAACTGTCTCTCAATAAGCAAAATGCAACAACATACCAGTAGTTATGCTCATGATAAATTCCGATAGGCTCGATCTCGCGGCTGGTAATGTCATCCGTATTAAATGCAGAATAATGCAATCGTATAACTTTCCTCTCTGAAATCCCTTTTAGTAATATTTCAAGGGTATTATTCAGTGTCGGATTGAATGCCTCACGTTGATGTCTGATCTCAATATGCTGTTCCATATTTTCGAGCAAGTTCTTATCCGCACTTTTCAATACCGATTTTATCTTGAACATCGCCGACTGATGGTGCATTTTGGTTGAAGAATCCGTGAATTTTTCCATCAGCTTTTCAGCCGTGATGAAAGTTCTCGCTTCTTCTTTTGTAAACATAACCGGCGGTAGGCGATAGCCATCCATGATTGAATAACCAACACCTGCCTCACCGATGATGGGTACGCCAGCCTCTGCCAGCGTATTCATATCTCGGTATACCGTCCGCAAACTAATCTCAAACCTTTCAGCCAGATCCTGGGCTTTTACAATCTTGCGTGATTGGAGTTGTATAAGAATGGCAGTAATGCGGTCGAAACGATTCATGAGAAGCAAATTGATTATTTCAATTTGCGAATTTATTCAAATTAAATGCTTCCGCTACTAACTCAAAGGAACGTTTTCTGCTTTCATAACTAGCTGTCATTGTCGAGATGATTATTTCGTCAACATCAAAATCGTCAGCAAGTTTTGTAAGCTGCTCTTTTACATCATCCTTCGTTCCTGAAATGATCCGGCCGCTGTTATACTTTAAGCGCTCAAGTTCGCCCTGGGTGAAATTGTAATTTCTTATCACATCAGCATTCGGGAACGGGCCAAATTTCCCTTTTTCAAACTCTATCAAAATATAGTCCATCATTTTCCGCATAAATCTTGCTTCTTCCTCAGTTTCACCACAGATCAGGAAAATCGAAAGTATAGCAGCTGGCTGTTGATATTGGTAAGACGGTTTGAAGTTTTTCCTGTATGTTTCAACGATCTCGGGCGTGGCAAATCCATTGATAAATTTGGCCACTACAAGTCCAAGTCCGAATCTGGCTGCAATTTTACTGCTCCCGCCGCTTGAACTCAGAATCCATTGCATAGGAATAGTTTCCGACTGCGGAGTGGCGTAAATAAAGCCACGTTCGGTACCGGCTGTGTCCTGGAAGAAATGCTGCAAATGTTCGAGCTGACGTAAATAACTTGGTTCACTGAAATCATTCGACGGATTCAGCAATGACGAAGTAATTCGGTCTGTGCCAGGTGCTCTGCCCATGCCCAGATCAATTCGTCCAGGGAAAAGTGTTTCCAGCAAACGGAAGTTTTCTGCCACTTTCAGCGCGCTATGATTAGGCAGCATAATGCCACCTGACCCAATTCTGATATTTTTTGTAGAATCCGCCAGCTTTACCATAAGCATTTCGGGTGTTGAGCCGGCTATAAAAGTAGAATTATGATGCTCAGAAACCCAAAAACGACTATATCCAAGTGCTTCCGCAAGTTTAGCAGTTTCGATCGTCTCTAATATGGCACCTCTTACATCATCCTGGTTTCTTACGACAGACTGATCGAGAATTCCAATCTTCAAATTTTTCATGGTGAATATTGTGTTTTTTGATACAACACCATGCATTGAATTTGTATTCCAACGCTGTGGGAAATTAGTTTTTTAATTTCAGCCTCTTCAAATAATTAAGTTCTTTCAACTCATGTTTCTATTAATTTCAATTTTTTAAATTTTTGTTATCCGAAACTTTTTTGCGATGATTTTCTTCATAGTTTCGCGATGTATTGTAATCCCATCCAATCTGTCAGTTCATCCGAAATCAGCACATCAATGTTGAAGAAACGTCTGCGTAAAATTTACGCCGCCTTTCTCTTTATTGTGTCTTTAAAGAATATTTAAAATAAAATAGATGAAAATGTAGAAATAATATTACATATATTTGTATATATATTTTTGTCATGTTGTAGAATAATTTTCAAACTGCAAGTTGCTTCATCGTATCAACTTAGGTATTTCTTGTAGAAATACTTACGCTAACTTTAAGGCTAAGAATATCATTTTAACACAAAATCTTGCATCTCGACGTAATGGAAAGGTTTTACAAGCAAATTAAGATAATAGCAGGATGTGCCTTGGTGTTTACTACACAGGCTGTTTTTGGACAAAGTGGAATTGTGGTTACAAAGCGATCAGCTCCAATTGGTTTAGTTAGTTTTTCGTCGGAATCAATCCTTAGTGGTATAAGTGACGCCAAACATATAGACGGTTACGTTAAGAAAAATGGAACCACAAATTTTATTTTTCCAGTTGGCGATAACAATGTCTACCGTCCTTTTGCTGCGGCTGCGGACGGAGTTAAGGGAGCATATTTTCTTGAAAATCCTAACGGAGCCGGCGTGCCATCCGGAGGGCCTTTTTTAATCTCTCAAAAGGAAAACACGGTTGAAACAGTAAGTTCCCGCGAATTTTGGGATATCGATGGATCTAATGCCACTAGGATCACGCTTACCTGGAATGCCGCCAGTGGTATATCATTGCTTACCGGCGGAGTGTTGGATGTCCTAACAATCGTAGGATGGAACACAGGAAGTTCCCGATGGGAAAAGGTCAGCTCAAATGTGGACCAGGCTGCATTGCTTGGAGGTAGCAGCACGCTCACTACCGGCTCAATTTCTTCAAGTGCAAGCATAGTTCCTGATACATACAGCATTTACACATTGGCAGCCGGTTCATCAGCTCCTTTGCCTGTAACGCTTGTTAGTTTCAAAGCCTCATTAAACGACGCTTCAAATACAAATCTTCAATGGCGGACAACATCCGAACAAAATAGTCAAAAGTTCAATATCGAACATAGTACTGACGGCAAAGCTTGGATAGAAAAAGGGAGTGTGGAAGCAGTGGGAGAAAGTTCTTCAAGTGTTGATTATAGTTTTATTGATGTAACTCCCGTGATTGGGGAAAACTTGTATCGTTTAAAAATGGTCGATAAGGACGGTACTTTCGCGTACAGCAGGATTGAAAGTGTTCGACTGGAAGGTGTCGCTGCTGTGTTCTATCCCAATCCGGTTGTAGATAGATTGTTCTTGAAAGTTTCCGACAAATCTCCCGTTATAGAAGTCGCGTTGAGAAACGCAGCGGGTAATAGTGTTTACTCCGCTTCGTCGGTCCCTGCCCATGGTATTGATGTAAAAAGTTTGGATGCCGGAATTTATCTGGTTCAGGTTATCCTTGAAAATGGTCAATACAGGACGCAAAAAATCTTAGTAACAAAGTAATTTCAGTCTGAAAATGGTCTATTTGGATACCTATACCACTCCGTTGACAGCAAGTACGGCAGCTCATTTGCTCCGACGTGCCACATTCGGTCCAACAAATCAGGAAATTGTGGATTCTACTTCAACCTTATTGAAATTTTAGCAGGCTTATCCTTTAACTCGAAAACAGCTTCTCCAAAATTTGCAGCACGGGTTGCGGGGATAATATTATTAGAAAAGCCATATTGCTCCTTAGGAATCCCGAGAAAATTGGTGTCCATTTTCTTATTCCCGTTTTCGTCAAGAAATAACGAAATCGCATATTTACCCGCAGGAATATTATCAAATATAATGGCTATTTCTTTTTGGTTATTGACAGGCACCAATTTCTTGAATATTGGATTATTCTTATCGTTATAGCTTGCCTCACTATTATACCAGCCGATCATTATATTTCCCGTTTTGCTTTTAATGTTGCTGATATGTACAGTCTGGCTGCTCGTTTGAGCATAACAGTTGGGAAAAATAAAAATTAAGAAAAAAGCACTGAAACCAATTTGAAGAAATCTCATGAGTTTTATTTTAGATTATTAAAAACCTGTTACAGCAAAATACCATACCCAAAGGATAAGAAATACTTGCATGGGCACTCGAAACCACAAATAACTTTCTCCATTTCCATCGAATGTACCCTGTTGATAATCAAGATGATCAATAGCAGCCTTGATATTGGCAGGTAATATAAGTATAAAAAATATAATCAGAAGAATCCCGGCTGTGTACCTCAGGTTTGGAAAAAGCAGCGCAAAGCCGAGCAGAATTTCACAAACACCCGTAAAAAAAACGATCTCCTTTTTCAGGGGTAGAAACTGAGGTAACATTTTTTTCATGCCGTTAGCAAACTTAAAATGTCCAACAGCTGTGAAACAGAGCATGAAAAACATGGCGATATTTGCATTAATAACGAATTGCCAGTCTCCCAGGAAGATCTTCGATATTCCGGAACCAACTGTGAAAACTGAAAAAAGAACGATTAAAACCTGCATCATATTTTATGTTTTGTTTCTGCAAATTTCGTGGAATTGTCGGTACCCCGAAATAACATATGTTAGTTTCGGACGTGCTGTCTTCGGATCCTGCTCAGACTTTCCGGTTGTATTCCTAAATAAGAAGACAGGTGTTTGATTGAAAAAGATTGGACAAGCTTTGGATTCTGTTCCAGTAGTTTGAGGTAACGTTCCTCTGCCGTCAAAGACATTAATTCCATTTCACGTTCTATTCTTCGGACATACTGAGCCTGCGCCAATAACCTTCCAATGCGCTCCCCTGATTTGTAGCTTTCATAAAAACTATTCAGAAACTTCTCCGGAATCAAAATGACTTCAACTGGCTCAACTGCTTCAATAGAAAATGGCGATGGTTCGCGGGTTAGAAGCGAATAGTACGCGGTGACGAACTCATTCTCAAAATGAAATCCCACTGTAAATTCTTTTCCATCTTTTGAGAAATAATTACGTGTGGCACCGTTGACGATAAAGAAGATATGATTTTCAACTTGTCCTTCACGACAAAGAAAATCTCCTTTCTCAAAGCTTTTAATCGTGAGGTTTTGACAAAAAAAATCCAGCTCCATCTCGGAAATACTCGTCATGGCTCGGATCGTGGCTTTTAATTTTTCTATGGCTTGCATCCTGGATCGTTTCAAAAAAAATAACAACTGCCCTGTATTTGTCAAACAAAAATTCTTCTAATCAGGCACAGTTTTTTATTACTTCCCATACCATTTCATCAACAAACAACTATCATGTTAGAATTTCAATACAACGATCTGTTCGGTTCAATCATGAACGATTTTCCGGATAAGCAGCTGCCCGACAGTTATCCAAATACTTCGAATCCTACGATTATGCCGCCCATGAATCCGACTCCGGATGTTCCTGGTCCTGACGCGCCCGAAGTGGCTCCTGGTTCAAGAACTGAGAAGCCATCTGAAAGTATGGACGATATTCCATCAGAAAGCAGCGAATCAGAATGATTTAAATTTACAGGAAAAGTACAAACGGTATTTGTTGAAAATGAATATCGTTTATTTCAACCTCTTCACCCGGATAATTTTAACAGGTGGGTTTAATAATTGAGAATCTGCGCCCTGGCCTGTTTGTGCACCTTGAATTTTACGTACAACTTCCATTCCGGACATCACCTGTCCGAATGCTGCAAATCCTTGTCCGTCAGGGTTTCGCTTACCACCAAAATCCAGTTCAGGCTGGTCATTTATACAGATGAAAAATTCGGAGCTTGCAGTTCCCGTCCCCATTCGTGCCATTGAAAGTGTTCCATCAAGATGTTTTAAACCTGTAATTTTCGTATTTTCATGAATAACAGGTTGATAATTTTTGGTCGTGTCATCCTCAACTCCACCTTGGATTACTTCAATTCTTACTTTATTATTGGGTTGATTATCTAGCCTGACAACCCGGTAGAAAGTAGCCCCGTCATATCTCTTTTGGTCAACATTTTGCATAAAATTTTCGCAACTGACAGGTGCCTTTTCAGGAGCTAACCGGATCATGATCTCCCCTTTATCCGTTTCTATTAAAACTTTTTGAGCGACGGATATTGTTTTGATACCTGATAATAAAATCCATATAGTGAGAATGGTCTGATATAAGCCTTTCATAAGTTTTGGTCAGAAGTTCAGTCATGCAATTTTATTAATATTTTGGACAAAATCACATTCTAAATTTCAATCTTTTGGCGTTTTTTCTGTGATGACTGACTACTTTTACGATCCGGAATACTACCATTTAGAAAGATTTATGAACTACCCCCTGATTGCCCAACAAACAAGCATTTCTGAGAAACAAGTACGCAATACCATTCAATTATTTGATGAGGGAGCTACGCTACCGTTTATTTCGCGATATCGAAAAGAAGCTACCGGAGGGTTAGACGAAGTTCAAATTGGAGCTATAAGAGATGCCTATATAAAACAACAGGAAGTTGAAAAACGCAGAGAAGCTATCCTGAAAAGCATCGAAGATCAGGGAAAACTAACGCCTGAATTACGTAAGCAGATTGGAAGCGTTTTTTCGCTTGTTGAGCTGGAAGATATTTATTTGCCTTACAAGCAAAAGAGAAAAACACGTGCTTCCATGGCTATGGAAAAAGGGCTGGAACCTTTAGCACAACTTATATTTTCTGGTAAAGAATCTGATCCGGAGCGTAAGGCACAAAATTATTTGAATGATAAAGTCGAAAAAATTGAAGATGCTTTGCAGGGTGCGCGGGATATTATTGCCGAATGGATCAGTGAAAATCAGGATGCTCGGGCCAAAATCCGTTCTGTTTTTCAAAGAGGCGCGATTATTACATCCAAGGTAAAAAAGAAAAAAGAAGAGGAAGGTGTCAAATATCGTGACTACTTTGAGTTTTCTGAACCGCTTTCCCGAATTCCTTCTCACCGGCTGCTTGCCATTCGCCGCGGGGAGGAGGAAGGATTTTTGAGTGTAGATATCTCTCCTGATGAAGATCAGGCGATCGAGAATCTTGATCGAATCTTTCTGAAAGGTACCGAAAGAAGCAAGGATCAACTTGAACTGGCTATCAGCGATAGTTACAAGCGGTTATTGAAGCCAGGGATCGAAACTGAGTTTTCAAATTTGTCAAAGGAAAAAGCGGACCAGTACGCGATACAGATTTTTACCGAAAATTTGCGACAATTATTGTTAGCATCGCCGCTTGGACAAAAAAACGTTTTGGCAATCGATCCTGGTTACCGGACAGGCTGTAAAGTTGTAGTGCTCGATAATCAGGGAAATCTGGTTGCTGATAAAGTAATTTACCCCTTCGATAGATCCAACGAGGCAAACGCTGTCCTGACAGATTTAATTCAGAAATATAATATTGAAGCCGTCGCCGTAGGAAATGGAACTGCCGGACGGGAAACTGAGGATTTTGTCAAAAAACTTTTATCATCCGCCGATAAAGAAAACAGCATTGGGCTTTTCATGGTCAGTGAACAGGGGGCATCTATTTATTCAGCTTCGGACGTGGCCCGTGAAGAGTTTCCCGATAAAGATGTAACCGTGCGTGGTTCAGTATCTATTGGCCGCCGTCTGATGGATCCGCTTGCGGAACTCGTTAAAATTGACCCAAAATCCATTGGCGTAGGGCAGTACCAACATGATGTGGACCAAACTGCATTGAAGAATGCTTTGGATGTAGCCGTAGAAAGCTGCGTAAATTCCGTAGGCGTAAATCTCAACACGGCTAGTAAGCATTTATTGCGGTACGTTTCGGGACTGGGACCCGCTCTGGCGCAGAATATCGTTGATTTTCGTGCAAAAAATGGGAATTTCAAATCCAGGCAACAACTTTTAAAAGTGCCGCGACTAGGAGCAAAAGCTTTCGAACAAGCTGCCGGGTTTCTGCGAATAGAAAATGGCGTCAATCCGTTGGATAACAGTGCAGTACATCCGGAAAGTTACCCTGTTATTGAGAAGATGGCGAAGGATGTTGGCGCAAGTGTCAAAGATCTTGTTCAAAAACCCGAGTTACGTAAACAAATTAATCCAAACATGTATGTTACTGATACTGTTGGCCTTCCGACGCTGAAAGATATTTTACAAGAACTTGAAAAGCCGTCGCGCGATCCAAGAACGCCAGTTAAAAAATTTGAATTTGACAGTGCCGTGCGTAAACCTGAGGATTTACGTGTGGGTATGGTCCTTCAGGGAATTGTAACGAACATCACTGCCTTCGGTGCTTTTGTTGATGTTGGTGTAAAACAGGATGGGCTTGTGCATCTTTCACAAATGGCCGACAGGTATGTAAAAGATCCTAATGAAGTTGTTAAGCTTCAACAAATCGTGACGGTCAAAGTTTCCGAAGTTGATCTTGCAAGAAAAAGAATTGCTTTGAGTATGAAAGGGATTTAGTTTCGATCCGTTTTAAATTACGGCATGATTGTTGCACAAATGAAAATCTACCAGAACCAAACCCCAATCTATCAATGCAGGAATTATATTTTACGCAGCAATTACCGATTACTTTGGATGAGGCATGGTTGTTTTTTTCAAATCCGGCAAATTTGAAGGAAATAACACCCGCACACATGGATTTTGTTGTCACTTCAAAACACCATGGAGAAAAGATGTATCCTGGTCAGATTATCCGATACATTGTAAAACCTGTTCTTGGTATTCCCTTGAACTGGTGTACGGAAATAACCCACGTGGTTGATAGAAAATATTTTATTGATGAACAGCGTTTCGGTCCTTATGCTTTTTGGCATCATCAACACCACTTTGCCGAAGTAGAAGGCGGAGTCGTTATGACGGACATCTTAAACTATAAAGTGCCGCTAGGTTTTTTGGGAGACATTGCCGATGCCGTTTTTATAAATAATGAAGTAAAAGGAATTTTTGAGTACAGAAAGAAAGTTCTGACCGAGCGGTTTGGATCCTAATCTCTTAAATTTTAAAATGGCTGCGTGTTTATAGACGCAGCCATTTTCATGGCAAAGAATTATCAGAAATTATACTGAACACGACAAGTAAAAACATCATCATCCGCATCTTCAGTGAAACCTGGAATCTGCGAATTTTCATTTTTTACATTTTCATAGTAAAACGTAAATTTCAAAGATTCGTTTGCGCGATAAACATAACCAAAACCCAAAGTATTGTATTGCAAGTCCGCTTTGCTGAAACCATTAGTCGTGCTCAGTTCCTGGCCGGAAACTTTTTTATTTGGATCGTACCAGTCATATTTCATGACAAATTGGTGGTTCTCACTATTCAAATTTTGAAGAAAATAAAAATATGCTCCATCGAAATCTCGAATGTAAAGTGGTGCTTTCGACCCGCTGATCATGGGATATGTTCCGGGCGTTTCGCTGTTGAGTGCAGTAGCAGTTTGGCTTCCTTTTATATATTCCGCGCGAAACTCGGTTTGTCCTCTTTTGTTAGGAATGATCAACTGAGCATCAGCTCCTGCATAATTTCTTGGCGCTGCTTTCCCGAAATTGGTCCGGGAAGAATCTCTTGACATTACATATTGCGTATTATTTTTGACAACTTTATACAGCACTTCCGATTGGCTGGTGATGCCTCCAGCATATCCAGAAATCGCTGCGGAAAACATCGCGCGGGAGTAATGGGTGATTCTTTTCGGTTTCATACTGATTTTGGCGATAACGTCTTTGTGACTGTCATAATCCACCGGGCCAGACATTCCTTGTCCATTAAAAACGCCAATGTCAAATCTGAAATCAGAGCTTTTACCATTTGCGTGGCGTTTGTTTAAGGTTAACATCACACCGATATCGCGCTCTGTTTTCATCAAAATCTGTGACATTCGGCCACGCTCAGGCGTCTCGCGGTTCGCAGATGAAAGATTCACTTCATAACCAAAAGGTCTTGCAAACATTCCCGTGGTGATAGCGAAAAGCTTCAATTTATTCTCATAAAATCTTCCCCAAAAATCTCTGATAACAACGCCTCTTTCCGTACCATCAAATTGAAAAACGAAGTAGGAGGTTGGCTCCCCTTTGGCATTCAGGTGCGCGTAGTCAACCCGGAGTCTTCCGCGACGAAGCATGAAACGGTTATCTGCAAACTCTGAAAAATTTCCACCTGCAAAACTCTCGGCTCCCTTCGCACCGATGAACTGAAATTGCGGCTGGATATATCCGCTGATCCGAACCCGATTATAACGTTCGTAAATTGATAACATTCCTTTGCCCATCTGGTTTGTTGTATCTACAAGGTCCATGAGAAAGCGTTGGGCAAAGGTATAATCGGGTTTTAAAAGCATGAGCAAAAACAGGATTGGCGGTATCCATTTCTTCATTACCAGGAAGTTTTTCTATTTATGGTGTCAGTTCAAAAAAATATTTCGCAACAGATTGATATATAAGTACTTATAAACTAATGTATATTTTTAACTAAAAATGTATTATACATTTTATTCTTTTCACAAGAATATGAAAGTATTAAATATATAATACTAATTAATAATATAAAATGTTTAAAAAGTGCTATATTATTTTACTCTGTGGTAAATATTTGAACCACAAATAACCGCATTAAATGTGAATTAATATTAATTTCATCCTGGATAACTACTCCAATTGATGATTATTTTAGGCTGGCACCTACGATGGGTGAGATTGTTTTCTGCGCTTGTAAATGGAATTATCGGATCGTCTTTGTTTCAAAAATAAAATATTTGCTTAATCAATTTTCGTAAGTGGTAACGTGATTTAGCATCTTCAACGACGCTTTCATTTATAGAAAGATCATTTTGTTGACACATTTGGCAGGATTTCAATGAAGTATTTTAATGATCTAAATTGAATTATGTCGGCTTTGCCTGGGGTAGGGAGAAGGCAAGACGGACTTGCAAAGAAATAATCTTCGCAAGTCCTTTTCTGCTAATGTGTTTTTAATTCCAGGATTTTTTTTAACTGAACCAGGGTGTTCATCCAGTTCTCCTCCATTTTAACCACCTTATCTTCGTCTTCGATATTATCCTGCGTGACGGTAACTGTCGTTTCGTCGTCATAAGGAGATATGTGGTATGTTATGTGTGCATAATTATCTTCGAAATCTTCCGTTCCGGACATGGAGCTCCAATAAGAATAACTAAGAACTCTCTGCGGAATAATGTCAAGAATCACGCCTTTGTCGACATAAGGAATGCCATCCCATTCACCACGAAATGTTATCGGATCGTGAAGCTTCCAGGTAGATTCGGTTTCCGTTCCGTACATATATTGTTTAATAATTTCAGGATCTACCAAGGCTTTCCAGACTTCTGATGGGCTGGCAAAAATTGAAATGGACGTCGTTGCTATCAGTTCTCGGTTCATGATTTCTTGGTTTTAGTTAATATCTCTTCCAAAATACAAAGAAAAATCATGCCATATACAGATACAATCAGGTTAATTCATGGGTGTCCGATTGGAGTAATTACGCAAGATAACAGCGGATTTAAACGGCTAAATTATAAAAAGAATTGAAAGTATTAAAAAATAGATAAGTATAATACTTTTATTTATTTTAAAACTTTTAGTATGTTGTTTATTTATAATATTTATACAACTTTCGTAGTTGTGATCAGCGTTTATTGCGTTTCAATACATTGTCTAAGGCGAAAGTATTGTACTGTTTCTCGAAAATCAGAAGAACAGAAAAGAATGCTGCATGGATCAACTGTGACGGGATTGCATCCCACCATTCAATCATGGTTGAGCCAAAAATTAGAGCGATCATTACAATTGCGCCACCTGTCAATGCTTGTTTGGTAAATAAACCCAGGAGCAACAGCGCTCCTACCGCAAATTCACCAATAGGGAGGACGTAACTAAACGGCGTTACTATAAATTCCGGCAGCATCGATTTTTGAAATTGCTCGACCATCCATCCGCTAAATACATTCAACTTTTCAAGTCTGACCAGCCCGTGACCAAACATACTTATACCGACTGCAAGTCGCGCCATAAGAAAAGATAATTGTTGAGAGGAAATCATAATTTGAAGGATTCGAAAATGTGATGTTCTTTACTCAAATATACATGAAAGCGCTTGAAAAACTCTGTTGCGTTCTATAATCTGTTGTCAGATTTAAATGATATCCCTCTAAAACAAATTGGATGATGGGGCATTTGAGCCAAGAAAGTATTCTTGATTCAAAGGATAAATGTCGAAATGGCCAGGTTATAGGCGATGTATATTATTGGATTATTCTAATATCAGATCGATGCTTTAATATTTAGATGAATTCAATTTGCACGAAATTTACCCATTTTCGTGCAAGATTAGATGCCTTTTAATATTTATTAACCAATTTAAAAAAATAAAAAGTATAATAAATAATATAAGTAAAGTATTTACTGTAATTTTAGTTTGTAGTATAAGTAATTGATAAATGGTTGAAAATCAAGACAATATTTTAGTCTATAATTTGCCCGTCATTTTTTTTGAGGTATTCATGTACTTTTTTCTACCTATTTACGGGGGTTTGGATTTTGTCTTAAGGGTCGATTTATACTGTGTCTATTGTTAATTTTTTCGGACTACTGCGCCTTAATATAGAAAAAATGAAGATTCAATATTTCGATTACCTGGCTTAAAACTCATGTTGACACAATGTAAATTTCAAACTAACCCGCTTAATGTTGAATTTTATCAAGATTAGCCGTTTTTAAACATCTGCTGAAAGTGGCGGATGTGGTTCCCAGATAAGTGGCAATGTAATGGTCGGGAACACGGCGGAACAGTGAATATGGCTGGTTGATGTAGTATTCAACGCGTTGCTCTACAGAAAGATACTTAAACAAACGCACACGCTCGCTGAAACTAACCAAACGTTGTTCTAAAAGCTGAATGATTAACTGGGCAATAAGTATATCCTGCTGCGCAAGCTGGCGGTAAGTGTTGTAGGAAATGGAGTAAACGGTTGTATCAAGAAGCGTTTCCATAACTTCGTCCGATACCTGTTGTGAAAAAAAACTTTCGGCAACACACGCGATTTCTCCATCTGCTATAAGCCTCGAAGTAATATCGTCGGAACCTTTCAAATAATACGATCTGATGACACCAGATTTGATGAAATATATATTATTGTTAACCTGCCCAATGTCTACCAGTAATCTACCTTTCTTAATCACATAAGGAGTGAGGAATTGGGAAAAATGCTCCTTTAATGATTCAAACCGCGGTGTATCAATGGCTTCCATCAATTTATGCAGTGGCAGTTTTCCGTTTTCCATAATTAGGTAATTAATAGGCGTTTAAATAAGAAGAAGCCATAAAATGTCTCTCCGAAACCAACATTCTTGTCGCGCGACAAGCTGAAATATTGTCGTACGACAAGTTGAATTGATGTCGTACGACAAGATATAAATATTGCAAGAAATATTTACTTTGATCCAAGAAAAAATGAATTATCAACTCATACAAAATGCAACATGAAAAACCAACGATTACAATAATATGATCTCAAATGGTGAAGAAGCCATGAGCTGGATGAATTTACCATTACATGGTTTTCATCAAATGCGAAAAAACAGGTGGGAAGAGGGGCGTAATTGGGTCAATACAGATTCTAATACCGGATGGAAACAAGTTATTGGTGCAACCTGGGTTGAACCAATCTACGGAACTCATTGGGAGAATACCTGCTCAGAAGAGTACTACTACACTTATTGTGACACGCAGCCCGACCCTGTTCAATGCCGTTCGTATTGTATGCTTACGTATCAGACTGTTTACTACATTTATCATGATACACCAAGTGATGGTGTGGTAACTCAGGCATCTGCAACAAATCAGGGAGGAGCCTGGCAGGGATTTAGTCAACAAGCCTTCGGCAATATTAATCATGGCGAGTTTAAAAAGATGAATAGAATCGACGATGAACTGGGTATTTAATGGAGGAAATAATTCTTCGATTTTTAGAATATCTTATTAAATAATGATGAAAATCAAACTCTTAACTCTTTATATTTTCTCTGGGTTGCTATCGTGTAATCCGGAGAAAATCACGACTCAAACTGATAAGTATGGAGTGGTGACTGAAAAGCCATTCTTGTGGAAATCTTCAATTTCCGATGGTACTTTGGCGTACGGCCTCTACCACGGCTATGTAATTGATGGTAAAGGGGTACTTTCCATAGCCATGCGAAAATCTTTAGATCCAAAGAAATACGGTGAATTTTATCTTCAGTTAAAAGATGTAATTACAGGAGAGAACATCTGGACTTGGGATGACCTTTATGACAAAACGTTAGTCAGAACCCTTAATAAGGCCATAGTCTTAAACGAGGATAAGTTGTTATTACATGATCGGTACGCAGACTATTGTATTAATTCAAAGACCGGAAAAACGATATGGAAAAGCCAAAGAGGGTTTGCATCAGCGGCTGAACCGACAAACATTGGAAATCAATATTTCATCTCCGGGAACTCTCCTGTCTCTAGAAACCTCAAAAGAATCGAAGATAGTATGTTCATGGGAGATTTTGATACCGATAAATTGGAGGAGAGTATTCGACCTGAATACAATGCTGAATATGCGTATAGTGATGGATACAACTATTTTTTAGGTGCCATTTATCGCTTTAAGACTTTTCTCCTTGATGGCAATATGATGATATTGCTTCCATCCAATGAAATGGGACCACCCGCGCGTTATAATAACAATAGAACTTATTTCGGTCTCTATAATATCTCTCAAAAAAAATGGATTTACAACAGGGCCCCGCTAAGCATTGAAGAGGACGGAGCAGCGCCAAGTTTGACGCCAATTATTGATGGTGGCAAAATTTACCTTACTTCTTTAAATTCCTTGGGTTGTTTTGATCTTATGAAAGGAGAAAGAATTTGGCAATACAAACTTACTGATGAACATACTGGATTTCAGGATTTCATAAAAATCGATGATAAAATTATATTGAGTGGGCACAATGGATATTTGTACTGTATGAAAGCAGGGAATGGAGCTCAACTTTGGGCACTTCAATCTGGCTCGTTATCCAGTGACATTTACCATCAGGATGGTGTCATTTATGGCATCCGCGGCGACAATCTGAGAGCCTATGACTTGCAAACAGGAAAATTGCTATGGGATATGCCTCCGTTGGATGCAAAAGGTGGTTCCATTTACAACGGTTTCGTGACTGGTATCCCTGCTCAAAATGGTAAAAAAGGAAGGGTTTTTGCCAGCACGGAGTTGAATGTATATTGTTTTGAGGCGATAAAATGATCGTCTGCTCCTACTTATCCAACTCTTGGAACATTGAAAACTCAGTAAAATTTTAGAAGCCTTTTATTGTAGTTATTACCCGGAAATCGCGGGTTACATTTGAAAATTTGGCTTTTTCAAACAAACTCCCTGCATCGCCCGGCGATTTGATATTCGTTATCGTTCCATTCCGGCAACACCGATCCCACACCATGTAATAACCTCCGGGGTCACTGAAATCTGCCGGATCAAGAAAAATATCGGTCGCATACGTTATTTGAATAGTTTCTGTTGAAGCAATCACGCAGAGTTGATTTGTATACGAGACCGATTTTCGTCCTGTTTTCGGTATGTCAATAAAGCCCATCGAGGCATTGTCGCGCTTTCTGAATACATAAACCAGAACCCGATTATCTTCGGCGCCTGGGTTGCCGTTGCGCGCATCAAAATACATTGTAAGCCCAATGTTATAGTTATAATAACTATTTTTGTTTTCGGTTATAAATAATTGCCCACCCACAATATGTGTGGCCCTTGCTTCGATGATGCATAGCAGAAGTACGAAGGATAAAATCAATCGGTTTTTCATGATGGGCGTTGCGGTAAAAATTAGGCGATAGGTAGAATTTAGAAATAAAATAAAAACAAATGTCAAAGGGTACCAGGTACGAATACGTTGAAATTACTGATTTCGCGGCAGAAGGTAAGTGTATTTTCAAATCAGAAGATGGTGTAATTTTTATAGAAGGAAATGTTGCGCCGGGGGATATTGTGGACCTGGAAGTGGTCAGAACAAAGAAAAAATTAAAAGAGGCTATTGTCACCAAAGTTCATTCCTATTCTTCGCTTCGGACGCAGCCCTATTGTCAGCATTATTCGGTTTGCGGCGGATGCAAATGGCAGCATATTGCTTACGAACATCAGTTACGGTTTAAGAGACAGCAGGTTGTAGACCATTTTCAGAGAATTGGTAAGATCAAAAATGTGGAAATCAATCCGATTCTTGCAGGACCAAAGACAGAATATTATCGTAACAAACTGGAATTTACTTTCTCAAATTATCGCTGGGTAACAAAAGAGCAATTAGATACTGGCGAAACATTTTCAAGAAACGCACTGGGTTTTCACGTTCCGAAGCGTTTTGACAAAATTTTTACTGTGGACACCTGTCATTTGCAGCCGGATCCATCCAATGCCCTACGTAATTCGCTTCACGCTTTTGGTGAGGAGAATGGAATCCCATATTATGATGTCAAATACAACGTAGGGACGCTCAGAAATCTGGTGGTTCGTACGGCAAATACCGGCGATATCATGGTGATCGTGCAGTTTGGCGAGCAGAACGACGAGGCGATTGATAAGGTCATGAATTTTATGCGGGAAAATCATCCGGAAATTACTTCGCTGAATTATATCGTAAACCTGAAAGGAAATGATTCTTATCAGGATCAGGAAGTAATTAATTTCTCGGGAGAAGCGACGATCAGGGAGACAATGGAAGATCTGACGTTTTTGGTTGGGCCAAAGTCTTTTTATCAGACAAACTCTGAGCAAGCTTACAATTTGTTTAAAGTGACAAGAGATTACGCAGGACTGACCGGAAACGAATCTGTCTACGATTTATATACAGGAACTGGGACGATTGCCAATTTTGTTGCACGCCAGGCCAGGAAGGTAGTCGGTGTTGAATATGTTGAAGCAGCGGTTCAGGATGCGCGAATAAATTCTGCGTTAAACGGAATCACGAATACAGAATTTTTCGCAGGTGATATGCGAAGAATAATGAATGAAGGATTTCTGGCAAAACATGGAAGACCGGACGTAATCATTACCGATCCACCTCGGGCGGGTATGGACCAACCGGTTGTGGAAACAATTCTGGCGGCTGCTCCTGACCGCATTGTTTATGTAAGCTGCAATACGGCCACGCAGGCACGGGATTTGGCGTTTATGTCAGAAGATTATGAAGTTACCAAAGTTCAGCCCGTCGATATGTTCCCTAATACGCATCACGTTGAAAATGTCGCTTTGTTACTAAGAAAGGAACGATAGGATCGAAAGTGTGAATAGTATTATTTCTATTGACTAACTAATTTTTTGCGATGTTTGATTTAAATTAATATAATTTTACCAATAAATAAGAAAGCCGCCTGAACCTTATGTTCAGACGGCTTTTTTATTTATAAACATCTTTTTGGAATTAAAAAGGCGGTTCGCTGTCTGGTCCTTTGTAGTCAAAATTATTTAAATCATTGGCTCGACTTCTTAAAGTCCCTCCACCGGAATTTTGTGCCGGATTAGCATTTCTGTTTTGATTTTCAAAAGAAGAAATCGGATTTGGATTGTTAATCGGGCGATCGGTTACGAATGGAGCAGGCGCAAATTGAGAGTCCAGATCGGCAAATTTTGTATACTTCCCGATGAATCTTAGTTGAACCGTTTCCAGAGATCCAGCCCTGTTTTTTGCAATAATCACTTCGCCGACACCTGCAACAGAGTTTCCGGTTTCATCCTCAGTTATGCCATAATATTCAGGACGATACAAGAAAATTACCATATCGGCATCTTGCTCAATAGATCCGGATTCCCTTAAATCTGAAAGTTGAGGCCTTTTTTCACCACCACGGGTCTCAACCGCACGGCTCAACTGGGAAAGCGCAATCACGGGCACATCAAGTTCCTTAGCAAGATTTTTCAATGAGCGAGAAATCATCGCAATTTCCTGTTCACGGTTACCAGCGCCTTTTCCACCTGTATCACCCGTCATCAGCTGCAAGTAGTCAATAACCACCATCTGGATATCATGCTGCGCTTTTAATCGACGGCATTTTGCCCGCAATTCCAAAATGGATAGGGCAGGGGTATCGTCTATGAAAATTGGTGCGTTGGTCAGTCGATGGATACGGTGGTGAAGCTGCTCCCACTCATGCGGAGCAAGGCTTCCCTTACGGATTTTCTCACTATCAATTTCTGCTTCGGCCGAGATCAGACGATTCACTAACTGAACCGAGGACATTTCGAGCGAAAAAATAGCTACGGACATATTAAAATCCACAGCAGCATTTCGGAGTGATGAAACGACGAAAGCCGTTTTTCCCATACCCGGACGCGCCGCAAGGATAACCAATTCAGTTTTCTGCCAACCTGACGTAACTCTGTCGAGAGCGCTGAAACCCGAAGGAACACCCGTTAGTCCATCCTTGTTATTTTTTTTCTGATCCAGCTCTTCCAATGCCTGACGCATCAAAGAACCCATGTCAGAATAATTTTTCTTAATGTTTGACTCTGAAATTTGAAACAAAGCCTGTTCGGTCTTGTCAAGCAGTTTGAAAACGTCAGTGGTATCCTCGAACGCATCTCTCTGAATTTCAGATGAAATGGTAATTAATTCACGCCTTATGGACGCTTGTGTGATGATCCTCGCATGGTACTCAATGTTTGCCGCCGAGTTGACTTTCGAGGTCAGCCCAACGATATAGGATGACCCTCCAATCAGTTCAATTTCGCCGGTACTCCGCAACTTGGAAATAACGGTGAGCATATCGATAGGCTCCGAATCTGCAAAGAGTGTCAGGATCGCAGCGTATATTCTTTGATGTACATCTTTGTAAAAACTCTGCGGTCTTAATATATCAACAACAGCTGTAAGTGCGTCTTTTTCAATCATTAAGGCACCCAGAACTGCCTCTTCCAGGTCTATGGCCTGAGGAGGAAGTTTGCCATAATTCTGCTCAAAACCCTGTGTTCGGGAAACAGCTGGTTTCCGGCTGGGAATACCAGATTTAGTACCTGACTTGTTAAATTGGTTTGTCGATTTGTCATTTTCCATGTATGACAAAATTAAACATAACGGGCTTGTCAGAAAAGAAACTTGCGACAACTATTTTTTTTAATTTATTAAAAATATCATGTTCCGCTGATTATGAAAGAGTTGATCAAAATATATTTATTTTACATCGTTAGTATTGGTATGGAATTTTTAATTTGTGTATTATTTTAGAATAAATCTTGGTTATTATTACTAAATTTTAGAGTAATTCCTTAAACACTAAACGATCATTCATTTGCTAGAAAAAATTATCACGCTCGAAGACGTCTCAATGGTCGATTTTTTGGGCACTCATAATTCCAATATTAAAGAAGTATCCGCTGCTTTTCCAAAAAGCAAAATTATCTCCCGCGGGAATGAAATCCGGATTCAGGGCACTGCACCTGAAATTATGCGTATCACCGACATACTTGAATCGCTGGTTGCGCATTACCTGAAATATGGTAAGGTCACAAGCGAAAATGTTAAAGTTTATTTGAACGGCATTTCCAGGCCAGCTGTCCAGAATGCTGAGGATGACGCCGATGTGATCATTTACGGAAACAAAGGGCTGGTCGTTAAAGCAAAAACAGCTAACCAGAAATTGTTGGTTGAGGCGGCAGCTAAGTTTGATCTTGTGTTTGCGGTTGGGCCTGCGGGAACTGGAAAAACATATACCGCGGTGGCCATCGCGGTTCGGGCTTTGAAAAATAAAGAAGTACGCAAAATAATTATCACGCGTCCGGCGGTTGAGGCGGGAGAGAACCTTGGGTTTTTGCCGGGTGATTTGAAAGAAAAAATAGATCCCTATTTAAGGCCAATTTACGACGCGCTGGACGACATGATCGCGCCGGAAAAGTTAAAGCTTTATCTGGAAACACGTGTCATCGAAATTGCTCCGCTTGCCTATATGCGCGGTAGAACGCTTAACAATGCTTTCATCTTACTAGACGAGGCGCAGAATACCACGCCGATGCAAATGAAAATGTTTCTTACCCGGATGGGGCCGAGTTCAAAGGCAATCATCACCGGGGATAAGTCGCAGATAGATCTTCCGAAAAACCTGAAATCAGGTTTGATTGACTCGCTTGCCGTTTTGAAAGGCATAAAGGGTATTAGTTTTGTAGAATTGGATGGTTCGGACGTTGTACGCCACCGCTTGGTCAGGGATATTCTGGCTGCTTATGAAAAATCGGAGATTTAATCGTCACGCCTTTTTATTTATAGCGCTCCTGGGACTTAATGTACCCGGGAGCGTTTTTGCGCAAATAGCGGATTCACTTCTGATACGCTGCGTGACACATGAAAGGGAAATTTACAAAGAGAAAAAAAGCCCTGGTTTATATCGGGATCGGATTAATACAGAAAATGCCATTCAGGAGTATTTGAATAATAACCGTTCAGTACTTAGGGTTGGTGCTACAAATGAAGTGATAAGAATTCCTGTTGTCGTGCATATCGTGCATAACCGGCGGGACGGCATGATCGGCGGCCTGAATAATCCAAATATTACAAACGAGCAGATAAGAAGTCAGATTGAGGTTTTGAATGAAGATTACAGGAGAAAGGTCAATACCAGAGGGTTTAACTCAGATCCCGTTGGCGTGGATACCGGCATTGAATTTTACCTCGCCGAGTACGACGAAAATGGAAAAAGTACTACTGGTATCACAAGAACCCAATATCTTGCGAGAGACTTGTTTAACCCGATAACCGACGATCAGCTTTTATCTGACATTGCTTACTGGCCGTCAGATAAATATTTAAATATTTGGGTATGCCGGCTGCTCGATTCCTATCTTGGGATCTCTCAGTTTCCGTCGGTTGAGGGAATTAATGGGCTGAATACAAAAAATGAGAAGTACGAGCGAACCGACGGAGTCATTATCGATTTCAGGTTTTTTGGTAGGGATGCGACAGTTAATACAAGTGAAATTTATAATCTCGGCAGAACGACAACGCATGAAGTAGGGCACTGGCTTGGTTTGATTCATATATGGGGAGATGCATTTTGTGGCGATGATTTCTGCGACGATACACCGCCGGCAGAGAGCAGAAACCAGACTTCCGTTTGTGTCGATAAGTATTCAAATTGCTCCGGATTTCCGACGCGTAATATGATTGAGAATTATATGGATTATTCGCCTGATTCCTGTATGAACATTTTTACTGCTGGCCAGTTAGCGCGGATGAAGGCGGTATTGGAGCTGAGTCCACGGAGGAAAAAAATGATCGAATCGGCGATAGAAGGCAGGCTGGAACCTTCCGAAAACCTCGCATTGGAAGTCTTTCCAAACCCGGCTAGTGAAGAAGTGAGTGCAAATGTCCGCTTTGCCGATTTTCAAAATTTTTCCCTTTCCATTTATGATATCAAAGGAAATCGCCTTGAAACCCAGACGTACACGGATGTCTGGAGCAGACGTGTTACACTCGATATCAATAAATTACATACAGGATTATATTTTTTTAAAGTGACCACAGACAAAGAAACCGTCACAAAGAGGTTTGTAATTAAATGACAAAAAAGTATGCTCTCACGGGTACCTTTTGTTGGATTAATTCTGACTTTTTCAATCGGTATTTTACTTGGCGACTGGATCTTAAAGAATCCTTCGGTGAGTTGGTATTTCAATAGCACAATACAAACGGCTGTGATCTTTTTGGTCACAGCCGTTTCTTTTTGGTTTTATAGTGAAAAAAAGTACCTGGTATTTGGCGTTTTACTTAACATAGTATTGCTTCTGTCAGGATTTCTGTCACTGACGTTGCGCCATGAAAATCTATATCGTAACATCGATTTCCTGACAAAAAATAAATATGATTTTTATCTGGTAACCGTCCGGAATATTCCGGAAAAAAGGGCGAAATCCATCCGGGTCGATGCGGTGATTGAAAAGATTCGCGTTGACGGAAAGTGGATCAAATCTGATGTTAAAGCCTATCTGAGTATTCCGCAGGATGCTTCACAAATTCCTTCTGCAGGCGATCAGATTGTGGTGAGGGGAAATCTGGAAAATCCAAAACCGCCAATGAATCCGGGAGAGTTTGATTACCGGCGTTATTTGTGGAATAAGGGAATTGTCTGGACGGATTATCTGCCGGAAAATTCATATCAGGTTATTAAATTATCTGGAAGTCAGCATATAAATTCATGGGCTCAACGAATTTCTCAATGGTCGGACAGGCAGTTTCGTGAGAACCTGACAGATGATAAATCGTATGGATTAGTTAAAGCCATGTTACTTGGCAGGCGAGATGATTTGCGTTCGGACCAGGTTGACGACTATACCACTTCGGGAACCGTCCATATTCTTTCTGTTTCGGGTATGCACGTCGCAATTATATTTTTTGTGCTCAGCTATTTGTTAGGTTGGATGAAGCGTTTAAAAGGCGGAAAGTACCTTTACCTGGCTACAATAATGCTCCTTCTCGGCTTTTATGCAGTGGTCACCGGCCTGCCACCTTCGGTTCAAAGAGCTACGCTCATGTGTATCGTTTTTGTTGTTGCAGAAGTTTTTGCCCGAAAGCACAATTCCATGAACACGCTTGCCATATCTGCCCTGATCATTTTGTTATTTGATCCACAGGCAATTTTTGATCTGGGATTTCAGCTTTCGTATCTCGCGATGTCCGGAATTTTCCTGTTCTTCAGACCAATAGAATCATTATGGATACCGGTCAGTTGGTTTTGGAAATATATCTGGCAAATTACTGCACTTTCATTTGCTGCGCAGCTCGCCACTTTCCCTTTAAGCCTATTCTATTTTCACCAGTTCCCATTTTATTTTTGGCTTGTCAATCCCTTTGTGATTACGTGTACGAATGCGCTCCTGCCTGCCGCATTGGTTTTGCTTTTTGTCAGCCTGGGTCCGTTTGTCTGGTTAAAAGCGACCGTAGGATGGATAGTTTATGTTTTCGCACTGCTAACGAATATTTCCGCCTCGGTTCCGAAAAACCTGCCTGGTTATCTGATCGGAAATCTTTATCTTGATAGGTTCGAAGTTGTCCTGCTTTATGTTCTGATGTTATTGGCCTGGTATGCTTACGAATCGAGGGAATTTCAAGGGTTGAAATACCTGTCGGGCCTTGTAATATTGTTTGTTTTTTATTCAACCTCACAAAGTTCTCAAAATTACATCAGTTATAAAGGCATAGTTCATTCCGTTCCTAACCATTCCGTCGTCAGCCTCAAAGAAGGTGATAAATTGTTTGTTTTTTCGGATGAGGCCTTTCGCGTGGACACCAGCGCTTATGATTTTTATATCAAAAATTACGGTATCAGTGAAGGTGTTTTAGAGACGATATTTTTGGCAGATTCTGTGAAAACTGAAAGTTTGGTTTCAATGAAGGTTGGTGATGGAAAACTACTTTCCTGGAAAAGCCACTTGATATATCTTGGTGGTTATTTTCCGACCAAAACTTCCATTGATTACGTTCTCCATAATTCATCAAAATACCCGAAGATTTCAGAGATTGATGTAAATTTAAATACTACTTTTTTAATAAGCGGGGAGGTGAAAAAGCGGACAGCAGAACGCTGGCATACCACGCTTAAAGCAAATCATATCCTTGTTCACGACCTTCAAACGCAGGGCGCGTTTTTATTGCCTTGAATAAATATCCAGGATTTCTTTACTGATTTTTCGTTCCCACTCCGCCTGCGCCGTGGCGTTTAGCCCGTGGCCAGTTGCGGCGTCGTACGCTTCCTGCTCCCTGTTCATCTCTCTGAAAGCCTCAAGGAATTGGTATTGAATTTCACTGTCATAATCTTCGATAGTCAATTCTCCTGATTCGAGCCGTTTCTTAAAACGCTCAACGACAACTCTCGTGATGTCAAAATGAAGTTGTTCATGTCTTAATGTACCCGCATTTTTTGCTTCCGGCAGCCCCCAGGACATACTTTTTACCATAAATATTTTCAGGTCAATTTGAAGAATAAGATCGTTGTCTTTTGGATAGGAGTGGCCTTCGTAGGCAAAAGATGTAAATACGGCGGCGGCAAATCTGCTGCCTGGCCTGCTCTTTTGTCCCTGAAAATCTGACCATACCAGTGGCCTTTTAACACTGTAAAAAACGGTATCAGCCTTATCCTGAGCGGTTACTTCATTGAAAACGATTTTCAGATTTTTCGCCAGCGCTGGATTTTTGCCATTATTTGAGCCCATCCACTTTTGAAAATGGGTCAATGCCTGATCAAGCATTTGCCGTATCAATTTTTGATGATCATACTCTTTTTCGGGACGGGTATAGGTCGCAGAAGTCTGGTAGTTTGTAAGTTCGACCGGCACCATATTTCTATACCACCGGAATGTCACTTCCAGCTTAATATCTCCGGAAACGCGGTTTGGGCCAAGCCGCTTCTCATTAATCTGGAAGTCTTTAATCGTAATGTAAAGCGGCAAAAGTTCAGCATTTCTTTTAGGCGCATTGTAGGACCAATAGGAAGCCAGCTCCTTTTCAATCGGGTTGGCTAATGCGGCCGGTTTCTCCTTTCCAAGGGAAATAACTTTTCCAAAAACATTACCCTTTATCTTGCGCTTGTCCTCTACATCCTGCACAAAAAACTTGTTCGCCCGGATCATGGACGACGGTTCTCTTCCGAGCGTTATAATCTCAGGAGTAATTTGAGCAAAAGAAACCAGGTTCAGAAAAATAAATAAGCAAATCAGGCCTTTTGTCCCGCTCTTATTTGTTAATCTATATTGAATCCAATTCATGCTTTTTCTAAGTTTGCAGGTAATTTATGTTTTAAAGAATCGAATGAGTTCACTAACAACGAAAAACCGGCCGGAATTTGATGATATTTTTATGGAGCTTGCAATAAATCTTGCAAAACGCTCTCATTGCATCAAAGCGCAGGTCGGTGCGGTACTGACAAAGGACACGCGGATTATTTCAATAGGTTATAACGGGCCGCCGGCAGGAACGCATAATTGCGATGAGGAGTTTCCGGAAGTTGGATGTCCGAGAGATGCAAAAGGAAGTTGTTCCCTGGCGCTTCACGCTGAACAGAATGCGATTCTTTTTGCCGTTAAAAACGGATCCAACATTGAAGGAGCTACACTTTTTGTAACATTAGCCCCTTGTATTGCCTGCGCAAGAGTTATTTATACGATGAAAATAAGTAAAGTAATTTTCCTGCATTCCTATGCAGCTTACAAGGGTATTGGAAGAGAAGAAGGCGTAGAGTTTTTAAGAACTTTCGGCGTAGAAGTTGAACAATACGGGAAATAATGTTTAATTATTAATTGTTAATGGTTAATTATTAATGATTAAGGGTTAATTTTTAATGATTTAATGGATTAACTGGCATTGAGTCTTCGCCAGCTAATCCATTATCAGTGGTGATGTCAACTGCGCCAACTGTTTGTGAATTAACCATTAACCATTAACCAGTAACCATTAACCATTAACCATTAATCCTTAACCATTAACAATTAATCATTAACCCTTAATCATTATCAATGGTGATGTCCACCCTCGCCATGTACGTGTCCATGACTGATTTCTTCATCCGTCGCAGGGCGAATCGATAGAATAGAGCCCTGGAAATGCATTTCTTTTCCCGCAAGCGGATGGTTGAAGTTCATGACAACCACTTCTTCTTTCACTTCAACAACCTGGCCGTGCATACGCTCGCCATCTTCGTTTGTCATCGGAACAATATTACCGATCTCAAGAAGTTCTTCCTGGTCAACACCTTCCATTGCAAAAACAGCCTTTGGTAATTCGACAATTGCCTCAGGGTCAAATTCTCCGTAACCTTCCTCTGGCGAGACAACGAAGTCAAAAGTATCACCCTGAGCAAGTCCTTCAATCTTTTCTTCGAAGCCCTCAGGAAGTCCGCTGATTCCCTGGATAAAATACATCGGATCTTCTTCCGTTACTACTTCTACAATATCCATTTCACCGTCATTGTCGGGTATTCTAAGACTATATATAAGTGCTACGACATTATTCTTTTCGACTTTCATTTGCTTGTTTGGTTAAAATATTGGTTGTTGTAAAATAATTGTTCCACGTTGGATTAGGAAAAACAAACGTACGGGAATTTTGCCAAAATGTCTTTTTTTATGAATTTTTTAGCGCATTTATTGCTTTCAGGAGACAATGAGGAGGTCATTATCGGAAACTATGTCGGAGATTTTATAAAAGGCAGGTTGACCGGCGAGAAGATAATCGGCTGGAGCAACGATTTTTTGCTCGGAGTAAAATTGCATAGGCATATTGACATGTTTACGGATGAGCACCCAATCGTCAGAGTGGCAAAACATAAGGCTGCGGAAGTCTTGGGAAAAACGGCAGGAATCGCAATTGATATTTACTTTGATTATTTTTTAGCCAAATATTTTGATCAATTTTGCAATGAGACTCTTGCAGCATACAGCGCCAGAATGTATGATGTGGTCCGAAAAAATGATCCGTTGATTCCGGCAAATATGAAATCCATGGTGCGGACGATGATCAAACAGGATTGGCTTAATACCTATGAAACACTGGAAGGAATTAAACTGACATTCGGACGGTTGTCGGGAAGGGCTGATTTTCTGGACGTATTAAATATGGCGGACGAAGATTTAGAAAGAAACGAAGAATTTTATCATGCCAAATTCGATCTTTTTTTTCCGTTGCTGCAAGCAGAATCAGCCAGGTTTATTGTTGAAACCAGGGCTTAGGTAATGCTGTAAAAGTTAGTATATATTAAAATTTAGAATAAAAAATGGCTCAAACGCCTGACGCTGCCCTTAAAGAAATTAAAGCTAAGAAGTTTAAACCGGTATATTTCCTACACGGTGACGAACCCTTTTACATTGATGTTATTGCTGATGCCCTTGAAGAACGTGTTGTATCCGAATCAGAAAAGGGATTTAACCAGTTTGTGCTTTACGGTAAAGATACCGATGTTGCCGGCGTGCTGAGTTATGCAAGACGTTACCCATTTATGGCAGAACGGCAGCTTGTGATTGTCAAAGATGCCAATAAACTCGGCGGTATTGATCAAAAAGAACAACAGGCGCGTCTTGAAGACTATGCCCAAAACCCGCTGCACAGTACCGTTCTTGTGTTCTGTTTTCACGCAAATGCTGACGAACGGAAAACTTTCGTGAAAGCTTTCAATACGCATGGTCATGTCATACAATCAAAAAAAATGTATGACAATAAATTGCCGGATTGGGTTGCTTCTTACTGTCAATCGGAAGGGATGAAAATAAGTCCGAAGGCGGTACAGATGATGGTCGACAATATTGGTAACGATTTGAAAAGGCTTACCAATGAGATCAGGAAAATTATGGTGAACCTCCGTGTTGATCAGGGAATCGATGCCGAGGTGGTGGAGCGTTTTGTTGGAATCAGTAAGGAGTATAATGTTTTTGAATTTCAAAAAGCGCTTTTGATGCGTGACGTCATCAAGGCAAATAAAATTGCCACGCATTTTTCTGCCAACGCGAAGGACAATCCGCTTGCCCCGATTTTGATCATTCTTTTCGGTTTTTTCTCAAAGGTCCTGTTAGTACATGCCAGTCAGGATAAGTCTGAAAAAGGCTTGGCTGCGGCATTGGGTGTAAATCCTTTTTTTGTTAAAGATTATTCGCTGGCAGCCAGAAATTACCCTTTGCCGAAGGTTGCACATGTGATTCACTATTTACGTGAAACAGACAGTCGTTTAAAGGGTCTGGATGGCGTGAGTATACCAGAAGGAGAACTGTTGAAGGAACTGGTTTTTAAAATCGTTCATTAAGTAATATACGAGGCACTGAATAAATGCCTCGTATATTACCATTTAGCTTTGTGCGTCATGAAAAATGATTCCCAGCGTATACCTTTCTCCTGAAAGGACTTCGCTCACGCCGTGTTTCATATTGACCCGATAATATCCTCTGCTGCCTTTCGCCGGCCGGAAATTGGTTGTGAACAAAAGTATGTCGCCCTTTTTTGGTTTTAAAACAATCGCTTTGGATTGTGAGCGGGGTGTTTGTTGGACTAAAACAAATTCGCCTCCATGATAATCTTCATCAGCCTCATTCAGAAAGATCACAAGCTGAATAGGAAAGAATATTTCTCCGTATAAATCCTGATGTAAAGTATTATGACCGCCCTGACCATATTTCAGCACAAGTACGGTAGGTTTTGTCTGTCCATACTCACGGCATAATCCGTGAAGTTCTTCGAGTGACTTTGGGAAAGTTTTATTAATGTTCAACACGTTCATCCAGTTATTGGCAATCGGAACGAGTTTTGGATATACCAATTGTCTAACCTGCTGAATCAGTTCAGGTAACGGATATTGAAAATATTTATACTCACCCAAGCCGAATCGGTAGCGTTCCATGACGATTGTTTTGCGATATAATGCCTGGTTTTGGTATTGGTTAATTAGCGACGCACATTGCTCCGGATTTACGACATTTTTTAGAACCGCAAATCCACTGCTGTTCATATTTTCCGTAATTTTTTCCCAATCGATGGATTCGATAATTTCAGAGATTGTGTTCATAGTTGAAGGATTACTTTTTGGTACAACAAAAGTATCCCGCCCCTCAAATTGAAAAAACCTGAATCTTGCTGAGTTGGCGTCAACATAATTCAGGTTTTCAAATAATTCACAATTTCGATCAGGACTCCAATACGTGAACGTCTTTTCGCTCACCTATTTGTTGTCTCCACATGGCATAATAAAGGCCTTTTTCTTCAAGAAGCGCATTATGGCTTCCGGTTTCAATGATATTGCCTTTTTCCAAAACATAAATTCGGTCCGCATACATAATCGTGGAAAGTCTGTGTGCTATCATAACCGTAATGTGCTGGCGCTGGCTCGTGATGTTGCGGATCGTGTTCGATATTTCTTCTTCCGTCAGAGAATCAAGGGCGGAAGTTGCTTCGTCAAAAATCATCAAATGAGGGTTTCGTAAAAGCGCCCGGGCAATTGATAAACGCTGGCGTTCACCTCCGGATAATTTCAAACCGCCTTCTCCTATCACAGTATCAATTCCATTTTCTGCACGTAACAAGAGGTTATAACACGCCGCCTTTTTAAGTACTTCTTTGATCATTTCATCCGTAGCAGCAGGATTTACGAATAAAAGATTTTCTTTGATCGTTCCTGAAAAAAGCTGTGTGTCCTGCGTGACAAAACCGATCTGATGTCTTAATTCATCAAAATCTATACTACTGTCGCTGTGATCGTTATAGTATATACTTCCGGTATTTGGATGATATAATCCAACCAGCAATTTTACAAGCGTCGTTTTTCCTGATCCTGAAGGTCCTACAAAAGCGATGGTTTCTCCTCGTTTAACGTTGAAAGAAATTTCATCCAGCGCCGGTCTCCTCGCTGTCTGATGCTGGAAGTGGACTTTTTCAAAACGTAATGTCTCAACAGCGTCAATTCGTTCCGGATGCGCAGGTTTTCTTTCGATTGGCCTGCTTAATAATTTTTCAAGATTTATCAAAGACGCTTCTGCTTCGCGGTAAGATAAAATCACATTTCCAAGCTCCTGTAAAGGCGTGAAAATAAAAAATGAATAAAATTGCATCATCATCATTTGACCGACCGTGATCTGATCATGAAATACAAAAAACAGCAGCGAGAACATGATACATTGCTGTAAGAAATTGACGAACGTTCCCTGGATGAAACTGATGGAGCGGATACTTTTAACTTTTTTTAATTCCAGTTTCAGAATCTTAAAAGTTGTTAAATTAAGCCGGCGAATTTCCTGTTGGGTTAGGCCGAGACTTTTTACAAGTTCAATATTTCGTAAAGATTCCGTTGTAGAACCCGCCAGCGCTGTCGTTTCTTTGACAATATTTTTTTGTACCTCTTTAATCTTCCGGCTTAGAATACTGGTAAGCAAAGCCAGCACAACCGAACCAACCAGATAGATAACCGGAAGCATTGGGCTAAGTTTAAAAGCTACTATGGTTACAAAGACAATTCCGACTAACGTTGCGAACAACACGTTTACAAAACTGGTGATGAATTTTTCGCAATCGGCCCGTACTTTTTGTAAAACTGATAAGGTTTCTCCACTACGTTGATCTTCGAAATCCTGATAGGGCAAACGCAACGCATGTCGTAACCCATCGGTATAAAGGTCCGCCCCGAATTTTTGGATAACCACATTGACGACATAATCCTGGAACGCTTTTGCGATTCTGGAAACCATAGCAGCTCCTATGATCATCAGTAGGCCAATTGTGATACCTTTGAAAAACTCGTCGTTCAAACCATTGTCGCGGAAATATTTCGCCTTATTCGCAAACGGATCTATCAAAACATTTCCAAGGATGTAAGGATTCAGTAAAGAGAAGATCTGGTTAATGGCCGCTAAGATCAATGCAAGAAAAATGAGGCCTTTATATCGGCTAAGATATTGTAGTAATAATTTCATGTCGTGGTGAAATGACGGTAGTATTTGGTGCTGATCGTTGTATTAACCTAAAGATGGTAAATTTAATTCTGTTTTCCGCAGATAGAATAGAGGATTATGGAATTGGTGGAGCAGATAGAAATATTAAATTCAAATGGTATGAAAGATGCAAAATAAAAAAGGCATCCTTTTGGATGCCTTTTTTTCGTAGCGGGGAGCAGAATCGAACTGCCGACCTTAGGGTTATGAATCCTACGCTCTAACCATCTGAGCTACCCCGCCGTACCGTTATTGTGGTGCAAAAGTATGTTAAAGAAATTTACAATGCAACTGTTTTTGGTATTTTGAATGAAAAAAACTAAATTGTAAAAAAACAAAAATGTACGTTTTTCATTTTTATTAACGTTTTATGTTATATTACAACTTTTAAGATCAGCAGGTTAACCTTAGTAGAATGGAAGAACCAATAAACCCAGTCCCGATGGAAAAATTTAAGTTTACGACTGAATTTGAGTTACGATCATCCCCAAAAGTGTTATTTCCGTACATATCCACGCCATCTGGCCTGGAACAGTGGTTTGCGGAGAAGGTGATCGTCATGCCAAATCAAAGGTTCGATTTTCAATGGGATGGAGATAGTCACATAGCCAGACAGACGGGGTTGCGAATAAATAAAGGGGTGAAATTTGAATTCGAAAATACGAGCGACGATGACCTGGATAATAACCATCTGGAAATCAAGCTGGAAGTGAGTGAATTGACGCAAACAACCTTTTTAAGAGTGACAGATTATTCGGCGAACAGAGATGAGGCTGAACTAATATCGTTGTGGAATGGGTTTATGGATAATCTTAAAGAAATTGTAGGGAGTTGATGAAAAAGCTGGATAAGCTTATACTAAAGTCCTTTTGGGGACCATTTATAGTAACCATGTCAGTTGTGGTTTTCATATTTTTGATGAAGATCATGATTTTTTATATTGATGATTTTGTGTCAAAAGATCTGGGTATCTGGGATTACTCCCGCCTGTTCTTTTTCTTCAGTCTCATTACTGTCCCGACCGCCCTTCCGCTTGCCATGTTGTTGTCATCATTGATGGCTTTTGGTAACCTCGGAGAGTTTTTCGAATTGACGGCACTCAAAAGTGCCGGTATTTCAGTTGTCAGGGCGATGGCTCCGCTATTCATCGTCGCCGTAGGGATCAGCATCTTTTCTTTTTATTTTAATGACAGGGTCTCGCCCTGGGCAAATCTGAAAGGATATAGTCTGCTCTATGATATAAAAACCACCAAGGCAACTTTGAAAATCAAGGAAGGGATTTTCTATAATGACCTTCCTGGTTACAGTATCAAGGTTGACAAGAAAATGGCTGATGCGCAGTCGATGAAAGGTATGGTGATCTATAAACATGATAACAGGTCATACGAGCGTGGAAACACACAGATTATCCTGGCCGATTCTGGTAAAATGTACACGATCAACGAGAATTCAAATCTGGTGATCGAGTTGTATAACGGGACAATGTACAATGAGGAGACAGAGGGGAGCGGAAGAGCATACATTTCACCCATAGCTACGGGCGGTCCCGGTGCTCCGCCGCCAAGTACAAAGTTTACAAGAAATGTTTTTGATCATTACAAACTCGTTGAAAGTTTGTCGTCTTTCGGTATGAAACGTACGGACGAGGGGCAGTTCAAATATCATGAGTTTATGAAAAATATTAATGATCTGAACCACACGGCTGATTCTATCAAGACTTCTTATGACGAGACGAAGAAAAATCTCTTGCCGAACAGTCAGCAATATTTTTCCTATAACTACAAACAAGGAACTGACAAGACCTTAAAACCTGGAAAATGGATCGACTCTCTATTGGCCAAGCCAATTAAAGACAGTTTGAAAACAGAGATATTGACAAATGCGAAAAGTTCTGCGTCGAGTATGCAGAGTTACGTCAAGTCTAATGCAGATTATTTGCAGTCGAAATTGAAGGAAGCCAGTAAATATGAATTGGAAAAACATCATAAATATACCAATGCGATATCCTGTCTCGTAATGTTTTTGATCGGCGCACCACTAGGAGCGATTATCAAAAAAGGTGGGTTTGGAGTGCCTGTTTTGGTCTCTGTTCTATTTTTTATCTTGCTTTACGTCCTCATCAATCAGGGTGATAAATGGGTTAAGGAAGGTATGTTAAGTGTTCCGGTTGGAGCCTGGCTGGCAAATACGGTGCTATTTCTGGCAGGAGCTTATTTCATTGACCGGGCCCGAAGTGACTCACGGCTTTTCGATAAGGACGTTTATCAAATGCGTATTAAAAGAATTAAATCTTTCCTGGCGAGTAGATTTGGAAAATCGCGGCTTATCAATTCATAGTAAATTATATTTTCTTTATAGTAAAAGAATTTGTACTTTTGCGACCTTGTTTGCAGTATAGTGCTGTAAATCTATCACATATTTAATCTGTTGTTACAATCATGTATTTAACTACGGAAAAGAAGAGAGAGATCTTCGAAACCAAAGGTTTTAAGAAAGAAGGCGGAGACACTGGATCAGCCGAATCACAAATTGCTTTATTTACGTACCGTATCAATTATTTGAACGAGCACTTAAAAACGCACAAAAAAGATAACGATACTCGTCTGGGGCTACTTAAAATGGTAGGAAAGCGCAGAAGATTATTGGATTATCTTTACAAAAACGACATTACTCGTTACCGTGCTATTATCGCGGAATTGAACATCCGTAAGTAATTTATTAGATCAGGGAACTTGCAGCATCGTAAGTTCCCTGATTTTTTGCGGGATTTTTAGAAGGAATTTTCATAAAGAAAGCGTTCTGGTGACGTTTTCACAGCTACCCAAACATTACATATTCTATGCTATTTAACATAGTGACCAAAACGATACCATTGCCTGATGGTAGAGAAATTACAATTGAAACAGGGAAATTAGCAAAACAAGCAGACGGATCGGTTGTGGTGCGTATGGGTAATACCATGCTGCTAGCTACTGTTGTTGCCAATAAAGATATCAGAGAAGGAATTGACTTTTTACCTCTTTCAGTAGATTACCAGGAGAAATTTGCTTCGGCTGGTAGAATACCAGGAAGTTTTATGCGTCGTGAAGGGAAACTTTCTGATCACGAAGTATTGGTTAGCCGTTTGGTTGACCGTGTTCTTCGTCCGCTTTTTCCGGATGATTATCACGCAGAAATTCAGGTGAACATCATGTTGATGTCAGCAGATGAAGAGGCTTTGCCGGATGCATTGGCTGCTCTTGCTGCTTCGGCTGCAATTGCTGCTTCTGACATTCCTTTCGGCGGTCCTGTTTCAGAAGTGCGTGTTGCTAAAATTGACGGACAACTTGTAATAAATCCGGGTACTTCGGTTTTGGAAAATGCTACATTGGAACTTTTGGTAGGTGCAACTTACCAGGATATCACAATGGTTGAAGGCGAAATGAACGAAGTTTCGGAAGAGGAAGTAATCGAAGCTTTGAAATTTGCGCATGAAGTGATCAAACAACAGTGCCTTGCAGTTAAAGAATTCGAAGCTGCTGTTGGAAACATCGTGAAGCGTGAGTACATCGGTGACGTTCAGGACGAAGCGCTTGAAGCTCGCGTTCGTGAATTTTGCTATGACAAAGTTTATGCAGTAGCCCAGTTGGGTTCTAAAAATAAAAATGTTCGTAAAGAAGCTGCAAAGGCAGTTTTGGCTGAATTCCTTGAAACAATCGGAGAGGAAGAAGAAGTTAGTATCTCGCTTGTGAAACGTTATTTCCACGATCTGGAATATGACGCATCCCGTCGTTTGGTACTTGACGAAAGAAAACGTCTTGACGGACGTGCATTGGATGAAGTTCGTCCAATCGCTTCTGAAATTGACTTTTTGCCAAACGCACATGGATCTGCACTATTCACACGTGGAGAAACTCAATCGCTGACAACAGTTACGTTAGGTACAAAAAATGACGAGCAGATTATTGATACGCCGTTGAAATACGGATACAGTAAATTCTTGCTTCATTATAACTTCCCTGGTTTTTCTACTGGTGAAGTGAAACCTAACCGTGGACCGGGACGCCGTGAGGTGGGTCATGGTAATCTTGCCCTTCGTGCTTTGAAAAAAGTTTTGCCTGCGGCAGAGGATAATCCATACACAATCCGTATCGTTTCAGATATTCTGGAATCGAACGGTTCTTCATCCATGGCAACGGTTTGTGCAGGTTCTCTTGCGCTTATGGACGCTGGTTTGAAAATCAAAGCGCCTGTGTCAGGAATTGCGATGGGATTGATCTCGGATGAAAAAACGGGTCAATATGCAGTACTTTCTGATATTCTTGGAGATGAGGATCACTTAGGTGATATGGATTTCAAGGTAACAGGTACTGAAAAAGGTATCACAGCTTGCCAGATGGATATTAAAGTGAATGGACTTTCGTTTGAAGTATTGTCAGAAGCACTTTTGCAAGCAAAGGCTGGCCGTCTGCATATTTTGGGTGAAATGAACAAAACGATTAAAGAACATCGTCCTGACCTGAAACCTCACACGCCTCGCGCCGTCATAATCAAAATTGACCGTGAGATGATTGGAGCAGTTATCGGGCCTGGGGGTAAAGTTGTTCAGGATATTCAGAAAGAATCTGGTGCTACAGTGTCAATTGAGGAAAAAGATGGTGCGGGTTATGTAAGTATATTCTCGGCAGACAAGACTTCCATGGATAAAGCAGTTTCTCGTATCAAGGGAATTATTCTTGTGCCGGAGATTGGTGAAGTTTATTCAGGAAAAGTGAAGTCAATCATGCCGTTTGGCGCGTTCGTTGAGTTCTTACCTGGTAAAGACGGATTGCTTCACATTTCGGAGATTAAGTGGGAACGTATCGAAAATATGGATGGTGTTCTTGAAGTAGGAGAGGAAGTGCAGGTGAAATTGGTAGAGGTTGATAAGAAAACAGGCAAGTATCGTCTGTCACGCAAAGTGTTACTTCCAAAACCAGAGAACAAAAACGCATAAAATTGTGTTTTCATCAACAAGGGCATTTGTAAATGTCGTTATTTATACATATTAATATTTGAATTTAGATGAGACAGCTAAAGATCAGTAAGCAGATCACCAACCGTGAAAGTCAGTCGTTAGATAAATACTTGCAGGAGATCGGAAAGGTAGATTTGTTGACGCCGGATGAGGAAGTGACGTTAGCTCAAAAGATACGGGACGGTGACCAACTTGCGTTGGAAAGATTAACAAAGGCGAACTTACGTTTTGTTGTTTCTGTTGCGAAACAATATCAAAATCAGGGCCTTTCTTTGGGTGATTTAATCAATGAAGGAAATCTGGGTTTGATTAAGGCAGCGCAACGTTTTGATGAAACACGTGGTTTTAAATTTATATCTTACGCTGTATGGTGGATTCGTCAGTCAATTCTTCAGGCGCTTGCTGAGCAATCACGTATTGTACGTCTTCCATTAAACCGCGTTGGTTCTTTAAATAAAATATCAAAGACTTTTTCTGAGCTGGAACAACGTTTTGAACGTGAGCCATCTCCGGAAGAACTTGCAGAGGTGCTTGAAATTTCTTCTTCGGAAGTTGTTGACACGATGAAAATCTCGGGACGTCACGTATCTATGGATGCGCCGTTCGTTCAGGGAGAAGAAAACAGTCTTCTTGATGTGCTTGAAAATGATTTGGAAGACAAGCCTGATTCTGGTTTGGTTAACGAATCATTGCGTAAAGAAGTACAGCGTGCCCTTTGCACACTTACGCAGAGAGAAGCGGATGTAATCGCTCTTTACTTTGGCTTAAATGGGGAACATGCGATGACTTTGGAGGAGATTGGGGAGAAGTTCAACCTTACACGGGAACGCGTGCGTCAGATCAAAGAAAAGGCTATCCGCAGATTACGTCATGTATCAAGAAGCAAAGCTTTGAAAACTTATTTAGGATAAGTAATTATAATATTGAAAAACGGGATGATCAGACATTGACAATCCCTATTTCTATCGAAATTAAAATGGCCTCTTCTGAGGCTATTTTTGTATCCAAACAATATGGCAATATTACAGCCCTTAATCGATCTCGCCGAAATCTGTTATGCCCACGGTATACGGCACGTGGTCATATCTCCGGGATCCAGAAGCGCAGCATTAACGCTCGCATTTGCACGTCATGACGGGTTCAAAAAGACTGTCGTCATGGATGAGCGATCTGCGGGTTTTATAGCCCTGGGAATGGCCCAGCAGCTTGAAATTCCTGTGGTTTTGATCTGCACCTCAGGAAGCGCAGCTTATAACTATGCCCCAGCCATCGCCGAAGCATTTTTTCAGCAAATTCCTTTACTGATATTAACTGCCGACCGGCCGTCCGAATGGATTCATCAATTGGACGGGCAGACCATTTATCAGTCGGAAATCTATGGAAAACATGTCAAGAAATCTTACACACTTCCTGCTGATTATTCCCATAAGGATGCGCGTTGGATGATCAACAGATCCGCTAATGAAGCAGTAATTTGTACCCGGTCGATACCCCCTGGTCCGGTCCATATCAATATCCCAATCCGGGAGCCATTTTATCCGTCAACAGGAGAAAATGTCGCTGTGTCATCAGAAGTGAGAATTGTAAAAAAGACAGAATCGCAGGCAACCTTATCTACGGAAACATGGCATGAGCTTCTGAATGAGTGGGACAGTTTTGACAATATTTTAATAGCCGGTGGGCAGTACAAATACAGTGAAAAACTGAATGATTCACTCACTAAAATAGCTCAGGAGCTTGGTGTGCCAGTTTTAGGAGATAGTATTTCTAATCAGTCAGGCTGCGAGGAATTCATCACCTACCATGATCTGTTTTTACCAATTTCTAACAGTGATAGATTAAGGCCGGAATTGCTGATTACCTATGGCTTATCCTTCATTTCGAAGTCATTGAAACAATTTCTGCAAAACAACCCTGCTGTCCGACACTGGCACGTCAGCGAAGATGGGCATTTGGTTGATACATTTTTCTCAGTAACGCAGCAAATTCCTGTTTCAGCTGAATACTTCTTCGAAAATCTATTTGAAAAACTTGATTACCAGCATTTTGTCCAAGGAGAGGATTCAGACAACGATGCATCGTTTCAGGAGAACTGGAATTCGCTAAATCGTAAATCTAAAAGATTATCGACCCAATACCTGAATAATCTAACATCGTTAAATGATTTAACAGGTGTTAATATGGTGGTTAATGCGTTGCCCGTCGCATCGCAACTTCACGTAGCAAACAGTATGCCAATCCGGTATGTTAATTCCTTGGGAGAAGCCGTCAAACACCTTGAAATTTTCGCCAATCGAGGCACAAGTGGGATTGATGGATGCGTGAGTACAGCGCTTGGAGCGGCGTCAATTACTGAGAAACCGGTTTTTCTACTTGTAGGTGATGTTGCATTCCTTTACGACAGAAATGGGCTACTAATTCAGCCTCTCCCAGAGAACTTAAAGATTATCGTCCTTAATAATAGCGGTGGTAATATTTTTAGAATGATAGATGGCCCGGCCAATCTTCCGGAACTTGAAAGTTATTTCGAAACTCGGCACCCATTTACTGCGAAGAGAACTTCCGAAGACTCAAAAATTGCATACTTTGAAGCAAGTGATTTTGACTCGTTCAGGGTGGTATGGAAGGAGTTCTTAGCAAGTAATACAATAAGTCTTTTGGAAATATTCACGGATCCGGTTAAAAATGCAAAAGCCTGGAAAGACTTCAAAAATCATATCGCAGCTGAATGGTAAAATCGGTAAATTATTTGCAGTTTTTTGCCAGTTCGTCGATTGCTATTGAATCTTTTAGGACCACGCCTTTTCTCCAGGTTTCGCAGGCTTTTGCCTTATTATTTAACGTAAAATAAAGACGGCCAGTAAAGCCATAGAGCAAATCCACAGGTTCTGCAAGCTCTATGGCCTTATTCATTTCATTCAATGCCTTTTCAGGCTCGTTGTTTTTTTGATAGTACAAGCCCAAATTACGCAGGGCGTAACCATTCTCAGGTTGCGCATCAAGGGCTCGCTCTATCAGTTTTTTTGCCTCTTCCAAAGCATTTGTCTGAATCAATACATAACCTTTATTATTCAACGCTAGCGGGTCAGCGGGATTAGTACTTAATATCCTGTCAAAATAGAAAATAGCTTCTTTCCAGACCTTGTCATTTGTCGCAATTAACCCCAGATTGTTGAGCGCCTCGGGCTGCGCAGGATTAAGTTTTATAGCATATTCAAAATCTTTTTTTGCCAAAGCATAGGAGCGAAGTTTATAATAAACCGCACCCCGATTTACGTAAGCTTCAACATTTTTTGAATCCAGTAATATTGCTTTGTCAAAATCGGATAACGCCTCCGAGGTTCGGCTTGTCGCGTCCATCAGATTTCCATGTGTCAGAAAATACTTCGATGAGTCGGCGTACTCTTTGTTTATTTTTTTCAGATCCTCTTCCGCAGCATTAAAATCACCCAGGCGAAGGGCAGATTCGGCTCTCACGAGATTTGCCTGTACAAGTGTAGCATCCAGCTTGATTGCTTCTGACAAAACCTCACGGGCATCATTTATTTTCCCGATTTTCATCAACGCGATACCTTTGTTCAGATAGGCATCGGGAAATTCCGGATTTTTGGCGATGGCCTCGTCGTAAAGTCGGATTGCCTCGGTATAATTATTTTGTTTTAGTGCTACATTCGCTTTAAGAAAAAAATCAGCAGCATCTTTTTTGTCCTGACTGCTGCACGATAAAAATATTAGCACTACGTAAATTAGTAAACTATGTTTTAGCAATGAATTCATCCCAATTTTCAATTGATTACTTTTGCAGAAATTTTTTTTCTTATGCGATATATAAAAGATATTCCCCATCAACAATTCAAGATTAGTATTTACCAGTGGAATAATAAGTACATTATAAAAATTGAAGCTGGCATGTTCGAGCAAACTTACAAAATCGATGAATACGAGATAACAAATATTGAAGAAATCGAGAAATGTATGGATGTTACGTTTTTGACCAAAGTCTTAGCAAGATTTGAATCGATGCAGGGCGATTTTGATGAGACACTGAAGCGTAACGACATTATTTTCTAAACATTGCCACAAAAGTATATCATCATTTAAAAGCAGATTATACGGTTTGAAGGCCGTTAGCGTTAACTATCCAATAATATCAGCAGGTAACAGCCACGAAATATTGTCTTTACATTATTATATGAATAAACAGATTAAGTCACCTCAGAAATCCACAAAACTAACCCCTATGCTTTTAAAACATAGCACGTATGCGCTCGGTTTAGGCTTGTGCGTAGGTTCGCTTTCGGTAAATGCTCAGAGTACATTAAGTTACACAGAGCCCGAAGCCCACTTTCGCAACGGCCTTGAATATTATGAAAAATCTAATTATGTCGCTGCGAGACAGGAGTTTGGCGAATATTTAAATGTAAATGACAAACTTTTAAGTACCAGTGATTATAACAAAGTAACGGCAGAATACTATGTAGCAGTCACAGGACTTTATTTAAATTACCCGGAGGCAGAAGTGCAGGTAGATCGTTTTGTGCGGAATCATGCTGAACATCCCAAGGCGCAACAAATTTACGGGGATCTGGGCCGTTACTACTATGAAGCCGGTCAATATGATAAGGCAATTACTTATTTGGAGAAAGCTACCAAGTTGCCAGGTAGTGGCGCTAAAAAGATGGAAAGCACTTATCAGCTGGCCATGGCCTATTATAATACCAAGCAACTTGACGCAGCATTACCGCTTTTTAATCAGGTAAAACAGGATCCATCGTTTGCCAATTCTGGTGATGCCGCATTTTATGCCGGCGTTATCAATTATCAGAAGAATAACTTCGAAGAAGCCTACCAGGATTTTTTGCAGGTAGAAAACCATCCTTACTACAAAGAAGAAGCTCCAAACTGGATCATATCGTCTCTGTATCAGCTTAAACAGTACGACAAGTTGCTGACCTATGGTGAGAAAATTCTTGCACAGAAACGAGGTGGAACGAAAATTGCCGAAGTTGCATTATATGTAGCAGAAGTGTACTATGAAAAAGGGGACTACGCTGCGGCTGTAAAGGCCTATGAGCGGTATAATAAAATGAAGGCAGGAGCAGTACCTCCATCTGTTGCTTTGCATTATGGCCACTCTTTATTTCGTACAAACAACTTTGAGGGAACAATTTCCACACTTAAGGGAGTTGCACCGGGGAAAGATTCTGTATCGCAGTACGCCTCATATCTATTAGGAATCAGTTACTTAAAGACATCTAATTTAAGTTATGCTTTAACCTCACTGGACAACGCAGCACGGTTAGACTTCAACCCGGTTGTTAAGGAAGAAGCTACCTACAATCACGCAAAAGTACAATTGGATCTTGGCAACAATAATGACGCCATAAAAGAATTCAATGCCTTTCTTGCCAAATATCCAAATAGCAAACATCAGGAAGAAGCGTCGGAATTAGTTGCGGAAGCATACTCCGGAGCCAGCAACAATCTGGGTGCTATCACTTACATAGAGGGTTTGTCAAAAAGGAATACGAAGATCAACACCACTTACCAGCGTTTAACATTTAACCAAGGTGTAGTTGAGTTTAATCAGGAGCGCTTCGAACAGGCATTAGCACTTTTCAACAAGTCGATCAAATTCCCTGTTGATGAAAGTATATTTCTTGCTGCCACTTTTTACAAAGCGGAATCCAATACCGGTTTGAAGAAAATGGACGACGCGGTTTCCATTTATACGCAGTTGTCAAAAAATCCAAAGGCCGGTATTTATGCAAGAAAGAGTTTGTATGCGCTAGGTTATTTTTATTATAATCAGAAGAAATACAGCCAGGCACTTGGATACTTCAAAGATTTCGTAAGCAATACGGAAGGGATGGAGGCGAGCATCATTGAAGATGCCCACGTACGTCTGGCCGACTGTTATCTGGCTGCAAAAAATTACAATGAAGCCATCAGCGTTTACGACAAGGTTTCTGCCAAAGGAAAAATTGATAAGGATTACGCGTTATTTCAAAAGGCTCGCGCTTATGTTTACATGAACAAGGAACAGGACGCCCGTCGCCAGTTTGAACAGCTGATCAGCCAATATCCAGGCTCCCGTTATCTTGATGACGCTTATTTCCAGATAGCGGATATTGATTTTAAAAATGGTGGTTATTCTGCTGCGGTTAAGGGTTACACCCGCATGATCAATGAGAAACCTAAAAGTTACCTTATCCCTGCTGCCTTGTTGCGTCGCGCGCAGTCGTATTACAACTTGCAGGTTTATGAGCAGGCAATTGTCGATTTCCGAAAAATCCTTTCTGAATATCCTGATTCTCCGTCTGCAAGCAGTGCATTGGAAGGTATCCAGGAAAGTTACACAGCGGTTGGCCGTCCGGAAGAATTCACCCAGGTACTTGGCGTGGTTAGAAAAAATAACCCAGGAAACGACAAACTGGAAGAAGTTGAATTTGACAACGTTCGTAATCTTTATTATGCCGAGAAATACGAAAATGCAAAACAGGCATTATTAGAATTCCTGAAAAGCTACCCTTCAAGCAAGCACCAGTATGATGCGCGCTATTTCATTGCGGCCTCCTACGACAAAACCGGAAATGTTGCGGAAGCCTTGCAATACTACGGCAAAGTAGTTCAGGAAAACCGCTCGACCTACGTGGCCGCTTCTGCACAACGTTCCGCTGAACTGGAAATCGGCCGTGGTAATTTCAACAATGCTGTTACCAATTTCAGAGTACTTTTAAGAAATTCGGAAAACAAAAAAGAACAGACGCAGGCTTGGATTGGCTTGATGGACACGTACTATAACCTAAAAAGTTATGACTCGACCTTGTATTATGCAAAGGAAGTTGTGAACGCCGGTAATGTAATTCCTGGAGGTTTAGGCAAGGCACAGCTCTATTTAGGTAAAGTCCCATACGAAAAAGGTGATCTGACGAAAGCTTCGGAAGAGTTTAAAAAACTGGCGAGCACATCAAAGGATGAATACGGAGCAGAAGCGAACTATATGGTGGCTACCATTTTAGTGAAAAATAAGAAATACAAAGAGGCTGAGACAGCAATTCTGGATATGAGCAAAACTTTTGAAGGTTTTGATTATTGGCGGGTTCGTTCGTTCATTCTGCTTGCCGATGCTTACATGGGCTTGAAAGAAGTTGGACAAGCAAAAGCGACCCTTACCTCCATTATTGAAAACTCAGATGATCAGGAAGCAGTGACCCTTGCGAAAGCGAAACTGGCTCAGTTTGAAAAACAAAAATGATAAATTCCTGTCGAAGCAAACAGCAAAAAATATTTCTTATGACGCATTCAAGAACAATCCGAACATCCATATTTTTATTGACATTAGGTTTTTCTTCTAACATGGCTTTTGCCCAAAGAGGAGAGATTGAAAGTCAGACCTACGAAATCGTTAAGGAAAAAAGCATTGAATTTGCCCCTGCAAACCGGCTTTTTGATAAAGTGCAGCCCATTCCAGGAACGACTAACGAGAAAAAGGTTAATTATCAGATCATTGATCCAAACATTAACATTGCTTCTCCAAAATTAACACCAACCGTCGCTGCATCTTCGGACGAAAAGGCGCGTCAGGAGCAACCTGATGTGTTGAACAACTATATTAAATTAGGTGCAGGTAATTACGGGCGTTTTCTTGGTGAAGGTTTTGTAAGCGGACGTCGTGGTGACGATCTTGTTTTTACGGGCCAGGTGAAACACTTATCCGCAGGTAACGGACCAGTTGATGGCAAAAACTCAGCGAATGCCGCCACCAATATTCAGGTTGGCGGAAAATATATCATGAGCACTTACAAAGTGGACGGCTCGCTGGAATATGACCGTAAAAATTATTATTTCTACGGTTACAGACCCCAGCCGGAGGGTTTTGTAGTAAACCGGGACAGTATAAGACAAACGATCAATCAGTTTGGGTTTAACCTTGGATTTGAAAATACGGATCCGTCGGTTGCCGTGGATTATTCAGTCAAAACAAGTTTGAATACGCTTTCTGATCGCTACGATGCATCTGAGCTTGACTGGGGTACAACGTTGAAGGCATCTGTTCCAATCTCGGAATCGTTTTATGCGCAGCTGGAAGCCGGTGCCTTTATCTCACAACGTGTCGACGCTTTAACGTATAACCGGAATTTGTACCGTGTTAAACCTACGTTCAAATATACTTCGGATATCTTTACAGTTACTGCCGGAGTGAATGCCGTGAACGAGACGGATAATCAATTAAATATAAATAAAACCAAAGCATATCCTGTATTGAATATTGACGTAAACCCAATCAGTGGTGTTCACGTTTTTGCAGGCTGGAATGGTGATGTAGTCCGTAATACGTTAAAGAGCATGCTGGCGGAAAATCAATGGCTTGGGTCTAATGTGTTGATTGTGAATACTGAAAAGACCTCCGATATTTTTGCTGGTGTGAAAGGTGAAGTGGCAGGTGGATTTAACTACGAGGGTAAAGTTTCTTACACTCAGTACCGTAATTTCTACAATTTTAACAACTCTTTGGTGGATGTTTCGCGATTTTCCATCATCTACGATCCACAGAAAACAAAGGTGTTAAATATTTCAGGACAAGCAGGTTATACGCTTAACGACGTGTTCAAAAGTTCGTTGAAAGCAAATTTCTACGATTATGCAATGGGTTCTGTCGAAGAAGCCTGGCACCGTCCGGATCTTACGTTAAACTGGTTTAACGCGCTGACCATTAGCAAGAAATTATTCGTGACTGCCGATTTTTACCTTTTAAAAGGAATAAAAGCAAAAGATTTCCAGACCGGAGAAGTTAAAAAATTACCTGCCATTGCAGACTTAAATTTGAAGATTGACTATCTGTTAACCAGGAACTTCTCTGCCTTTGTGGGTATCAACAACCTACTGGGGAAAGAGTACCAGCGTTACCAGTATTACCCGCAGCAGGGTTTGAACTTTGTTGGAGGATTATCATTTTCTTTTTAACTTCGCTTCGTTCATCACAAAAAACACTTCATGATAGCTGTTGAAACTGTTATTAGAAAATTGGTAAGTGACTACGAGTTCGTAATCATTCCAGGCTTTGGGGCGCTTCTGTCACACCAGGCTCAGGCATCTTTTAATGCGGAGACAGGTGTGTTCTCTCCTCCTAATAAGAGGTTGGCATTTAACGAGTTCCTTAAACTGGATGATGGTTTACTTGCCAATTATATTTCACGTCATGAGCAGGTGGCACACACGGATGCAGTGGCACATGTCAGGAACTATACAGAGCAGCTACGAACTTCGTTAAAGTCGACGGAGCATGCAACCATTGAAGGAGTAGGCGAGTTCAGCACAAACGGAGAAGGAAAACTGGTTTTTGAACCTAATACCGACAAATGTTTCAAAAATGAATGGTACGGATTCAAAAGTACACCAGCGAAAATGGTGGAGAAAAAAGCTTCTGTAATTGCGATGCCGGTTGTGGATCTTCATGAAGAACACATTGAAGTACTGGAAGAAAATGAAGCTAAAACATTCAAGGTAAACTGGATAGGATGGGCATCTGCTGCCATGATTGCAGGTATCATGTGTTATTTCAGTTTGTTCTTTGTTTCCGGAAACGGAGAAAATAGGAGCACATTAAACCCGTTTACAAGCCTGTTTGAAAAAATCAGTAATTCATCTTCAGAGAGGGAAATGAAAAAGCCGGCAAGAGTTGCTGAACGTAAAGTCGTTTATGTAACTAAAAAGGCAACTATTGATCCGATTGTGAAGGAAGGCCCTGTAGAGAAGATCGAAGCTGTTGCAATTGAAACCGCAGATGTTAAAGTTGAACCTGCCGTTGATCCAGTTGTTTCTACCTCTAAACGGTTTTATTTGATCGCAGGAACTTTTAAAGGAAGCAAACAGGCGAACGTTCTTTTGAAGGATCTGAAAGAAAAAGGTTACGCAGAAGCTCTGATTATCGACGCCGACAAATACAGCAAAAAGTTTAAGGTTTCTGTGGGTGGTTTTGAAAATGAAAGTGACGCCTACAAGGCAAATGCTAAGCTGAAAAAAGTGATCGGCGGTGAAGGATGGGTTTATAAAAGCAGATAAAATAGATCAGCAATAACAAAAGAAGGAGCCCCGAAAAGGCTCCTTCTTTTGTTATTATACGAAAATGACATAATTTTACGTTCAACACAAAAATCACAAACGAATAAATCAATGTTTGAATTACAAGCAGAAGATCGTCAGCGAATAGCAATATCCTGGGCAATATCTTTTGGTATAACGATTGCTATGTTAGGTATATTTTTCTTTATCCACCTGAGCAGCAACGTTCCAAAAGTGGCGCCCATGGAGCTTTTTGTGGAAGTAAATTACGGAACAAGTAAAGTTGGTAAGGGAGATATCCAGACTTACAATAAACCTAGCAATTCTAAGGTTAGGGAAAATATGCGCGCAGACGCAGAAGAGACAAAAGAGAGAAAGTCTGTCGCAACGCCAAAACCGACGCCTCAGACCCCGCCGAAAATTGAATCGGTGAAGCCTACCAAGACTGTTGCTGAAAAACCTGCGATCACATCGAAAGTTGAAAGCCCGGTAGAAGCGCCAGAAAAAACAGAAGTGAAAAAATCTACGGGAAGTGTTTCGTCATCAGCACCTGTTTCGAAACCTGCTCCTGAAAAGGCGGTTAATAAAGATGCATTGTTCAGTAAGTCTTCCGGAAGTAAGTCAGGAAGTAATGGTACCAACGGAACAAAAAGCGGCGTTGGCGGAAACAACAATGGGGATGATGCAGAAGGTTTGGGCGACAAAGGTGCGAAAACAGGGAGTTTATTTGCCAAGACATACAAAGGTGAAGGTGGCGGTGGCGGAACGGCCGTGGGGCTAAGTTTATCGGGCTGGAAATGGTCCAGAAGACCAGTTGTGAATGATAAGTCTGATGCAACAGGTTCTATCACGTTCAAAATTACGGTTGATAAGAACGGCAGGGTTAAAAATATTATCACGCAAAGTACAACTGTGACCGATTATTCAGTCGTAAATCAATACCGTAGTGCTGTCCGTGAGCTTACATTTATATCTCAGTCATCAAATGTTCCGGAAGAATCAACAGGAACGATCACTTTTAAAATCAGTTCGCAGTAACACGTAATGAATTATCAGGAAACAATCGATTATCTATATAGTCGCTTACCAGTTTTTCAAAATATCGGGGCCCGTGCTTTCAAGCCGGGCCTTCATACTACCCTTCAACTTTGCGATCACCTGGGAAACCCACAGGAAAAATTTCACACCATACATGTAGGCGGCACCAATGGAAAAGGCAGCAGCTCCCATATGTTGGCTTCTGTTTTACAGGAGGCTGGGTTTAAAGTTGGCCTATATACTTCACCTCATTTAAAGTCTTTTACAGAACGTATACGAGTAAACGGAGCCTGTATCGATGAAGGTTTTATTTGCGAATTTACCGCTGTTAATAAATCTTACATTGAAAGTCTAAGTCCTTCGTTCTTCGAAGTAACGGTTGCCATGGCATTTTCCTATTTTGAAAAATGCAAAGTTGATATTGCTGTAATTGAGGTAGGCATGGGTGGCAGGCTGGATTCCACGAACATTATCACACCGCTTCTGTCGCTTATCACGAACGTAAGTTTTGACCACACCCAGTTTTTAGGAGATACACTGGACAAGATCGCTTTCGAAAAGGCAGGAATTATCAAGGAAGGCGTCCCGGTTGTCATCAGTGAAAAACAGGATATTGATGTCTCAACTGTATTTGCTTTGAAGGCGTCTGAGAGAAATGCCGGTATTTCCTACGGTTCGGATCATTATGATATTCTCAATGCCAGGCATATTGATGGAAATCTTGTCGTTGATGTTTTCGATAAGGTAAGTGGAGCATTATCGTATGGTCATTTAGTGCTGGACCTCGCTGGAATTTATCAATTAAAGAATATCTGTGGTGTGCTGACTGCCTTAGCGCAACTAAAACAAACAAATCTGGAAATATCCCATGAGGCTATTTATGCGGGTCTTTCAAGAGTTGTTGTCAATACCGGTCTTAAAGGACGTTGGCAAAAGCTTTTTGAAAAGCCGTTGGTTTATTGTGATACTGCTCATAATTATGCCGGTGTTTCCTATACGATGCAGCAGTTTGACAGTTTGTCATCCATTCAAAAAAGATTTGTTATCGGCTTTGTAGCAGACAAAGATATTTCGGCTGTTCTGGAGCTTTTTCCAAAGGATGGGGAATACTACTTTTGTCAGCCCGGTAATCTAAGGGCATTAAATGCCATAGATTTGCAGCAGAAGGCATCAAATATCGGGTTGAAAGGGAATGTTTATCCAGATGTCAATGAAGCCTTAAAAGCGGCAATTTTGGAATCCAGTCCGGATGATACCATTTATGTGGGTGGGAGCACTTTCGTTGTGGCAGATCTGGATGTTATTTAGTTTATAGATTATTTTTAAAATGTCACGTAGAAAATTAGATCATTACAAGTTCAGCGCAGAGGCCAATAATGTAATTGAAAAAGGTAAACCGCTATACGAAACCATAAAAGGAAAATGGAATGAACTCTATTTTCAAAACAGTAACCCAATCGTATTGGAACTTGCTTGCGGAAAAGGAGAGTATACGGTTGGTTTGGGAAAGGTGTTTCCGGATAAAAATTTTATCGGAATGGACATTAAAGGTGACCGTATTGCCCGTGGAAGTTTAGCGGCTACGGAATCCGGATTGACCAATGTTGCTTTTCTTCGTGCAGGAATTCAATATTCAGCAGAGTTTTTTGAAGAAAACGAACTGGATGAGATTTGGCTGATACATCCGGATCCGCAAGTACGCGATAGGGACGAGCCAAAACGATTAACCAATCCTGATTTTCTTGCCAGTTATTCAAAGTACTTGAAAAAGGGCGGATTGTTTTGTTTGAAAACCGATAGCACTTTTTTATACGAATACAGTCTTGAGACAATTGGAAATTCGGACCAGTACCAGATTCTTGAACATACCGGAGATCTATATCATTCTCCTCTGCTTTCGGAACATCATGGTGTACGGACGCATTACGAAAAAATATTTGTTTCAAAAGGCTACACAATCAAATTCATCAAATCAGTTATAACGGCATAAAAAATCCCTGATCGAATTAACGATCAGGGATTTTTTAGTATTTAGTATTACTAATTACTTACTCAAAAGAGTAGCAAAGTAGTTAACAGTACGAACAAGCTGAGAAACGTAAGACATTTCGTTATCATACCAGCTCACAGTTCTTACCAATTGAGTATCCCCAATTTTCTGAACCTTAGTTTGAGTCGCGTCAAATAATGAACCGTAGCTAATTCCGATGATATCGCTGCTTACGATTTCGTCTTCAGTATATCCGTAGCTTTCGTTAGCAGCAGCTTTCATAGCAGCATTGATCTCTTCAACACTTGTTTCTTTACCAAGAATTACTGTCAATTCAGTTAGAGAACCTGTAAGAGTTGGTACACGTTGTGCAGAACCGTCCAGTTTTCCTTTCAATGAAGGCAATACAAGACCGATGGCCTTCGCAGCACCAGTACTGTTAGGTACAATGTTCTGAGCAGCAGCACGAGCTCTTCTCAAATCGCCCTTTGGATGCGGAGAGTCCTGCGTGTTTTGATCATTTGTGTAAGCGTGGATGGTCGTCATTAAACCATTAACGATACCAAATTTCTCTTCCAAAACCTGAGCCATCGGAGCAAGACAGTTGGTTGTACAAGACGCAGCACTGATAATTGTCTCAGAACCGTCCAAAATGTCGTGGTTGACATTAAATACGACTGTTTTCAGATCGCCGGTAGCAGGAGCGGAGATAACAACTTTTTTCGCGCCAGCCTTGATGTGTCCTTCAGCCGATTCTTTACTCGTGAAGAAACCTGTACATTCAAGTACTACATCGACATCGTGCGATCCCCAAGGGATGAGGGTAGGATCCTTTTGCGCATATATAACTACGCTTTCGCCGTTTACAACGATTGAATTTTCCGTAGATGTAACTTCAGCGTTAAATCTTCCTTGTGCAGTATCGTATTTAAGTAAGTGAGCTAGTACCTTAGGGCTGGTTAGATCATTGATGGCTACGATATCAATGCCTTCCATGTTATAAATTTGGCGATAAACTAGACGGCCAATACGTCCAAAACCGTTGATTGCAACTTTAACTTTTGACATGTGCTTATTGGGATTATGTTATTACAGGAGCAATATTAAGAAAAAGGATGACGGTTTTAAAGGATTTTGGAGAATAATTGAAACATAGTTTTGCAGTTTATAGAAAGCCAATAACAATAGTTCATAAAATTATGTTAACCATTTATATTAGTAAAATAGATTACTAATAATTTTAGTATTCTCGTTTTTTTTACTAAATAAATTAGTTAGTTCTTTTCTTATATTTATTGTTTAACTTCTCTTCTTGATATCTGAAACAGTTTATTTGTGCTTCAATATGTTTAAATATTCACTCTGTTTATCGTGATGAATCGTATATATTTGTATTCCTTAAAATAGGGTAGTGACAAAATTTTAATTAAAATCTTTCTTAGTTATGGAAAATAAGTGAGTAGGATAATTTATTGTAATTTCTCTCAACTACTTATATTACAGGCAGTTAATTATATCTTATTAATTTAAAACTTTAACATGAGCCTTAACTCTCAAATTGAAGAACTCTGGTCTAATCGCGAATTACTGAAAGACCCGGAAAACATTCAGATCATTAAAAACATTATTGAAGAGGTTGACAAAGGGCGGCTGAGGGTAGCGGAACCACAGGAAGACGGCTCTTGGTTAGTAAATGAAGCACTGAAAAAAGCTATCATTCTATACTTCCCAATTCAGCAGATGGAAGTTAGTGAAGTTGGTATTTTTGAGTACCATGATAAAATGAAGCTAAAAACTGGTTACGACAAACTGGGTGTTCGCGTGGTTCCCCCGGCAGTAGCACGTTACGGAGCTTACATTTCAAAAGGCGTTGTATTGATGCCTTCTTATGTAAATATTGGAGCGTACATAGACGAAGGAACTATGGTTGATACCTGGGCAACAGTTGGGAGCTGTGCGCAGATCGGGAAGAACGTTCACCTTAGTGGCGGAGTCGGAATAGGTGGGGTTTTGGAACCGGTTCAGGCAGCTCCGGTGATCGTGGAAGACGGCGCCTTTATTGGGTCACGTTGCATTGTTGTTGAAGGTGCGCATATTGGTAAAAGAGCCGTTCTTGGTGCAGGTGTAACCATTACGGGAAGCTCGAAAATTATTGATGTTACAGGTCCTGAACCCGTCGAATACAAAGGCTTCGTGCCAGCAGATTCAGTGGTTATTCCAGGTACTTTACCAAAGGAATTTGCTGCCGGAACTTACCATGTTCCTTGTGCATTGATTATTGGAAAGAGGAAGGCGAGCACTGATTTGAAGACTTCGTTAAACGAAGCTTTACGCGAAAACAATGTTACGGTTTAATATCCTGCATGGCATATTAAACTGAATTTACATAACTAAGTTTAAATTCTTAAAGTGCGGTTTCAGATCTGAAACCGCACTTTTTTTATGTTTAATTTCTTAAACAACACATTTAACCGGCTCAATTCAAAAAAATCCATGCTTTACAAATGTAAACAATAATGTAAATTGACAATTGTGATTTTAGTTTACATTTATAAATTCTTAAATTTACTTTTGTATTGTTTACAAAAGTAAATTTATTAACTTTGTATACTGCTATTAACAATTGTAGAAGCTGTTTAAGATTGTATATATGGACTTGAATGAGAAAATTAAACAGATATTGGTTGACAAAAATATATCGCCTTCTCACTTCGCTGATGAGATTGGCATCCAGCGTTCCAGTATTTCTCACATCATAGCGGGAAGAAATAAGCCTAGTCTGGATATTGTCCAGAAGATCATCAAACGTTTCCCGGATCTGGGTATCAATTGGATTTTAGAAGACGAAGATCTCCCTGAATCAATCAGTGAAATAAAGCCTTTCAAGGCAGATAATTATACCATGTTTAATGGTCAGAAAAATGGTATTGCCAGCCTCGCAGAATCGCGTAGAAATAATCTACCAAATCAGAATCCAGGATATCAAAATCTCGTGTCAGAATCATCCATTCCTCCGGCAAACGAAAAAAAGGTTGAGCGCATTTTGATCTTTTACTCAGATGGAACCTTCCAGGAATTTAAATAATCACTGTATGGATTATACCGGGTGATACAGAAAAAAGCTGCCTACGGGTTGTAGCTGAAAGAGACTACCTAACTCAAATGATAACATCAAATTAAAAGTCCGTTTATTTCCGTGTCCTTTTACTAATTGGACAAATAAAATTGCTAACGATTTAGGATCTCAATAGCCGTTAAAGATTGTCCTAAAATTTCGCCACTTTCTGAAAAGTATATTTTGCTAGCCGGTTATCATCTTATTGTAACGCTGACAAACTGCTTCGCCGTGTCGGTGATAGATTATCAAACCTATTGACCTTTTTACGCGCAGAGTCGTCAAAATTATGCTTACTTCGAACTTCATTTCCATCAGCGCACTTAAATATTACTATGATGATCCGGAAAGGGATACGTATAACAAGTTTGATGTTTGTATTTGCCGCATTGATTTTCATTATTTTTAGGAGTAATGTCAGGTTACAATCGACAAGCTTTTTGAAAAAATATACGGCCGAAGAATTGAAATATTTTGGTGAAGTTGGTTTCGGCGATTCGGATAGGCTGACAAAATGGAACAAGAAAATCCAGGTTCAAATTCTCCCGCCTTTTCAGAAAGCAGATTCCCTTGAAGTAGATAAGATCATTGACGAAATAAGACCATTGATAGGTAAAATAGATATTGTTTGGGCCAGAGAGAAAGGAAACGTGTTAATTAATTTTCCCAAAACGGACGAAGAATTTAACAGTCATAGACCGGCTGATTTGTACCAGGAACCAAAGGGTTACGCTTCTGCTAATCTTCACTTGAACGGAAATTTACGGACGGTCGATATTTACATAATGCCTTATTTAAACGGAAAAGGACGATGGGAAGCGCTTCGTCATGAGCTTTGCCATGCAGTGGGACTAATGGGCCACTCAAAAAGGACATTCCAAGAACCACATCTGTTAGGGATTACAGCTTTAACTAGCTTCGATGTTTATGAGACTGATCTGGATTTACCGTCTTCTTTGCCAGAGGCAGAGCGACGAGCCATAAAGCTGCTATATGAAGATTCTTTACCACCGAACCTTTCAAGGAAAAAATTCATAAAGTCGATCAGGGAAGTCACTAAGAATAAAACTCCTTAGCGGTGTTCCCTTTACATTCACAAAATACCCAATATGTAAATCAAATGCGGTTTATGTAAACCCAGCATCTTCGATAGGTAAAGGTTGGCTTTGGCGTATTCTGTGAGAGCTGACCATTTTACATAAAAAACATCAGACACTAATTTCCATTTATTTATAAGTATCCACCGTTTACTCATTTTCCTTCCTTTGAAATTGAAATTTTGGAGCATATTAGCTTGTTCCAACTCCTTCAAAGTACCTTTCGATTCGCTAATATTCCTCAGTTTTGATAACATGAAAGTTCTCGTCGTTTTAATTATAATATCACTTCCCACCTTTGCCCAGGTGACGCCTATGAATGCCAATTCGGATGTGGAAAATAAATTTCAGGCTGCAAAAACTGAATTTCACACTTTCGAAAAAGAACATGGGCATTTTTTCCAGACCAGGAATGTCCGGATGCATTACCTAACCTGGGGCAATCCGGAAAACCCGCCACTGATATGGTTACATGGAAGTGTGAGCACCGGTTATGAAATGCTTACGATGGCTGACAAATTTGTTCAGGAGGGTTACTACGTGATTGCTCCGGATTACTACGGCCACGGCCAGACGGCGATCCCACCTCATGACGTATCATTATACCATGTGGCAGATGACCTAAGCGATCTGATGAAGCATTTGAAAATTGAGAAGGCAATAATCGGCGGCTGGTCGCGAGGTGGATTTATCGCGAGTGCATTTTACGATGTATACCCGGAAAAAGTTTTGGCTCTGATACTGGAGGACGGCGGCTCGGTAGCTACAAATACCAACTATCATAAAATGGACTCCGCACAATTAATTCAAAAAGTTAATGGGTTTGCAGATCAGATTATACCTGACACTGTCTATTCCACAGAACTTGATGCGTACAGTGCCTTCCTTGAAAAAGATCAGAATGAAAATCAATTTGAGCTTTTGACGTGGATAAGAAAAAATGAGGAAGGGAAATGGGTGGTCGGGCCGGGTTTATGGAAATTGTTTCATATGAGCAGTACAGAGCAATCACTGGAAAATATACTTAGGCCGACACGTAGTCCGCTTTTTGCCGAATCGATGTCTATTATTGAACCGAAAATAATTTACCGCAATTTGAAGGTTCCAATGTTGATACTGGATCCTTCTGGCCACAACGACCTGTTTCCTTTCGAGAAAGAAAATGCGGCACTCAAAGATCAGCACCCACATTTAATAACACATAAAATATTACTTAATACGGGACACAACATTCACTACGAAAGACCTGATGAATGGCTCAGGGAAGTTTTGTCTTTTCTACGAAAAATCAAATGATTATTTAAGTAAGATAAATCATGTCCGTAATAATAACATACAGCAGAACAACCACTAAATTTCGCGACTTACTTTTAAATCATAAGCAACTATTTACAAGTATAATAAATAGAATATAAAAGCCAAGTATCAAGAATATAATATTTATTTTCTGCTAAAAACATATAAAACTTAAAAGTATTTTATAAATGTATTAAAAGTAAAATAAAATTAAAAAATGTAAAATGTATATAATATTTAAATAGTAAAATTAGTCAAAAATGTATTTTAATTACTTACCTAATTATACTTTAAATATTTTAATACGCCCATTTTAGTGACAAAAAAATCTCTAATTGTATCTCTAACGCTACGAAGAACCCATATAATCTCGCCAGAAAACTGACGGGCACAACAAAATTGATAGTTTTTATAACATCCCTTTGAAAATCAACCATCTCGTCTTTTTTGAAAATCACAAGTATAATTTCAGAAAGTAAAAATTTTAATATTACCAGACAGAGCAGGATAGTTCCGGATTTGGCGAATACTACTATTGTATAAATTATCGATTAAGTATGATTATTTACGTCAATTGATACGAGAATACATCAGTAAAGTGCATGAAGATGTACAGGTATTCACAAAAGAACAATCTATGAGCTCATCTGTCCCGGCTTTGTCTGAAATGCAACTCATTGAAAAATTTGTTCAAGGGGACAGAGTTTCTTTTACAATTTTGTACAAGAGGTATTGGTACAAATTATATCTCATTGCCCAGAAAAGGCTAAATGACAAAGCAGTTTCAGAAGAAATCATTCAGGAGATCTTTGTGCAGCTTTGGGAAAAGCGTGAACATCTAGAAATTACCTCGCTTGAAAATTATCTTGTCAGAGCTGTACGATATTCGGTTATCGACCACATACGCAATGAGATTGTAAAAGATAATTACATCCATCACTACAAAACCTTCATTGCGCAGGAAGAATTCCAGACTGAAAATGTGGTTGACGTAAATGATTTAGCCGCAGTTATGGAAGTCGGAATCAAGACGCTACCAGAAAAGTCGCAAGAAGTTTTTCGATTGAGCCGGATTGAAAACTGGCCAGTCGCAAAAATAGCTACGCACTTGCGGTTGTCTGAAAAAGGCGTTCAATACCATATTACGAAATCTCTTAAAACTTTGAGAATCCATCTCAGGGATTTTGTAGCAGTGGCAATCCTGCTTCTCAACATATAAATATTCAGGGAACTTTGATGGCCAATATTGATTTTTATATAAATATTTAAATATTTTTTATTACACTTCTAGGGGTTTTCATTTTTAAAACGACTTGTACATGTAGTTCAAATTTCTCCTTCTATGACCAAGTTCGAATTCGAAAAATTGCTGCAACGCTATTTACGAGGCGAGTGCACGGAAGCAGAAAAAGTGAAAATTAAACTTTGGTTTGATAAGCTGGAAACAGACCAATTTTTTCAGTTGTCAGAGAAGCAGGAGGCACAATCGGAAGAAATTTTACTGGCACACATTAATAGCAAAATTGACGGATATGCCCAGAACAATTCTAACAGACGTCTGGTGCATTTAAAGAGAATGACGATTTATGGAAGCATTGCAGCATCGGTGGTCTTAGCTTTTTTTTTATTGAGAGATAACCGAGGTGTCTTCGAAAATCCAGTCACAAATGATAAAACTAGTATCGAAAATATTGATTACAAAACCATTACAAAGTCAAACACAAAAACAAGTTGCGAATTAATTGTTCTCGAAGACAGTACGAAAGTCCGACTGACGCAGGGGAGCACCATTTCTTACAAAAATCCTTTTGAAAAAGACCGGCGAGTAGTTGTTTTAAATGGTTCAGGATTTTTTCAGGTCAGCAAAAATCCACATCGCCCGTTTTTTGTTTTTTGTAACGGCACAATTACAAAAGTTATTGGTACCAGCTTTTGGGTTAACTCAAACACTAAATCGAAGTCCGTAGAAATAGGAGTAAAAACTGGGAAAGTATCTGTGAAAATTGGGCAAAATGCAGTGTCAAAACAAAATTGTACTCAGCCTTCCACTGAAATTTTCCTAACTCAAAATCAACGGATGGTCTTTTTTGAGAAACATGGCAAAGTTCAAAAATCGCTTGTACCTGACCCGATCATGCTGGATACGCCAGAAGTCGCGGAGCTGAAATTCATATATGAAGATGAGCCTTTGCCGAACGTTTTAAAGGAATTAGGTCAAAGTTATAATGTTCGAATATTGATGGAGAACGACAAACTAAAACAATGCTCCTTTACAGGTGACCTTACGGCAATGACTTTTCAGGAAAAATTTGATCTGATTTGCGAATCCGTTAACAGTAAATATAATATGCAGGGGACCAGCATAATAATAACAGGTTCCGGCTGCGCGAATAGTCTTTAATCCTAAACCTTTTTTTCATCATTTTAACCCCGCCACTATGAGCTAATCTACTACTAAACTTCTAAAATTGACCGGAGGTGAGCCACCACCTCCGGTCATGACAACGGCTCACCGCTTCGATAGTACACCTGATTCCAGGTGTGGGTGGTCGTGTTATGTTTTATTTTTTCCATCTAATAAAACCATTCAAATTTATGAACCAACCGCGACAATTACAATTGTACGCATCGCTGTACAAGATTATGAAAATATCTCTGGCGCAAGTCGCTATGGCCATCGTATTTGCGACGGTATCATTTGCCCACGATATCAACGCACAAGAACTGCTTAACAAAAGCGTTACCCTGCAACTCAAGAACGTTGACCTTAAAAATGCGTTAAACAAAATTGAAGAGCAGGCCAAGGTTAAGTTTGTATACAGCAAAGAGTCGATACAAACCAACCGAATTGTTTCCATTTCGGTATCAAACCAACATTTGGCAAACACCCTTGACGCGCTTTTCAAACCGCTGAATATTTCTTACAGAGTTGTTTCTGGAAGAATACTATTACAAAACGACAACGCTGCCAATGAAAAAATAAACTTACAAACGGCGCCTGAACGGACAATAAAAGGGAAGGTTACTGACGAAACTGGTCAGGGACTTCCGGGTGTCAGTGTAGTTTTGAAAGGCACTTCAACCGGTACGGTATCCAATGAAACCGGCGATTATACCATCAACGCGCCTGATGGAGGTGGGACGCTCATCTTTTCCTTTCTGGGTTACATTTCTCAGGAAGTTGCAGTGGGTTCCCGTGCTTCTGTGGATGTTAAACTTGAAATTGACTCAAAAGCTCTTTCGGAAGTTGTTGTAGTTGGTTATGGTAGCCAGTTGAAAAAGGAGATAACCGGATCTGTACAAACAGTGAAAAGTGAAGAACTGAAAGATATTCCTGTATCGCAGGTAACTCAAAAATTACAGGGAAGACTTGCCGGCGTCCAGATCAACCAGACCACAGGAAAGCCCGGCCAGGGTATGTCGGTTCGTATACGTGGTCAGGTATCTGTTTCTGCGGGTAGCGATCCACTGTATGTTATCGATGGTTTTCCAATCACTGGAACGATCGGCCAGATGAACCCGGATGAAATTGAAGATATTTCGATCTTGAAAGATGCGGCCTCAACTTCTTTGTATGGTTCAAGGGCAGCCAATGGTGTGGTTTTGATCACGACAAAAAAACCGAAAACGGGTCAGACTAACATCAGTTTAAATTCATTTTACGGAATTCAAAAAGTGCCGTCAAAGGGTTTGATTAAAATGATGAACGCCGAAGATTTTGCTCAGTTTAAAAAGGAATACTACGCTGACGCCGGCCGTGCGGTACCGGTTGAATTCCAGAATCCTGAACAGTACCGTGGACAAAACAATGACTGGTATGGTGCGCTGTTAAGAACTGCACCTATTCAGAGTTATAACCTGACGGTAACTTCAAGTAAAGAAAATGTAAGCACTTCGCTTGTAGCAGGGGTGTTTAACCAAAAAGGCGTTGTCCTGAATAACGACTACAAACGTTATTCTTTGCGGATGAATACGGATTATTCCATTTCTAAAAAAGTGAAAGTTGGTTTCAACATTGCCCCACAGTATGTTTTCGACAATACGCCGAGAACGGATGGAGACAGAGGAACCGGTATCCTTTTCAACGCTTTGCATACCTGGCCTGTTATGCCCATCTACGATGCGAATGGAGAACTGACAAAATTCAACACTTTTCCAGGAAACACGGGAAATATCTTCAACTATCCAAACTGGGTCAGAGCGGCAAACGAGTTAACCAATGAAACAAAAATTACAAAACTACTGGGTAATGCGTATATACAATATCAGCCGATTAAAGGACTGACGTTGAGATCGACGATCAATGTGGAGCAGGAGAGCAACAAGTATTTTTTCTTCAACCCGTCAACTGCCACCAACTTTATTAATGTTCCCATTCCGACGACCGCGGTTTCAATCCGACAAAACATTTCTAATTTTTCGTGGCTTAACGAAAACCTTGCTACTTATAACAAGAGTTTGGGCAACCACAATTTTGAGCTCTTAGCAGGTTTTACACAGCAGAGATTCCGTCAGGAATTTGACCGTATTACAGCGAATACCTACACCGACGACAGACTTCCAACCATCCAGGGAGCACTTAATATTGATCGTGCCGGTTCCTTTAATGTGAATGGGATTTCCGGTTCCCGGACATTTAACGGGATCAATGAATGGTCTTTGGCATCCTATATTTCCCGCCTGACATACAACTATAAAGGGAAATATCTTTTTACGGCAGCGGTACGTGCTGACGGAAGTTCACGCTTCGGATCTAACAACCGCTGGGGAACCTTCCCATCTGCTTCAGTGGGTTGGGTAGTATCTGACGAAGAGTTTTTGAAAAACGTGCGCCAGGTTTCTTTTGCCAAACTTAGGGCCAGTTATGGTGTGATTGGTAACAATAATATCGGTAATTACACCCAATATGCTTTGGTCAATAACACCACCAACGCCGTTTTCGGAAACAACGTGGCTACGGGGGCGAACGTTACCTCGTTATCCAATAACAACCTTGGCTGGGAAACAACAAAACAGTTTGATGCCGGGTTAGATTTGGGTTTGTTTAATGACAGAATTCAATTCATTTACGATTTCTACACGAAGAGAACTACGAATCTGTTGTATAGCGTACAAATTCCGCAGGAGTCTGGTTTTACAAACTTCAATGACAACATTGGTGAAATTAAGTTTTGGGGACACGAAATTTCTGTCACCTCACGCAATTTGATCGGTAGATTGAAGTGGACAACCAATGCCAATATATCCTTTAACCGCAACAAGGTATTAGCGCTTGCCGAAGGGATCGACAGGGTATACGGGACTTTCCATATTACGCAGGTTGGACAACCTTTTGGTCAGTTTTATGGAATGGTGGGACTGGGAAATTATATGAATGAAGCTGACCTAGCCAATTCACCGATTATTCCCGGACGTTCCATTGTTGGAAATATAAAATTAAAAGACGTTAACGGAGACGGTGTTATCACAAACGGAGGTGATAAGGATGACAGAACGATTATTGGAAATCCATTCCCAAAATTCACATACGGGCTGACCAATGAATTTAGATATAAAAACTGGGACATGTCTATTACAGGCTCAGGATCCTATGGAAATCAGTTAATCGTTCGGCATTTGTACAGTACTGCCAATCTTGACGGCGTTTTCAACATGGTCGATGAAGTGAAGTACCGTTTCAGATCTCCGGAAAATCCTGGAAAAGGCATGTATGGTATTACCAATGCAGCACTTGGAGGTAATTATACGGGTGTAGAAAGAGACTGGATGAATAGCCGTTTCGTTGCTGACGCATCCTATTTTACGATCAAAAACATCACATTGGGTTATAATATAGGTGTTAAAAATAGGTTCTTCAAGTCTGCAAGACTATATGCTTCCGTACAGCAGGTATATGTTTTCACCAAATACTGGGGTGGACCAAATCCTGAAACAAGTGCATCTGGTGATGGAACAGGAGATGGAGGAAACCTGAGCCAAGGCGTAGACTTATCCAATTATCCGGTTCCCCGTACCTGGACTCTTGGTGTTAACCTGAATTTTTAGGCAGATTAATTTTCATTAAAAGACTTTATACAGAATGAAAAAGAAAATTATATTAGCTTGTTTTTTAAGCTTCGCAATTGCCGGATGTCAGGACGAGTTTCTGACGGTTGTACCGGAAACACAACTCAGCTTAAGTACATTTTTCAAATCAGAATCTGATTTTACACAGGCAGTAAATGCTGCGTATGTGCCACTAAGGACCATCTATAACGACAGGATCTGGAAACTGACCGACCTGCATTCGGATAATGGATATTATGCAAGAAATACCCTTTTTGGAGCTGTGGACGCCACAGAAAACATAGCAGATTTTGCCGTACCGACTGCAAACGGTGTTACTGCAAATGACAATGTTCTGCAACAATATCGGCAGGATTACACGATCATCGCCAGAGCAAATCAAATCCTTGCACTTATTGACGGTGTTGATTTTAATGAAGATTCGAAAAAAAATCTGAAAGGACAGGCACTGTTTCTAAGGGCAAATGCTTACTTCCGGCTTGTCAGGCTTTTTGGGAAAGTGCCACTACACCTGGTCCCGACAGTAGGTCGCGATGACGCAGCACTTCCTTTGTCAACCACAGAGGAGATTTACGCGCAAATCGAAAAAGACGCAACGGAAGCATCCACGTCCTTACTGAACAAAACAAAACAGGAAGCTGGCAGAGCTACATCCGGAGCTGCCAAAACGTTGCTCGCTGATCTTTACATCACCCAGAAAAAATGGGCGCAGGCCGAAGTTGTTTTAAAGGACATTATTACCAACGACGGGTACATGCTCATGCCAAATTACGCTGATGCGTTTTCCACTACGACGGCAGGCAAAAACAATCAGGAATCGGTGTTTGAAGTACAGTTTAAGGAAGGGCCTGATGGTTATAATGGCAATTATATTTATCAGGTAATACCCGCCCCAATTACTGCTGCGGAGCTCCAACCAATTACCGGAACTTCAAATCCACAATCCTTATCAGGAGAGAACAATAATATCCCTACGCCCGACCTGATTGCTGCCTATGAAGCAGGCGACAAAAGAAAGGATATTTCCATTGGAACTGTGACATTGAGCCAGAGTTTGCGGGAAAACAAGGTTTATCCTTACATCAAAAAATTTGCAAAAACTCACTCGTTGCACGGAAATACAGGTAACAACCTTCCTGTGTACCGCTATTCGGAAGTACTGTTGTTTATGGCGGAAGCATTGAACGAACAAAACAAAACTGCCGATGCTGCTACATATTTAAATCAGGTAAGAACACGCGCTGGCCTCGCCGCCACCACGGCTTCCTCAGCGGCAGATATGCGCGAAGCCATCTTTAAGGAAAGAAGAGTAGAGCTGGCATTTGAAAACAAACGTTGGTTTGATCTGACAAGAACCGGAAGGGTGAAAGAAATAATCGGAGCATACGGCGCGAGAATCAAGGCCAATCCTACGAATTATTATTTTCCTGCCGGCGCGGTTCCTCCCGGAAATGCCTTTACAGTATTGGATGATTATTATGGCCTTCCGGCGGTAGAAGCGGCTTTAACGCCACACTTTTAGCTAGTTAGCATTTCAAAATACTGTCCTAAACCCTTGACAATTAAAAAGTGTAGTAAGTATGTTCTTACTGCACTTTTTGTTATTGTAGTATTATTGAACTGTATTGAAAAAACTATTATAATAATACTTTTTGTATTTACAATAAATAAAGAAAGTTCATATAAATACTATTCTTTTAATACAAAAAACACATACTATATTTTTAATTTATATTTAAAGTATAAATTATTTTTTACCATAACCCGACAGAACAGGATGGTACCTTCAACGATTCCCGTTATTATTGCAAAATCAGATTTTTCTAAGTTTTAATTTCCTTTATTTAAGTCTGAATTTAAATTCTGTTTTTATTCATCATATTCTTAAAATTATAATTACTTAAACTCTGAGCTGTAAAATGTACACAAAAAAACAATGGTCCAGACTTCCGATAACCCTCGCAGTGCTTATTGCTGTGGGTGTTTTTTGCGGAGTATTGTTAAGCAACCGAACTGCGAAAACAAGACCACCCGGGTCAAAAGTTGATAAATTAAAACTGGCTGATGGTTTTGTCGCAGAACACTTGTTCAGCCCGTCGGAAGAGCAAAATGGCTCGTGGGTTTCGATGGCCTTTGACGATAAAGGAAGGCTCATTACTTCTGATCAATATGGAAGTCTTTTCAGGGTTGTGCTGGCCCCGATCGGCTCTACGGAAAAACCGAAAATTGAACCACTGAAAATTGAGGGCGATACAGCTAAAATTGCTATGGGTTTTGCCCACGGTTTACTGTATGCTTTCAATAGTTTGTATGTTGTGATCAATAACCGTGAAAACGCAAAGTTATCAAAACCAAGTGGACTATATCGTTTACAAGATACCAACAACAACGATCAGTATGACAAAATCACACTGCTGAAAGCTATGAAGGGTGAAGGAGAACATGGTCCGCACAGCGTCCAGCTGTCACCCGACAAAAAATCTCTTTATGTGGTAGCAGGAAACCACACCGACTTACCTGAAATGGATTCATACCGTCTGCCAAAAAACTGGACAAACGATAACCTGTTTCCATTTATCAAAGATCCGAGAGGACACGCCAACGATAGAATGGCTCCTGGTGGCTGGATTGCCCACACAGATCCGGAAGGAAAGACCTGGGAATTGGTAAGTGCCGGTTACAGAAATCCGTTTGATATTGCTTTCAACGAAGCAGGTGATATGTTCACCTACGACTCCGACATGGAGTGGGATTTCGGAACACCCTGGTACAGACCTACACGAATTTGCCACGCAACAAGCGCGAGTGAGTTTGGATGGAGAACGGGAGATGCCAAATGGGCACCATCTTTCCCTGACAACGTCGGACCGGTTATGAATATCGGGCAGGGATCTCCAACGAATTTGATCTATCTGAAAGATGCCTTGTTTCCTGAGAAATATAAAAATACACTTTTGGCGTTCGACTGGAGTTTTGGAATCATGCACGGGATTCACCTGAAACCATCGGGAGGAACCTACACGGCTGACCATGAAGAATTTCTTTCGGGTTCACCATTGCCTTTGACGGATGGTGTCATCGGACCGGATGGAGCACTTTATTTCTTAACTGGTGGTCGCCGTCTTGAGTCGGATCTTTACCGTATTTATTATAAGGACTACAAAAAGTTAAAGGCCGGATCAAATGTAGCGACGGTCTCATTAACGCCGGAACACAAACTTCGTACGGAGCTGGAACAATATCACCTTGGTGTTAACCCGAAAGCAATTACTGCTTCCTGGCCGAACTTGGCCCATGCTGACAGATCAGTGCGTTATGCGGCCAGATTAGCCGTAGAGCACCAGCCGGTAGCGGAATGGAAAGAAAAAGCACTGAATGAGAAAAACGCAGAAATCAAGATTGAGGCTTTGCTTGCTCTTGCACGTCAGGGTGAAAAGAGCGTAAAAGAGCCATTGTTAAAAGCGCTGACATCAATTGATTTTAAAAAACTTACAGAATCGAAACAACGGGATTTACTTCGGGTTTTCGAGGTTACATTTTTCAGATATGGCGTGTTGGAAGGACCTATAAAAACGCAGGTAACGAATTATCTTAGCCCGCACTATCCTTCAACTTCTGCGTTGAGCAACCGTTTGTACAGCAAATTACTTGTCTTCCTTGAAGCGCCCGGTGCTGTTGAGAGAACCCTGGCTTTGCTAACAAAAAATGAATTTTTCGATGACAAGGACAACGAAACGGCAACAGCGTCTTCCGACCTTATCCTTCGTAATCCACAATATGGACTTGATATCGCTGGGATGCTTGAAAAGATGCCGGCAAAACAACAAACTTTTTATGCGTTTGTATTGAGTACAGCAAAAACCGGATGGACGCCTGAATTACGTGACACGTATTTCAAATGGTATGACAAAGCATTCAGTTACAAAGGGGGAAGAAGTTATATCGGCTTCATTGAAAAAGCACGACAAATCGCCCTTGCTAACGTACCAAAGGATAAGCTAGCCTATTATAACAAATTATCAGGAGCGGAAAAGCTTACGTTAAATGGTAATGATTTGGCTATCGAATATACTCCCAAAGGGCCTGGAAGAAGCTGGAAAGTTGATAATGCTGTAAGCTTGGTTCAGGACAGTCTGGCCGGAGCAGATTTTGAGACCGGAAAGAAAATTTTCTCGGCAGTGCTTTGTAGCAGATGCCACATGATGCAGGGAGAAGGAAGTGATATCGGACCAGATTTAACACAGCTGGGAAACAGGTTCACAACACGTGATGTTTTGGAAGCCATTATTATCCCGGATAAAGCGGTATCCGATCAATATGCTTCTACAATTTATACGCTGAAAAACGGAGAATCTGTTTTGGGAAGAGAAATGAACCAGGATGCGAACTTTTATTACATCGCTCAAAATCCATTTGATCAAAAAACGATCCGTAAAGTATCTAAAAAGGAGGTTACTTCCACCAAGCTCTCACCGGTTTCTATTATGTTGCCAGGTTTGATAAATGGTCTGAATCCAAAAGAACTGAGAGATCTGATTGCTTATCTTGAATCCGGCGGAAGCAAAAACAGTCCTATCTATAAAGAAGGATCTGTTCAAAAAGCTGGAAAATAATAATACATTTTAAAAGTGTAATTATTTTTAAAAGTATTAATTATATAACCTGAATTGAATTAAAAATCGGGAATGGATAGTAGAATTATCCACCTCACGAATTTTACTTCAATTCAGGTTTATTTTTTCGATTTCATGAAGATTCTCAAATTTTATTTTTCACTTTTTGCATGGACGCTCATCTTGTGTCTAATTGCCTGCGACGTAAAGGCGCTTCCCCGTAAAATCTACAAAGTGCTGATCATCGATGGGCAAAACAATCATAGAAACATGGCCGAAGGATCGGTGATGATGAAAAAATTTCTGGAAGAGACTGGGATGTTTACGGCTGACATTACGACCACTCCGAAAAAAGGAGAAAATATGGACAGCTTCAAACCTGAGTTTTCAAAGTACGATGTAGTGCTTTCAAATTATAATGGCGACTCCTGGTCAGAAGATACAAAGATTGCTTTTGAGAAATTTGTAAAAAATGGCGGCGGACTCGTTGTGGTGCATGCTGCTGACAACGCTTTTCCGAAATGGCTTGCCTATAACAAAATGATCGGGATTGGTGGCTGGGAAGGACGGAATGAAAAGTCTGGCCCATATCTCTATTTTGATAAAGAAAAGGGAAAAATGGTAAAAGATACGACAAAAGGTTTGGGCGGAAGTCATGGTCACCAGCATGAATTTGTCGTCACGAGCAGAGAAGCAAATCATCCGATCATGAAAGGTCTTCCCACTGAATGGCTGCACCAGAAAGATGAACTGTATGACCGTTTGAGAGGTCCTGCTGAAAATGTGACAGTTTTGGCAACGGCTTACAGTCCGGTGGAACAAAGAGGATCCGGAAGAATTGAACCAATGCTTATGACATTGCAATATGGCAAAGGTAAAATTTTCCACACGACACTCGGACATGAAAACTACTCGCAGAAATGTGTAGGATTTATTACCACATTGCAACGTGGTACTGAATGGGTCGCATCTGGTAAAGTGACACAGCCCATACCCAAAGATTTCCCCACAAAAACCAAAGGGAGTGCAAGACCTTGATTTTATAAAAACACTAACCACAATAATTACAGTTCAATGAAAAGTACCTCCAACAGACGTACCGCACTTAAAAATATCGTAGCCGGAGCAGGCACTTTGAGCTTGCCTATATCCATGACCAATGTGATGGCCGCTTCTGAAAAAGCGTTAGGTGCAAAATTAAATGGCAAAATCAATCACTCGGTCTGTCGTTGGTGCTATAGTAAAATTCCATTAGAAACCCTGGCCGTGGAAGCAAAGAAAATAGGCCTAACCTCTATAGAACTTTGCGGTCCTGAAGAATGGCCGGTCTTGAAACAACACGGATTAACCTGCGCACTTCCCTGGGGAGAAGGTCTGACACGGAGTTTGGACAAGGGTTTTAATGACCCTAAGAATCATGAAGAACTGATCAAAGGTTTTACCGATATCATACCGAAAGTGCAGGCTGCCGGGTATGATAAGATCATCTGTTTCTCCGGAAATCGTCGTGGTATGAGCGATGTAGACGGGATGATGAACTGTGCAATTGCTTTACGTAAGTTAATGCCGCTTGCCGAAAAACACAACGTGACGCTCGTAATGGAATTACTCAACAGCAAGGTAAATCACAAAGATTACATGTGCGATCATACGGCCTGGGGAGCAGGATTATGTGAGATGGTTGGTTCTGAAAAGTTCAAATTACTTTATGATATCTACCACATGCAGATCATGGAAGGTGACGTGATTACTACGATCAGAAAGTATCACAAATATATTGCACATTATCATACGGGTGGAGTTCCAGGTAGAAACGAGATCGATGAGACGCAGGAGCTTTATTATCCTGCGATCATGAAAGCCATTGTAGAAACGGGTTACAAGGGTTTTGTCGGACAAGAGTTTGTACCGAGCCGGAAAGATGATATAGCTTCGTTGAAACAGGGGGTAACTATTTGTGATATCGCTTAAAGACTGTTTAAAATCCAGCGGAAATTGTAAAGCGGCTCCATGGAGCCTCCTGTTTATATAAAATGCTTTGATTTGGGTCAACTTAACTCCATAGGAGTTTCCTGAAAAAGCAAGGAGGCTCCGACGGAGCCAGGGATAAGCCTTAGAACAAACAATACTATAAACAGGAGACGCCTACACCGTCATTAAGTTTGAAAATCGAGGTATAAATCGATTTTAATAGGCATCTATCGCATACCGAAATATCCGTGAAAATGAAAACGAATACCAACAGACGTTCAGTATTAAAGAAAATAGTCGCCGGAGCCGGGCTTTCCACATTACCACTTTCGGTGAGTCAGGTATTTGCCGCATCGGATAAGGCACTTGGGCCGGAACTTAAAGGGAAAATTAACCACTCGGTTTGTAAATGGTGTTATTCCAAAATTCCATTGGAAACATTTGCGCAAGAATGTCAAAAAATCGGTTTGAAATCAATCGAATTGCTCGGACCGGAAGAATGGCCGATACTGAAAAAATACGGTCTTACTTGCGCTTTGCCAAATGGTGCAGGCATGGGAATCGAAAAAGGGTTTAACGACCCGAAAAACCATGATGCGCTGGTAAAAAGTTATGAAGAGATTTTCCCAAAACTTCAGGCAGCGGGATATACAACGGTTATCTGTTTTTCAGGAAATCGCAATGGGATGTCCGATGTTGACGGTATGCGTAACTGCGCAGAAGGTTTGAGGAAACTGATGCCTTCTGCTGAGAAACACAATGTCACGCTAATCATGGAGCTTTTGAACAGCAAAGTGAATCACCGGGATTACATGTGCGATCGGACAGAGTGGGGTGCAGGTCTCTGTGAAATGATCGGTTCTGAAAAATTCAAACTGCTTTATGACATTTACCACATGCAAATTATGGAAGGTGACGTAATTGCGACGATCAGAAAATACCATAAGTATATCGGACATTACCACACAGGCGGAGTTCCGGGCCGGAATGAGATAGATGAAACGCAGGAATTATACTATCCGGCGATCATGAAGGCGATTGTTGAAACCGGTTATAAAGGATTTGTCGCGCAGGAGTTTATTCCTAGCCGTAAGGATGATATTGCTTCGTTGAAACAGGGGGTGACGATTTGTGATATTGGTTGAAAATAATTGAGTATGTATTAATAAAAGCCCGTCTGATGCATTGTTGCGAGACGGGCTTTCATTAATTACAGCTAAATTCATTCATGCAGATTTCCGATTTTAATGAATTATGGAGGCGCATAAAGTATTTTGCCAGAAATATAATGTTTTCACCGCCGGTAGTTTCTAACGCCTCAACTAGCCATCATTCTGATATGATATTGTGTAGAGAAGATATGAACTCATTCCTTTGGCTTGTTTCAGCATAGGAATTGAATAGAATTACCAGGGCCGAATTATTCTCCTCGTTGATGAAGAGCCAGCTGTTAAACCCACCTGTGCCACCATTATGCCAAAAAACTCGTTTTGTTGAATTTTTCTTAGGTGCTGACAATACCCAGGCCAAACCTGACTCGCCGTCAGCGTCTTCAAAAGCTTTTTGATGTGACAGTTTAATCGCTTTACCCAATGTATTTTCAGGCGGCGATAAATTGGCATTGGCGTATAAAAGCAAATCTTTTACAGTAGATTTAAGTACGCCCGCGCCATTAAAAGCGTTCATGGTTTTCCAATAGTCCGTTTCTTTTCCGTTGGCATATCCTTTACACCATCTGGTTACATCAGTATCTTCGAAGTTGACCTTTGTATCGTTCAAATGCAACGGGTTTAAGATTCGATTCGTTATCAGTTCATTATAATTTACTTTATAATGCCTTTCAAGAATATTTCCCAGTATAGCAAAGCCTGTGTTGGAGTAATTTGATTTGGTAAAAGGCGTAGATTCAAGTTGTACATTATTCAAATACTGGTATAGTTTTTCGTTACCATAACCTTCATATTGCTCAATAGCGGAATAATTATTTGGCATTCTCGGCAGACCAGAAGTATGCGTTAAAAGATGTTTAAAATTTACTTCGATTCCGTTTCTTTGAAGTGTAGGCAAGTTTGAAGGCAGATAACTTCTGATCGGAGTGTCGATATCCATTTGTTCGTTCAGAAGCATTTCCGCTACGGCGATGGCTGTAAAGGTTTTAGTGATAGAACCAATTTCAAAAAATGTATTTTCGTCAGGTATGATAAGATTCCCCTGTGCGGTTTCACCATACCCATAGAAATTAGTTTTACCATCTTTTAAAATTCCAATAGAAATACCCGGACAGTCCAGTTTTTCGAAATTATCAGTAAAGATCTTTTGCACTGTTGAATCCAATTTCGATTGGAGCGGATTGTTGGTCAAAGTGGCCGGAATAATTACTTTTTCATTGTCCTTACAGGAAATCAAAGCAAAAAACAAAACCAATAAAATAATTCTCATAAGTTTAAAAATTGCACGTTAACCCGATTGAGGCTGATCTTTTAAAGCCCAAAATGCTACCATCATAACTTCTGTCCAGTTTTATGAACGATAGGGCGGCATACGGACTGATTGAATAATTGGACCTTCTAATGAATTTCCAGCCAACCCTTCCTCCAAACGAAGGCGATACCTGACCTCGAAATTTTCCCTTATTTTCAAATTCTCCATAATCGTTATACTCATAACGGTCAAATGCCAATTTTGTGAGCACATGGCTAATTCCAATAAATACTCCTAATTCCAGCCTTTATGAAATATTCAAGTTATAATCAATGGATACGGTCTGCAATAGACGCGTCTGAATATTAGTATCCAGCAAAAAGCCAATTTGGGGAGAAATGGATATTTGATGTTTATTATTACCCAGTATTTGCCAGCAGTAAAAGGCATTAATACCTTCTCTGTTCCGGCCTCCTTTGGCTCCTGCCACCCCGATACCGTAAGACTTGTATTCTAAACCCAACTTTTGCCTGCCGCTGATCTGACCTTGACTTTCCTGAGCCTCGGACTGAATGCTTATAAATACGAGAAGGAAAAATATAGCAAATAACCTTATTGAGCAACGTTTTACCATTAACATAGTGTGTGTTAGATGAATTAGAAAGCCAGACCAAAACTAACGAAAAGAATATTTAAAACTATTATTACAGAAGTAATATAAACTTAAGATAATTTTAGGTATTGATACGAGAAGCGGATTTATTTTTAAATTGATCGATTGGAAATTAACCTTGTAACTTTTTTATCAATGGCATCTTCACCTTCTTCAAGCCCTACGTGTTTTGCCATGATTTTTCCGTTTGCGTCTACCATTATCCAAACTGGAACTGCATTTAAATCATATTGCTTGTCTAATTTCACATACGAGCTGTCACGTTTGAGAAGCAGCTGTTGCCACGGCATTTTTTCCATTTCCAACGCTTTTTTCCAGGCCTCATCGTCTCTGTCGATGGATACACTGACAATATTGACGTCTTTACTGTTACTTTCGAATATTTTCCGGATCTGAGGTATTTCCTTTCTACATGGACCGCACCAGCTTGCCAAAAAAATTATCAGATTATCTTTATTTTCATCAAGAATTGAATCTACCGGTGAAAGATCAGAATTGAAAAATGCTACGCTTGCCGGAAATAGATCTCCTTCAGGATTTTTATATCTGATATGCTGCACTAATTGTTGATAGATAGGAAAATCATGAACCGATTTATCCCATAGATGTAATAAATTAGCTATTGGTTCGTCAGAAAATTGTTTCTTTTGCCAGTTCAGCTGATGCAGCAAATAGACAGAGTTAGGGAATTTCCTGATTAAACCTTTATTGTATTCAGCTGAATTGTGGTCTTTGGATGATTTGAATTGCGGAAACCGGTAGGATGCCTCAGTCTGCTTGTTAATGTTGACAAAAGTAAGTTCAATTGCTTCCTTTTTCCGCATATTAGAGGTCTTGTTGACTACGAAGTTCATTGCTCCCTTTTCGGCATAGAAGGTGCTCATGAATGTTTTATCCTTAAATGGATTATAGAATCCTAACATCCAAACAGGATGATTTTTATTACCGGTTGCATATAACAAGCTGGCTTCAAAAGGAACAGCGATATCTTGAGCACTGGTTGATAGTATAAATTTTCCATTTTTCACAATGGCTGAATCCAAAAATTTCCTGGAAGATACTTCTCCGAGATAAACTTTCTTTCCCTCTAGAAACGACTGTGTGTTTTGGAGATCAACATTTACAACACACCGATCTTCTTTAACACAACAGCTAATAACAATTGTCATACTGAAAAAGAGGGCAATTCTCGAAAACACCCGCATGGACCGATTTTCCCAAATAGCAATTTTCATAAGTTTCATTATTAAGTTCAATACAATATAAAAATATTAAACTATATATACAATTTATTTATATATAAATATTAAGAAGCGTTTTTTTAATAGAGAAAACAATGGTTTTTCCAATATTACATCATCTTGATATTCGTGAATTGCCGTTTCAAGACCATTACATTAAAAAGCGTAAAAACCGCACACGAACCCGCGGCAGTTTTTACGCTTTTCGACAAACATCCAATTTAGTCCAGGTTATCCTCGTCTTTGGCAGGTTTCACCTTCCTGCGTTTTTCTGCCCATAAATATAGCGGTGGCAAAAGGATTGGAGCAAAGATTAAGGTACTGGTCAGACCACCGATGATTACAGTCGATAAAGGTCTTTGAACATCTGAACCGATTCCTGATGAAATGGCTGCTGGCACCAAACCAATAATTGCGACTACCAATATCGACAAAAGTGCCCGAAGTTGGTTAGTAGATGCCGATAAAACATTACTCCGCAGATCGTTATCTGGGTTCAAAGACGCCCGGTTGAGTGCAGACACCAGTAGTACACCGGCCATGACCGAAATTCCAAAAATACTTACAAAGCCGACGCCGGCAGAAACGTTAAAGTAGTAGCCACGTATCAGCAAAGCAACAATTCCACCACCAAGCGCGAAAAGTATACAGCTCATAGTAACCATCGTGTGAGCCAGGTTTTTGAATAACATAAACAAGAACAGGAACACCATCACAATGGTCAGCGGAATGGTGAATGCCAGTTGTTTTCCCGCACGTTCGAGGTTTTCATACTGACCGCCGTAAACAATACTGTAACCTTTTGGAACATGCACCTTGGCATCCAGTTTCTTCTGCAATTCCGCCACGAATCCGCCCTGATCACGTCCGCGAATGTTCGTTCTGACGGTTACCATTCGTTTGCTTCCGTAGCGGTAAATATTCGTCTGACCTTCTATGAAATGAATATCAGCCAACTGATTCATTGGTATCATAGCACCGGTTAATGACGGAATTTGAAGGTTTTTAATCGCATCAATGGAGTTTCTGTACTCTGGCAGGAAACGCACAACAATGTCATAACGCTTCGTACCGTCATACAAGGTAGAAATGGTCTTGCCACCGATTGCTGCTTCGATCATATTCTGGATATCGGCGACATTTAGGCCAAAACGTGCAGCATTCTGGCGATTGATGTTGATTGCCAGCTGATCCTGAGGACCTTCCTGTTCTATGTTTACGTTTTCCGCACCGGTAGTTTGTTTTACAATCGCAGCAATACTATCCGCTTTCTGGCGCATCATGGTCAGATCATCCCCGACAATCGATATGGCCAGGTCGGCCGCGCTTCCCGTTACGATCTCCATTACCTGATCAATAATTGGCTGACCGGAAGAGAAAGCAACCGAAGGTAACTGAGCTTGGAGATCCTTTTTAATTTTATCGACAAGCTCCTTTTTGGTAATTGTCTTGGCCCAAAGATCGTAGTCTTTCAACCCGATCAGAATCTCGTTCCGGTTGGCAGGAAATGGATCCGTACCATCATCATTCCGGCCCGACTGGGTAATTACAAACGATATCTGCGGATATTTTGCAATGATACTTCTAATCTTCGGCGCATAACTTGCGTTTTCCTGAATGGTGATACCGGATGCAAAATTTCCACGCAGAAAGATAGAACCTTCGTCCAGAGTTGGAAGAAATTCAGAGCCTAATTTAGCGCCGCACAGAACTAAAACCATCACAACAGCAAACCCAATTAAAACGGCGGATTTGTAATGTGTCAAAAAATTGGCAACTGTTTTGGCATAAAGGTTCGTCAGTCCGTCAAGAATAAAATTCTTGTGTTCCTTCATAGGCTTGTCCGGATTCGCCAATTGTTTCTTGTAAGCGAAGGAAATTAACACTGGTATAAAAGTTAACGCCGCCAGCATTGAGCCGATAACCGCGAATGCGAGCGTTAAAGCCATAGGAGAGAACAATTTTCCTTCTACCCGAGTCATTAGTAAAATTGGCATGTATGCCAGGATAATGATGGTGACCGAAAAGAAAATTTCACGACCAACTTCCTGCGCGGCAAGCAATGTGATCTTCACAATCCCCTGTTTTTTCTCCTCAGCCGTTGCGGTCCTGTATTTTCTGATCAAATGTTCGGCCATTACACAGGCCCCATCCACGATGATACCAAAGTCAATCGCGCCGAGCGAAAGTAGGTTGGCAGGAATACCGGTCAGACGCATCAAAATAAAAGCGAACAACAAGGAAAATGGAATGGTGAGCGCAACAACCAATGCACTTCTGACACTTCCCAGGAAGAAAATCAATAGAATAATAACAATCGAAATTCCTTCAAAGAGGGTATGGGCAACGGTTTCCAGAGAGTGATCGATCAGGAAACTTCTGTCGTAAAGTGGTCGTAAAGTAACGCCTTCCGGCAGCTCGCTTCCCTGTAAATCCGCCATTCTTTGCTTTAATACTTTCAATACTTCGCTCGGGTTTTCATAACGGCGCAGCAAAATAATTCCCTCAACGCCGCCACTGACGTCCACGCTGTCTTTTGTAATGGTATAGCCCATCACCCCACTTGGTGGCGGCGGTGTAATTTCCACAGTCGCCACATCACGAAGAAATACCGGGACGCCATTTTGTGATTTTAAAACAATATTCTGAATATCATTTTCATTCTTAATCGCACCCAAGCCACGAACAGCGAAACCCTGTCCGCCGCGAGAAATAATATTTCCTCCGGTATTCTGGTTATTTGCATTTACGGCATCCATAACGTTTTGTAAAGACAAACCGTATTTTACCAGTTTTTGCGGAGAAGTAAGAATATGGAATTGTTTCAGTGGCCCGCCAAATGTTGTAACATCTGCAATCCCAGGAACTTGCAGCAAAGCAGGCTTGATAACCCAATCCTGCAAATCACGTAATTGCGTTGGACTAAAAGTTGGTGGCGCTTCCACAACATAACGAAGAATTTCACCAACGGCCGTTGATAGGGGAGCAAGTTCGGGCGCTACACCTGCCGGCAACTCAGCGGCCGCTACTCGTTCCAAAACCTGTTGTCTGGCAAAATAATCGTCTGTTCCGTCCTTAAAAGTAAGCTGCACAACAGAAAGTCCAAAAATTGTCCGGCTTCTGCGGTCTAAAACATTAGGCGTATTTTGAAGCGCACGTTCAATCGGAACCGTAACCTGTTGCTCAACTTCCTCAGCTGCACGGCCCGGATATTGAGCGATCACAATTACATTGGTATCTGCGATATCGGGATATGCCTCAATTTTAAGCTGTGTAAAACACCAGTATCCGATACCCATCAAGACAAAACTGATGGAAATGACCACCCATCTGTTTCGTAAACTAAAAAAAAGCAAGTTCTTAATCATCTAATTCCATTGGTCTACGTGATGTGTAATAATAAACCCGCTTTTTACTTCTTTTCGAAGCTTTGTTAAAGCTGATTTTACATTTTCTTCTTCGTCTATGAATGTGATCAAAACGGGCGTTTCGTCAAAACTAAATAAGTCATATGGCCTGTTCAGGTGTTTCGTTTCGTCATAGCCTAGTCTTCCGATGAACACGGTTGCACCGCGAATTTTCTCTTTCATGAGTAGTTGCATGATGTACTCATATAGCGGCTGCTCGCGGAAAAACTGATCTTTTCCGATAAATATTTGTGCTTGTAACATGATTTCTAACTGGTTTTAGTAACCGAACGAAAGTCCTTTCAACTGCATAACGCCTTTGATCGCTACGGAGTCGCCATTATCCAATCCGGAAAAAACGATAATCCGGTCGCCAACCTGATCGCCGATGTTAACCTCTTTACGCTGAAAGCCGTTAGCTCCCTTTTTCACAAAAACATAACTTTTTCCCTGTATCGTGATCAACGCATCTTTATTGACACTTATATTCTTCCCTTCACTGACGCCGAACCCAACGGTTCCGAACATACCCGCTTTAAGTTTTCCGTCCGCGTTATTCATACTGACACGAAGCTTAACCATCCTCGTCGTCGGATCTACCATATCAGCAACATTATCAATGATCCCTGTAAACTTGTCATTTGGAAAAGCAGTGAATTGTACTGTACACTGCCTTCCGTTTTGAATTTTACTTATTGCATTTTCAGGAATATCGCAAGTAATATAAGCCGTTCCCGTCTTCGCCTTACGCAACAAATCTGCCTGAAATCCACCTTCTTTCAATTTGGTTTCGTGCTCAATTAATGCGGCTCTTTCATTGGACAGATTGGTTTGTTCCATCGACATTGCCGTCTGTGCGTCTAGTAAATCCTTACCCGTAGCGGCGCCGTGTTGCTGCAAATCCTGAACGCGACTTAATTCAATTTTCCGCTGTTTTATATTTACATTTTGAATCTGATTAATTGTAATCAAATGCTGGATAAGCTGGGTATAACTGCCGGCAAGATCCGGATTTTGAAACAAAACAATATTCTGAGACGCGCCTTCATTGGACCTGACCACTGTCGCTGAGACCGTCGCTGGAGCTGTTATGTCAGCAGTCAAGGAGCTGCTGCCAATTGTTTCGGTTTGAAAAAATTTAACACTTTCGGCTTTTGGAAATTCTATTTCCGCGCCGTTTTCGGTAATCTTCGGTTCTATATTTTCCACCTTCTCGGTTTTCTCAGCCTTTTTCTCGCAGGAGAAAAGCAGTATTCCAAACAGCCAGCCGTACTTAAATAAATTCTTCATGATGTTATTGCGCGATTTGATTAATGATCCCCGAAGCATACAATAGTTTAATGTAGCTCTGACGGTATCGTTGTAAGGTTTCGTAGTATTGTTGTTGGGTGTCCAGCCAGCTTCTCTGTGCTTCCAAAAAATCGATAATCGTCGTTCCGCCGCGCAGATATGAATATTTGACATTGTTTAAAATCGTCTGAGACTGCGCCAGCAATCCGGTAAAATTTTGAAGATTCCGCTTCTGGGTTATGTAACTGCTATATGCCGTTGAAATCTCACTTTGAATCAGCGATTGTGTTGCCAGCAAATCCTGTTCGGCCTGTTGTTTCAATACATGAGATTTTTTTATCTCGCCCTGGTTACGGGAGAAAATCGGAATGGCAATGGTTCCATAAACACCAAGGTAAGGCACGCCGTTCTGTGGGTTAAAAATTGCACCTAATTCAGGAACAGGAAGTGCCATTGATTTTTGAAGTTTTATATTGGAATTCGCAACATCGATTGTCGACTTCAAAGTCTGAATATCACTGCGCGACTGTAATGCCTGTTGTAACAAATCATCAACATTCGCAGGAAAAACAAACTGAAAATTATCGGTCGTGTCAACGTTTATATCTTCCTGAATGCCCATGAGATATTTCAGATTTACAATCTCATTTTTATAGTTTTGATCGGCAGACTTCATTTGAACATTATACTGATTTGCAAGAAGCTCGGTTCTGGCCAGATCGGTCGTCGTGATCACCTGATTTTTCAAACGTACTTTATTGATATTCACCAAAGTATCTATATTACTTTTAGCAATATTTAATATGTCAAGTTGTTTACGGGCCGACCATACGTCCAGCCATTTGCTTGCTACATCCTGAAATAAATTTCGTTCCGTTTCAGTGTACGCTTTCTGGTTAAGAATAACATTCTGATTGGCATAATCAATTTTGTTCTTTCTTAACTGCGGCATTTGGAACGGCTTGGTAACCTGCCACCAGACCTGGCGGTTCAAGTGATTGGACCAATTGCTATTATCCGGAAATTTCGAAGCTTTGATCAGTTGTAAAGACTGATTGTTCAAGACAGGGTTGGGACGTAAACTTGCCGTAATAATATCTGTTTCAGCAACATTTACATTAAATTGTTCCCTTTTCAAATTTGGGTTATTCGTTTTTGCCGCCTGCAAAGCTTGTTGCAAACTATAATTTGTCTGGGCAGATACCGTTTCAAAAAGGCAAAACGTGATAACGATGGCGGTACTTAGGATTTTAAAATGCATCTCCTTCTTATTGATTGCTAATATGATAGCAAAAGTGCATTTACTTCGTAAGAAGCACCGTTAGAGAACTCATAGAAAATTATTAGAAAAAAATTAGAGCGTTAATATCAGCCTTAGAAGCGTAGGAGAGTGGTTCGCAATAACAGCCGGTCAGGTATATACTTTTAAAGGTGGGGGAGTGTTACCATGAAAATTGTCCCTTCACCGATTTTTGAGGTTACCGAGATAGTACCTTTATGGAGGGAGATAATCTTCTGGGTGAGGGAGAGGCCGATACCATTTCCCTCAGCAAATTTTTTATTAGTTCCCCGAAAAAATGGAGTGAAAATTAATTTTAAATCTTCCTCAGAAATTCCAATTCCATGATCAGAAAACATTAAAATGATATTATTAAAATTAAAATTTATATTTACCGTAGTAACCGGATTGTTGGAAAACTTCCCTCCGTTCTCCAACAAATTTGAGAATGCTACATTCAATAAGTACTCATTCCCCACTACTGAAATTTCATTATCGTATTCGAATTCGTTTTCGTAACGTATGTCAATCAGGTACTCAGGAATCTCCTTTTGCACCTTCTGTTTTGCATCGAGCAATACTTCATCTATCCTAACCTCTTTAAACCCTATTTCCTGTGGATCGAAACTTGCTTTTGCAAAATCCAGCAAACTGTCGGAAAGCTTGGATAATCGATGCGCGTCAATCAAGGTATTATTGATCACTTTCTGATATTCTGCTATACTCCGCTCCTTATAAGTCGACAATTCTAATTCCGTAATCAGCACTGCTAACGGTGTCCTCACCTCGTGAGAAATATTTGAAACAAACTGTTTCTGAGCATCAAAAGAATTCTCCAGACGATCCAGCATTTGATTAAAAGTATCGGCCAGTTCCGCCAGCTCATCCTTTCCTTCCGCATGACTTAGCCGGAGATCCAGATTTGAAGCAGTTATAGTTCTCACGTTGGCAACAATTTCTGTAACGGGAAGTAATGCCTTTTGCGAGAAAAATCTTCCCGCCGCATAGATCAAAACAATTGAACAAATGAATACCAGCCATATCGTTTTGCTCAAATTTCTTAATTTATTATATCCATATTCATCGTAAGCAGACGCTGTCAAAATATAGTTTTTTCCTTCATAAGAAAACAATAAACCGACGACCTGCCAGTCATTCTGATAAAAACGGATAGATTTTTTCGCTCTGATACGATTTATCATCTGTTTTGTTTCCTTTACTTCGTCAATCTCTGCGGCATCGTGATATAACAAATTAAACGATGTGTCATAAATCGCAACCTGCACTTCGTTGATCGTTTCCCTGTTGTTTTTATAGATGGTCTGCAAAGTATGTGCATCCACCTTCGCCTCGAAAAAAAGATTCCCTTTCGTAAGTGTTTCCTGATGCAGCCTTTTAAAAAACTCGTTTTCACGACTCTGATACGCCGAATAGTATACCAATGCTGCGAAAACTGAAAGGATCGTTGCAGTCAATACAGTAAAAAGAATACTTAATTTCGTACGTATCTTCATGACCTAAGTGGTTTGGATAACAGTTGACTTCCAGCCAGTATTGTTCTTTTCTACAATATGCAAACCCTCGCCGGTGCCGTCAAATCCGCCAATTATTTCGCCATCAACATTCCAAAACGAACTTCGTCCAGCCGCTTGCATTCCATAAGACATACCTCCAAAATTCGACATTAACACATTCATAATAAACATGTTAGCATAACTTTGTAGATCCGAAAGCCCTTGTTGAATTCCATTGGGCGTGTAAAAAATACTGGCTATGTAAAGTGAGCTATTCAGTGCAGCGGCTTTTGCCGGATGAGCCGGATTGGTTATGTCCGCACAGATAGCCAGGGAAATAATTTCGCCTTCCAGATTAATCAAAATGTCACTATTAATGCCTGGGACAAACACGATTTCCTCACCATCATGGAGATATTGTTTCGTATAAATCCGTTCTGGCTGGTTTGGTTCAAGAACGAACATTCCAATATAAAGTCCGGATTCCAGAAGGATAGGGGCTCCCGCCAGAATAATGATATTCCTATTAGAAGCCAGATTTTTAAGCTTATCCAGTCGCGCATCATTTTTTTCAAACGACAGTTCGGCAGCAAATTCGCGCTCATATCCGGTGAGTGACATCTCGGGAAATACAATAAGCTGAGCTCCATGATCTGCAGCAAGATCTACGAGCCGATAATGGTCTTCCAGATTTTCGGTAGTACTTTTTCTTTTAGGAATCGTTTGGGCAGCTGCGACGATCATGATCTTGCGGGTAATAAAATTATAATTCTCCTGTTCTAAGAATAAATCCCATCCCAGGTTTTGTATGGATTAATTTTTGTTCAAAATTCTTGTCAACTTTCTTTCGAAGATAATTGATATATACATCAATGAAATTCGTCCCGGTATCAAAATGCGTATCCCAAACCTTATCAGCGATTTCCGTCCTTGACAAAACGCGTTCATTATTTTGCATCATATATTCCAGCAACTTGAATTCCTTCGGAGTCAAAACAATTTCAACTCCCGAACGCTTCACGATTTTTGTTTTGTCGTTCAATTCCAGGTCGGCATATTTTAAAATATAATCCTGGCGTTTCGCATTGACCGCACTACGTTTTGTCAGAGCGCGTAACCTTACATGCAGCTCTCTAAAATCAAATGGTTTCACCAGGTAATCATCTGCACCTGCGTCAAAAGCTTCCACTTTATTGTTGGTTGTTCCGAGAGCGGTCAACATTAAAATGGGTATATCCGGTTTTACACTTCGCACTTCCTTGCATAAATCTATTCCATTGATGCCTGGCAAAATTATATCCATGATTATCAGATCGTAATCATTTTGAATGGCCATGTATTTACCTGTCAGGCCGTCAAAGGCGAGGGTTGTTGTATACCCATTATCATCCAATCCCTGTTTTACCAGAATTGCCAGCCTTTCTTCGTCTTCAATGACCAGGATATTCATACACCAGATTTGTTACTTCTACAAACATACTATGATTTTAAGAGAATCGGTTACCCTGGATACTCTTTTGCAAAATTGAAAAAGTTGCAATAATTTGCACCCAAAGAAATATAGGTTTATATACTTTTTTCTATATTTATATTATGTTATTTGTTATATAAAAAATCAATATGATAGAGGTCATTCAAAATTATAAAGAGCTCAAAAGGAATATGGGCAATCTGATCAATAAATCAGGGTATAAAAATTCGTATTTAGCTGAGAAGATAGGGATGCAGCCGACCTTATTCTCGGTTAAAAAGCAAAGAGGTAATTGGAGTGATGATGAAATGGAGAAAATTCTGGTTCTGATTGAAAATGAGGAGTTGGAGGATTTTTACTTTAGCGAGATTTTGAAAAAAAAAGAGAAGGAAGAAACCATAAGTTATTCAAACTTTAAAGAAGAAATGGGGTGGAAATAACATTGGCCAAATCTTTTTCGAAGGAATTAAAAAAATGTCCAGACTATATTCAGAAACAAGCTTTCGAAGTTTTGGAAATTGCCGAAAAGTCCAGCAACATCTATGATATACCAGGATGCGAAGAAATAAAAGGCAAACAAAATAAGGGCTTTTATAAGATTAGAGTCGGAGATTGGCGGATCGGATTGAAATACATTAATGGTCAAATTCACATATTACATTTCATTACAATATACTCGCGCGGTGATGTTTATAAACATTTTCCTCCAAAATAACTTAAAGTCAATACCGGGATCATTTATCACTGAATTTGGTTTTGATTTCTCAGAAAAAATTTAAAAAAATTCAGCTTCACTAAATTGGTTTTCAAGTAATTATAACACCAATTTTTCCAATACGAACTCCTTAGGTTTAATCAAATCATTCTGATCGACCCACAGCTCGCTACAATGAATTCTCAGAGCCTGAAAATCGATATCTATTTGTTGTATAATTTATATTATGTTAAATAGATTATCTGTCAAAAAAAGGAAGATACTATGAAATAGTATCTTCCTTCCAAATTTGAATTACTTCTTATTCTTCAACACATACGACCTGCTTTCCAGCAAATTGTTCAAGTACACTGTTTACAGTAGCAAGGTTTTCTTTTGCATCTGCTTCGTCCTTAACCTGGATCGCTTTCTCGAAGTATGGTTTTGCCTTTTTGAAACGGCCACAAACACGACCTTCAACTTCTTTACCTTTTGCCTGGTATTCCGTCATGCTCATGTTGTCAACTTCACGTTTCAATTCAACAGCTTCGTTAAAGTAGAAAACACCAAGGTTATAAAGCGCATCGTAATTGGCAGCATCAAGTTCCAGAACTTTTTTGTATGCAGCGATTGCTTCGTTATTTGCTGTCGCTTTTTTAGCTTTCAAATCTGCCAATTCTTTTTCAAGCGCCGTATTATCATTTCCTTTGGCAGCTTCTTCCGCAGTTTTAATCTCTCCCTGGATTGAAACGATTGCTTCTGTCGCTTCTTTCTTTTTAGCTGTAACGTCAGCCAACTGGCGCTTCAAGTCAGGTTTCGGAGCTTTTTTAATTAAAGCACCAATACGTTTAATTTCTCCATCGTAAATCTCAATCTTCCCTTTTTCAGCTTCCAACTTCTTGGTTAGTTCAGCTGATTTAGTAGTTCCGGATCCCAATTTACCTTGCACTTCTTTGATTTTCGTACCCAATTTGGTATTCATGTTATCATAAAGAATACCAAGGTTCACGATATTCTGAACATTTGTTGGATCAGATTTCGTAAGGTTAGTCAACTCGGCAATCGCCTGATCTTCTTTACCGGAAGCTAATAAAATGTTAACAACCTCAGATTTAAGATCTTTGTTATTTGGGGAACGTTCCAAACCTTTATTCAAAGTTGCAACCGCTTTATCGAAGTTATTCTCTGCGCGATACAATTGAGCAAGACCGTAGAATACACTTGGATCTTTTCCTCCGTTTTCAGCATATTTCTCAAATTGAGTTTTTGCTTCTTCTTTCTTGTCGATTTGCTGCGCAGCAATACCGCCGTACAAACTTGCAAGTGTATCTTTCGCGTTTACTTGCTGCGCCAACTGGAACATTTCCAAAGCACCAACAAGGTTTTTATTCTGATATTTTTCTGCTCCTTGTCTTACAAAAGCGTTGAACAAAGAAGGATCCTCTCCGGTTAGAAACTTCTGAGCATCTTTCGCTTTTTTGGGATCAATTTCGGCAGCTTTTTTATATGCTTCAAAAGCAGTTTTTGCAGCACTTGAATCTAACTCAGAACTTTGTGATGCTATGGAAGAATAAGTGGTAGCACGATCCATCCAAAAAGCTGCTTTTGCACTTGCTTTTGGATCTGATACCCCTTTATCGCTTTTTTCTTTATCCTTGCGGAGTTGATCTACCATCGCCTTGTTAATAGCATCCTGCGAAAATGCAGAAAAGCTAATAAGGCCAAGTGCAGAAACAAAAAACATTTTTTTCATAGATCTCGATTGGTTGTGAATGAACATTACTAAAATACAAATATTAATAATTAATCTTAATTATTATAAAAATCATGCCTCTGGCGCGTCAGAATCGTCATTTTCAGCATCCTCGTCTTCGTCATCTCCACTTTCAATTTCATCCGCGATATCATCTTCTATCACTTCCGCATCATCTCCTTTTATGATCAGTGAATCAGTTACATCGCTTACGATCACGTTTCCATCTTCGTCCAGTTCCTCCGCCTTTTCATCCGGATCTTTCAGGATTCGGGTTACCGAGGTGATTTCATCAGAATTGTTAAGACGGATCAGTTTAACACCCTGGGTGTTACGTCCGGCCTGACGAATATCAAGAACACTCATACGAATGGCAATACCGTTTCTTGTGATGATCATCAAATCGTCCTGTTCGGTAACTTCGCGAATGGCTACAAGTTTTCCAACTTTATCGGTCGCATTCATCGTTGACACTCCTTTACCACCACGGTTCGTGACGCGGTAACTATCAATCAATGAGCGTTTTCCAAATCCATTTTCAGAAACAACCAACAATTGTGCATCTTCACGATTGATACAAACCATACCGATAACCTTATTTGCAGGATCAGTCAGGTTAATACCACGAACACCAGCGGCTGTTCTTCCCATTGGCCTCACTCCTTTTTCATTGAATCGTACGGCACGACCAGCACTTGAAGCAATCACGATGTCATTATCCCCATTTGTCAGGGCAACATTTAACAACCGGTCGCCCTCTTTAATCGAGATTGCGATGATACCGTTTGTACGTGGACGAGAATAAGCTTCAAGTAAAGTTTTCTTAATCGTACCTTGCTCTGTACACATAATGAGGTAATTATTGTTGATATAATCCTCATTTGTCAAAGTACGAACATTGATTACCGATCGAATAGAATCACCGTTTTCAAGGCTGATCAAATTCTGAATCGGCCTTCCTTTTGATGTTTTGCTTCCTTCCGGCACTTCATACACCTTCATCCAGAACAACTTACCGTATTCGGTAAAGATGAGCAGATAATTTAACATTGTAGCCGAGAACAAATGTTCAGTGAAATCGGTATCCTTGGTTTTTACACCACGGGAACCTACCCCACCCCTTGTCTGTGTCCGATACTCAGCCAATGGCGTACGTTTGATGTAACCTTCATGAGAAATGGTAATAAGCATTTCTTCATCAGGGATCATATCTTCGTCACTGAATTCCTCAGCAGCAAATTCAATTTGCGTACGACGTGCATCACCGTAGCGATCCTTGATATCCGTTAATTCAGTTTTGATAATGTCATACTTGCGGTATTCATTGGCAAGAATGTCTTTCAAATCTGTAATCACGAGCATTATTTCGTCATACTCCTTAATAATCTTATCTCTTTCAAGACCTGTCAATCTTTGCAGACGAAGTTCAAGAATGGCTTTGGCCTGAATTTCACTTAACGCAAAATTCTCCATCAAACCATTTTTCGCAATTTCCGGGTCACGGGCACTGCGGATCAAAGCAATTACTGCATCAAGATTATCAAGCGCAATAATTAAACCTTGTAAAATATGTGCTCTCTTTTCTGCTTCACGCAATTCATATTCCGTACGACGTGTAATCACGATGATACGGTGATCGATGAAATGTTTGATCAGATCTTTCAGGTTCAACATCACGGGGCGGCCTTTTACAAGCGCCACATTATTTACACTGAAAGATGATTGAAGCGGCGTGTATTTGTAAAGGTGATTCAGAACAATATTCGGAATCGCATCCTTTTTAAGATCGAAAACAATACGCATTCCGTCTCTATCCGATTCATCACGGATATCCGAAATACCATCCAGTTTTTTATTATTAATCAAGCCGGCGATACCTTCAATCATGGTCGCCTTATTGGTCATGTAAGGAATCTCCGTAACGATGATCTGTTCACGACCCGTTTTCGTCACGTCAAAAGATGCCTTCGCACGCACAATGATACGGCCGCGACCTGTTTCCATTGCGGCACGCACGCCCTGATATCCGTATATAATACCTCCGGTCGGGAAATCAGGAGCTTTCACGTGTTGCATCAACTCGGAAATCTCAATATCGTTATTATCGATGTAAGCAAGCACGCCATCCACAACTTCCGACAAATTGTGCGGTGCCATGTTTGTCGCCATCCCCACCGCAATACCTGACGATCCATTGACAAGCAAATTCGGAAATTTTGCAGGAAGAACGGTCGGTTCTTCAAGAGAGTCATCGAAATTGGGCTGAAAATCAACCGTATCCTTACCGAGATCATTTAACAATTCATCGGCAAGTCGTTTTAATCTTGCTTCTGTGTAACGCATCGCCGCGGGAGAATCACCATCAACGGATCCAAAGTTCCCTTGTCCGTCCACCAGCATATAACGCAGCGACCATGGCTGAGCCATACGAACCATTGTGTTATAAACCGAAGCATCACCATGCGGGTGATACTTACCTAAAACCTCCCCTACTATACGAGCTGATTTTTTATGGGATTTATTGTAGCTAACACCCAAATCAGACATACCATATAAAACACGTCTGTGCACCGGTTTCAAACCATCGCGAACGTCGGGTAAAGCGCGGGAAATAATAACTGACATCGAGTAATCGATGTATGCTCCTCGCATTTCATCCTCAATATTAATGGGGATAATGTTTTCACCTGAAGATTCTGCCATAAACAATTAGAAAAGAATCAAAAATTTAAAATGAGAGATTGATATTATTCAAATACTCACTTGATTATTACAATACCGTTACTACTAAAAAGTCAAATTTCGCTATTTTTAGGCATTCTAACAAACTTCTTGAAGGCATATTCTACATTCGTTTTATATCGTTGTGATCCTGGGGAATTTAGGATTAATTGTGGGTAGGAATTATTCGGGTTTTCGACGTTCCCGGCGTTCCCACGCGTGCCGCAAGGTCTGAGATAGTAAGCCTTTCTGGCTGTTATTTAGGTTGAAATTTTGGTTTGCATTTATTTTTTGAAATAATAAATCGGAAAGTAAATACTGTTCAATCGTTAAATTTGTTAACGTGCCGCATGGGCTGAGATAGTAAGCCTTTCAGGCTGTTATTTAGGTAACAATTTTGGTTTGCATCTATTTTTTGAAATAATAAATCGGAAAGTAAATACTGTTCAATCGTTAAATTTGTTAGTATGCGTCCTTATAAGTAAAAAACCTATTTTCCTAAATTCCTTTCTATGCCTTTATTACTGACATTTCTTTCTATTTTATTCTTGATTCTGCTTATCGCATGGCTCAAAATTGATACTTTCATCTCATTTCTTTTGGTATCAATCGGTTTAGGACTTGCTAGCGGACTTGACGTTGTGACAGTAAGTAAAGCAATTCAGAAAGGCGTCGGCGGTACGCTTGGCGACCTGGTCTTGATCGTAGGTTTTGGTGCCATGCTTGGGAAGCTCGTTGCCGACAGCGGTGCCGCGCAACGGATAACGGATGCGTTAATTGGCGTGTTCGGGCAGAAGTATATTCAATGGGGAATGGCGCTGGCAGGATTTGTAATCGGAATTCCACTATTTTACAATGCCGGTTTTGTCATTGTGGTCCCGCTGATTTTCATGATCAGTGCTACGGCCCGGCTTCCTTTATTGTATGTGGGTATCCCGATGCTTTCCGCATTATCTGTCGCTCATGGTTACTTACCTCCTCACCCATCTCCGGCCGCTATTGCCAGTCAGCTTAATGCAGATTTAGGAAAAACTTTGTTTTATGGTTTGATGGTATCAATCCCGGCAATCGCCATTGCGGGCCCTATATTTGGAAGTACCCTGAAAAGGTTTACGCCCAAACCGGACGCAGATTTGTTCAATGTTAAACCAAGACCAACCTCTGAATTACCGGGTTTGGGTATTAGTATTGTTACAGCTTTGCTTCCGGTATTTCTCCTAACGGCCATGTCAGGAATTAAAAATCTTTATCCTGACAATCAGGCCATTGCGTTACTTGCCGAACCTTATTTTGGAATGCTGATTTCTGTACTTTTCGCTGCGTTTACCCTCGGTATTCAGCGTGGTTTGAATATGAAAGGTATCAGTAAGTCAATGGAAGAAGCGTTCAAGGGCGTTTCAGTTATTCTGTTGATCATTGCCGGTGCTGGCGTTTTTAAAGAGATCATGACGGCAAGCGGCGTGAGCAACTACATTGCAGAAGGTTTGGTCGGTATTGATATATCCCCGATTGTTCTGAGCTGGGGAATTGCCGCTATCATCCGCGTTTGCGTTGGTTCAGCCACCGTTGCAGGATTAACAACAGTGGGTATACTCTCCCCTTTGCTTATTCACTCGCCTGTTGCTCCCGAATTGATCGTTTTGTCTATCGGTTCAGGAAGTCTAATGTTCTCCCATTTAAACGACGGCGGCTTCTGGTTATTTAAAGAATATTTTAATTTGAGTATTAAAGATACGTTGCTGACATGGTCGGTCATGGAAACAATAGTCTCAGTTATGGGTTTGTTGGGTGTTTTAGTATTAAATTTGTTTGTTTAAGAGTAATCGACTGTGACTTTTGCATCTTTCAAAAAACAATACTATTAATTATCCTTATCTTAACTTTTGCATGACTCCTGAATCCAATTTCGAAGCACTGGGACTTAATTTACCGCCGGCTCCAAAACCTCTTGGCGTTTATAAACCATATCTTATTGTTGACAATCGCTGGGTATATGTTTCCGGCCACGGTACCGTTCAGGACGACGGAAGTCTGATCATTGGCCGTATCGGTGCCGACCTCGATGTTGAAGAAGGAAAACTTGCCGCACGCCAGGTGGGTCTTACAATATTATCGACGCTGAAAGCTAATTTAGGGAGTCTGAACCGTATCAAGCGGGTCATCAAGATTTTAGGAATGGTGAATGCGACAACTGATTTTGAGCGCCATCCTTATGTAATCAATGGATGTAGTGAATTGTTTGCGAAGGTTTGGGGTGAAGAAAATGGAATAGGCGTAAGAAGTGCCGTAGGTATGGGAACCTTACCAGATAATATTCCTGTTGAAATTGAAGCAATGTTTGAACTGGAAGATAACTAGGAATGCCTCAAATTGCTGATTTGAATGGTCTTGAATAACAATGATTTACTAATTCCAGTCAGCAATTTTTATTTTCACCAAATACAACCCAAAAACACAATGTGGTATCTGCTCAACAAACCAGAAGAAGTAATTTCCCCTTCTCTTCTTTTTTACAAAGACAGAATCGAGAATAATATTCGCAGTATGGTTCATATGGCCGGTGATGTGAATCGGTTAGTGCCACATGTTAAAACACATAAAACAGGTGAAATTGTCAAGATCCAGTTGAATGCAGGTGTATCAAAATTCAAATGTGCGACGATTGCCGAAGCTGAAATGATTGCCGAAGCGGGTGGAAAATGGGTTTTAATTGCGTATCAATTGACAGACATTAACATTCAGCGACTATTTGAACTTCGAAAAAAATATCCTGAAACTACTTTTTCTTCACTAGTTGATAACGAGCAATCTGCACAGGCACTGGAAGAATATTCAGCAAGTAAAGATTTTGTTTCTACCATATTTATAGATGTCAACAACGGGATGAACCGCTCCGGGCACCCGACCAACGGATTACTTCTTTCTTTATACAGGTTCCTTTCCGGCTTATCCAACGTTTCCGTATCCGGTGTTCATGTTTACGACGGCCACATCAGAAATCCCGAGTTTTCTGAGCGAAAAGCACATAGCGACGAAGATTTTGAAAAAGTGCTTCCACTATTAGATCTGATCAGAGAAGATATTGGTACCGAACCAGTTGTCATTGCGGGAGGCTCTCCAACTTTCACAGTTCACGCGCTTCGTCCGAATGTTTTGCTGAGTCCCGGGACAAATGTACTTTGGGACTGGGGATATGGTGACCAATTTGATGAACAGCCATTTTTACACGCCGCCCTTATTTTAACAAGAGTGGTATCGAAACCTGCTGCTGGCATTGTAACGATAGACTTAGGTCATAAGGCTGTTTCCGGCGAAAATCCGATTGACAAACGTTTTCTTTTGCTAAACCTCAAAGGTTATACCGTAACCGGACAAAGTGAAGAGCATGGCGTACTCCAGATCGGCGAAGAGGCCTGGGAATCAATCAACATTGGCGATGTATTTTATGCACTTCCCTATCACGTCTGCCCGTCAGTTGCCTTGCACGAATATGCGTCGGTGGTTGAAAGTGGCGACATCGTTGATGAGTGGAAAATTATTGCCAGAAACCGCCGCCTGACCATTTAAAATAGAAAAATCCTAAACCTTGAATGAGCACCAATTCTCTCATTCAATATTCTAAAATTCAATCATTAGTCAAATATGTTTCTTTTTGATGCCCATCTGGACCTTTCCATGAATGCTGTGGAATGGAACCGTGACCTTACCCAGGATCTTCAAGCCATTCGTGATCGGGAAAAAAAATTAACAGACAAACCCGATCGTGGCCTTGGTGTTGTAAGTTTTCCGGAAATGCGCAAAGGAAACATTGGTTTATGTGTAGCCACACAGATCGCCCGCTTTGTAAAACCGGATAGCAAAATTCCTGGCTGGCATTCTCAGGCGCAGGCCTGGGCACAAACACAGGCGCAGATTGCCTGGTATCAGGCCATGGAAGAAGCAGGTGAAATGGTTCAGATTAGGGACTTGCCAGGGTTACGCAAACACCTTGCACTTTGGAAAAATGCAGCGTCAAACGAAAAACTGCCCATTGGTTATATACTAAGCCTCGAAGGTGCAGATTCTCTGATTTCCTTAAAAAATCTGGAAATAGCCTATCATTATGGGCTTCGCGCCGTAGGTCCGGCTCATTATGGCCCGGGTGTTTATGCATACGGAACCGATTCGGATCAACCATTGTCTCAAAAAGGCAAAGACCTGCTCGCTGAAATGGATAAATTAAATATGATCCTCGACGCCACGCACTTATGCGACAGCGCATTCTGGGATGCTATGAAAATTTATCAGGGACCGGTTTGGGCAAGTCATAACCTTACAAGAAAAATCACACCACATAACCGTCAGTATTCTGACGAAATGATTAATGAGTTAATCAGCAGAAAGGCAGTAATCGGAATGGCGTTTGACGCCTGGATGATGATTCCCGGCTGGGTTCGGGGAAAGTCGACGCCTCAAAATACAGGTTTGGTTATTGAACATATTGCAGAACACATCGACCATATCTGTCAGCTGGCAGGCAATGCCTCGCACGTCGGAATAGGATCAGATCTTGATGGTGCGTTTGGAAAAGAACAAGCTCCAGGCGATATGGATTCTATTGCCGACCTACAATCCATCACTGGAATTCTTAGTAAACGAGGATATTCTGAAAATGATATTGAGCAGATCATGTGGAAAAACTGGGTTGATTTCCTGGAACGATCTTGGTTATGATTATTTGAAGTTTTTATTTTTCCCATGGGCTGAATGGACCTGGGTCTATTCAGCTTGTTCTTTTTTACTACGATTTTCGAACACACCTATTTTCCTTTCAACAGCTACCAGCAAAGAACTGGAATGCGTGTTCCTCAGACTGGCATTGCAATAAGCAAATGCGCTGATGTTAATAACTACCTGACTACATTGTCCAAGTCATCTCCAATCCCTTCCGAACTTAGTTGCCAGTATAAATAACTTTAGCAATCTCGTTTCTAAGATAATTATTCAATTCAGCTTTTTTGACATTTAAAATTTCCTCTATAACCGGGTAAGCGTCCCTATCCAATGGACCCGCCAGACACAATCTTTTTAGACCTTCGATACCAGATTTTTCATAAATCTTCTAACAAATAAATGCGGAAAGTGCGTACATGATATTTGTCTTATCTTCAGACCGCCCCCTGATCGACACTACTTCATTTAAATCAAGATCCGGATGCTCTTTAAGGTACTTTTTTAGATTTTCTAATTCTTTCTTTTTTGACTTTTCTATGTTCCCACCCAAGAAAGTGGCCATTCCTTCATTAACAAAGTTGGATAGTGTATTCCAATAAGCTTGATTCAAATAGGTATGCGCAATTTCATGTCGATCATACGCTGCACCTGTTCCAGAATTTATTATTCTGTTATTAGGATCGTTTTCGGCAGATTCTTGAATTGTATTATACATTAAATATGTGTAATCGTAGCCCTGACCTCTTAATCGTTCCTCAGTATTTTGAAAAACATAATACTTGGACTGAAAGGTTTGAACGTCAAATAACTTGGCCAAGCTATCACTTAAAATGGCTGATTTTTCAGCTTGCGCATAGTTAAATTTCGCGTTATCTTGATAAAAGAACAGAATACTTCCCACCTGCGTAGAAATCCAATTTTTTGTGTAGAAATCCTGATATCTGGAAAATACAAACGCCCCATGGGCATTTTTTTTAACAATCACATTGAAAATGGAATGGAGATTTTTTTCAGAACTTATAAATGCAGTTTTAAGAATATAAATGGAATCCTTTTTTTGGATACTCAATAAGACGGGCGAATAATTTCTAAAACCACCTGTTTGACTGGATAAGAATATTAATTCAATATCCGGAAACCAATATTTATCTTTTTCTTCAGCGCACCAAAGATCCTGTGAATGATAATTTAGTGTGTCAATGGCATTCAAATAATGTTCCCAGTTTCGTAAAATAACTTGCTCTACCGCGTTTAAACTTTGTATATCTTTATTGATTGTAACGACTACCGACACTTTCTTCAATGTGTCAGAAGCAGACTTAGCGAATATCGCTGACTTAACAAATAATATGAGCAAGATGACAGCTGTTCGAATCATAGTTTAATAGCGTATGTGTGAGGTATAACACTGCAATTTATTGCAATTGTTACGTATATACAACCATCAATAAATTGAGTTGCACAAAAAAACCTTTCTTGGATACAACTTCACTCCTTAACAATTTCATCACAAAATATCTAAAATAATTACAATTTATTCCTGATATTTGTAAAGAAAAGAATTCGGTCTGCTTATTTGTAATAATTATAAATTATTTGCATCTTTGATACATGTTCAAGATTGATGACGATTTGCAAGTGCTTGATTGATTAAATCACTTTGATCAAATTATTAAACTGTCAGCTATGAAACCAATATATCAAATATCTTTCCGCACAAAATTGACCGACACATTGTCGTTCCAGCGATTGCACGATTGTTTGAAAAAACTAAACGTTAAACACTGGGCATATGATTTCAAAGAACTACTACTAAGTCTTAGATCTGAACTTGAAGATTTCCGCCGAATCCAGGCAGAGCTTCGGTCTGCTGGTTTTAAATGTGATTTTATTAAGATGGAAAATCTGAAAAGGGATGACGGAATGTTTGCCGTATAATTTTTTTATAACAAAAAAAAGCAGCAAGCTATAATCTGACCTGCTGCTTTTTTTAACGAAGTATTACTCTACTCTTCCGTAGAAGAAATCATGAATTTTAAAAAGTGAAACACTTCCTGCTGGTTTCTGATATGATTTCTTGCTGCTGAAAGATCGTCACCAATTTTAATCGTATATGCTGTCAAAGGCAACGCTTCGAACATATCTTCGTCTGTGGTATCGTCTCCCATGGCCAGTACAAAATCATAATCACCTTTTTCGACAAAGGATCTTGCGGCAGTTCCCTTGTTGAATGCCGTTTTCTTTACTTCAACAACTTTATTTCCGTCTATAATCTGAAGATTAAGCTCAGGCTGTACAAAACTCTGTAATTGCCAGATCAATTCCTGTGCCCGACGAACGGCATACTCCTGATCTTCGGCTGTGCGGTAATGCCAGGCAAGAGAAGTTTCTTTCTCCTCAACGAATGCGCCCGGACAACGTTTTGCGTAAAGATCAAGAATTGGCCGGATACTTTCTTTCCAGTTTTCTTCATAACTATCATTTAAGGTCCACTCGTCGCTATCCTTGGTTTTGATCAGCGCACCATGTTCTGCGATAATGTGAACTGGTAGTTCTTTGAAAAGTTCATGAAGAAAATACCTGTCACGGCCACTGATGATAATTACGGTGTCGCGTTTGGCAAGATCCATAATCAGTTTTTTGGTATCCACAGATACAATCGCTTTCGAAGGATCCGGTACAATCGGTGCTAACGTTCCGTCATAATCGAAAAACAAAATTCGATTCGAAGAAGAAGCATAAGCTTTACGGATATCATCAATTCCTTTATTCGTCAGAAAAACCTGACGGAGTCTTTCATGTTCTTGTTCCAACATAATCATTTGGGTAAAAAAGTCATTGGTCCATGCGAATACATCATATTCGCGGATCCTGGTTTGCATGGCATTCATGCGTTTGGTTTGTTCATCCTCAGGCATTTCAAAAGCCCGTACAATAGCATCGGCAATATCCTGGTTGTCGAGTGGGTTTATGATTAAAGCTTCGCCCAACTCGGCCGCAGCGCCTGCCATTTCACTCAGAATTAATACACCTTTTTTATCCTTCCGGCTGGCGACATACTCCTTGCATACAAGATTCATCCCATCCCTAACCGGCGTGATAAGCGCAACGTCACTGGCAGTATACATTCCCATGAGTTCGTCAAAAGACATCGAGCGATATTGGTAGATGATTGGCTGCCAGTTGATAGTTCCATAACGAGCGTTGATTCTTCCAACTGTTTGATCAATATCCGACTTCATTTGTTGATATTGATCAATGCTGGCGCGGGAAGGAACAACGACCATCACAAAGGAAACCTTCTCATGCCAGCCAGGATAAACTTCCAGGAATCGCTCAAAACCATGCAGACGATGAAGTATCCCCTTGGAATAATCAAGCCGGTCCACTGAAAAAATAATTTTCTCCTTCAAAGAGTCTCTGGCCTGCTCCCGCTCTTTTTTTACATCGGCCTCATCAAAAGCAGAATTAAATTTTTTGTAGTCAATACTAATCGGAAAGGAATCCACTTTCACGATCCGGTTACTCATATTGATATAGTGCAGCTTGTTACCATACCCTGATACCATCCGCGCAGCCTTAAGAAAATATTCTACATAATCGTTGGTGTGAAATCCAACCACATCTGCACCCAATATCCCATCAATAATTGACTTACGCCATTTTACTGGTAACATTCGGAATAATTCGAACGAAGGAAACGGAATGTGGAAAAAGAACCCTATTTTATTCTGGGGAAATTGCTGCCGAATCATATCCGGCAAGAGCATAAGCTGATAATCCTGAACCCAGACTACATCATCGGGCTGGATAATCTCGCTAACCTTATCAAAAAACAATTTGTTGGCAATCTGATAACTTTCGAAATAGGCGTCGTCAAATTTTGCGAGTGATGGGAAGTAGTGGCATAACGGCCAGATCAGGTTGTTGCAAAAGCCTTCATAGTAGTTTTCATTCACGTCAGACGGTATAAAAACCGGATGTGCCTGAAAGCTGTCATTGGCAAGATTCTGACCTTCAAGCTCCTCAGGGGTATTTTCTGTAAAACCTACCCATTGGATTTTCTCTTTGGAATTGAAAGGTGATCCCTCCTGTTCATGTACGAGTGACAACACCGCTGACACGAGTCCGCCCGAATTTTGAAATAGCTGGACCTGATCATTTTCGCTGATAATCTTGAAAGGTAGTCGATAGGCAACAATGATTAATCTTCCTGTTTTTTCTTTAATTTTTAAATCTTCCATAAGTTTCAATGCATGTTACTTTCAGATGCATCTGATTAAATATAGGGTAAGTGAACTAGAAACTATACCCTTTTAGAAAGATTTACCGCAAATTTTATTCCAGAACTATCATTTTAACCATAAGATTATTTTTATTCTTGAAATAGTAGAAATTATATATTTCATTTATAGAAAGAAATCTATAATTTTGTGCAGTGCCACGCAAGTGGCCTATAGTGTGTGTTGTAGTGCACAAATGATCTTGGCATATGCTGAGATTTTTTTGTTTAAAAGCCAACTAAAATTGATTCGATTGCAATAAAAATTTCTGCACACCTTTCGAGCGATGTTTATTAATTACGTACATATTCCTACTCCATCGTTACCCACCCCAATATTCCCCATAACCGGCAACTAACCGAATTACCCCAATAAAAATTTAATAAAATAATGTCTTGAATTATAATTTTTTCAATATTTAAATTTTATTATAATCTCATAATCAGCTTATTAAATTATTTTAGTTTTATTATTCTAAAACACTAGCACGATTATTACACTATACGTACTTAATCAAAGTGGGTACGCTCATTTTGAGGTGAGAAATATTTAGTAAAAAATCCCAGCATTTGCCGGGATTTTTTCTCTTTCGATCTTTGCGACAGTAAAAATAGAATTATTACTACACCTCGCATGAAAAATGTGTAACATTTACTAAAAAATAAATAATATATTCTACAAGGTTATTGTTTATGCAAATAATTCATTCTACTTTTACATCAGTTACCTAATAATGTAGAGTGCTGGGTTAAATAATGAACAAAAGAGCCTTGGTTATACCGAGGCTTTTTTCTTTTAACAACGCGTCGAAATTTATAAAATCCCACGAGGATGCCCATGCAGAGATAGACTCCTGCAAGAAATTGACACGATATAAAAATTTATTTAGATTTTTTTGAGAGGCCAAACGGGGGGCGAATGTATAATTCTATCGCAGCAGTAAACCCAGAAGTTTTGATTGGTACGACGCCAGCCGGAAGTGTGTTACTAATATTTGTGCGATATCCGGCAAATAATTCGACACCCACAAGCTTATTAATTTGTCGGTTATACATTAGACCACTATCCATATCGATCTTCCGGAATTGGCCAGCTTCGTTGTTCCTTTCAATGATATAGTAACTTCTGCTGACGGCTTCACTTTTGAAAGATAAAATATCCTTAGGCGAAATGTTGTAACGAACCGAAATCTTCTTAGGAAGGCTGATCTCGATACCAGTTTTAGAAGAAAAATTATAATTAAAAACAAATACTGGCAGAACGGTAAAATTTTGATTTCTACTGGCCATCAATCCAAAACCAATCTCCTTATTAATTGATTTTTTCTTTAGATAGACTGCTGTAAAATTATAGTTTAGCGGGACGTTACGCAAGGGAATATCCGCCAAACTTCCACTCTTATTGACTCTTGAACCAAAGATTAAAAAAGCACCCGGTTGTAATGTAAAAAAGGACTTTAAGTCAATTCCCATCGAGCGAAGATTCCAGTTGGACATCTGGTGCATTGGATTCTCTCCGCTGGTATTTATTTCAAGCTGCTCTGTCCTGTAATGAGGTCCAAGAACGACCGCGTATTTTGGCTTGTGAAGAACAGGAATCCATGCCCTCACGTAGATATCCTCCTGCGTATAACGCTGCGTTTCTGATTTTTCTGACCTGTACCTTGATCCCGGTGCTTGTGTGTGTTCAATCGTTATCCATTTGGATGGACCCATCCCCGGTAAACCTGGCTGCAATTCCTGCGAGAAACAATAAGTGCTCAGCAATGTCAGGGAACATGCAACAAATCCAAGATAACGGTTTACCATATTACAGGAATAAAAATTCTCTTCTTAATAACTCTAAATTTTTTCGGGTGGAGATGACATGCATATTTAACCATGTTCAAAACCAAAGCATAATCATCAACTGCGGAGTAATACGTGTTACAACCAAATTATCAATCTCGAAATAGGATACGAAAATAATCTAAAATAGTCACTTATCCTTTCCGAAACACGGATATGTTTTTATAAAGTTCCAAAGCAGGTAAAAATTCGTTTCTTATTATTTTCAGACAGTTAAGCGTATCTCGGCATGGGCATAAGTAGCTGCTTTAAGAATACTTATCCAATTTTTGTTTTGCCACATTGAATCCGGGAAAATACGTTTCCGATCCAAACTAAATAAAACGTAACGGACGAACGGTTATCAGTAAGTAACAAGTAATCTTTGTTAATTAACGGATTACATTTAGAGCCAAAATTCAAATTGGATTCGTTGAATTATCAGATGTAATGCGTTAAAATTCGATTAAATTGTAACTGACCTCATATCCTATTTCCACACAATTCGTTAGTTATTCAGAGTTTTGCCTGGCTCCTGCTTTTGTAGCAAATGATCAAAGCGAAATAATTTGATTCATAAATCCCGGTTGAGAATAGTTAAAAACCTGTCGACTTTTTGACAGGTTTTTTTGTATTTTAAATTGCAAACTTTTTTCTGATCAAATGTTCAGTCAGTTAACTTTGCAGACTTGATGACCTTCGTTCTTAAAACACGATTCCTATGCTGATTAAACATTGCCAGTTAAATGATTTACCAAAACTTTCACTGATTTTCGACGAATACAGGGTTCATTTTGAACAGGAATCTAATCTGGAAGCCTCAACCAAATTTCTGAGAGCACGAATTGAGAAGAACCAAGCCGTTATTTTTGCCGCCATTGACCAGGATTCTGATGATATAATGGGTTTTACGTTACTCTATCCAATGTATTCTTCGCTAAAAGTCAATTCAACATGGACGCTCAATGACATGTATATCACAGAAAAATATAGAAAATTTGGGGTTGCAACCCGGTTGCTTGAAGAAGTAAAAACATTTGGAACCGAAACCGGCGCGGAATGGATTACACTAAAAACCGGCGTAGGAAATAATAAGGCACAAGCGCTTTATGAGAAATTTGGGTTCAAAAAAGACGAAGGGTGTCACTATTATTACTTGCAACAATAGTATCGTTTATTTTGAATTCAAAAAATATCCGGGATCGCTATCAACTTATTTTCACGATACGACAAACATTGGCATAGTCGCAAAATTTTGCATCATTCAAGCTTTCAGCTAACCACTTTATTTCTTAATATTGTAAGTAGTTGATGTATAATCTATATCAATTAAAGGTTACGATATTTTATAAAGAACTCAGGAATTCCCGAGTTCTTTTTTTTGCAGCATGCCAAAATTTTCCAGCTCTCTATTTGACTGGATTTGCATCAGAAATTCTTCCCATTCCCAAAGTTTTGACAGTCAGGCGCTCGTGTTCCCTAACTACAAAATGTCCATTTCAACTTCTTTTTATCGAAGTATTTGTAGGTGATCCGGTAATTTTTTTCACCGAAATGCTGTTGTCGGTAATGTGTAAGGCAACGCAACATCGCGTTGTATGGTTAGTCTGTTTAATCAAAATGTTAAAAAAATCAGCAGTCCTTTTATTCCTGGTTATTTTATTTGTGAAAGCTCATGCACAGGAATCCTGGAAATTACATACCGAAAAAGACGGGGTAAAGGTTTTTACAAAAGCCATTTTAACTTCGAAAATTAAGGCGCTGAAAATTGAAACAATCCTTTCAGCAACGGCTTCCGAATTGGTAACTGTACTTACGGATATTGAAACACAGAAAGATTGGGTTTATAATACAAAATCCTGTGCGACGGTTAAAAAGAATTCGCGGTCGGACTTGTATTACTATTCGGAGGTAGAACTTCCATGGCCGGCGCAAAATCGGGACTTCGTCGCACACATAATGGTTTCTCAAAACCCTTCGACAAAAGTCGTGACGATGGACGCCCCGTGCGTTTCCGGGATGGTTGCAGAGAAACCCGGGATTGTGAGAATTGTAAAGTCAACGGGAAAGTGGATTATTACGCCAGTTTCTAAAAACCAGGTAAAAATCGAATATACCCTGGCGGTTGATCCTGCCGGCTCAATTCCCGCCTGGCTCGTTAATATGGTTGCTGCGCAGGGACCTCTTGAAACGTTCAAAATGCTGAAATCTCAGCTGCGAAAACCAGAATATAGAAACGCCAGACTGTCATTTATCGCTGACTAAATATAAAATCTACGATGTAAATACCAAATTAGAAAAGTAACTAAAAAAATGATTATCAAGGCCTTATTTCATTATTTTTATATTGACTTTTTACTATACCTGACAGTATTAAAATTCAGTTAAAAGCAAATTAAAATATTACCTAGCCATTTAATCTAAAGAACTTCTTTGAACGTAGGTAAGGTGACAAATAATCACTCACTTCACTTACGTTGCTTATGAATTTTTTTAGCAGTCTGGTTAAGCAAGCGGCATTCGCGACCGCTCTCACCTCTTCAATGATTCTCGTTTCCTGTGAGGATCACCGTATGGCCCCTACCGAACAATCGCTTCCTGACAGACTTTTCTGGGCTTTGTCAGATGACAACAAAATTCACCAAATCAATGTTAAAAACACTTCTACACCTCTAAAATCTATTTCTGTAACCGGCCTTGTCGCTGGTGACGCTCTGGCTGGAATTGATTTCCGTCCGGCAACAGGCCAACTTTATGCAATCAGCAAACAAGGAAATCTTTATCAGATTAGTCTTATATCTGGTGCTACCGAAGGAAGGGCAACCAGAATTGGCGATGCGCCACTATCTTCGGCATTAACCGGTGCCAACATCGGATTTGACTTTAATCCAACCGTTGATAAAATTCGTGTTACCACCAGCAGTACTCAAAATCTGCGCGTAAATCCTGAAACAGGCGTGATCGCTGCAACAGATCTTGTATTGAAGGGATATTCCAATCCACAGATTGGAGCAGTTGCCTATACAAACAGCCGTGCCGGTGTAACTGCAGCTCCGGGCGTAGGTACGACCCTATATGATATTGATCCGACAACTGACCAATTGTATATTCAAACGCCTCCTAATGATGGTGGCCTTGTTGCAGTTGGCAGCCGTTTTGATATCGACATTGAAGATGTTGGCGGTTTTGATATTTCTCCCGATATCAACGCATCTGATGTTTACCCGATCGCTTCTGTAAAATATCAGGGCAAGTGGGAATTAAATCATGTAAACCTGACAACCGGTAAACTTCAAAAACTGGGTGATTTACCAGCCGGAGTAAACATCATCGGGATAGCGATTCCTTCGCTTCCTGTTGCTTATGCGCTGGATGGGGTAAACAATTTGAGAATATTTGATCCGATGACAGGTGCGAGCTACGGCACAAAAGCCATTATGGGGCTTCCATCTGGTGTATTGCTGGCAGGAATTGATATCAGACCAGCCAACGGCCGTCTTTATGCACTGGGTATGAACAGTAAAATTTACAGCGTTGACCTTGGATCAGGAATGGCGGCAGAAGCTGCAACGCTTAAATTAGCTGACGGAACGCCTGTAACGTTAAACGGATCGATCTTCGGCGTAGATTTCAACCCGGTTGCTGACAGATTACGCGTGGTAAGTGAAACCGGCCAAAATTTACGGATTAATGTCTCGCCGGGCGAAATGAATGGAGTTACTGTCGTCGATGGACAATTGAAAATTACAGGATCTCCTCTGACGCCGTTTGTTGTAGCCGGAGCTTATACCAACAGTTTCCCTGGTGCAACTGCAACGACGCTGTACGATATTGATAGTAACATGGACATATTATACAGACAAAATCCTCCAAATGATGGAAGTCTGGATATGCCTAAAAACCTGGGTATTGACGTAACTTCCAACATAGGATTCGACATCGGAAATGCTTCGGGCATGGGCTACGGAATTTTCACAGTAGGTGGAAACACGAATTTCTACTCAGTAGATCTTAGCACTGGTGCAGTGCAGGTTAAATATACGTACCCTGTATCTGTAAAAGGATTAGCGCTGGGTTTTGGATTATAATAACAAAACTAAAAACAAAAGAGGTGATCAGGGCTTTCCTGATCACCTCTTTTGTTTTACAAAAAACTGGATTTTTTAACCGTTTACAACTTGTCCTCCATTAGGATGCAAAACCTGCCCGCTGATATAGGAAGAATCTTCACATGCAAGAAAAACATAACTCGGGGCAACTTCGCAAGGCTGACCAGGCCTTTTGAAAGGAGTGTCTCTCCCGAATTCTGCTACATGTTCGGCGTCGAATGTTGCGGGAATTAATGGCGTCCAGATCGGGCCGGGTGCAACGGCATTCACACGGATTCCTTTTTCCACAAGATTAATTGCCAAAGATCGTGTAAAGGAAGTAATCGCTCCTTTTGTCGAAGAATAGTCCAGAAGTCCCGGACTTCCATGATATGCCGTGATTGAGGTTGTGTTGACGATGGAGTCGCCTCCATGAAGATAAGGCAGTGCGGCTTGTGTAAAATAAAAGAAGGAAAAAATATTTGTACTGAAAGTATCGGTCAGTTGTGCGGAAGATATTTCTTCAATACTTTCTTTCGGATGTTGCTCAGCTGCATTATTTACCAGAACGTTCAGTTGCCCAAATTCGCCGATCACCTGGCCGACGGCTTCCTGACAAAATTCCTGCTCCCTGATATCTCCTGGAATAAGTAAACAGCTTTTTCCCTCTGCTTCGACAAGTCGTTTGGTTTCATCGGCATCCTGATCTTCATTCAAATAGACAATGGCAACATCTGCACCTTCCCGTGCAAAATGAACTGCAACCGATCTTCCTATGCCGCTGTCCCCGCCTGTGATCAAAGCAACCTTACCTTCCAGTTTACCACTTCCCCTGTAATTCTCACGAATCACAACCGGTTCAGGATGCATCTTTCCCTCAATGCCCGGTTGTTCATTCTGCGTCTGCCCATTGGTTTCTATGTTAAATTCCATAATGTTGATGATTAGTTTGGCGACTGTATTCAAAAATTTATGCCACAACAAATTGTTAGTTTAAAAAAGCTTTATTGATCATACATAATTCTTAGGTTTCTCCCCAACAGCTACCGAATTCCATATTCGAAATCTATTCTTTGTCAGCCTTCAAATCTTTCCTATTTTTGCAAAAAAAGTATTCTACTTGAAAAAAAATAGCGTCACCCTTAATGACATAGCAAAGGAGCTGGAAATGACAGCCGCAACAGTCTCCCGTGCATTAAGCGACCACCCTGAGATCAGTGCGAAAACCAAAAGAGTTGTTCAGGAAGCGGCGCAAAGATTAAATTATAATTCAAACCGAATCGCTTCTTCCCTGCGTTCCGGCAAAACCAATGTAATCGGGGTTCTAATTCCAACGGCTGAGAACGCATTCTTCGGCTCAGTTATTCATGGTATTACCAACCTGGCCAGTAAAAGCGGATATTCTGTTCTCATTCATGAGTGTGAAGAATCATATGAACTTGAAGTCAAGGGAATTGAAACATTGATTGGTGCCCGTGTGGATGGCATCATTGTTTCGCTTTCCCGAAATACTCTAAAATACGATCACTTTCTTGAAGTAAAACGCAGAAATATTCCTCTTGTGTTCTTTGACAGAGTTCCGGATGAAATGGATATACCTTCTGTTGTTATCGACGGATACAATGGTGCATTTCTGGCCACCCAACACCTGATCGATCAAGGATATAAACGAATTGGACATATATCAGGCCCGACTTATATTAAAACTTTCAACGACCGGTTCAGGGGATATCTCGCTGCGTTGCAAACCAATAATATTCCGGTTGACGAAGCGATTATCTACACCGGAAACATTTCAATTGAGTCTGGCATGGAAGGTACGCGACATTTGTTACAGCTGCAAAATCCGCCGGATGCCATCTTTGCTGCTGAGGATTTTACTGCGCTAGGTGCCTTGAAAGAATTAAAATCAAGCAAAATCCAGGTTCCACAGGAATTCGGTATTTTTGGTTTTTGCAATGATATGTTCAGCGAACACACGACTCCTTCCCTATCGACGATGGATCAGCAAACGGTTTTGATGGGGCAGGAAGCTTTCAAGTTGCTCTTTGACATGATTAAAAACGGCGTTTCTGATCAGGCAAATGCTACCAGAAAAATCATCGAACCAAAACCCATTTTCAGAGAGTCTTCGATGAAAACAGGTTTCGACTTCTAAAATTTTAAACCTGCCAAAAAAGCTTATTATCAACCAGTTAAAGGAAACTAAAAGCAACTTTCTCTTTTTATAGTATTTTCCGTAAACGATTACGTTATTTTTGTAGATATTAAAGAATTTTAACTAAAATATTCCGTTTTCTCAAACTTCATCTATGTTAAAAAAACTAATCATTCCAATTTTTTCAATGGCCTTTCTTTCAGGGACTGCCTTTGGACAGGTTGAGACATCGACGAGCAAGGTCAAATTGCAGCTGGTGACAGACCAGCTTTCACATCCAACCGCATTTGCTGTTAACAAGAAATCACCGGACCTGATCTTTGTTTGCGAGCAGGAAGGGAAAATCCGGGTGATACAAAATGGAAAAATCGTAACAACGCCATTTTTAGACATTACACAAGATGTTTTGAAAAAAGATGGCTATGACGAACGCGGATTACTAGGCCTCGCTTTCCATCCTGATTATTCAACCAATGGTAAGTTTTACGTTTACATCAGCGTAAAAGCAACACCCGCTGAAAAAGGCGTTGATCATCGTTCAGAAGTGCGGGAGTATACGGTGAGTAAAGCAAATCCTTTGTTAGCCGATAAGGCATCGGTAAAAAAGGTATTGACATTTGACCAGCCACAATCAAATCATAATGGCGGCGATCTGAAATTTGGTGCGGACGGATTTTTGTATATCTCCGCTGGAGATGGCGGAGGCGCTGACGACAAGCACGGGCAGTATGGCAATGCCCAGAACATGACCAACCTGCTGGGCAAGATCCTTCGAATTGATGTCAACAAGTCTCCGTACTCGATACCGGAAGACAATCCATTTGTAAAAACACAGGATGCGAGAGGGGAAATTTATGCGTATGGTTTGCGTAACCCTTGGCGTTTTAGTTTCGACAAAAAAACGAACGAGCTGTTTGCCGGAGATGTTGGACAGAACAAATATGAAGAAATTGACATTATCACAAAAGGTGGAAATTATGGGTGGAGACCGATCGAAGGTTTTCACGATTTCAGAGCTGATGATCCAAAACCAGTTAAGCCTATCGCACCCATTGCAGAATATCCACATCCCGAAGGACTAAGTATTACGGGAGGATTTGTCTACCGGGGAAAAGCGATTCCTTCCTTGACTGGAAAGTACATTTTTGGCGATATGATGGGACCAATCTGGTCTCTTACTTCCGGCCCAAATAATAAATGGACAAGGGAAAAGTTATCGATCGGAAAAGATGCTGGTTATTGGCACGTGTATAGTTTCGGTGAAGATCTTTCCGGAGAACTTTACGTGCTGACAGAACTATTGGAGGAAAATAAAGGCGCGTTATATAAATTAGTGCCATAAAATATTGACAACCCATGCTGCCTGGAACTCCGGCAGAACAACATATAAAAAGACCAGCATCCTTGTTTCGAGGTGCTGGTCTTTTTTGCAATATCTCTGTGTTACCTTTTGATAACTGGGATTTTTTAACGGCAATTTAATAACTAAACGGTATAGACTTCGACCTGCCAATAATTTAGTTTTGTCATGCCTTTTAGGTTTGTCGTTACAAATTTTGAAAATCATTCCTTTCTATAATTAGCCATGAAAAATTCATTTGAAAATTCTCTTCCGGTCGGTTTAGTGATGTCGCTTTACGACTTTGAAATCCCAACTGAAAACAAGACCGCGATTTCGAGTATCTTAAGGTCAGACAAGGTTACTGCTTTAACAAAAACGGAGCTACATGACGAAACGGATTTCCAGGAGCATGTATGGATAAACGGAGAACTTAGCTGGAAACTTTAACGTGCAGCACTTGCCGTTGTTATAACAATCAAGATTTATGGAAAACCGTATGAGATCTCTTCAAAAAAGTCTGGATTTTTGGTTGTGATAGTGACTTTTAACTATCTCTGACGTCTGAATAGAAAGCTGTCGTTTGGTAACTTATTGTGGATTAACTGCCGAATCAGCGTAAATTGAAATTAACTATAAAAGTTTCGCTATGCGGTATGGTGGTCAATTTATAAAACAATTTCCTCAATTAAACACTGTAATGAATTAAGTTAAAACATTACTGCTATTAAACAATTACTGCTATGAACACATCTACAATGCGCCTTGAAAGAGAAGAAGAAGTATTTTACCTATTGATTGGCATTTTAATTCTTTGGGTCATCTCAATGATCAGATCTCATAAAATTAGTAACCTGGATTCCGAACATTGATTTAAAATTTCCAGTAGTTCTCCTGGAAAACAATCATACAATTAATTTGGCAAAATTTACCCTAATATTGTCGCGATCACCCCTTAAAAAATGCGGCGGTTTCACATATTTTTGCTTTTGTGATTTATTAAATTATCAGAGCTAAAGAATTCCAACATGAATGTGTCCCTCAAAACCGTCGACGACTATATGTGCCTCCAAAGTGACGAAGTTTGTGAGGCACTCGAAAATATCAGAGCTTTAATTCAGGAAACTGCACCGGAAGCTGTTGAGGTAATCAGTTATGGCATTCCTGCGTATAAGTATCTTGGTAAAATGCTGATTGGGTTCAAAGCTTCCAAAAATCATTGCTCACTTTATACCTGGAACGACCACACGGTTGAAACCTTTAAAGCCGACTTGAAAGATTTTAGTACGTCGGTTGGAACGATACGATTTACGGTTGATAAACCGATTCCGGAGCAACTGGTTAAAAACATCGTGAAGGCCAGAATGAAAGATAATTCTGATAGTCAGAAAAAGGCGAAGATATCAAAGTTATAAATTATAGAGTCCGAAGAAGATTAATTTCAATACCTGTAGTATATTAAATAGAACTTTATGAATCCGGAAGTAACTCAATACATTGAAAAATTGCAGCCCTGGCAGATTGAGGTTTGCCAGGCATTGCGTAAGCTAGTCTTTGAAAACTTACCAGGCGCAGAGGAAAGAATGCAATATGGCAAACCTCATTATCTAAAAAATGGTCACTATGCTTCCGTCATCCAGGGCTCTAAGGATAAGGTCTCATTTGTAATTTTTAATGCAGCGAAACTTGAAGATATCAAAGGATTTTTCCAATCAACGACAAGCCCGGACAGGAAAACTGCCACGATTAAAGAAGGACAGAAGGTCGATTATACACTGTTATCAAAATTGTTGAAATCAGCTTCTGATTCGCTTTAATTTCCAGTCCAAACTATTTACTCTTGTCAAAAGCCATTTTCTCGATCTAAATATCAGCACACTGATAGGTACCGTCTGAAATATTACCATATCAATTCGCAAAATATTAAACGAATACCAATAAATGTTCAAAACGCGGACTATAAGCCACAAACAAACGTTCATGGCTCGGTTTTTCACCAAATACTTCTCCGACCTCAGTTCTTTTTGAAGGAATACAGATATTTTCCTGACCGAGTTGTTTATACCTCTGCGTCCGGTTTTCTAATTTTAACGTCTGGCGTTTTAATCTGTTATAACAGGCTTTAATCTGGGGATTCTGTTTACTCCAACCCAAAAATCAGCAGTCACAACCAGTAAGTCTTTCATGGTAATAAAGTCAAGCGGTTTCTTTAAAAAGGCACTTGCCCCTGCATCGTAACAATCGCTGACCTGCTTTTCAGTACCTCCATTTGACATCATGATAATGGGAATATTTGCGACCATCAAATTGCGTTCGGGCTTCTTTTTCAATATCTTCAAAATGGTAAGACCATCGTAAAACGGCATGTGATAATCTAATATAATTGCACATGGCAAATTACCTTCAGCACCCAACTTCACCTGGTCTTCCAGTGCCTTGAACAATTCAAATCCTCCCTCCAGAACAGTCACTTTGTATTGAGGCAAATAATTTATAAAGACCTGCCGCAGCAAATAACGGTGATCCGCATTGTCGTCCACGATAAATAATTCCTGTGTGCTCATGATTAATTGTTTAAAACGTTTAAATATTCGATTAATTGAACGACTCCCGATAATCCACCGGGAAGGTAATCTGAAACAAAGTTCCTTCTCCGGCAGTGCTTGTAGTGGTCAGCTCGGCAGCCAACAATTCACATAGTCTTTTGACGATAAATAATCCTATACCTTCACCTGTTGAAGAAGTGGAAGTCCGCCTTGTACTCACTTCCTTATCGTCCCGATCTTGAAAAGTAAGTTTTGTAACAAGATTAGCTGGCAGCCCATCTCCGGTATCCTTTATTTCAAGAAACCATTTTTTCTGCCCCCCGTGATTTTCAGCAATACTGACGGGTCCCCACCTTATAGAAACAGATCCGGCTTCTGTATATTTCAATGCATTGAGTAGCAAATTCTGAGCAATTCTTCTGATCTTAACAGCATCACTGCTGATCAGAAGTGCAGTGTGCGTATCGACAATTAAATTCAGTCCTTTATCGACCGACATCAAAACCATACTTTCACACAATCCGGAAAGTAATTCAGACACGTCAAATGTTGTTATTTCAATTATTTCCTCGCCTGCTTCCAGACGTGAGTAATCAAGCAACTGGTTTAGCATCGATGTCACTTGCCGAAGATTACGCTGCAATATTTCCAGGGACTTGGCTCGGTCCTCCTCGGTGTCAATCAGATTTAAGAGCGAAGTCGCACCCATAATCAGACCAAAAGTCCCTCGTAAATCATGTGAAGTTGCCCTTAAAAATTCTCCACGGTGACTGATATACTGCCGCATTTTTTCGAGAGACTGAATCATTTCATTGGACTCTTCCAGTTGCTGCATCCATTTACTCTCTTGAAGTTCTGCATCTTTCAGAGAAGTAATATTCAAGCCAGCAATCACGACGCCACTCTTATATCTGATCACCGAAATCCCCAGCCATATATTATCTCTTTCAGAATAAATTTCTTCATAGGACCTTTCACCGGTCTTCAAGACGTGCTTCATTTTTTCAACATCCTCATCCGGGAATAATTCTGTAGCTTGATGATCAACAAGTTCAGCCATCGACTTTTGCATCTCTTTGGCAAAAATTTGATTACAAACTTCCAATCGAAAATCCTCTACTTCCCCAACGTCATTATGAACGGGTTTGAAGTAACTGATCGAACCCGGAGAACAGTCGAGCACAGCCTGCAAATTTTCCATCATCTTGATCAGCTTGATATCAGCAACTTTGCGTTCCGTTATATCAAGAATGGTCACAACTACGCCGGTCTTATCGATTTGTCGCGTTATAAAAAAAGCAAAATATTTAACTTTGCCCGAGCCAGGATCTGTGAGTTCCCTATAAACTGGCTCTCCCGTCTCAAGAACCCGAAGATACAAGTTAAACAATTCGGTATCCGTTAATTCCGGATTGGATCGGGTCCATGCACGACTGATATTTCGCGCAGATGTCTTCTCATTAAATTCCAGTGCCTTTTCGTTGTATACAGAAGTAACAAAATCAGAGACAGATTCAGCACCTTCTTCCTTCACAACCTCCATTAAAGTAATCGCCGCGGGAACCCCATTCAGGACACTTTGTAAACGGTCCGCTGTTTTTCTCAATTGGTTATTGGAAACTTCCAGTTCCTCATTGGCCTTTTTGAGCTGTTGTGTCCGCTCCTGCACATGAAAGTTTAATTGTTGGGAAAGTGTTTTCTGAAGATGGATATCTGTTCCGTTTCCAATATAACCTGTGAATTTCTTTTCCGGCGAGAATATCGGTTTTGCTGTTTCCAGCACCCAGCGGTATTCCCCATCTTTCCTTTTTAAACGATACTCAATGCTGAAAATGTTATGTCCCTCCAAATTCCGGGCAAACGTATTATCATAACGGGCACGATCCTCAGAATGGATCAACGCCGCAAAACTTAGATCAGGATTATTTTGACTTTCTAAACCCGAAAATTCCAGAAAGGCTTTGTTTAAAAAATTAATTTTTCCTTCCGGACCACTAACCCAGATGAGTGCAGGCGCATGGTCGATCATATCGTGAAACCATGCCTGCCGTTCTTCCAGCATCCGCTGAACACGCCTTTGCTCCGTTATATCTTCAATGATCAGCAGAATGACCTCCTTACGTTCATGCTGAACAACTTTTCGTGCATGAAGGAGCATCGTCTTTTCGCCTATTCCGGCAAAGTTCAAACAAACTTCATACGATTTTATCTGTGCACTATCCGTCATCACTTTTTCGAGCAATTGACGCAGCGGAGCTATATCCCACTGGCCGCGGTGCAACTCGTAAAACATTTTACCCGCAATATCTTCTTCCTGTAAGTGGAATATTTTGTAAAATGCCCTATTGGCACTTTTTACCTGCAACTGCTTGTCGAGCAATAAAGAAGCCTCGGCGATGGTACTGAAAATGGCCTCGGAGTAACCATATGCCTCCGTCAGCTGATCATTCCTGATTTGAAGTTCCTGGTTGATCTTCAACAATTCCTCATTTGTTGATTCTATCTCCTCCTTACTGGTTTCTAATTCCTCATTGATACTTTGTAACTCTTCATTACTGCTGACAATTTCTTCATTGGCTGATTGCAGTTCTTCATTACTGGTTTCCTGCTCCTCAATAATTGAGTGCATATCATTGCGCAATGAGGACAGTTCCATTTCCAATTGTTTGATCCGGTCATCTCTGAAATTGACCGTATTTTCCCTGACTGAAATGCTGTCAAGTTCTTCAAAAAGGACCAAACACAAATATTGATCTTCTGAACTCCTTAGCGGAACAACTTCGATATTCACAAAATGAACCTTATCGTTCACTGTCATCTCCAAACCGTCCTTCGTCACCGTTTCACCTGATTTTCGGCTTTTATGAATGGCGTTTCGAAGTTCAAAAACCAGGGAAGGGCGAGCCATTTTCAGCAAATTAAAACTTGCCTTTCCTGACGCATGTTCAAGAAAAAGTCCCGTAGAGCCTCGAAATTGAATAATTTCAAGATCCTGGTCTACAACAATACAGGCAGGAACGTACCGTTTAAGCAATAATGTATCAACCTCCTTGGCCAGATCAAACGTGGGGGGCGGCAACTGATTTCCCTTGCGTTGCAAAGGCGTAGCTTTAGCATTTCCAGGACGCGTATCCACATTCCAGCGGCTGTTCATGTCAAAAGTCACCTTACCGGTTTCCCGGCTCTTACGAATAAATATTTTATGTTTTTTGTCAAATTGAGAAAATAGAGAAACCGAACTCCCAATGGCTTCGGAGTTTCCGAGCAGCAGGAAGCCGTCAGGGTTTAAAGCATAGTGAAATGTTGCCATTATTTTTTGTTGCAGAACCGTATCAAGATAAATCATAAGGTTCCGGCAGCTGATCAGGTCGAGCCTCGAAAAAGGTGGATCACGTAAAACATTGTGTGAAGCAAAAACACACAGGTCACGAATAGACTTTTTGACGGCGTACTTTTCTTCCCGCTTCACAAAAAACTTCTGAAGCCTTTCAGGTGAAATGTCCAGAATTTCACTTTTGGAATACAGTCCCTGACGCGCCTTGGCAATAGCGAATTCACTCAGGTCACTAGCGAAAATCTGAATTGGCCTTCTGGAATTCTCACCTAACAATTCGACCAGGATCATCGCTAGTGAATACGCCTCCTGCCCCGTCGAACAAGCGGGTATCCATATACGGATCGTATCTTCGTCAGTTTTATTTTCTATAATCTGCGGGAACAGCTTATTTTTCAAAAATTCCATCACATCGGAATCTCTGAAAAAATTGGTCACATTAATCAATAAGTCGTTGTATAGATTTTCCGCTTCGGAAGGATACTGCTGTAAATAAATAACATAATCTCTAAGCGTATCCATTTTGTACAACAACATTCGCCGGGTAATTCGTCTGCGGATTGTTGACATTTTGTAATGATCAAAATCCACTCCTACTGCCCTTTTCAGAATCAGCAAGATATTTTTTAAATCCTCTTCCACCACGCCCGACTCTTCTTCTTCATTGTCAAGGGATGTGGAATTCAAAATAACGGACTGGTTACCCAGACGTTCAAGCTCTTTTGCTATCTCGATTGGCGAGAGTACCATATCAACCACACCTTCCGAAATGGCCGAGCGCGGCATACTCAAATGTTTTGCTGTTTCATCCTGCGCGAAGGTGATACCGCCGGCAACTTTGATCGCTTTAAGCCCCAAAGTGCCATCTTGCGCCATACCTGACAAAACGATACCGATAGCACTTTCTTTCTCCCTATTGGCCAATGAGATAAAAAACTTGTCAATCGGCATGTGGCTGGCGGGTTTTGGCTGCCTGTCTATTAGTTCCAGCCTGTTTTCCGTTAGTTCCATGTCCTTGTCGTGCGGAATGACATAAACGCAATTGCCTTCCATTTCCATCCCGTGCTCCGCTGTAAAAACGGACATTTCCGTTACCCGACTAAGGATCTCAGATAATTTGCTTTCAGCAGTTGGAGACAGGTGCTGTATGTAAACATAGGCCATCCCTGTGTTAGCGGAAAGATTTTCAAAAATCTGAGTTACCGCTTCCAATCCACCAGCAGAAGCTCCAATAGCTACAACAGGCAACGACTTCGCATCCAGTGGCGATTCATCTAACAGATCTATAATTCCTGACATGGGGTTTAGGCAATTCTTGCACCAGAATCTGACTTCAAACCTCTGTAAACTTTTAAAGTCCCAGATCGATGAAGTAAAACTGATATGTTTTACAATAATATACAATAGCCATGTAAATTCAGCAATTTCGAAACCGAAGTTGTCATTTCATATCAATATACTTTGTCAAAATTCGAAGAAGTTGCTTTTTTAGACCCAATCGTATACTTACCGATATATTTTAAATTGCAGTCTGTTCCTGAAAGGCGTTAAGCGTTGACAGTAAAAATTTTCAACTAACTTAAACTTATATTTTGGTTACATGTTTAATAAAGTGATTTACACTTTTTCAAAGTTCAGTTAAACCATGAAAATCAGACAATTCAACAACGCCGACCGCGAGCAGGTTTTGTTATTATTGAGATTAAATACACCGGAATATTTCTCCCCGGACGAACAAGAAGATCTGATCTATTACTTTGATTTTCATGCTGATAATTATTACGTGGCCGAAAGCGATGGTGTAATCATTGGCGCTGCGGGATTCAATATTTCTGACGATCAAAAAACCGCTCATTTATCCTGGGATATTGTACATCCTGATGCTCAGGGAAAAGGTCTCGGTTCAGAATTGACTATTTTTAGAATACAGCGTATCAAGGAGATTGGCTCGGTACAAACCTTGGCAGTTAGAACTTCTCAACTGGCTTATAAATTTTACGAAAAATTTGGTTTGATTCTCCGCGAGACGGACAAAGATTACTGGGCCGAGGGATTTGATCTATATCAAATGGACTGTGATATTGACAGAACGAGATTAAAATTTAGCTAACGGACTTCAACGCGACTGGCTAAAATTCTGGCACAAAGTTTGTTATGGCTTATAGCAGACACTTTAAACAGTTTTGGATATGGGCCTAAAAGAATACAAAAAGAAAAGATCTTTTCAGGAAACGCCCGAACCTGAATCGGGAGTTCCGGCAGGAGATAAATTAAGATTTGTTATTCAAAAACATCACGCTTCCAGACTTCATTATGATTTCAGACTTGAAATGGATGGTGTTTTGAAAAGTTGGGCTGTTCCCAAAGGGCCTTCGACTGACCCGTTCGTAAAAAGGTTGGCGATGATGGTTGAAGATCATCCTTATGATTATAAAGACTTCGAAGGAATTATTCCAACGGGAAATTTCGGAGCCGGAACTGTGATCGTTTGGGATCATGGTACTTATGAACCTCTGGAAAAGGCAGACAATAAAAATGACCAGGAAAAACATTTATTAAAGGATTTAAAGTCCGGCTCGCTTAAATTTAAACTGAACGGAGAAAAAATTAAAGGAGAATTTGCATTGGTCAAGACCAAAGGCATGGAAGAAAATGCCTGGCTCCTGATAAAACACAAAGATGAATTTAGCTCAAAAGACGATATTACTGAAAAAGATAAATCCGTCATTTCGGACAGGACGCTTGAAGCTGTGAAAACAGATCCGGGAAAATTTTATAATCGTGAAATAATTAAACCCGGCAGCACGGTTAAAGACAAAAAAACGATCAGTAAAAATGAAGCCAGGGAACAGATTCGAGAGCAGATTGGCGAAAATAACGAGATAGAAAAAGAAAAAAAATCTGCGACTGACATCTTAAAAAAAGCGCCCAAACAAAAGTTCAATACTGATATCAAACCTATGCTGGCCACATTGGTTGATTCAACATTTGATGATCCTGGCTGGGAATATGAGGTAAAATGGGATGGATACCGTGCTCTTGCATTTATGAACCAAAAACAAACTGAATTAAAATCGCGTAATGGCAAATCGTTCAACGACAAGTTTTACCCAGTTTTTAAGGCAATTTCAGAATGGAATGTCAATGCAATTGTTGACGGAGAAATTGTCGTGGTGGATGATAAAGGAATTTCAAATTTTGGTTCATTACAAAACTGGCGGAGCGAGGCGGACGGCGAATTACACTTTTATGTGTTTGATATACTCTGGTTGGATGGAAAAGATCTAACCGAACTTCCGCTGGCTGAACGGAAAATCGTTTTGCAAAGTGTTTTGCCAGACGAAGGAAATATAAAAAGTGGATACAGCGTCATTGCCGAAGGATCCGATTTTTTTGAAGCAGCCAAAGAGCTGGGTTTGGAGGGGATTATTGCGAAAAGGTCGGATAGTCCGTATTATCCAGGTAGTCGGTCAAAAGACTGGCTTAAAATCAAAATTAATAAGCGGCAGGAAGTGGTGATCGCTGGTTATACCCGTAATGAGGGTTCCTCCAAACTTTTCAGCTCCCTGTTGCTGGGTGTGTATGACGAGGGTGATTTTGTTTACGTCGGTAAAGTTGGAACTGGGTTCAAAGATCAGCAGCAACGGGAGATGCTTGCTCTTTTCGAACCTATGATATTAAAAGACAGTCCTTTTACGGAACTTCCCGATTACAATAAACCATCAAGATTTCGCCCAAACCCGCCAAAAGCAAAAGCTATCTGGCTCAAACCTTCGGTTGTTTGTGAAGTTAGTTTTACCGAGATCACCGCTGACGGCGTGTTTAGGCATCCTTCATTTGAAAGCCTGCGGGAAGATAAAAATGCGAAAGACGTCACCCGTGAAACTACTAAACAAGTTGACCTGATCGTTGATAAAAAACAATCAGAAATTAAAAATGAGAAAATCGTCGGAAGCCCAGGGAAGTCATCCCGAAAATCATTGCTAAACCCGAAAGAGGAAACGCAGGTAAGAAAGATAAATGGAAATGAGTTAAAATTTACGAATCTGGGAAAGGTTTTCTGGCCGAAAGAAAATGTTACAAAACGGGATCTCATCAATTATTATTACCAGATAGCTCCGTTTATCTTACCCTATCTGGAAAACCGCCCCGTGTCACTCAACAGATTCCCAAACGGTTTTGAAGGTAAAAGTTTTTACCAAAAGGATGTCACAGGCAAGTCACCCGACTGGATTGTAAAATTTCCATACAGTACTGAAACAGAAGCGAACAAAAATTTCATGGTCGCCACAGATGAAGCCAGCTTGTTATACATGGCAAACCAGGGCTGTATAGAGATGAATCCATGGAATAGTAAAACGCGGTCTCCCGATAATCCCGATTGGTGTATTCTTGATCTTGATCCTGATACGACTAATACTTTTGAACAGGTTATCCTGACCGCACAAACAATAAAAACAATACTTGACGAGTCGGACATTACCGGTTATTGCAAAACCTCCGGTTCAACAGGTATTCATATTTATATACCACTTGAAGCAAAATACAGCTACGACCAGTGTCAGTTATTTGCAAAATGGATCGCTTCCCAGGCTCAGGAAAGATTGCCCGAATTCACCAGCATTGAGCGAATGACCAAAAACAGGAAGGGCAAGTTATATATCGATTATCTGCAAAATCGCCCGAAAGCTACGTTGGCTGCCCCCTATTCCTTAAGACCAAAACCGGGCGCGACCGTTTCGATGCCGCTGCATTGGGAAGAAGTAAAAAAAGGTTTACAACTTAAAGATTTTACCATTTTCAATGCGATGAAAAGGATAGAAAAAGAAGGCGATCTATTCAAACCGGTTTTAGGAAAGGGTATCGATTTGATGGAAATTTTGGCACAAGCAGACTTATAAAACTAAATATTTTTCAAAGCACAGCGACAGCCAAATCAGTCCCAGCACCTCCTAATCACGCTTCGGGAATCACGCCAATGGCATCAATTTCAATGGCATAACCGTAATGCAGATTTGGAACCGGAACGATGGAACGCGCAGGCTTTGCGTCTCCGAGCATTTCTGCATATATCTGGTTAAATAAAGGCCAGTTTTGCACGTCTACCAGATAAACAGTGACCTTTAATAATTGCGAAGGCTCACTACCTGCGGCTTTTAAAATTTCAGTGAGATTCTGTAAAGCCTGTCTGGTTTGGACGTCGAAGCTTTCAGTAAAAGTATGACTTCGGTCGGGTCTTACCGGAAGCTGGCCTGAAATGTATATCAGCCCGTTGTGCGTCGTCGCCTGCACATAATGGCCGCCCACGGTTGCTGCATTATCCGTCTCAATCACGCCTATTGAAGTTGCCATATTCATGCTGGTTTTTTTAACATTTTTCAATTGATCAAATATACCTAACCAGCTTCAAAACGCGTCGCCAATATCCGGCCAGTGCTGAAAATAAAACTAATTTGTAACCAATATTTATTTATTACAACTATTATGAGTAAAACGAAAATGATTTTTGCTTACCATGATAATCAAAATTGTAACCGCAATTAGATATCCTTTTTATTAGCTATGAAACAGCCTCTTCCAGGAATATTGTATCTGACTGGATTTTGTAAATAGAAATGCAGGTCAGTATCCTAGTCTTGTTAGAATTTACCAAAAAAAGCGGGTTGCAATACCCGCTTTTTTAGTTCACAGTTTTTTTTAACATTATAAGATCACCATAAAATCGGAGTCAGGATTTTTTTTCTGGTCCAGATACTCCCAAGTTTGGATATCATCCTCAGAATACAAATTCCCCGGATCTTCCGGGCCCTCATCACCAAGTGCTTCGACAAAAGCGTTCAAACCTTTTTTGTAAATGCCTTCCCTGGTTATTCCGTTTTTGTCAGTAAACAAAACAGCGGATTGATCAGATGGCCAGTTCGTAATTTCCATATTCCATAAAGATTTGTTTTCAATGGGTTTGTAAAAAACTATACCTGCTCACTTGAAGAAAGAATTGGCTGGTGGCTCCTGAAATATTAAAGGTATTTGACACTGTTCATTCCAGGCAACATCATTGGTCACTAAACTTTTAAAAAGTATTATTTCTAATAAAATTATTTACCTTTTAAATAGTAATAATATATACTAACCATTTTATACTCATTTTAAGTATTAGAAGTACGATAAAATATATTATCCATATTGATTAAAAGCGAGTAAGTTATCATTGGATTTAGGGTAAATGTTCTAAATTGCAATTACATTCCCCAATATATCCGTTAGATGAAAAACCTGATCCTGATACTCCTGACACCATTTTTTCTTCTTGGAAGTGTTTTCTTAATCCTGTTTCCTGGCAAGCTTAATCCAATTAGTGACCAAAGCCAAAGTCCCATCACCCTTTGTGCAACACCCGGAGGAACCCAAATTTCAGCCTCAGAAAACGGAAAATTTATTGGCGTCATGCCTGGTTGGGGAAGTTATTCTTACAAAATTTCCACTGCGAATGACAGTGCCCAATTCTATTTTGACCAGGGCCTTAATTTATATTACAGTTATCACATGAAAGAATCTCTGGCTTCTTTTAAAGAATCTTCTCGTCTGGATCCGGGCTCGGCGATGACTTACTGGGGGCAGGCGCTTGCCATGGGACCATATTATAATGCGGCGCATACTTACAAAATGCCTGCCGAAATCCAGGAGGTGTTAAGCAGCATGAATGAAAAAATCGGTTTGACTACAAGCAAGGAAAAATCGCTTATTGAGATAATGAATTATCGGTATTCGACCGACCTGACTGATTCAAAACGAAAGGACCTGAACCTTGCTTATGCCGCTTCTATGCGCGAGCTGACTTTAAGTTTTCCTGACGATGACGATATCAAAGCGCTTTACGTGGACGCAATCATGCTGATACATGCCTGGGACTTTTGGAATAATGATGGCGCTCCTAAACCGTGGACTGAAGAGGTTGTGCAGTTATGTCAAAAAATATTAGAGAAAAACCCTAATCATCCGGCGGCTTTACATTACCATATTCACCTTACCGAGGCATCCCACCATCCGGAAGAGGCGCTCCCGAATGCTGATAAACTAAAAGATCTTTTTCCCGGCGTGGCGCACATGGTGCATATGTCGAGCCATGAGTATCAGCGCAACGGACTTTTCGCCAAAGGGGTTGAAGTGAATGATGCCGCTGATCAAAATCTTGGACTATATGATTCTCTCGCTAAAAATCTGAATCTGGCCAAACACAGTCCTCATTATTTTGCTGTACAAACCTACTGCGCATTAAGTGGCGGAATGTACGAAACGGGGAAGCGGGATGCGCTTCGCTGTCGCGAAAGTGTAACTCCGACAGCTGAAACAACTTATGATCAGTACTTGTATATGCTGCCTTCGCTAACGCTCGTGCGACTTGGCAAATGGGAAGAACTATTACAAGATCATAACGCTCCGGATCAAAGCTGGACATATGCAAGTTTACTGGATGATTTTGCAAAAGGTATGGCTTATGTCAACACCGGAAAGATAGGTCTCGCTAAAAAACATTTGGGCCAGTTAGAAAAAAAAGCGAAAGATCCGGTCCTGGAAAAACGTAGAATTCCCTTTAACGCTCCTTCGCCTGTCGCTTTGATCGCCGGAAAAATACTTGAAGCATCTATACAATTCAAAGAAAAAAATACTGTCAAAGCGATAGCCAGCCTGAATGAGGCAATCAAGATTGAGGATGAACTGATTTACACGGAACCTAACGACTGGCCAATTCCTGCCCGTCAGTTTTTGGGTGCCTTTTATTTAAAAATGGGTAAACCTGCAATGGCAGAAAAGGTCTACAAACAAGATCTGGTACGGAATCCCGGCAACGGCTGGTCGTATCTGGGACTATACCAAAGTGAAGAAGCACAGAAAAAGACGACGAGGCTTATGGAATATAAGAAAAAATACGAGCTGGCATTTTCTCATGCGGAAAAAATTCCGAAAGGTTCTGTATTTATCCGTTAGGAAACCGCAGGTCAGTTATTTCGCTGGACTTTTTCGAACAAACTTTGGGCTCAGCGTTATAAGTTCGATCTAACACATATTCTTTTGATAATGAGCAATTTTATGTTCAAATGTTTCTGCGATCTTTCCTGCTCTCCATTTTGCTTCTTCGGATTTGTCACCTGTAAAAAGTTCATCAATGGTTTCTGTAAACAATGATATCCAGGCGGCGAAATGTGAATGATCCACCGGTAGCCTCTCATGATGCTGGAACGGATTGCCTGTGTAAGTATACTCGCTGAGCAAAATTGTTTGCCAGAATTTATACATTTTTTCCAGGTGCGCTTCCCAATTTCCGTTAAGTCTCTCGTCAAAAATTGGAGCAAGTTTAGTATCCTTCCTTACTTTATCGTAAAATGTATCAACCAACATTTTGACTTCTTCAAGTGATACAATTTCCTTTTTCGTTTCCATGATTGTAGGTCGGTAAGTGTATTCTGCCTTTAATTAAGTTTACTTAAATAATCCCAATGATCATACTCCAGTCGTCCCTTGTTAAGCTCTTGTGCAAATGTAAAGACTATTTTTAAATAAAAGACATAAAGATCTTTTATTATTAATCTTTATCTATACCTTTGTGACATCAAAAATTTCAGATCCTTTATGTAGAGCGCCTACATTTTAAAATTAATAAAAGATAAAAGGGTATTAATATTTTTTTAATAAGCAAATGCTATGATAATCAGAAAGGTATTTGAGCAACTGGAAACAGCGACGCAGCCGATAGCGAAAATAATTCAGGCAAACGAGCATTGCAAAACGCTTGTAATCGGATTAAAAAAGGGAATGATCTGGAAGGAACATAAAACGACAGTTCCGGCCCGATTGCTGGTAACAGAAGGCTCCGTAATTTATAAAGAGGATGGAAAATCAATAGTTCTTGATCAATACGACGATCTGGAAATCCCGCTTCATATCGTCCACACACTTGAAGCCAGCGAAGACAGTCTTTGCTTTCTGGTTCAAGGGTAGCCTTATCCAGTCCTACTACAAGTCATCATTTAACGTTACAACCCAATCTTATGATAACGCAGGAACAAAAGGATCTTGTTACAGCTACGGTACCGATTTTGAAAGAAAACGGAGTTTTACTTACGACGCATTTTTACAAACGTATGTTTGCACATAACCCGGAATTGAAAAATGTTTTCAATATGGGCAATCAGCAAAATGGCAGACAGCAGACGGCCCTGGCAATGGCTGTTCTCGCTTATGCCGAGCACATTGAGAATCCCGGCGTATTAATGCCGGTTGTTGATGGAATCGGGCAAAAACATGTGAGCCTTAGCATCCGCCCTGAACATTACATTATTGTTGGGGAACACCTTCTGGCTTCTATTTCGGAAGTTTTAGGAGACGCTGCGACGCCAGAAATTCTGGATGCCTGGCGAGTAGCATATGCCCAGCTGGCTCAGATTATGTCCGGGCATGAGACAAAGCTTTATCGCAAGCAGGTTGAGAAAAAAGGAGGATGGACAGGCTGGCGTCCATTCATAGTAAGAGCGAAGGTTCAGGAATCGACGGAAATCACTTCCTTTCACTTATATCCGGCGGACGGTGGCGCCGTGGCGGATTTTACGCCTGGTCAGTTTTTGAGCGTTCGGTTGTTTCTTCCGGAACTAAATCTGTCGCAGCCTCGGCAGTACAGTATTTCCAATGCTCCGAACGGGTTGTATTACAGGATTTCAGTAAAAAAAGAAATATCCGGCAACCCGAATCCAGATGGTTTGATCAGCAATCGCCTGCATGATTTTATAAATTTGGGCGACCTGATCGATGTTTCTGCTCCTGCCGGGACTTTTCTGCTGAAAAATGATAACGATCATCCGGCTGTTTTTATAAGCGGCGGTGTTGGGCAAACTCCACTGATTAGTATGCTTGAAGAACTAATCAAAAGTGGCAGCAAAAAAACTAAAACCTGGATTCACGGAGCGCGTAACGAAGATGTACACGCTTTCAAAAAGCTGATTGACTATTGGGCAGAAGATGAAAATGCGATTCAAAAACATATTTTTTACAATAACGCTGACAGATCAACTGCGCAGGACACATGCTATCCTGGCTGGGTGGAGCTTGATGTTATAGGAAATGATATAATAACCGAAAACACAGACTACTATATTTGCGGTCCGGCACCATTTATCTCCAAACATTATAACCACCTCGTCTCCAAAGGGATAAGTAAGGAGTATATCCATTTTGAAGAATTCGGACCTCAAACTTTGAGCCTTAATTAATCAAAAACGGCGGTCTGGATTTATTTTGCGGCATCCTTCTGTTAATATCTTAACTATTGACAAATAGGTTCTGACATTAAAACAGAATCCGTTAGCTGTCAACGGATTCTGTTTTAATATTCCTCATTTAAATCCAATTCAGGATTATAAAATTTGGTGAAGTTGTGAGAAAACCATGACTCTAGTCTCCATGATCAAAGCATTTCGAGAAAAATACTTTCACTTGTGATCTCGGTCATCAACTCGATAAAATAATCTGAAAAATGCAGCAAATTTAACAACCCAATGCGCATTTTGTTTGGTAAGAAACCGTGGTACTTTTTAAAAGCAGCTGTGAAATGGGTCGCATGTTTATAACCCATTCTTTGGGCAACATCAGATATTTTACAACCGTCTGCAATAAGTTCCTGCTTAGACTTTTCCATCCTGAAATCATGTAGATAGCCAAAAACAGTTGTTCCAAACACCTCCTTAAAATACTTTTTCAAGCTATATTCGTTGGTACCTACCCGGTGTGCCAAATCCTTTAATGAAAGCGGTTCTTCCAGATTTTCAACAAGAATTTCCTTGGCCAGGTGCATTTTGACGACATCGTCCTCTTTTAACGCAGAAGTAATATCAGGTAATGGTAACTGGGCATGTTGGTCAAATTGCAACGCGAGCAGCTCAATCACTTTCGCTTTGACAAAAAGATTTTTGTGATGACCATTGTACTGGCAATTTAAAATTTCAAACAATATGGAAATCATGCGCGAGGTAACAGGAAGATTTCTCAGACTTAAAAATGCCGGCAAAACTTCCTTGATTCCTTCCTGAAAATGTTTGTAGAGTGTATGGGTTTCCGGAAGATTATCAAAGAAAAATTCGGGAGAAATATTGATTATAAAAACTTCACTTTCCACAAAAGGCTGCCACTGAACGGTCATTTTCCGTTTCGGCAAAAGTAACAGGTTGTGCTGATACGGCCGGAACCTGACGAAAGGTTGCGCGAAAGATTCAGAAAAATAGGTGGTTACATTTTGCAGACAAAAATTCATCTGTATATGTGAACCAGAGGTGTCGATCAGCAGTCGTTTCCTCGAATGCACCTGAAAGTTCCCATACCAAAAATGAACACCCCGAAGCAAGATTTCCCGTCCCGATCCCTGGATATAGTCATTATCGAATTCAAGATTATTTTCGATTATTTCATCCCTCCTCAACAAATTAAAATCAGGATACTTCCAGCTCTGACCAATTTCCTCTTTCGGTTCTGCCGTTTCCCAGGACGCCTCGCTTTTATTCGTAATCATTTTACTCTCCAACGCTGTACGAGTTATTACCACAGAATCTAAATCGACTCTAATTAGACTAACTATAAACAACATTACGAAAAAAATCTCATTATGCCATGGGAATGATATTCAACCTTTCTTCTAATTCCATCCCGGAAAGCATGTGAGTCAGAATGGGTTCACATTTTTCACGACAAGCAGGATAAAACTTTCCGTGTTGCCAGTGGGCAGATTTTGGTGACATCCCCCACCAGAACTCTGCCATGGCTAGTGGAGTCATTTTGTTTTGAAATGCATATTGAAGCAATTTTGGAGCAGCACACTCTCCCGCACCCGCCGGCGGATTTTTGTATGACGCATTCTCAAAAATCTGTTGCAAGCTCAACGATTCGCCATTTTGGTTCAAAAAATGATATTGATCAAAAATCTGGTTCTGCAAAGCTATTGAATGAGATTTACGATAACTTTTCAGAGAGGCAATCTCTCCGTTGCATTCGCCTGATGTACCGGTTTCCAGTCTTTTTATTTCACTGTTAATCTTCGAAAGCTCCAACATTCCAATATTCAGGAAACCTCCCTCTTCAACCCCATCAAAAATAGGCGGCACAAATCCATCCAGATGATTTCGGCCAGCTATTTTGCCAGAAAAAGCAGACAGATACCCAATTTCACCATGCTCCTGTTTTACCACTAAAACGCCAAACATTTTTCCAATCACTGCACCATCAGTTCCCGAAAGACCAAAGTTATGATTCCAGTCTCCCTGAGTTTTCAGATAATATTGTAATTTTTCAACAGCAAGCAAACTCAGCGGGTGGGGTTCATAGTCAAAAGGAAAAGTGAAACGTTCCGGAATAGGATACGCATGCATTGATTCTTCAAATGACGAGAAAATTTGATCCTTAAAATGGGAAGATTGTGTCAAGAAAATATTGGTAATACTTAATAAGCAGATTTTGAATTCAAACTCACGCAATTAAGAGATTAAGATACCTGTTAAACAGATTAAAACATGAACAGAATTCAGTAGGAATAACTTCAATTAAATAAATGAAATACAAACACTTAACCTGTTTTATTCCAAAGTTACGCATCCTGACAGTTATTATAAAATAATAGTAGTGGCTATCCGGGATGTTGTTGAAAAAATGCTACAAAATATCGCGAAAGTGGAAAGCCAAGGTAGAATATTGCGGTGGTAGACCGTATTCTTTCTAAATCAATAACGTAAAATTTTGAGTTCAGCGAATCGTCTTTCAGAACTTTGCCTTAACTTTGGTATTGTAATCTCTTTCATTCTTTTATTGGAGCCATTAAAAATGGATCGTAGAGGTAACTCTGCCACAAGCGTTTTAAACTTGCTGTTTTCCATGAATTAAAAGAATGAACGCAATGCAAATAGCAGATTTTTCCTGCATAGATTGGTCATTGACCACAAGATTGTGATCGCCTTAAAGCGCCAACATCTTGTTGCAGATTATTGGGCGGTCAATCATGACCGCCTTTTTTTGTTCAAAAAGTGCCTCTTTCTCCATTAAACCTGCAATCATCAACTCGTGTAAGTTTGGGACGGTTCAAAATCACTCTGATTTAATTCGACAGCCTTGATCGTTTTTTTGCCGGCGCGCTCGCCAGGGACAAAGTTGCCTTCAATCCATCTGATAAAGTTTTGCGTATGCGTAATGTACATGTTGGCCGTCAGCGGTTTCAGATTAGACGATTCAATTTCGTTGATGTATAAGTTCATCAATCTGTTAATCTCCTCAGCTAATTCCAGGTTCGTCTTCATAGGGTTAGGTTTTAAATGTTGAGTGTACTACTGATTTGTATTTTACGGATCAAATGGCGATCTGGCTGAGACAAGAACTTTATGCACCCAATGACCTTAAAAAACCGGCAGAACTAAACTGCCGGTTACGTGTAGAGGGGAGGTCACTTAATGTTATATAAAGTACTGTTTGGTTAATTACTATGATTAATCGATGTTCTGTTCTTTGCATTAAATGTTTACAAATATAGACAGTGCTAGTTTCATTTCTTTTCATATTATACTGTTGGTAACGCTGAGGCCCTGATTTGAGGGTTTGAGTTAACCGTTGGATTAGGCGCATCAGCCAAATGTTAAGTATTTGTATATTTTCGTCAGGTTTTAAACATCAGAATCTCCAAGTAGTCGGACAGAGCAATCTTCTCTCAACTGAGAATTTCAACTCCCGAAAAATGCCGCGAATGAACTGTTTTCGTTCACTAATTCAATACTGGTAAAATGCTAAAAAGGGCTAAATATTCTTATCACCTTATCTTTGGTAAGTGTCAGCAGGTGAATTTTATCCAATCACTTCCTTAATACAGTTGTGGGCTTATAGCATTCAGTTAGAGCACCTCCGGTAATGGTTGGTAAAATCAATACAATAGATGGTGGAAGAATCAATGTTTCAAAAAGAAAAAATTATGGCCTAATTTCTATTTAAACGTATAATCGGCTATTTTTACCTGAATGAAGTCACTGATCAATTACATTTATGGATACCTATTATAGTGGTTATAACATCGGACAGGTTATTTCAAACCCAGTCAAGAGTTAACAAATCCTGACCAACGATCTGATGGAACTTCGTCCAAAAAAAACCTGGCGACACACACACCTCGATATTCAGGAACAATTTTAGTATCAGCCTTACTTAGAAACTGATGAGCATAAAAACCCATCGTGCCCTTTTGTAAATCTGACATTTAACCCAACTTTATGATCTCCACAATTATTATTGATGATGAATTACATTGTATCCAAACCCTCCTTAAAAACATTGAATTATACTGCCCCCAGGTTAGGGTTGTAACTACTTGTCAGTCAGGAGAAGAAGGTATTGATGCAATAAAAAAACATAATCCGGACCTCGTATTTCTAGACGTTGAGATGCCTGTTTTGAATGGATTTGAAATGTTAAACAAACTGTCTGCCCCTCGTGATTTTCAACTAATTTTCACAACAACCTATGATCAATTTGTACTACGCGCTATGCGTGCAAGTGCGATTGATTACTTAATAAAGCCCATTGAAGGTTCGGAACTGGCGGAGGCTATCGAACGCGTGGAAAAGCAGCTTATTAACAATATTTCCGATAATCACAGAATCGGAAATTTTATTTCTAACAGCGACCTTGACCAGGACGATCAGCGGATCGCTTTGCCAGACCGACACGGCTATATTTTTGTAAGTCCATCTGAGATTTGTTATTGTAAGGCTGAAGGCGCATATACCCACGTATACCTCACCAATGAACGAAAAATCTTAATTTCGAAAGCTTTGGGCGAAACCGAAATCATGCTTCCGCCAAGAATATTTGAAAGAATTCACCATTCCAGTATCGTTAACCTGGCACATATCCGTCAGCTTAAAAAAGGTGACGGACTTTTTATTATCATGTCTAACGGAGACAGTCTGAGTGTTGCACGTTCAAAAAAAGACCATTTGTTCAGCAGACTAGGAGTAAAATAGATTTCGCTATTGATTTCTTTGTGATGAAAATTATCATATTCGGAGCGTCAGGTTCGGGTGCCACCACATTGGCCGGAAAATTGTCGCAACTTATCGGTTATCAGCATCTGGATTCTGATGAATACTACTGGTTGAAAACCGAGCACGCATTCACCTCGAAACGCGAACCGGAACTTCGAAATTCTATGTTTCTTCAAGATTTTATCAGGCACGAAAATGTGCTCGTGTCCGGACCGGTTTTTGGTTGGGAGCAGCAGTTTTTTAATTTATTTGATCTGGCTGTTTTTCTATGGATACCAAAAGAAATTCGATTAGGTCGGCTTTTGAATCGGGAAAAAGAACGTTACGGAGATCTTTTAACAACAAACGAAAATTATAAAACCAAATGCGCAGAATTTCTCGAGTGGGCGGCCGGATATGATGATCCGACTTTTAAAAGCAGAAGTCTCGCCCTTCATAACCGTTGGATTCAAGGATTGAATATTCCGGTTTTACGGATTGAAGGCGATACTTCTGTGACGTTTCGAATTAATCTGGTTCTTGACAAAATTAAAGAAATTGAAAACAGGCTCTAAACCTCCCGAATCATCCGGTCAAAAACTTTGCGTTGTTCCATCATGGATTTGATCTTATCGTCAGGGTTTGTATGGCATTCTAAAAGTACCCAGCCTGTGTAATTCATCTTACCCAAATTAGACAGAAGTTCTTTGTAAGGATAATCCGTGCTGTCCAGCTCGCGAACGTGGATCGTATCACCAAAATACTGTTTGACAAGATCAAAATTTGATTGAAACCCTCTTCCATTCAAATCCTGCGGATTACAGTTCCAGCAGATCTTCGCATTTTTGTGATCCGCATACTCCATGATCTTCCTGATATTAGGAAGTTCCTGGGTTTCCTCACCATGCACTTCCAGCCGCAACTGCTGGCCAAAATCGGCTGCATAACCGGCAAGTTCCTGCAACGACGCACCAATTTGTTCAAGCGTTTTTTCAACCGGAACTTCTTTATGCAACCCGTTTGGCTTGACCTTAACGCCTGTGCCACCCACGTCAGCACTCAAACGTATAAATTCCTTTGTTCTTTCTATGGATGATTTCAGCTTCGCCTGGTCCGGATAATCATATTGTTGATTCGTTCCAAGCCCAATAATGTTTACCGGACTGTCGGCAAATTTTCTTTTAACTTCTGCCCTTTCAGTGGCAGGAAGATCAGGCATCACCTTATGAGCATGTTCCACCCTGAGCTCGACTCCATGAATATTTGTATCTGTACAGTTCCTGATTATAGTCTGCAAGTCCCAATCCTTCCCCCATAGATAGGTTACAAAACCAAGCTTAAAATCACCTTTCGCGTTAAGCAGAGATTCCGCGACAGCAGTGCCTGACAAAAAGCTCACCCCTGCCAATAGTGATAGGTCTTTCAAAAAAGTTTTTCGATCTGAGAGCATTTTTCGATGGATTAGTTAAAGCCTTACCGAGAAACAAAGACAAGAATTACATTATATACTCCGATGTTCTGCCTAAGTTCATGATAAAATATTGAAAAGATCCTTCGAAGTTGTAGTGTGCGATTAAAACACATTTTTGGGTTCTTACTACACAATCATTGCAGAATTATCATTCTTTGAGACTTGAAAGTTTACTGGCATGAAATTCTAATTTACTGACCAAACATCAAATCAAGACATTTTTGAACGGTATTTCAATATTCTGAAAATATATAAACTTAAAATTTTAGCTATGGAAGGTGCATCCCAGCCATTTGGTTCAAATGGTTTAAATGAAAAACAGCATTTGGAATCAATTCTTGAATCTTCGGGTATTGGTATCTGGGAAATTGATCTGTTAAATCGAACCGCCTACCTGTCAGATAGCAGCAAGTCTATTCTAAAATTCCAGGGTAATAATTATATCAGTTACGAAACTTTCCTAACGCTGTTCCGTCCGGCAGATGCTCTAACGTTCGAAAAGACTATAAAATCAGCTGATGAAATCAATCAAATCTTTTCCATAGAAACGCGTACACCTGTGGATAATGAATTTAACCATTCGGTGCTTTGCCGAGGTATGGTTTCACGTTGTACTAATGGGAATCCAATATCCATCGCAGGGACGTTCATATCATTGCGTGATCCTGAACACAGGGCTGAAAACAGACTGCTACACACTCCACATCCGGAAATTGATGAAATGGAGCATGTTGATAAATTCAAATTCCTGGCAGAGCAATCGCCGATTGCAGCTGCTTTGGTTTCCGGCCCTGAGTTGACCATTGCGTTTGCAAACAAAAAGATGTTTGAAATCTGGAATAAAGATGAGTCCAGTATTGGCAATATATTAGGCGAAGTTCAGCCGGAACAGCTATACCAATACTCAAAGCAACTTTTAAAGGATATCCTTGTCACCGGAGAGCCCCACGTTCAAAATGGCGTATCAATTTTTTCGAATGAAAACGGAATTGAAACAGCTAATTATTATGATTTCACATATTCTCCCTTTTTAAATAGATCAGGAATTGTCACAGGAATAATTATCAATGCAGTGGATGTGACAAAGCGCCTGCAAACACAAAGAAAATTGGAAGTAAGTGAACAGAAATTTCGTTCGCTTATTGAGGAAGTACCTGTTGGCATCAGCGTTTTCACAGGCAGGGATATGACTGTTGAACTTGCCAACGAGCCAATGATTGGTTATTGGGCAAAAGACGCATCGGTAATTGGCAAACCACTTCGCGACGCTTTCCCCGAACTTATTGGACAGCCGTTCTTAAAAATACTTGACGATATTTTATCCACTGGCGAAACGTATAGCGCAACCAATGCTGCTGTCGATATTATTGTTGACGGTGTGCTTCGGACATACTATTTCAATTTCACCTACAAACCACTCTTCGATGACGAAGGGGAAGTTTACGCTATTATTGATATGTCTCTGGATGTAACTGCGGAGGTTATAGCGCAAAAAGCACTGATTGAAAGCGAAGCCAGATTACGTTCTGTGATCGATGCAGCTCCGGCTGCCATGGGACTTTTCGTTGGAAGAGAACTTATCATCGAAATGCCGAACCAATCCTTTATCGACATAGTGGGAAAAGGGCCCGATATAACAGGAAAGCCTCTTCGTGAAGTGATGCCAGAACTTGAAAATCAGGCTTTCTTACAGATTCTTGATGACGTTTTTACTAGTGGAAAGATGTACCAAAGTTTTGGTGCTCAGGTCGATATTGTTCAGAATGGAGTCATGACTCATAACTTCTACAATATTACCTATACACCGATCTTTGATAATGAAGGTAGGGTTTACGCCATTCTAGATATTGCTATCGATGTCACCGAAAGGGTCGTAGCACAGATGGAGGTCGAGCAAAGCCAGATACAGCTTTTGGAATTATTTGAACAATCTCCGGTGGCCATCGCCATGATCAGCAAGGATAATCTGGTCTTTAAAATGGCTAATCCGTTTTATGGAGAAATGGTTGGACGAGGTACGGAGGAGCTGGTTGGAAAATCGCTGCTGGAAGCATTGCCAGAACTGGCGGGTCAAGGTTTTGATATTTTGTTAAATGGTGTTATTTCAACAGGAGAGCCATTTATTTCACCGGAACAACCGGTCGACGTAATGCGTGACGGGAAAATGGAGAAAATTTATGTAGATTTCTGTTACCAGCCACAACGCGATATAGAAGGAAAAATTTCCGGAGCGCTTGTGGTAGCAACTGATATTACGCAGCAGGTTATCAGCCGGAGAAATATTGAGGAAGCGGAAAATGCGCTGCGAGGTGCCATCGAACTTGCAGATTTAGGAACATGGCAGATCGATTTCATCAACGATACTTTTGATTTCTCACCTCGATTAAGACAATGGTTTGGTATTGGTGAAGATGAAGATATCACATACGACAGACTTTATATTCCCGTCTCAACAAGTGATCGGGGACGGGTTCAGGAGGAATTTGATAAAGCACTGAGACCAGGGTCTGACGGTTTTTTTGATCTTGAATACACGCTGTATCATGGAGGATTCGAACGCATCGTCCATGCTCAGGGTAAAGTATCCAGAACTGATGAAGGCAGGCCCTCAAAAATTACCGGAACAGTCCAGGACGTCACTGTGCAGCGTCAGGTTAAGCTTGCGCTGGAACATCAGGTACAGGAACGCACGGAAGAACTTGCAAGGATGAATGAAGAACTCGCATCGATCAATGAGGAATATGTAGCCATTAACGAAGAATTATCAGAATCAAATAACCTGCTGATTCAGTCGAACGAAAATTTACAGCAATTTGCTTACGTTGCATCCCATGATTTACAGGAACCACTCAGAAAGATCCAGTCGTTTGGTAATATTATCACCAGCCGTTATGCTGGTGAATTGGGCGATGGTGTTAATTACTTGCAGCGCATGCAGACAGCAGCTAAAAGAATGTCAAATCTCATTGAGGATTTGCTGATGTTTTCGAGAATTTCAAGCAAAAGTGACCGGACTGAACCTGTAAATCTTAACGCAGTTTTTAAGTCCGTTTTAACTGATCTTGAATTGCTGATTCAGGAAAGCGAAGCCGTTATCGATATGGACGAATTACCCGAAATCAGGGGAGACCGATCACAGCTTGGGCAGTTGTTTCAAAACTTGTTGAGTAATGCGTTAAAATTCCGAAAAAAAGATGTTGCACCAAAAATCAGGATTTCGGCGAATGTAGTCTCCGGTTTAGAGCTACCCGCTACATTTGCACCGGCAAGATCAGCGAAAGCATTTGTCAAAATTGGTATCAGCGATAATGGAATTGGATTTGACGAGACTTATGCAGAGCGGATATTTCAGTTATTTCAACGTCTACATGGCAGGAGTGAATATTCCGGAACAGGTATTGGACTGGCTATTTGCGAGAAAGTTGCTGTTAATCATGGCGGAACAATAATGGTAGAAAGCAAGATACAGCAAGGCTCCACATTTTCTGTGCTGTTGCCGATGCCATCCTAATTTTTCGTAACTTGGAAAACAAGAGAATCATCATTCAAGACCACCAATATATGAAAATCAAAACCCTTCAAATAGCCAATATTATTGCCCTCATTGTTACTATAATAATGAATTACCTGTCCAATACAGGTATATTTAATAATAACACCATGGCATCTGTTTCAGCGCAATATCAAAATTATTTTACGCCAGCAGGCTACGCGTTTTCGATCTGGGGATTGATATATGTCGGGCTAATCGCTTTTATTATTTATCAAAGCAAGGGTGTTTTTAATTCGCGACAAGCTCCGTCTATCGTAGCAAAAATCGGCTGGATGTTTGTAGTTTCCTGCCTGGCTAATTGCTTATGGATACTTGCCTGGCTTTATAATTATACTGGATTTTCTGTGATTATCATGACCGTTTTGTTAGGCTCACTGACATCGATAGTTCTTCGTACACGGATGGAGCTTGATCTGATCACGTTCAAAATGGTGGCTTTGGAATGGTGGCCATTTGCGATCTATTTTGGATGGATCACCGTTGCTATCATTGCGAACATAGCGGCGTATCTGACCAAACTAAAATGGGACGGTTTTGGTATAACCGCTGTCACCTGGACGATCATCATGATTTCGGCAGCTGCATTAATTCATCTGGCTTTGATCTGGACGAGAAATCTGAGGGAAGCTGCCAGTGTTGGGGCTTGGGGACTTGCCGCAGTTGCAGTCGCAAACTGGGATGTTAACCAGGCAGTTGCCTATACTGCACTCTCTGCCACCATAATAATTCTGTTAAATACTGCCGTTCATGGCTTTATCAACAGAAAAAATCCTTTTATTATGTAAATCTCACTTGAAACCTGGAATTTAATAATTGGTGCTATAAGTCCCAGCAAAACATAAAAGTAATGTTACAGCGCAAAAGATGTGTTGAGAAGTGACTTTACAGCATCAAAGTAAGGCTGTGCAATTTTGCTGGGTCTTATGTCCCATCCCCGGTCATAGTTTACGATACAGGAATCAATAAAATTTTTAGAGTTTTCCTTAATGATCGGATCCCATATTGACAATTTTGATATGCGGCCCCGATCTATTCCCAATTTCGTAGGCTCATGTAATACCAATGCTGAAAATTCATATCTGTCCACCACCCCGGAAGCCCAAATGGCCCGGGCAATGGTTTTGTCTTCTACACGAGAAGTAAATACTGCGGAGATACTTTCCTCGTTCGGTAAAAGCAAATCAAAGTTCTGCTTTTTTAAATATTGATCAATAGCAGCCCTCACATGAATTAACGGATCTTTTCCATCCAGCTCGCTCAATAGCTTGAGACGCCTGATCTGCGCATCAGTTAAAGCAACCGTTTTCCGAAAAGTCTTTTGCATGCTCATATCGATTTAAATTAAATCATATCAAACTTACATAGACCCTGAAAAGAATCAATCCATATCTGAATGTTTTTGGGTTTAGCACAAAAATTTGGAATTATACCGATTATAAATACTTCTTTAAAACACTTAACATCTGCCTGTTTGATATGTTTCGTTCCAAAGAAACGCGGCATTAGGGAACTGAGAAGAACATTAGGTCAAGCGAGATTTTGTATGTTATTTACGCAGGTCGGGTATTTAGGTGAATAAATATTTTTATAGATTCACCCTGGAATCATATATTTATTCTTGATGAAACTTGCCGCCGACGCCATAGCAACTGAAAATATCAAACATGAAATTCAGAATTTTAGTGTTTTTATTGCTTTTCCAGTTGCCTGTTTTAGGTCAGGTCTCCCTTTCTCCTGATTCCGAAATATCCATCATAACATGTGGCCCGGACCAGGATGAGTTATACTCGGCATTTGGACACAGCGCGATTAGAATTAGAGATCCTGCCTCCGGGATGGACCTGGCTTATAATTATGGCGTCTTTAAGTTTGACTCAAAGTTTTATATAAACTTCACGCTTGGTGAGCTTTTTTACAAGCTGGGAGTCGATCAGTTCGACAGTTTTCTTGCCTTTTACATATCCCAAAATCGCTATGTCCATGAGCAAATATTAAATTTATCTTCTGATCAAAAACAAATGGTTTTTGATTACCTAGATGAAAACGCAAGGCCTGAGAATGCAACTTACCGTTACGATTATTTTTACAACAATTGCGCAACGAAAGTCCGGGATGTGTTTGTTCAATTATTTGGCAGTCAAGTTAAATTCGATGATACTTATACTACTTCAGGTTACACAATCCGGATGCTCACCGGAGAACGCCTTCGAAAGCAGAGATGGGGAAAATTAGCCATCAATATTCTATTGGGCTCACCTTTGGATAAGAAACTTTCGCTGTTTGAATATATGTACCTTCCCGATTATCTGGAATCAGGATTTGATCACGCCACGCTGAATGGGACAAGAATTGTAAAAGATAAAGTTGTAATTTACAAATCACAGAATACATCTTCGGCAAAAAGCCTGTTTCAACCCTGGCTTGTTTTTGGTATATTTCTGGTGCTCACCGCGGTTATTTCAAAATACGATCTTACCAGAAATAAACGGTCTGGCTGGTTCGATTATCTGCTATTTTTTGCTGTTGGAAGTATTGGTGTTTTATTGCTCTTTCTATGGTTTGCAACGGACCATCATGCTGCTGCCAATAATCTGAATATATTCTGGGCTGTTCCTACGCATATCTTCATACCGATCATTTTTGACAACAAAAGATTTTACCCTTTACAAAAAACATATCTTTTCCTCACATTGTTATCTGTCGCCATCGCCTTTCCTTTGTGGATGTTATTGACCAGTCAAATGGATACTGATCTAATTACCTTGCTTCTGATCATCTTCATTCGAACCATAACCTTATATCGTTTGGCAGATAAGAATTTGTAGTGTTTCCCTTGGAAGTTACAATTTGAATGCTGCCAAGATTATCCTTTGAATTTATTAATCAGCTCATTTTATGTTCGAAGAATACAAACTTCTTAGGATATGTTAAATTAATAATACACCTGATCACCAATCTGCGCACAAAAAAAGTTTAAGCAAACAAAACAAAGAAAATAGAATTAAACCAAGACAGAACAGGATAGTTGTTTTGTTCTTTTTTATTAGAATTGTCACTATATTTCCAAAACCCTGTTTAAATCACTCATTTACAATAACCTTTGACTCGTGTTACTGCAATCGACTGAAACCTTCTGGCTGTGGCAATTTTTTGGACGGCTCCATCCGCTACTTGTCCACTTCCCAATTGGCTTATTATGCGTGGCACTTTTACTGGAACTGATTGACTGGAAACGTAAATCTTCCGGATTGCGCGACGCAACCAACATACTCACCTGGGTCGGTGCCGGAAGCGCAGTATTTGCAGTCATTTTCGGCTGGATGCTGGCTGGTCAGGAAGAGGCGTCGGGGACAAATCTGGAAATCCACAGATGGTCTGGAATCGCCACGATGTTGCTGGCCGTTTTTGCAGCAGTCTCTCTTCGCCTTAACAAACGCGGCTTGTACAGGGCGTTGCTCATTGTAACAGTTTTTGGCGTTTCACTTGCCGGTCATTATGGCGCAATGCTCACACATGGAGATGATTATCTGTCCAGTGTTTTGCCAAATTCGGATGAGCCGGTTACAGCCAAAGGCTCTGACGAGCCGGATTTTATACTAACAAACACAGGTGCTTTAAATCCGCAGCAGATTCAGGATCTGAATGTGGAAGTCCGGACGATTCTCGCACATAACTGTTACAGCTGCCACAGCGAAACCAAAACAAAAGGCGATCTTCGGCTTGACAGCAAGGAAGCCATTATGAAAGGCGGGGAAGATGGCGTTGTTGTCGTTCCCGATCATCCTGATAAAAGTGAACTGATCCGAAGAATTTCTTTGCCAAAAGGCCATAAGGAAGCTATGCCTACGAAGGGAAAAAGACTTACGGAAAGAGAGATCAATGTCCTGAAATTCTGGATCGAAAAAGGTGCGTTATGGCCTGATGGCCAACAGGAAAGCATCTATCGTGTTGCACGGCTTGAACCAAGAACACCTGAACTTCCTGCCGCTAGCGGAGATATTATCCTGCCTGTCGACAGATTTGTGAATGTATATTTTCAAAAAAATAAAATTGCATGGAAGCCGGTTGTGAATGACCGAATCTATATCAGGCGTTTATATCTCGATATTATTGGACTGTTACCTTCGCCAGACAAAATCGAAGCATTCGTTGCGGACAACCGGCCGGATAAACGCGAACGGTTAGCAAAAGAATTACTTGCCAGAAACGACGACTATGCGCAGCACTGGATGTCGTTCTGGAATGACGCGCTCCGCAATGACTATTCCGGAACGGGTTATATTACAAAAGGTCGGTTTGATATCACAAAATGGCTTTACACGTCTCTCGCAGATAACAAACCCTATAACTGGTTTGTGAAAGAACTGATCAGCCCGACCAAAGAGTCGGAAGGGTTTATTAAAGGAATTAAATGGAGAGGCACCATTAATTCCAGTCAGCGTACGGAGATGCAGGCTGCCCAGAATGTTTCTCAGGTTTTGCTAGGATTAAATCTAAAATGTGCATCCTGTCACGATAGTTTTATTTCCGACTGGAAACTGGCAGATTCATACGCCTTCGCCAATATTTTCGCGGATACTTTGCTGGAAATTAATCGTTGCGATAAACCGACTGGCAAAATTGCAGATACAAGAATATTATTTCCTGAACTTGGAGAAATCAGTATCGACGCCAGCACTGAAAAAAGACTGCGCCAACTGGCTGATTTACTTGTTCAGCCAAAAGACGGCAGGTTATACAGGACGGCGGTCAACAGAATATGGGCACAGCTGCTTGGTCGTGGCATTGTTGAACCGGTTGATATGATGGACAATATGCCTTGGAGCGAAGACCTGCTGGATTGGCTCGCGTCAGATTTTGTGGCAAACGGTTATGATATGAAAAAGCTGATATTTACCATTGTGACTTCCAAAACATACCAGCTTCCGTCGAGTTCTGTGAAGGATGCTGGTGATATTATGGCAAATGACTACAAGTTCACAGGTATGGTCAGGCGCAGGTTAACAGCTGAGCAATTTACCGACGCGATCAGCGCAGCTTTCAATCCGATGTATGCAGATTCAGCGATCGTTTTTAACCTCTTGCCCGAAACCATTAAAAGTAAACTCCCGTTCGCAAGGGCAGGATTTGTCAAAAATGATCCATTCCTTACCTCACTTGGGCGACCCAACAGGGAAACGGTAAGCACAAGCAGAACTTCGCAGGCAAATCTGTTGCAGGCACTTGAACTCACGAATGGAAACAAGTTTACTGAGACTTTAAAACGCGGTGCGAAAGAATGGAAGAAAAAATATCCCGCATCTGATATACTGGTTACGGAGCTTTACCGAAATGCGCTCGGAAGAGATCCGCAGCCTAAAGAATTAATGGTGGCCCGAAAAATACTCGGTCCGACGCCAAGTGAAGAAGGTATTCAGGACCTTGTCTGGGCAATGGCGTTGATACCCGAATTTCAACTTATTTATTGATTTAATTACCCTATCAATCCATCCTGTTAAGTCAAATTGTGATGAAAAATAACTGGAACAGAAGAGAATTTTTACAAAGAGCCAGCGCGGCAACTTTGGCTGCACTGGCCGCAGGTGCTCCTGTTGCGGGATTATTATCCGGTTGTAAAAAAATTGCCGGTTCGGAATCCTCGGCAGATACTGTTATTTTGCTTTGGATGGCAGGCGGAATGGCTCATACAGAAACATTTGACCCGAAACGTTTTACTCCATTTGAAAAAGGAATGGAAGGAAACCGCGTGCTGAGTACGTTCAAATCGATGCCTACAAAATTGGATGGCATCCACTTTTCTGACGGCCTGCAATCTATTGGCAGTGTGATGGACAAGGGAACCCTGATCCGTTCTTATGTTGCAGCGGATATGGGACATATCTTACATTCCCGGCACCAGTACCATTGGCATACTTGTTACGAACCGCCTCAAACCGTAGCAGCACCCCATCTCGGTTCCTGGATCGCGAAAGAATTGGGACCTAAAAATCCTGTTATCCCTGCGTTCATTGACATAGGCCAACGTTTTACTGTCGGAGAGGCGGAAGAATTAAAAGCCTTTCATACAGCGGGTTTTCTTGGTAATGAGTTCGGGCCGTTTTTTATCCCTGATCCAAGTCAGGGCCTTGAAAGCGTTCGTCCGCCTGTGGGGATGGATGCAAAACGTTTTGAAAGAAGGAATCAACTTTATAATGAATTGATCAACAACAGCCCTGTTGGCGAATTTGGAAGTGATTACCAGAGAGAATCTTTAAAACGTTCAATGGAACAGGCTTACGCATTACTTAATTCGCCTGAGTCAAAAGCGTTCGATTTAAGTACAGAACCGAGAGAAAGTTACAATATTTATAACACCGGAAAGTTTGGCCTGGGCTGTCTGCTGGCCCGTCGTCTTACCGAGCAAGGAGCAAGATTTATCAGTGTTACGACGGAATACGAACCATTCAAAGGCTGGGACACGCACGAAAACGGAAATACGAGACTGGCCGATATGAAAAAACAGATCGACGGCCCGATAGCTCAGTTAATCATGGACCTTGATAAGCAAGGTTTGCTTGACAGAACGATGGTCGTACTTGCCAGTGAATTCAGCCGTGATATGATGGTCGAAGGAAAGCCGGATGCAAAGGTTTTGGAGCAGGTCAGCCAGCCTGATATCCTTTCGCAAATGAAATTTTATGGAATGCATCGTCACTTCACAGATGCCGGTTCGATGCTGATGTTCGGCGGCGGAATTAAAAAAGGATTTGTTTATGGAAAAACTGCAGACGAGCGTCCGTGTAAAACCATTGAAAATCCAATCAAAATAGATCAGGTTCACCAGACCATTTACCACGCGCTTGGAATTCCTGAGGACACGCAATACGAAGTTGAAAAACGCCCCTTTTACACTACGCCGGATGGCAAAGGAAAAGCAGCGCTGGATTTGTTATCATAACCGAAGACGGAGTTTTTTCCATGGAAACCTCGTTTTATTCTTAATAGTCAGACCAAATTATTCAATTGATCAATAATTAAATCAATCTTTCAAAAGTTGTATTTTCTTTAAAATCAACACTTTGTCAGATTCGGAATGGGAAAGCTTCACTGCTTTTTCATAATGTTTTAAGGCTTTTACTTTATCCTGGCCTGAATAAAGTTTACCCAATAAAGTGTGGTAAAAATGATTTTCCGTTAAACCTAACTGCTCTGCTTCTCTGATCGCTTGCTCATTTCCTTTTGTTTTGCCTACTGCGAAGGTTCGGTTGAGCGCTGCGATTGGAGAATATTCTAATATCAAAAGGTGATTATAAAGGTCAAGTATATTTTCCCATTTTTCGAGTGTGTCGTTTTTGTGCGTATGCCAATAAGCAATTCCGGCTTCGAGATGAAATTTAGTCAGCTGATCTCCCCTGGCCGACATGCTCAAAAAATATTTCCCCCTCTCCATAAGTTCATGGTTCCAAAGCGTTTCATCCTGCTCTTCATACAAGATTAATTCGCCGATCTCATTTGTTCTTGCTTCAAATCTTGATGCATGAAAACACATTAAAGCCATCAAGGCATTGACCTGTGGTTTGTTTGTACTTTCATTTTGTAAAAGCAAATAATTAAGCCGCATCGCTTCTGCACAAAGATCTTTTCGAAGTGTTGTATTTTGGGAAATCGAATAATATCCTTCTGAAAATAGTAAATAGAGGGTTGTCAGAACTGTTTCCAGCCGTCCGCTAATTTCAGATAGGGATGGTTGTTTGATTTTAATTCTCGCTTCTTTCAGCTTTTCTTTTGCCCTGTTGATTCTTTTATAAATTACTTCTTTATTAGTCAGAAACGCATCAGCAATTTCCTGAACGCCAAATCCGCAGAGAAGATTTAGCGCCAGCGCGATTTGAGATTCGCTGGATATACACGGATTACAAACCGTAAAAATCATCGCTAACTGGCTGTCCTCAATATTTTTTTGCGACATATCCATCTCGATCTCTTCGCCAGGAGGCATGTTATATCGAATTTCCTCCGCTATCTTCTTATCAAACAGTGTGTTCCTTTTAAGATAATTTTTCGTTTTATTTTTAGCAACGGTATACAGCCAGGCGGGTGGATTTTCCGGAATTCCTTTCACACTCCATAGCTCAGTAGCAGACAAAAAAGTGTCACTCACAATATCCTGAGCAATTTCAATATGCTCAATACCAAACAGATAACAGAGGACCGAAACTATTTTCTGGTATTCTGTCCGAAACAAATGCGGTATTAATTCTTTTTCTTCCATAGTTCAAGAAAAATGTCTTTGCAAAATTACAAAGACATTTTTTCACAGATTAAATCAAAGCGCCATCCGAATCTCAACATTGCCGCCAAATTCAAGGATTGGACAACCTTTTGCAATTTCCAATGCTTCTTCATAATCAGCCGCTTTGACGACTACCAGCCCTCCTATCGACTCTTTAATTTCCGCGTAAGGGCCATTCAAAACTGTTTTATCGTGGGTTAAAACTTTGCCTTCCCTGTCCCAACGCTGTAAAGGCCTGGCGAGTTTGTCTTGCGCAGCGATACTACCATACCAATTTTGCCATTTCTTCAAATGCTCCTGCATTTCATCCGGGGAGGTCTGTTCTTCCCGCGTCTGAAAATCCCGACGGAAAAGTAATAAGAATTCGTTCATCTGGCTGAATATTTAAATGTTTTGACGATGTAATAAGATTAATTGAAATTAAATTATCATCCAAACTGTCCTACTCTGTACGTACCAGGTGTGGTTGGGAACGCGAGGTTAAAGCGATTCCAGGTATTAATTGTCGTGATGGCAAGCGTAAGGTCGATTAGCTCTTCTTCTGAGAATTCGGCAATCGCTTTTCTGTATACCTCATCGCCCACTACGCAATGTGTTACCGCCTCCGCCCAGGCGAACGCAGCCCTCTCGCGGGATGTATAATATGGCGTCTCTTCCCAGGCACTGATGCTATACATTCTCTGCATCGTTTCGCCCAGTTCTAGTAATTCCTTCGCATGCATATCCAAACAGTAAGCACAGCTATTGATCTGAGATACACGTAAATTGACTAGCTCTAAAAGATGTTTTTCAATTGATGATTTTTTTAAATAACCGCCGATGCCAAAGATCGTTTTTAAAGCATTTTGACCTTTTGCCTGAACATTGATTCTGGTTTCCATGTTTCTGAATGTTTATCGTTAAAAATGAATGACAATCGACTTCTCTTTTCCGGACATAAACTTTGAAATATTTAAAAAAATAAAAAATTGTTACTCCTTGTACGCGCCAGATTTTGGTTTCAACGAAATGAACCATTACGTATTCGACACTGTGCAGTTGCTAAAAAAAATGAGTAACCGAAAAAACCGAAGTCTTTTGAGGTTACTCATTTAATTAATTACAAAATAATCTTTACCAGAACCAGTAACTACTATCTCCAGCCACCTCCGAGCGCACGATAGATATCGACCGTTGCGTTCATCTGGTTCATCTTTGTTTCAACCAGATCAAATCTGGATTCAAGTGCGTCGCGCTGAGTCAGTAATACTTCCATATAATCTGCTCTTGCCGATGCAAAAAGACGGTTCGAGATATTGATCGATTCGGTCAGCGCTTCCACTTCGCTCTTTTTCAAATCATAACTTTTTTCAAGATTATCTATCCTTGACAGCTGGTTTATTACTTCGATATAAGCGTTAAGTACAGTTCGCTGATAATTGTAAACCGCTTGGATCTGCTTCGCGTTGGCACTGTAATAGGCCGCTTTGATCGCATTTTTATTAATCAAAGGTCCTGCAAGATCTCCCGCTATGGAAGAAATAATGGACTTAGGCGCTTTTGCCAGGTAAATCGGGCTGAATGATTGCAGGCCAAGAACTGCCGTAATACCCAAACGGGGATAGAAATTAGCTTTGGCTACCTGCACATCAAGTTTAGCTGCCGCAAGGTCGTTTTCAGCTTGTCTGACATCCGGACGATTTTCCAGTAATTGTGTTGGAATACCTGCCTGAACTATCGCCGGAAGTAACGCCTCGAAGTTTTGATGCGTCCTCGCAACTGGCTGAGGATAACGACCTACCAGAAAATTAATCCTGTTTTCTGCCTCTACAATGCGCTGTTTGATATCATATTGCAAATTTTGGGTATTCAAAACCTGGGCCTGAAACCTGCGAACGGCAAGTTCGGTCACCTTTGTCGCTTCCTTTTCCATTTTGACAATCCGCAAAGCATTACTCTGAATCTCAATGTTGCGCTGCAAAATTTCAAGCTGACTGTCGAGTGCCAACAATTCATAATAATTATTGGCAATTTCCGAAACGAGATTTGTCATCATGAAGTTCTTACCTTCCACCGAAGAAAGATACCTGGATACGGCAGCTTTTTTCGCATTACGCAGCTTATGCCAGATATCGACTTCCCAGGTAGCAGAAGCCCCAAAACGAAAATCAGACAATGGGTCAGGCGTCCTTTTACCGGGTTTAATTTCCGTAATTTCCTCGGTCGCTCCCGGAAGCGTATACCGTGATGCTTTTTCGACACCAGCAGCACCGCCCAGGCTTACAAAAGGACGATACTCCCCTTTTCTGGCCATCACTTCGTTTTTCGAAATCTCGATTTCCTGCATCGTGATATTCAATTCCTGATTGTTTAACAGCGCAGTATCTATCAAGGCGGTAAGGGATGAGTCTGTAAAAAAAACTCTCCAATTTGCTTTTCCGCTGTTGGTTGAGTCCTGCGAGCCTTTATAGCTCACAGGAACAACTTTATTCTCCGTTTTCTGTACCAGAGCTGGCACGCTGCATCCGGTGTAGGTCAGAGCAATTAATGCAATTCCAACCCAATTTATTATTCTTTTATTGCGCATCATTACGTTGTTCATTGGTTTGAGGGAAAGCATCGATTGCGTGAACAAACTGCTCAGACAGCGAGCCGTCCTCTTCATCTTTGATCATTTTTCTACCATCGGCCAAAGTGCCGAATATGAAATACAGTCCCGGGATAATGACTACCCCGAAAATAGTCCCGAACAACATACCACCCATCGCCGAAGCACCAATGGTCCGGTTTCCGATCGCACCTGCTCCGGTAGCACTGATCAACGGAATCAAACCCGCAACGAATGCGAAGGAAGTCATCAGGATCGGACGGAAACGCACTTTCGCTCCTTCGATGGCTGCATTCAGGATCGTTTCGCCCTGCGACCGCTTCTGCACAGCAAATTCAACGATCAGTACGGCGTTTTTACCTAACAACCCGACGAGCATGATCAAACCGATCTGTGCATAAATGTTGTTTTCCAAACCCATCAATTTCAATAACAAGAAAGAACCAAACACCCCAACTGGAAGCGATAGCACTACTGCAAACGGAATGATGAAACTTTCATACTGGGCAGCCAACACAAAGTAAACGAAGGCCAACACGATCACAAATACAACCAGCGATTCATTGCCACGAATCGATTCGTCATAAGAAAGACCTTCAAAAGCAATGTCATAGCCTTTTGGCAAAGTTTTCGCAGACACTTCACGAATTGCCTGAATGGCGTCGGCAGTGGTATATCCTTTTGCCGGAAGACCTTGAATCGCGGCGGAGTTATATAAGTTGAAACGGGTAATCTCGTTAGGACCCTGACCTTTTTTAAGTGTCATGAACGATGAATAAGGCACCATTTCTCCTGCATCATTTTTAACAAATAGTTTTAAAATATCAGATGGAAGCCTCCTGAAACTTGGATCCGACTGCACGTATACTTTGAAGAACTGGTTGAACCTGGTGAACCCTTGTTCGTAAGTACTACCGATCATGATGTTCAGGTTATCCATCGCTTTTCCAATTGATACACCTTTTTGCATCGCAAGCTGATTATCAATCTTCAATTCATATTGCGGATAATTCGCAGCGAAGAAAGTGAACAAACCCGTCAGTTCCGGACGTTTGGCAAGATCTTCCATGAACTTCTTATTGACCTTATCAAACTCACTATAATCGGTGTCAGAATTTTTATCTAACAAACGCATGGAGAAACCGCCGGAAGTACCAAAACCAGGAATCGCTGGCGGTTCGAAGAATTCAACCACGGCACCAAGTCCACGTGTTTTGGCTTCCAGTTCTTCCATGATCTCCTTCACATTTTTATCACGGTCGTGCCAGGGTTTTAAATTGATCAAACAAGTACCTGCGTTGGAACCGCGACCTTCCGTCATAATCTCATAACCTGCCAGTGAAGACACGGATTCGATGCCACCGACTTCTTCACAAATCTTTTGAAGGCGTCTTGAAACTTCGTTGGTTTTTTCAAGCGTAGAACCCGGAGGTGTCTGAATGATCGCGTAAATTGTACTCTGATCTTCGTTTGGGATAAATCCAGCCGGCAAAATTTTGTTTACAAACACAATTCCTGCGCAGAACGCCAACAATACACCCCAGGTAACCACTCTCCTGCTTACAATCTTTTTAAGCAAGCTTACATATCTTCCTGTCAGTTTGTCGAAAACCCGGTTGAAACTATCAAGCGCTTTGGTTAGAACATTTTTCTTCTTTTCGTGTCCATGATGATTTTGCAGCAACATGGCGCAAAGTACCGGCGTAAGTGTCAAGGCAATCAAGGCAGAAATAACGATTGAACTTGCCATGGTGATCGAGAACTGACGGTAGAAAGTACCAACCGGACCAGACATAAATGAGATCGGGAGGAACACTGAAACCATTACGGCTGTAATCGCGATAATCGCTCCGCTAATCTCAGAAAGCACTTTTTTCACCGCATTATAGGGTGATATCCCAGGCTCTTCTTCAAACTTGGCATGGACGGCCTCGACGACGACGATCGCATCATCGACCACGATACCAATGGCAAGTACGAGCGCAAAGAGCGTGATCAGGTTAATGGAAAGTCCGAAACCCTGTATGACAAAGAACGCACCAATCAACGATACCGGAACCGCAAGGATCGGAATCAAAGTTGAACGCCAGTCGCCAAGGAATACAAATACCACAAGGGCAACCAGGATAAATGCGTCTCTCAAAGTATCAATAACCTGCTCGATTGACGCATCCAAAAATTGAGAAACGTCATAACTGATCTTGTAATCCACTCCCGGAGGGAAGGACTCTTTCATCACATCAAGTTTTTTCTTTACTTCCTCAATAACATCGCTGGCGTTACTGCCATAGTTTTGTCTTAAAACGATCGCTGCCGAAGGGTGGCCATCCAGATTGGAATAAATATCGAAAAACTCACTTCCCAGCTCAACTTTCGCAATGTCCTTTAAGTGAATACTTTCCCCAGCAGAATTAGCCCGAATAATAATATTTTCATATTCCTCCGGCTTGTCGTATCGTCCTTTGTAGGTTAGCACATATTCCAGAGACTGCGCAGCGATACCAGAACTCTGTCCAATACGACCAGGCCGTCCAACGATACTTTGTTCTCCAACGGCTTTCATCACTTCTTCCGTCGAAACGTTGTAAGCACGCATACGTTCCGGATTTAACCAAAGACGCATGGCATATCTTCTGCTACCCAATATTTGCGCTCTCGCTATACCCTTCGTCCGCTGAATTTCCGGAATCATTTTAACGGTTGCATAGTTGAAGAGGAATTTTTCGTCAATGCTTTTTTCTTTCGAATAAAGGTTAACGTACATCAACATACTAGGCTGAACCGGCGAAATAACAACCCCTTCTCTTTGAACTAATTCCGGCAAAAGCGGCATCACCTGATCCACCCTTGTCTTGACCCGAATAACAGCATCATTCGGATCCGTCCCGGGCTCGAAGATAATTCTGAGCGTTGCTTCACCGGCACTCGTTGCATCCGTAGCAATATAACGCATATCCTGAACACCGTTAATCGCTTGTTCAAGCGTAATCAATGTGGATTTCACTAACACATCCGCACTCGCACCAGGGTAAGCAATAAATATATTAACCGTGGTTGGGGCAATGTCCGGGAACTGAGAAATGGGTAATTTCTCAATCGCCAGGATGCCTATAAACACGATCATGATCGAAATCACAATAGCGAAAACAGGTCTTCTTATGAATTGATTGAACATGTCTTATACTTTTTAGATGCCTGACTATTCGGCATACAGATTTAAATTAGAGATAACAGAATCAGGCTTTACGAACTTGGAGTGGATCTTTTCGTTCTCCTTTACCTGACGCAAGCCTTCCAAAAGGATTTTGTCACTCGTTTTCAAACCAGATTTCACAACAAAAATGTGGGGAAGCTCAGCCTCAATCGTAATTTCACGTGACCGGATCACATTGTCTTTATCCACCACATAGACATATTTTTTCTCCAAAACTTCGAAAGTCGCTTTCTGAGGAATGATCAGGGCATCTTTAATCGGCAACTTCACCAAGATATTACCAGTTTCACCGTGTCGCAAAAGACCCTTCGGATTTGGGAAAGTTGCTCTGAAAGCGATGTTACCCGTCTCATTATTGAAGTCAGCCTCTATCGTTTCAACCAAACCTGGATAGTCAAATAATTTGTTATTTGCCATCAGGAGCTCCACTTTGAGTGCGCCTTCTTTGATTATCTTCGTTTTGTAGTCGAGATATTCGGCCTCTGGTACGTTGTAATAAACCCACATTTTACTGTTATCTGAAATCGTTGTCAGCAGATCGCCTTCATTAACAAGACTTCCAAGCCTTCCCTGGAAATGATCCATGATACCGCTAAACGGAGCTCTGATGTCAGTAAAGCTAAGGTGGGCTTTCGCTAAACCTAATTCCGCTTTTGCCTTATCCAATTTAGCTTTACCCAAGGCGAGCTCATTTTTGGATACCACATTGCTGTCAGCAAGTGACTTGGTATTTTTGTATTCTATTTCCGCAAAATTAGCCTCAGCCTGAGCCTTTTGTGTTTCAGCCTCATAGATCATCGGCATGATCTTGAACATGAGTTGTCCTTTTTTTACAAGTTGACCTTCATCAACATAAATATTCTGAAGGTACCCTTTTTCAAGAGCTCTTAGCTCAATGTGGCTGATGGCATGGATTTGAGCGACATACTCCTTAGTAACCAATGTGTCTTTCTGCAAAGGACTGGTAACCAGATAATCCACTTCTTCTTCCTTTTCTTCTTTTTTCGATTCACAGCCTGTATGTAGCAACAACGCACACAAGCTGATGACCATGAGAATTCTCTTCATGACATTTGATAGTTATACAATATGAGTTTGATAATTCTAAATTGAGCAGATGCGTTTTGACGCATTCCTGGTGAGTTGTTCCACGTAATTCACTGCCCTGATTTTTTTTCAGTAGGAAAACGGGAAACTAGAAGACAGGTCGTAGCCTGTTGATTGGTATCAAATCCTTAGCACTCCTAATCTGAGGAATAAAGTACTATAAGACGGGATATATGCAAATTCGCTGTACGAGAATAAATAACGTATGGGGTCGTAATGAACAAACCCATGAAATGGAGCAATAAAGGCAACGTGGAAGTCGCCGTTAAAATCAAGGTGTTTTTTGAAAGATTGCAATTCATCTTCCTTTTCTTCCACTTTGGCAGCGCGGTTCAGTGCGTTTTCTCTTTCCAGGTCTTTCGAAACCGCCTTAATAATAAGCTCCTGACAATCCTGCGCAAAAGTAAATAAACCAAAAACGGTCTGTTCGCTATTTGTGGGAGAAGAATCTTGACCAGACTCAGCCATCGGATGTCCTGATAAACGGACATAGCCGCCGAATAGCAGGATACAAACAGGTAAGAGAATTTTAAATAACTTTTTCATCGGATGCAACACGTTATCAAGTCAAGGAGTGAATATCGGGTCCTGATTCAAACTTGATTACAAATACCGCTTACGTTCGTTAGTACGGTATTAAATCCAAATTAAAATTGAATTAAAATATTACCGGTATGTGATATCGAGCGAATAATTATTGATTAAATATAAACATACCAATATTCTCAATGCTTTATCAGAACCTTTATCACACGATCCTATTGTGATGTATTCAATCAGTTATCATTTCACGTATCACTAGCTGGAAACTGATGATGTTATCTGTATTAATTTCAAAATTAGCTTTATACAAAATCAATGTGAAAGCCCTGTGATGAGCAGCCAAAACTTATTAAAAGACAAAACGCCAGTTGATTTCCAGTATAATATTGATTAGTCTTAAATACGGTACCGTGCTGGTACTATTTTTGTAAACAATAATCAAAGTATAAAAAACATTGTTCACATCGAAAATATAGAACTTATGAAAAAGATAATTGGATTAGGCGTCGTTACGGGAGTTGTTATTTTTGCATACTTACAATCCTTCAATAACAAATTGAACAAACGGTTGGTGGAAGGTAAAAAAGACGCTCAACTTGTTTAAAAAGAATTTCGGGATTTTATATACGAAACAGGCACCAGAAAATTCCCGGTGCCTGTTTCTTTTTGTTAGCATTTTAATTTTGTTTGCTCGGAATCTATATTCACTATTTTCCGTAACTATTCCCTAACCATCTGGGTATTATTTTGCGAGGTACCGGCCACATAATATAATTCAGCAACCGCTTTTTGGTAGTCAGTCACCAACTCAGCCATTTTAATTCTCATATCAATCAGTTTGGTTTCCCGGCTGTTGATCAGAAATAGTGTGCTTTCGCCAAGATCAAATTTTGCCAGCTCGCCATTGACCAGAATCAGCTGATTTTCTACGCTTCGTGCCTGTATAACTAACTGCGACTCATAAGCCAGAAGTTTGTTGTAGGAGTTCATAATGCTTGTATTGATCTCACGTCCCGTCTGCTGTAAATCGAAATTTAGATATTGTTGTTTCACTTTCACCTCGCGCAGTTTTCCGCGTTGTTCCCGTAAAAAAAGAGGAAATGCAAAGTCCACACCCATTTTGTAATTGCTCCATTGCAATTGGTAACTATCAGGAACCTGAGGGCCAAATGCATTGCGACTTGTCAGTAATGACGCGCTCACGCTCAACTTAGGTTTTAATAATTCCCGCCGGTAATTTCTTTCCAGTTCAAGCTGCAAAGCTTTACTTTTCAGCATTAATATCTCCGGATGCTGACTAGCGGCATTGGCGAGCAAGGAATCAATCTGCGTTCTGTCTGAGCCGGTTATTCTTTCAACCGGGTTCTGAGGGATAGAATATTCAGGCAGTTCCATCGGCTCTCCCTTATTGCTCCACAAGTGGTTTGAAAGGATCAATCGGGTATTGATAAGTTCTACTTTTATTTTCTCCAGCTGTAAACTACGCTCCTGGTAAGTGATCACCGCTTCCACAGAATCGATTGGTGGCTTATCCCCAAGCAGCGTTTGATTTTTTACGGCTTCAAATCTTTTTAAAGCCAGATCGGCGCCTTCCCGGATTAGCGCATACTGACGATGCGCGTAAAACCAATTCCAGTAATCCTTTACCGCATCAAACCAAACTTTGTTAATTTGCTTAATTTGCTCGGCTTCGGCATAATTGACCATCACCTTAGATTGTCGCAAAGTATTTCTTCTTGCGTCAATGAAAAAGCCCTGACCAATGGGTATGGCCAAACCGATTCCGGACAATCCGGAAGTACTTGTCTGGGTTTCAGGATTTGTATATTTTCCAACAAACCGGTCGTAGCCAATCTTCAAATCCGCTCCGCCCAACCATAGCGGGACTTTTAATTCATTGGACCAATTGTTGTAATATTCCGTATTACCAAAATCTTTTCTTCCAAAATGACTTTTGATGGCCGGATCAAAACCGCCCCAGGCCTGCATCACCTTCGCCCTGGCCTCCTCGCTAAGCAATGCTGCCTGCCGTACGATGGGATGGTTAAAAAAAACAATTTCCTCCAGATCTTTTAACTCGAAAACTTTGCTTGTGTCGCTGATCGTATTTTGCTGCGCGAAACTTTTGGCACAGGATGCTAACAGCATAATAAACACATACAAAGCAAATGTTTTATTATGCAAATGCTTCATTGTAAGCAATTTTAATATCTCTACTAAACTCATTTCTCAGCTCCCCCACCCTTAGGTTCTGCCTCCAGACTTGGTGGAAAGCCATTCAACTGACGCCATATCTCGTACCAGATCGGAACGGTACGAAGGATTACGCGACCATAAACACCGGAGCCTTGTCTTAGCTGAATGGGCCATGGCTCATCATTTTCAGGTACGGGATTCGTGGGTCTTACGAGCAGGCGATACTTCCCGCCCGGGCTGCTGACAAGGTCTATCACAGAAACCTGTCCGGAAAACGTACCTACTGCTACCGACGGCCAACCAGAAAATTGAACCGAAGGCCATCCTTCAAACTGAAGTCTTACTTCGCTGTTGTTAAGGATCAATGGAACGTCCATTGCATCTACATAAATCTCAGCGGCAACCAGTGGCCTGTCCGGCTGGAGCGTTGCGATAGACTCCCCTTCCTTTATATTTTCTCCGATCCCGGCCTTTAAGGTTTTTACGACATACCCACTTTGCGGCGCCCGGACCACATACAAGCCGCGACGAATTTCGGTGTTTGATATCTCGTTTCGAAGTTTGGCTATTTCACCTTGTGCCCCAACTTTACTGGAAAAGGCTGAGCTCAGATCAGATTGCGCCTTAGCAACTGACTGCTCGTACTGTGCTTCAATATTGTCAAGGTCTATTCTGGCATTCAACAGCGACTGTTTGGAATTATTTAATTTGTTTTGCTGACTAATTACTTTCGCGTTATCCTCCTGCAGCTTCAATCTGCGTGATTCGATATCGGTCAGAGAAAACAATCCATTCAGGTAACCAGCCTCGTAACGTGCCAACCTGGATTTACTAATCTCGTAAAAATTCTTAACTGCCACCAGGTCAGCACTATCGATATCCACATTATTCTCCGCCTGCTTCACTTTGTTCCTGGCCGAAGTGAGCTGGAGCTGCAGAGCTCTTGACATGGCGCGGATCTGGGCTGAGGTCGCTTGCATTCTTTGTGTCGCCGCATCCTCGCTACCTTCCTTAGCAGCCAGTTGTTCCTGTAACCTCACAGGCAACTGGGGGTCGAAGTAAGATTGACTTGTTTCAGAAATAATGAGGATCGTGTCGCCAATATTCACTTTCTGCCCTTCCCGAACTGCCCAATGTTCAATTCTTCCTCCTATCTGATTCTGAACTGTTTGAGGACGATCTTCCGGCCGTAAAGCAGTTACAACACCACGTCCAGGAATAGTTTGCCGCCAGGGCAGAAACAATCCTAAAAGAAATATCAAAAGTAGAATCAACATGATCCTCCCTAAAAGCCTTTGTCCACGCGTAACCAGAATTTCACGACTGGAAAGTGTCCCAAGCTCTTCCCATTTACCTTCTTCGAAATAATTTTTAGTTTCAGAAACCATGGTTCACCTCACTTTCTTCTAATTCCAGATCGGTTACCGCGGCTAGTTTTTCACTGCCTGTAACCATATCAAAGATTGTATTAAGACTTGTCATAAACTTTTCTACAGCATAGCTAATTTGTACAATGATAACCTCCGCGGCAACAAACTGACCAAGTGTCATCTGACGTTCAACCACATAATACGAACCCAGGAGCAGTAGACCACCCATTAAAACCGTCCTTAAAGCCACTGAGCTTGCAAAAAACTTTCGTAGGATCTTGAAATGATCATTTCTGGCTTTCAGGTAATTTGCAGTAATCTTGTCAGTATTGAAAATTACTTCGGCAAGTTTCCCAGGGATGTTTCGATACTCATCAAGGTTGGAGGCAACTTCTTCAAGATACGCAACCACCTCATATTTATATTCTGATTCCTTAATACTGGTTTTAACGCCGATCTTGTAGAAAAAGAAAAGCATCATCACAATGACCAAAACAGTCAAAATACCAAAAGTCATAAATATTGGATGATAAAAAGATAATAAAATGGCCGCAAAAAAAATCGTAACTGCTGCGGCAACTACATCCACCAATAATTTTGTCAGACCTTTCTGAATGGTAATGACATCAAAAAAACGGTTTACAAGTTCAGCCGGATTTTCTCCTTCAAACTCCTTTCTTTTGATTCTGGGAAAACGATAGGCAAATTCGACAGTTGCTTTGGCAAATATTTTTTGCTCAATCATCTCAACAAGCGTGAGCTGTCCAATCAGCATCATTCCTCCCACAGCAATACCCAACAGAACAACCCCCATTAAAATATACGTTGAGCTGTATAGGGCACCATTGGATAGAAAATTAAAAACAGCTGTTGTACCCAAAGGTAACGTTAAGCCGATCAGACCGATCAGAATTGCGTAAACAAAGATATAATTGATGGTAGTTCGCTCCACATAGAGCATACCAAGAAGCCTTTGCCATGGAGTTGGCGCGTCAGCTTTGTGTTTTTTCTTCATTAAAATGTTGGGTTATACCTATAAAAAATCGAACACTTTTCTTTAAAATTTAGATCAACTCATTCGCATAAGCTTATCTCAGCCACAAATTTGAAGCCGAATCATGAGAATCGGTTAAGAATGAGATTAGAATCTTTCTAATAAATGATCAAACTTCGAATGGAGAAGGAAATGGCACTATTTCATACATTTGAGAGTCAAATATATCATTAAAAAATTCCTTGTGTTCAGGGTATCGTTTTTGTGCAAATTTTCCATTCTGGAACAGGAGTTATCTTACTTATGAATAATTGGAAAATTATTAAAAATGTATGCCACGGAGAACTGTATACTATTGTCAGTTATTCAAATCAAACCTTCCTAATTATTACTGCTCATTTGAAATCGTTTAGATAACAAATTTTGGAAAGTCTAAAACAAACTCCAAAAAGTAATATATAAACAACAAGAGTTTTGAGACAAAATATGACTCCCATCTGATTCGAAACGAAGACCAATTATCTTTCAAATATACCTGCAAAAAATTAAAATTGTTTTCGACCTGCCAAATTCTTTTTGATCCGGCTAAGCGTCTCGGGCGCGATACCCAAATAAGAAGCAACCAGATTTTGCGGGACCCGTTCAATCATCTTGGGGTTTGATTCCGCCAATTCGAGATACTTTTCTTCGGCATTATGGGTATTCGAGCTCATCAGTCGTCGCTCTTTGGTAACAATGCTGTTTTGATAAAGTATCCTAAAATACCTGTCCATGATCGGGACGGCCATAGTTATATCTTCATAATCCTGTCGGGAGATCTGCAGCAACTCAGAATCTTCTATGGCATCGATGTTAAATACTGCTGGTTTTCCTGTCAAAAAGCTGTTGAAATCTGACAACCACCAACCTTCCCAACCGAAAACACTCATGTGTTCAACGCCCTTTTCGTCAACATTATAAGTACGAAGAAGTCCTTTTGATATAAAAGTAAGGTATTTGCAGACATCGCCTTCCTGCAATAAATACTGTCTTCTCCTCAATTTTTTCGAAATGAAAAATGTTTTGATTGTCTCCTTCTCATCATTTGTCAGCATTACCTTTTCCTGAATATGGCTAAACAGTATATCAATCATAATTCAAATGTTTTTTACTGTGCGCAAAGATAATTTTTCAGACTGACAGTACCTGACAATGAATCCACATTTGAGCTGCTTGATTTAGATCAAGTACCCGGATTGATACACATCATTCTCCATCATCTTCCGATCTGGTAATTTTGTGTCATTGGCAGGTGTAACACCAAAATAGAAAAAAACTGCCGTTTTTAACTTTTAACTAATAAACAATATATATGCCAAATATCGCATTAGTGGTTGGAGCAACTGGTATCACAGGGAGCAACCTTGCAGAAAAACTGATTGAAAAGGGATGGATTACCTATGGCCTCGCCCGCAATCCCAATAACATTGCAGGTCTGATTCCGATTTCGGCTGACTTACTTAATCCGGAAGAACTGGTGACAAAACTCGCTGACGTTACACCTACCCATGTTTTCTTTACGACATGGATGCGTCAGGATACAGAGGCTGAAAATATCAGGGTCAATAGCCTGATGATCAGAAATTTACTTAAAAGCCTTTCTGACAAAAAATCTGTGCAGCATGTGGCACTTGTAACAGGCTTAAAACATTATCTGGGACCATTTGAAGCGTATGCAAAAACCGGCACATTGCCAGAAACTCCTGTCCGCGAGGAGCATCCAAGGCTGGACCTGGAAAACTTCTATTATGCTCAGGAAGATGAAGTTTATGACGCATCAGCACGTGACGGGTTTACGTGGAGCATTCACAGACCACATTCGGTGATCGGAAAAGCAGTCGGCAATTTAATGAATATGGGAACGACCCTGGCGGTATACGCGTCGATTTGCAAATATACCGGGAAGCCATTTCACTTTCCGGGATCTGCCGAGCAATGGAATGGATTATCAGATGTCACAGATGCAAAAATTCTTGCCGAACACATGGTATGGGCTGCAACTACGGAGGCTGCTCACAATGAGGCCTTCAATGTTGCCAATGGTGATATATTCCGTTGGAAATGGTTGTGGGGACAAATAGCAGGATGGTTCAAAATTGAGCCGGCTGGCTTTGACGGAAATATCCATCCACTGGAATTGGAGATGAAAGATGATGGCGACATTTGGAAGCAAATCGCTGGTAAATACAATTTGAAAGAAAATGAGATCAACCGACTGGCATCTGCCTGGCACACCGACCTCGATCTGAGCCGACCTATGGAGGTTATGACGGATATGTCTAAGAGTCGCAAATTAGGGTTTACCGTGTATCAGGACACGAGAGATTCATTCTTCGACTTATTTGAAAGACTGCGAACGGAAAATTTAATTCCATAAAAAAAGATCGGCATGCGCGCGCATGCCGATCTTTCTATTATAACCCTTCGGAATATCCGTCTGATGTTTTGAATTTATCAACGGTTCCTTTCGCTTTGTCAGCTACGGAAATTACGGTATCAATGGCTTTATCAGCATAAGCATCTACAGAATCGCTTGCCCTGTTGGCTACTGTGTCAACTTTTTCTTTTACGTTATCTACAAATCCCGTAGCCTTATCTTTAGTTTTCGCCCATTGGGTTTTAAGGTCACCCGTTTTTTCGTCTGCCAGGTCCTTCAATTCCTGCCTGATTTCCTGCCCTGATTTTGGAGCATACAGTATAGCAGCAATAGCTCCAATCGCAGCTCCGATCAATAAGCCGGTAGCAAAACCCGCACCTTCGGATTCATTCGTTTCGTCATCTTCGTGGTATGATCTCATAGTTTTCGTTTTGTTGTGAGCTTTAAGATCTATATAAATCCGTGCCAGAAAACACAGAATGCCAAGATGCCATCAATAAAATCATTGTCATCTGCCGGAATTACCATTGTAATAATCCTTTTAAATTCGATTTTCTGTTACTGAAATTTTTACAAGACGGCCATTACATTAGCTATTGTTTTTCCACCTCGACTCCGTATTTTCTTTCCATTGATCGCATGGAAATCTAATACCCCATAATCTTTCGTATCATTCTACACAAAATCCTGTGCTCCACAGAATTTCCCCAGCTTTACGAAGGCACAATAATTATAATTCATTGAATAACAAGTTAAACCGCAATGCTTGTTTTATTTAAGATTAAAGTTCGATCTATACATTTAACCTTTATAGGGATGAAAATCGGGATTATTGCGCATTTGAAATATCCAATCTCAAAACCTTTTATGGGAGGTCTGGAAGCGTTTACTTATGATATCTGTCAGCGGTTACTGGCGAGGGGGCATGATGTGTTACTATATGCCTGCGCATCTTCTGACCCCATCTTAAACGTAAAACCAATTCTTTGCGAGGCAGACCACAAACCCATTACTTCTTCACGTTTTAATTCGCGTGAGTTGAGTACCGAATTTATTACCACACATCATGCCTATGTAGAAATGATGCAGGATATTGATAGCGATCAACTTGACGTGATTTTTAATAATAGCCTGAACTATGTGCCGATTATGATGTCAGCACTTGTGAAGGCACCTATGGTTACAGTTCTTCATACACCGCCTATTTTTGAGTTAAAAAACGCAATTCGACATGAACAGTCTTTTGGCAATATAAAATACATTTCCGTTTCAAAATCGAATGCGGAAAATTGGAAAAATTACGCGCCGGATTGTGCAGTTATCCCAAATGGTATTGACCTGAATACCTGGCAGTACTATCCGGAAAACAATGGCGAATATATTTTTTGGTTTGGGAGAATACATCCTGATAAGGGTTTGCATATCGCGATTCTGGCTGCCAAGGCAGCCGGGAAAAAACTAAAAATTGCAGGCGCGATCGCCGACACATTTTATTATGAAGAAGTGATTTTACCCCTCGTAGACGAGACAATTCAATTGATGGGACACTGTGATCAGAGCAGACTTAATGAACTGATCGGTAATGCGCAGGCTTGCCTGATCACACCTTGCTGGGACGAACCGTTCGGGCTGGTGGTCGCCGAATCACTTGCCTGTGGAACGCCTGTGGCAGGAATCTCACGTGGCGCTTTGCCCGATTTATTATCCAACTTAACCGGAAGATTATCTCGGAGTGAAGATATTGAACAACTCGCTGATTGTATCATTCAAGCGACAAAGCTTAACCGGAAAGATTGCCGGGACCGGGCCGAGCATTATTTTGATGTGGAGAAAATGACTGATCAGTATGAGTATGCCTTACAAGATGCCGTTAGAAATAATAAGCCAAAAGAAATGAAATTCAATGTCATTTAATTATGCGTTTTATATACATCACCATGGATCGGGCCACCTGATGCGATCGGTAGCCATTGCCAGGAATCTTCCAAGAGGAACGGTCACATTTTTAGGAAGCAGCCTGGATCGTTATCAGGATATTATCCCTGATTATATACAGTGCATTGAGTTGCCGGGTGATATGATAAACACGGATGATAAAAATGCTACTATCTTAGATTTGAATTTCCTACATTATGTCCCTATCAATTTAAAATCCGCGGCTGAGAGAACTGCGAAAATCACAGCGAGTCTGAATGCACTTTTTCCGGTACTGCTGATCGTGGACGTATCTGTTGAAGTCGCGTTACTGGCAGCGCTTACCAGCATTCCGACCGTTGTGATTCGCCAAAATGGCGATCGTGATGACCTTCCTCATCTCAGCGCCTATCAAAGTGCGCAGATGCTGATTGCGCCATGCAACCGGAAACTAATGAACCCTTCAGCCCATGAATGGGTGGATAATAAAACGTATTATTCAGGTGGTTTTTCCCGATATTCCGGCACAACGAAGTTTGCAGCTGACGTAATTCCCGGATCATTAGGCGTGATGACAGGTACGGGTGGAACCTCCTTGGGGCTTCCATTTATCAGGCAACTTGGACTATCATGTGAAACAAGCACGATTCAGGTCATCGGTGCTCTTGCAGGGAACGAAACCTTGGATCTTCCAAACAATGTCAATTTACTTGGCCCGATTCAAGATCCTATTGAACAATTTCAAATATGCGAAGTGATTATAGGAAATGCCGGCCACAATACGGTTATGGAAATGGCTGATCTGAATAAATATTTCATTTGTATTCCCGAACCCCGGCCCTTTAATGAGCAATTTGCAAAGGCAAAACTGCTTCGGGAAAATGAAATGGCCGTTGTGGTTCACCCGGATCAAATTATGAAGGGAGATTGGCAAGAAATTCTCTCCAGGGTAAAGCGTCTGCCATCCAACCGTTGGAATGGTGTTATAAATCAAGATGCTCCTGAAAAGATTTGCAACGAACTTACTTTACTTGGTAATCGACTTTTCGGTAATGGGTCAGAGAGATTTTAGCCCTAACGAAATCTCCAGCTGTGTAGGAAATGTAAGTGTTTTAATGTAGAGTTCCCCCCTCTCGATCAAACCTAGATCTTCAAATTTATTTAACCAACCTTCCATCGGCCATATTTTCCACTTCTCATGAAATGACGTTGCATTGATGATAATGTCTTCAAAATGATTTAACGGCGGATCGTAGCTCGGATGGAATTGATGGTAAGCAGTTGCGCTCGTCACAGCAATTGGTATCCCCTTCTCTCTGGACATAAACGAAAAATCTGTATCCTCCCCTCCATACCCTTGAAAAGCAGGATCAAAACCACCTATTTGATCAAAAACTTTCCTGCTGCAACCAAAATTTAGTGACCAGAAAAGTTCGTATGGGAGCGCATGTAAACCGCCACGAATGGGGTCAGCCGTGCTCAGTTCATCAAGTTTTTCGATAAACTCAGGCGTCTCAGTAGCGAACTCACGCAGATAACGAACCGGACCAGTCCATAAACAATCCTGGCACGCAAAACCTTCAAAATAAAGCCTGACTAAATTTTCAGCAGGAATACAATCAACATCCAAAAAAATCATATGTGAGCTTACCGATTGTTCTACTGCATAATTCCTTGCTTCTGCCAATGGAAGCGGACGTTCAGTAATCAGTGCGAAACTTTTGATATCAAAAAACTCGGAACGTAAATTAATGACAGGCTCATTCATGTGCACAATGATCAGTTCATCTGGCAGCATACTGTTGCGTTCAAGTCCGGCAATCAAATTCTGCAAAGCCTGGGTTCGTCCGCTCACAATGGTCAGAACGGATACTGAAGATATCATGCCTGAAATAATATTTCCCATAAATCTATTTGTTTTCTTCGTATAGTAACCTTTTGACAGCCCGTGCAATATTTAAAAACCGCCCGGGTATGTCCCAGGCGGTTTCTAAATTAACCGAAAAAAATTAAGCTGGAATTTTTCTTGGCTTTTCACGCTCCCAAAAGCGGTGCTGCGCAATGGCCATGATAAATTTATCTGTAAGTTCTTCGACATCATCAACTACAACAACACCTTCTCTCAGAACAGTTTCTTCTGAGTAATCGTCAGGAAGTTTACTGCTAAAATAGGTTGCTTCAAGCACCTGGATGGCAGCTTTATCAGCGGCAATTGCCTTGCAATGCTTGAATGCTTCGTTCAGAAAGTGAATCGCATCAGCCTCAGCTTCAAGCGTCGCGACACTGTTGGTTCCCGCCGGAACGTACACTGCATCATAAAGCACAGAGGCGGCGGTTAAAAAGCTGTGATCGACAACAATCTGCGCATCATTTTCTGCAATAATATAATTCAACCTTGGCGCTATAACTTCAACGACCGCACCGGCAGCGATCAATGCATCCTTGACAGTCGTCAATGAAATCTCGTCAACGCCATCGGCTGCAAGTATAGCCACCTTGCGGGTTTTGATACTGTCTTTAACCGTACCAGCCATACTCAATGCAGAGGAAATAGCCACGCTGCCTTCAACAATTATCGGGTCATAATCAGCAGGATCACCATCTGCCGGAATGTTATGATTCACTGGCAAAGCTGGATCTTGCGGCACTGGAAGTCTGAGCGCAAACGCAACCTCAGCAGCAAGGCCAGAGTCGATTAACGATAAAATACCAAGCATACGCTCGCGTATTGCTACCGTTTTAACTTTTCCAAGCTCGAAACTAAATGCATCGACAATGTGATTTCTTTCAGGATCCGACTGGCTGTCGAGAAATAGTTTGGCCTGGCTGAAATGATCCAGGAAACTTTTGCTTCTTGCCCGCACTTTCCGTGCTTCAATACGTTCCGGATAGCTCGTAAAACCACCCTCGGAAGCCTTGGCCTGAGCAGGAAAACCTTGTCCCAATGTATTTGGGTTATAGCTTGACTTACCTTTATCAATCGTTTGACGCATATAACCATCCCGCTGATTGTTACGAACCGGACTTATTGGACGGTTGATCGGAATCTGCTGGAAATTAGGTCCACCCAAGCGGATTAGTTGCGTATCAGTATACGAGAACAACCTACCCTGTAAAAGCGGGTCATTTGTAAAATCAATCCCGGCCACTACGTGTCCGATATGATAGGCAACCTGCTCCGTTTCTGCGAAGAAATTATCAGGATTTCGGTTCAGCGTCATTTTTCCAATGCGCTTCACAGGCACGAGTTCTTCCGGAATAAGTTTAGTCGAATCAAGAAGATCAAAATCAAATTTGAACTCGTCCTCTTCGGAAACAATCTGCACGCCAAGCTCCCATTCAGGAAAATTGCCGCTTTCAATCGCATCCCATAAATCTCTTCTGTGATAATCAGGATCTTTCCCTGAAATATTCTGTGCTTCATCCCAGGCCACCGAGTGAACGCCTAAGAGAGGCTTCCAGTGGAACTTGACAAAGCTGGATACGCCTTCTGAATTTATAAATCGGAAGGTATGTACACCAAAACCTTCCATCATCCGGTAACTTCTCGGCAGTGCCCGGTCGCTCATCGCCCACATAATCATGTGTGCAGATTCAGGCGTCAGAGAGATAAAATCCCAAAACGTATCGTGAGCCGATGCAGCCTGAGGGATCTCATTATCCGGCTCTGGCTTAACAGCATGGATCAAATCAGGAAATTTTATAGCATCCTGAATAAAGAATACTGGCATGTTATTCCCTACCAGGTCAAAATTTCCTTCATCCGTGTAAAATTTAACAGCAAATCCTCTCACGTCTCTGGCCAGATCAGTAGATCCACGTGAACCAGCGACCGTCGAAAACCTGACAAAGACAGGTGTTTCAATAGAGGTATCATTTAAAAACTGAGCTTTGGTCAAGGCTGACTGGGACTCGTACAATTTAAAGACACCGTGTGCACCTGATCCCCGGGCGTGTACAACCCTTTCAGGAATGCGCTCATGGTCAAAATGCGTAATTTTTTCTCTTAATATAAAATCCTCTAACAGTGCTGAACCACGATCCCCTGCTTTTAGAGAATTCTGGTCATCGTTAATTTTAACCCCATGATTTGTCGTCATCAGAGTTCCGGTCGCATCGACTTTGTCCGGGTTCAGGTCAACGATTTTATCATTGTCCGATTGTTCGTCCTGTTTTATTTCTTTATTTATTGCCATAACAGTTTCTTCGGTTGATTTAATATTATGCTTCGTCTGCTGCTTTGTAATTCACTTCATTTTCAGCGATTTCAGTCAGCAAAACATCTGCTTTTTTTTCTTCCTCCAAGGTTGTATTCAGAATTTCAGCAACATCGTCTAAACCTAATGTTACAGCTAGCTGCGCAAGTCCACCATAACTGGCGATTTCATAATGCTCAACCTTTTGAGAAGCCAGGATAATTCCGACATCGCGGGTAGCTGTTCCAGCATCTGTGCTTTCAATAATTCCCTCAGCCTCTTTGGAAATACCTTCCATAGCATCGCACTTTTTGGCAATGGCTTTCTCTCCGAGAAGTTCAAAGACTTGTTCCAATCTTTTGACATGGCCTTCAGTTTGTGTAAGATGCTCCTCAATTGCCGCACTTAACTTCCCTGAAGTTGCCGACTTCACCATTTTCGGAAGCGCTTTAACCAGATGGTTTTCGGCCCAATAGATGTCGCGAATCCCGTCTAAAAAAAGCTCCATCAATGCTGGCTCAGCACCAGCTGATGTTTTAGTCTTAAATTTTGGCTCAGTGCCGCTTGCGTTTTCCATTTGTTAATTGATTAAGTGTTCATGTAGGTTAACAAAATATGTACCAGTCGTTAGCACGCACTGCTTTTTAGTTTTGGATATGGCCTTAAAACAAACTTTTTGTACCCTGACGAATAGATGAGGAGGTGTACGACAATTGGAATGACAAATCAACCTTAAATGTTAACCCCACTTTATCGGAAAGTTGCTTGTATAGCGATTTATTAACGTCGTTCAATAAACTAACAATGTTAGAAACTGTTTCCGACGAATCCGGATTGACTTTTTATCTTTAAGAAAGCTTGAATTATTATGTATGTAACAGCTTCGATAATACCAAATTAAACTTGCAGGTGCAAACAACTTTTAACTATATACGTAAATATGCAAGAAAGTTTAACAGATAGTTACGAATTGATCGGATTAGATGAACTTAATACTGAATAACATTAGAAAACAAAACAATGGGCACAACGGTTTTATTTTATCAAAAGCCTTTTGCTAAGTGCTTTGATTAATACCTTTCGCCTTTCTTTGTGAAATCTTTTTTTGCAACCATTCCGGATATTGTGAATCATCTTCGGCGTCATAGACACGCAACTGCTGGTCAGGCTCAGGAATCATTAAGTCTGCCTGCTCACAACCCAGAATTTTTGCAGCTGTTTGTACACCGGAATAGGTCGCTCCGGCCACGCCATTGGCAAGTATGCTGGCACCACACAAAAACAAGTTCTCAATTTCACTTTCAGGTTTAAAAGCAAAAGCACCTATCTGCCAGAAATTTTTCTCAGTACCGTATATACAACCATTTGTGGAATCCAGATAGAACATATTGGTCAAGGGAGTACCCAATTCCTTTTGAACAATGTGGTTTCTGACGCCTGGCAGGATCTTTTCTAATCCATCAAGCATTTTCTCGACCAGTCGTTCTTTCAAAGCAAGATATTCAGCGGAATGACTTTCACTTTTAAATATATTAAAAGTCTCGTGGCCAATCAGGCTGATGACTTCAATTGTATGATTTATTCCGTCGAAACTGGTAGGATCTTTCAACGTGCTGCAATTGATAAAAAGACTATCAAACGCTCCGCCACTGTCGAGATCGGGTTTCATTTGCTCCAAATAAATTTGATCCGGATCCTTATCTGCCACAAGCCAGATATTACCAGAATCCATTCCTGCCTTCCTGACATCCATATTAACGGTTAAAAACAGCATCAGAGATGTACATGAATATTTCGTACTGCTAAGCTGCTTAAAAAGTTTAGGGCTTAGGTTATCAGCCCCCACAAGGCCGAGAAACGTTTTACCAGGATCTGTGTTTGAGATAATACGTTTGGCGTAAATTTGTTCTCCGTCTGCAAGCTCCACACCTATTGCCCGCTTCTTTTTGTCGTCTGAAAGTAAAATGCGCGTAACATTTTTACTGGTCTGTATTTCTCCTCCGTGTTTTTTTATCGCTTTTGTCATGGCCTTAACAATCGCTGCACCACCGCCCATAGGATAAAAACCACCATTGGAATAGTGATCCATCACGGCGGCATGGTATGGAAAACAGGCTTTTCCGGGCGGCAGTCCATGATCACCGCACTGGATGTTGAGCACCTTTTTCAGCAAGGGATTTTTAATATGCCAGTCTATAACTCTCTTTAAACTGAACAAACCATATTTTCCTAAATGTCTTGTTTTCCATGGGATGGTTAAATGATCCATAAAACCATTCATTTCTGAAATAGCTCCAAGCTGACTACTTACATTTTTTATCAGGTTCAGATATTTTTTCAGGCCATTTTTTTCTTCCGGAAAACGATCAGACAGCACACGATACATTTCATCATAACCAGCAGGAATATCTACACTTTCTACACCAATCCGGCAGTGTTCATATCCACTTTTGTTCATTTCAAAAAATACGAGATCATTGGCTATGCCCAAACCCTGGTAAAGCCTGCTGGTAGACTGACCATTACTGAGTTGTCCCAAATAATGAACACCGGGAGAAAAACGCTGCCCTTCAATTTGAAAGCTATGACACCATCCGCCGGGTACATTGTGCTGTTCGAGTACGAGCACTTTATGCCCTTTCCGGGCCAGACAGATTGCCGCAGAAAGTCCGCCTGCCCCAGAGCCAATAATGATTGTGTCAAATTCCATATTACAATATATACGAATTTAATGCCAGCCAGGATTTTCACCAAACAAAAATCTGGAAGCAGGGCTCGGTAATTCAATACAGGATTGCGTACAGATCATTAATATTATTCCAACTTTGATTTAATTTAAAGCCACTTCAACCTATCGTTTACTGCAATTGGTATAGTTTTAGTGCTAATTGATTTCAAAACTCAAAGCATAAAATACTAAGCAACATGGGGAATACAACTGAATATAAAGAATGGCTGTCAAATGTCAATCTGGATGACCATCAAGATGTTTATGATCTTTACAATTCAATCAATAACTACGAAACGGCAGGCAAATTTCATACGTCAAAGGAAGTTACAAACGACGGAAGCGAATATTTCGTGAAGGCAGAAGGTAACCAGGATCCTTTGCACCTTAAATCGGAGGAAGAGAAGTTTTCTTTTCTTCAATATATTGCCGAAGAATATACAGACTCAGGTGATGGTAATGTAGAAACCTGGTACAATCTGAAAAAAGAAGTTAACAAAATCGATTAAGCCTGCGGCCGTAACGGGTCCACCAACGATTTGATTTTTTACAACAATGCCTGACTTATTGGTCGGGCATTGTTTGTTTGAGGGTTAATTATTCAGACTTGACGCCATAACATACAATTTCTCCTGCGGGAACTGTCAATCGAATCGATTTGCCATTTCTAACCTCCACATTGAGCTCCTCTGGACATTCATTGGTGCCGTAAAGACAAAACATTTTGGATCCTATCGGGTGAATATTGTGATCAATAGTGACGTAAATCCTGGCTGTTGAATTATAATCCAGATTTATAACACACAAAATTTCTACATCATCCAAAATCCGTGACCAGGCGAAAACCTTGCAATATGGATCGCCCGATTCGTCAGGATAGTGAAAGTTTATTCCGTTTTCACTAACCGGACGCTGGTAAAATTTCCCGGTTATTGTTACCGGATATTTTTGCACAAATTTTTCCAATGCTGCCATTTTAGTGTCTCGGTAACTGTCAATAATATTTACCAATGCTGCCTCCCGTTCCTTTGGAAACATGCTTGCTTTAAAAGACTGCACCGGACTTGTAATTATCTGTGTCATAAGCTGCGGTATTAACAAAGTGAAGGTAAAATGTTGATGTTACAAATCATGTACCAATGCAAAAGTCATTGTAATTATGGTTGATTTTCTATTTACCATTTTCAACAAATTTTCAGTTAGCCGCCTCCAAAAATAGATTTTACATCTGCTGCGGGTAAAATTTTGATCTTATGAAAATGTATTGAATGTATATTTCAAGTAGGTTGTTGTAAAAGTCATCGGTTAGGGTTATCCCAAATTGGAAAACTGACAGGAAAATGCAACTTTTGAAAAGAAATTTTTCAACCCAAACAAACTCATGAAAAAGATAGCAATCAATGGTTTTGGCCGGATCGGACGCGCCGCACTCAAAGTAATCTTCGAAACAAATGACCTCGAACTGGTCGGTGTCAACGACCTGATGAGCATTGAAAATGCAGCTTATCTGCTGAAATATGACAGTAATTATGGAAAATACGAAAGGGAGATTAAAATTGAGGATGATACGATACTGGTTGACGGAAAACCCGTTAAATATACCAGTATAAAAAACATCGAAAGCCTACCCTGGAAAATGCTTGAAGCCGATATCGTTATTGAAAGCACAGGTATTTTTACAAACCAGGCTGATGCGGAAAAACACATCGCGGCCGGCGCAAAATTCGTAGTCATTTCTGGCCCGACGAAGGATACGCCGACGGTGGTACACGGTGTAAATACCGAGGATGGAAAAGTTGCAGTATTCTCATGTGCGAGCTGCACAACCAATAACATAAGTCCGATTATAGAAATTCTGGGCCGCAGGCTCGGTATTAAAAAAGCCATCCTCAACACGACGCACGCCTATACGGCGTCTCAAACGTTGGTTGACGCACCTTCTAAACGCGAACCTCGCATGGGACGTGCCGCCGCGACGAACCTTGCACCGGCAGCTACCGGTGCAGCAGTTGCAACGACCAAAGCTCTGCCTCAATATGCGGGAAAATTTGATGGCATCGCCGTGAGGGTACCCGTGACGGTTGGTTCAATTTCTGACATCACGTTCATTGCTGAGCGACCTACCAGTATTGAGGAAATCAACCAGATTTTGACAGAAGAATCAGCCACGCCCCGTTATGAAAAGGTCGTTTCAGTGACTGATGAACCACTGGTATCCGGCGATATCATCAAGAGTCCGTTTGCAGCAACCGTAGACCTGGAAATGACGCGCGTGGTAGACGGCGACCTGGTTAAAGTGATGGCCTGGTACGATAACGAATGGGGATTTACGAATCAAATGATCAGACAAATCCAGTCTATATAGCACGGATTGGCTCCGGCCAGTCCTAAACTCATTTATCATGAACTATTCAGAACTTGCATTTTCAGATGACATCAAGGCTATCCAGGAAAGAATGGGTAGCCGAAAAACTTATGAACGGGTTGAGAAGGCCAGTTTTGTTGATGGGCTCACAAATGTTGAAGCACGGTATATCAGCCAGCTCGACAGCTTTTACCTGGCTTCATTTGGGGAGAATGATTTTCCTTACATACAGCACCGCGGCGGACCGGCAGGTTTTATTAAAGTGATTGACGAGCAAACTATTGGCATTGTTGATTTTGGAGGAAACCGGCAATATATTTCGGTTGGGAATATTGCTAAAAATTCAAAAGTGTCACTGATCCTTCTTTCCTACCCATTGAAAGCAAGACTTAAAATTTATGCCGAGGCTGAAATTTTAGAGATCAATGATAATCCCGCTCTATACGACCTGCTCAAACCGGACGATTATAAATTCAGGCCAGAGCGCCTGATGCTTTTCCACATAAAAGCCTACGACTGGAATTGTCCGCAGCACATCACTCCCCGCTATACCCTGGCCGAAATAAATAAACTGGACGAGGCCAAGGTTGAATACATTCGCCAATTGGAACGAGAACTTGAAGTGCTGCGGGAAAGGCTTGGTCAGTCATGAACAACATTAGAGGCTAATCCCACTCCTCTGTGTTTTTGATACCGAGGGCGATTGCTTTAAATACCGGATTTTTTCCCTGCTTTTTCTGATCGCTATAATCTTTCAGCGCAGCGAGTGCAGGTTTTCTTAACAGCAATATTGCAATAATGTTTAACCAGGCCATCATGCCAACGCCGATGTCGCCAATTGCCCAGGCCAGTGCAGCTGTTTTTATAGATCCATAGAACGTTGCTGCCATAATCAGTCCGCGAAGGCCCCATACCAGCCACTTGTTATTGTCCTTTTTAAGAAGATAGCTGAGGTTGGTTTCAGCGATATAATAATATGCCATGATGGTCGTAAAAGCAAAAAACAGCAGCGCAATAGAAACAAAACCACTCCCCAGTGAGGGGAATTCCGTATTGATCGCAGCCTGTGTGTAAGCGGCACCGATGGCCATATCATGTACGTTTTCAACCAGAAACCCACCAGCCGGATTTACAACATTGTACTTTCCTGTGAAAAGGATCATCAAGGCTGTGGCTGTACATACGAATAACGTGTCAACATATACGGAAAAGGCTTGTACCAATCCCTGTTTTACCGGATGACTTGCTTCCGCCGCCGCCGCCGCATGGGGGGCAGTCCCCTGACCGGCTTCGTTCGAATAAATACCCCTTTTAACTCCCCATGAAACCGCCATTCCAAAAATTCCTGCAAAGGCAGGCTCCATATCAAACGCACTCCGAAAGATTAGCCCAAAGACCGCCGGCACCTGATCAATATTGAGCGCAATAACAATCAACGCCATTAAAATATATGCGCCTGCCATGAACGGAACGACAATTTCGGCCACTTTACCAATGCGTTTTACTCCCCCAAAAATAATTAATCCTAATAAGATCGTAACCGCTGCACCGGTTATTTCAACAGGTATATCAAATGCGCTTTTAGCACTGATGGCGATGCTATTGCTTTGTACTCCCGGAAGAAATAATGCTGTACTCAATATCGTCGCGATCGCGAACAAGGTAGCGTACCATTGAACACCAAGCCCCTTTTCAATGTAAAATGCGGGCCCTCCACGGTACTGGCCATCTTTCACCGTTTTATAAATCTGTCCAAGCGTCGCTTCGACGAACGCCGATGCGGCTCCCAGGAAAGCAATTGCCCACATCCAAAATACGGCACCGGGCCCACCCATCGCAATAGCCGTGGCGACTCCGGCAATATTTCCGGTACCAACCCTTCCTGAAATCGCTATGGCAAAAGCCTGAAACGAAGACACACCTTTTGCAGATGACTCCCCGCCAAATAACAGACTAACCATATCCTTTAAATAGCGAACCTGCAAAAAACGTGTTACGACAGAAAAGTAAATCCCAGTTGCAAGACAAAGAACGATGAGCGCGTTACTCCAAACAATATCATTGACTAAATTGACAATTTGTTCCATAGAAGATTAAAATAGGGATAGGATGTTCAGCAAATTTGGCTGATGGCGGTTAAAGTAAATATAAATATGCCAAAAAGATAGTACTGAATGTTTTTATTAGCGCAATTAATTGAAAAAGTGCTATTTTATTGTGAAGCTGTCTATTTAATGATCTCGCGACAGTCTTATTTCCGTTCTGTTCAGAGAAGGCCAGATGGCCAATCCTTATATTTCTATCGAGCAAGGAAGATCGAGCTTTCAATTATTTATTTGTTAAGTAAGCCCAAGGAATGTTGTCAACAAGTGATGCCTTATTTTCCATCGCTCAGAATATCGTTCTCAACAAACATTTTAAGGTCTTGTTTGTTTGAGATGGTTTTCTTTTCATGATGTTCCAGATGAAAATTTTCAAGCTTTTGCAGTAAATATTGAAGCGTCAGCTTCTCGGAAATTGTCAGCTTGCCGTTGATCATTTTACCAACATTACTCATATCTTTAAATACATCGTAGAGTAATACTTTTCCATCCTCAGTAATCGCAATCTGCTTGCTCCTTTTATCTTTTTCATCATCCCATTGGGTCACGAGTCCGGTTGCAATCAATCGCCGGATCACTTCCATACCTGATGTTTTTTCCTGTAAATTATAACTGATCAGTTCGGTTTTGGAAAGATGGTCATGGGTTAATAAAATTGAAAGGGCAGTAAAATCCTCAGCCGTTAACAATGGCGTGCCTTCCAATGCTTTTTTGATATACGATTTTGCGTATCGGCTCATGTTTACAAATAATCGTCCAATGTTGTTGTCAAGTTGGAAAGCTATTTCTTGTGCAGTGTTTTCATTTTTGCCAAATCTAGCCTCAACTGGCACAAAGTGCTCTTTGGATTCACTGGTCCTATGAAGCAGAAATCCGGCGAATTCCTGCACCGAAACTTCACGTCCCTTGCTCTCTTCTTCCAGTTGTTCTACAAGCGTGATTAATTGATGAATAAGCTGGTAAGATTTCATGCCAAATTAAATTATAACGACTAATAATGATTCAAAGTTACATGGTTTCCATGATTTCCAGGCTTTGCTTTTTGAACGTGGTATAGGCATTCCGGAATTTTTTATTGACGTTTCGTTGCGGAATAAAACTTTTAAACAGATTAAATGTCCTGATAAGCGTTAGTTTATAAAGCGGTAGTTTAACGTTTTTTATAGCGAGCAGGTCTGAAATTTCAGTACCTAGTAAAAAACGCATCAAACCAAGAATATCATCATCCGTCGCTTTACTTTTGTTGACTGCCAGAATGTGCGCGATAAGGGATTCAGTCAGCTCTCTGCCATGCGATGATGCGCAGAATTGTCGCCGTTTGATGGTCGCATCCAACGCATCGCCCATTTCTTGATTTTCAGGAATTAAATCCTCTTGCAGACCGGTCAGATAGCCGATTACGGCCCAGGTATGCAGAAAAGCCTCCTGATCTGATTCGCTTATACTAAAACCGAGTAGCCGTAGCCCGCGTACCACAATGAGAGAAAACGAAAGGTTGGTACCCGCCATATCTTCCTGGTTGATTGGAACACCCCAGGCATCATCCCATTTTTTACTTTGGTAAGTATAATGACGAACCGCGGCGTGCATAATCCGCACTTTTAAGATTTGCTGATACGCATTTCCATTTGGCGCAAAAGCATCAGGAGCCATCACGTCCCAGACGAATATGGCTGTATCATACAGGCGCTTTGTGGTTTGTTTTCTGATCAGTTCCGATATGTACAAAACCATGGTGCCATGGGCAGCCGTATAACAATAAGGAAGCGACAGCAGCCCGAGCAGGCTCATGATTATTTCCGAATAGCGGGTGAAAAACACGGATCCCTCCTTCATCAAACGTGCATCTGCCCATGCCGGTAATTGTTGCGATTCTTTGATGAATGCAAATCCGGGAAACATGGTGCTTAATGATTCAACAGTATTTTCTCCGCTTCCAGTAGTCATCCACTTTTGTAACTGGATTTTCTTTAAGGGATCGGCAAAAACTGCTTTAATGAAGTCATCCGCTGGCTGATCGCCCAATAATCTTTTTCTATCTAAAAGTTCGTCACTATATATTTTGTGATCAGCCATAAGTTAAAACGTTGAGCTAAGTATTGCCTCGGCCGCCAATCTTCCACTTTTCATCGCAGCGTTGATCGAACCATTCATTAAATAATCACCACACACAAAGCAGTTTGGATATAACTTTTTGACCTGAGGATTCGGCTCATTTGTTACCTGATCATCATTAGGCAAGGCGTAAGGAATGTGATAAGTTCTAAGATGTTTCCAGTCAATTGCCTCCGGAAACCAAGTCTGCATTTCACGAACTGCCTTAGTCTGAAGTTCAGAACTGTCAACACTGGAATGATCTCCAATAAATGAAAGAGAAATCAAAGAATCTCCATTTTTTGAGTATGCCGGCGAAACCTGATTCATTACAGCAATATTGTTCACCAGTTTTCCGGGCAGCGTATTTAAGGCAATTAAGGGCTTTGGAAAGGGTTGGCCGGGCGAGGTGAAATACATATTCGTAACAGAATGATAAGAATTCACCGACTGCTGAAATGGTTTCGGCAAATTTAGCTGATCTGTCGCAATAAGAATTTTCTCCGCTTGGTACACGGATCCAGTTAAAGTCTTAACCGTGTTCCCATCAATTTCTGTCACTTTTTGATGAAAAATTAATTCCTGAACTGACAGGTCACGAGCCAGCTGTAATGGGATCATTCCCATACCTTTTGCAGGAACCGCAGCGTCGCCTTCACTAAACATCTTAAAGACAAACTCAAACATGCGACTTGACGTGCTTAGTTTGTCTTCAAGAAAAATACCCGACATGAAAGGTTTAAAGAACTGATTCATCATCCGGACACTAAACCCAGCATTTTCCAGATAAGCCAATGTAGTGGTTTGTTCTTCCGAAAAAATCTCTTCAATGCCTTTTCCGGCAAGTTTTATTTTCAGTCCGAGCATCCGAATTTTATCTCCAAGCGTGCCGGCAGATGAGCGCAAAGTACTGATTAAAGTACCTGGTTGTCGTAGCGGATCGCCGATTCGTGTGGTGCCGTTTTCGTTCAATATTAATGCACCCGGATCAAATTTGCGCAGATCAAGGGCATCGTAATCCAGAAATCTTTTTGTCTCGGGATATGCAGTTAGCAATACCTGGAATCCACGGTCAAGCAAAAAACCATCCACTTCATCTGTACGGACCCGTCCTCCCACCTGATCAGAAGCTTCCAGGATTTTTATAGATTTACCAGCTGCGTTCAACACTTTTGCAGCCGTTAATCCCGCCAACCCTGCGCCTATAATGATCACATCCGTTTTATTATTATTCATGAAAGGAAAAGTTTAACTCGATATGGATATTCCTACACTTTTAGCACTTACGGCATCAAACTGTTTTCAGTTTACCCATACCTCCATCAATTCCGATGACCTGTCCGGTAACCCAGCCGCTATGCTCAGATAGCAAAAATGCAATCGCCTGGCTAATATCTTCTGGCTGACCAAATTTTCCCAGCGGATGCCTTTTCGCAGATGCTTCGCGTTTTTCAGGAGTACTTAGCAAACTTTGGGCCATGGGCGTATCCGTTAAAGAAGGAGCAACCACATTCACACGTATTTGCTGCGCTGCCAGTTCAGCGGCCAGCGCCAGTGCCAGACCTTCCACTCCACCTTTCGCTGCTGATATACTGGCATGATAGGGCAAACCGGTTTTAGCGGCCACAGAACTAATCAGAACTATTGAGGCGCCAGCAGCATTTTTTAACTGTTTGAGCGATTGCTGAATGATTTGAACAGCTCCCAGCACATTGATGCGATAATCATTTAAGAAGTCATCTGTTGAAAGCCTGTTAAATGGTTTCAGATTGATGCTGCCCACAGAATAAACCAGCCCGTGCAATTGTTCAGGCAAAAATTCGACCATCGGACCAAGCTCACCCGTTACGTCACCTTGCAGATGTTTAACACCCTGAGGCAGATCAACATGCTCAGATCGTGAAATAACATAAACAGCCGCATCGTTTTCGTGTAAAAATTTAACAAGGGACAAACCAATACCTGAACTTCCCCCAACTACGAGTATATTTTTCCCTTTAAAATTCATTATCCAATATATTTTAGAAATTCATTTTTGGTTTCAACATTTAAAAATTGCCCGCAATATTCAGCTGTCATCGTCGTACTGCCGGAATCTTTGACGCCCCGACTGGATACACAGTGATGATACGCGTCGATAACAACAGCCACATCCTCAGTGCCGAGCGCTTCTTTCATTAAATTCGCAATTTGAATTGTCAGCCTTTCCTGGACCTGAGGCCTTTGTGAGCAATATTGCACAATCCTGTTCAATTTTGACAGACCAATTACCTGACCGTTACTGATGTAAGCCACATGTGCTTTTCCTACGATCGGTACAAAATGATGCTCACAATTGCTGAATACGGCAATGTTTCGCTCGACGAGCATTTGATTGTAATGATAGGCATTTTTAAAAAGCGTGGGCTCTGGTTTGTTGGCCGGATTTAGTCCGCTGAATATCTCTTTCACATACATTTTAGCCACCCGCTTTGGCGTGTCCCGCAAACTATCGTCATCCAGATCCATGCCCAAAACCTCCATGATGCCGGCAAAATGCTTGGCGATCAGTTCTATTTTGGTATCGTCATCAAGCTCAAATGCGTCGGATCTCATCGGCGTGTCAAACGACGAACCGTGGTGTCCTTCCTCATATTCGAGCACATTTTTATCATTCGTTTGTTCAAATATGATTTTGTTATTTAACATGAAGTTATTTGTAATTTAAGTTAATCTATCTGGTCACATGCGGTATTGCATTTCGTATTTAATCTGGCTTACATTTATCCATATCACCTTTATATCACATTCAATTTATATCTGATCAGGGAATCAAACATCAGCAAGAATTTTTGACCATTGGAAACTCTGATGCGTTCTGACATTACCTGATTCGCCGGAACTCTCGTGATTTTAAGTAACAATTGCCGGTAATAGACATATGCCAGATAAACCCCTTTTCGACATGAGGCTGGCAATTCCCGGATACCACTTAAGGCCTCGTCAAACTCATTGATAATTTCCTGTTCAATTGTCCGCTTATTTTCATCAGAAAATGACGATAAATTGATATCCGGAAAATAACTTCGGTTCAATTGCTGATAATCTGCCTGCAAATCCCTTAAAAAATTAACTTTCTGAAATGCAGAGCCCAACTTCATAGCAGGAACTTTCAACCGGTCAAATTCCTGTTGGTCGCCGTTTGTGAATACATGCAGGCACATGAGACCCACCACCTGTGCGGATCCCATAATGTACTCGTTATACTTGTCATGCGTATACGACTGCTCGTCCAAATCCATTTCCATACTTTTCAGAAATTGCCGGATCAGGTCATGCTCGATATTAAATTTGTTGACCACCTCCTGAAATGAATTAATAACAGGATTGGTACTGATACCCCGCTCTATCGACTTAAAACAATCCGCGGAAAATTCGGCAAGCAATACGGATTTGGGATAATCGTGAAAACTGTCAACAATTTCATCTGCAAGCCTCACAAAACCGTAAATAGCATGGATGTGGTCGCGTAATTCTTTACTGAAAAAAAATATCCCAAGCGAAAAACTGGTACTGTAAAGCCGTGTTGTTTCTCTGCTACATGTTGCAGAGAGCTTATCAAATTTTGCTTTCATTATTTAAGTTTGATGTATCGGACGATGGTTTTTGCCTGTCTGTCGCCATCGTCTTTATAACAGATCACGGCAAACGCGTTCGGATCGATCTATCGCAATCCTTTCAACACGGCATTTTTAAGGTTACAGTAATTTTCGACATCATCCCTTTATTTTTCAAAGTAATACAATATTATACTATTTTTTAAATATTAGTACAAATTTATACTTAATCAAAATAATAAGATGATTAAACGATGCACGGTAAATTAGCATCGCTCAGTTCCGCAGATGCCTGCCTTACATTAACTTATATCCCGTAATATTATGCTTGTTTCAAATGTTGTATAATTTTTAGCGTTTCGTCAATCAAGAAAAATTAAAAAGAAAAACCGGCCCGTAACGTCAGACGGTTAAAATCTTCTTTTTTCTCAATTCCCAGCTGCTGAACAGAAGAACGCTGAAAACGGTAACCTGCTGAGATCGTAAATCCGGTATTGTTGTTAAACAAAATTTTCAGACCGATCCCTGCTGCCATCGTCGGTCCTCCGCCAAAACGAACGCTGTCGACATCGTTGGAAGTGGCATTAAATCCGTGACCTCCTTCAATGAAATAAAAAGGCAGTTTATCTCCGGTATTAATAAAATCTCCACGGACACTCAAAACGACAGGAACGAAAGTTTGCACGGCATAAAGGTCAGCACCAAGTCCAAGTCCGGTATAAAGCCACTGGTTAAATTTATATCCATTGGTCGTCTGGAAAGAAAATGCGGAAGTTGTCACGCCATTCGATGCACGGTTGCTCATCGCCAGCGGCCCAAGCTCAGTATAGTGAACAAAACCCTTTTGTTTGTATCTAATATTGGGATTGACGTACTTTTCATTTTCTATTTTTTCAACCTCATCTGTCAGAAATGTAAGTATGCTTTTGTCGAACATTTCCAGCCTGACGGCAGGTTGCTCTTCCAGCAACGTGCCTTTCATGATTGAGCCATTTTTCAGAAAAACCCGCACATATCGATTTGTTTGTCCGAAAGTGCAGGCGGTAAAGTACAGGATAAAAATAAATGTCAGTGTTAAAGTGTTTTTCATGTTGTGGTGGTATTAATGTAAGGGATAATCAGTTATCCAACCAGACTTTAAATTCCGGACTTCTTTCCCTGCTCACATATGTATTTTGTTCGAACGGAGGTTTGAGAAATACCTGAAGTCGACTGGATAACAGCGCCTTGACCTTTTGAATAGATTGTATTCTGGCGATAATTTTTCTGTTTATCCTGAAAAACAGGTGCGGATCCAGCAGCTCTTCAAGGCTTTCCAGATTATAGTCTACCAAATATTTACGCCCCTCCGACGTCACCAGATACACCACTTTATCATCAGCGTAAAAATAGGCCACCTCGTCTATATTTTTGTAAAGGATCGTATCCGCATATTTGACCAAAAAACGGTGTTTATATTTTTTACTGAAAGACAACATATTCTCTTCGATCCTTTTGATATCGGCCAGAGAAATTCCACCACGACTTTCATTCAGATTCCGGTATTTGATCAGCGCATTCTGAAGTTCGTTTTTATCCAGTGGTTTTAAAAGGTAATCGATGCTGTTCAGTTTAAAAGCCTGCAAGGCATATTGGTCGTAGGCGGTTGTAAAAATAACCGGGCATTTTACAGAAAGACGCTCGAAAAGACGGAAACATAGGCCGTCTGACAAATGAATATCAAGTAATAACAGATCCGGCTCCGGATTTTTACCCAACCAGAATACTGCTTCCTCAATGGATTCCAGGGTATCGAGAACTTCAATGTCAGGATCAAATTCCCGTAAAAGTTGTGATGCTCTTTTGGCGGAGAGCGCCTCATCTTCCAGTATAAGAACTTTCATGGGTTAGGTTCTAAATTTCAAACAATTTTAAGAAAAAATCATGGCTCAAAAAAGGAGGCATGCGTTGGCCTGATCAGTGGTATGGTAACGCTGAATTTCTCAGAGGTCTGTTTTACTTCAAGCCCATGCTGTCCCAGAAACTCGTATCGTTGCGTTATGTTATTTAGTCCAAGCCCTGTTGATTCCTGATCATCAGCCAGTTTTAACTGAAGATTATTTCTAACCGTTATCGTTTCGTTATCCAGACAAAGGATCTCCACATGAAGTGGTTTGTTTTTACCGATCACATTGTGTTTGACCGCGTTTTCTACAAGCATTTGCAGGGAAACAGGCACGATAAAAGCCGACTGGCAATCCTTATCAACGTTAATCGTAAAGATCAAACCGGACTCAAATCGGGTTTTAAGTAAATAAAGGTAAGATTCAATAAAATTTAATTCCTCTTTCAGTTCAATAATTTCCTTTTCCGGGCTTTTCAGCACATATCTGTAAACCCTAGAAAACTGCCGCACAAATTCAACCGAGGCATTTGCATCCATCGGTATCAAAGCACTCAGCACGCTAAGATTATTGAACAGAAAATGCGGATTAACCTGATTTTTAAGCGCCTGCAATTGCGCCTGGCTGCTGATCCGTTTATAATTTTCTACTTCCTGGTTGCTTCGTTCAAGTTGCTGGTGATATAGAAAGATAACGTTAATTGTGTTTAAAAAAAGATTGACCCGAAAACTGAACATCAGAAGCAACTTCATAGGAAGAATCCAGTCCATCCAATTATGCGATATGGTGTAATAGGAGGTAATTCCACCGAAAAGCATCGTTGCAACAAACACTGCCAGTATGCTACCTCCGAAACTATAACTGATTCTTTTCCAGAATGATTTTATTTCCAGGGTCGCCAGAAAATTGTCCAGCATACGGTTCCCTTCCCAGATCGCGATGGTCAAAACCAGAAATAGAAGAAAAATCACCGGCTTGGGTGTGACGATCGGATAATGCTCAAACGATTCTACCAGCAAGGTATTCAGAAATGAATATCCTCCCAGCAAAATCATAAACAAAAAGCGGTACCTGATCGAGAACATAGCGACGTATAGTAACAATAAAAAAACATTGGTAAACTACCTAAATTCAGATCGTTTACCAATGTTAAGCAACAGTTTTATTATGGCATCAAAACTTTGTCAATAACGTGCACGACGCCGTTGGTAGCCAAAATATTAGCTGCCGTGATATTCGAAGCACCGCTTGTCGTACCTACCACTTTCGCTCCGCCAGTCAGATTGAAGGTAAGCTTGCCGGCTGTATTGGCAGTTGCTACTTCGCCTGTAACGTTCGGAAGATCTGTGGAGAACACACGGCCAGGCACAACATGATAAAGCAAAACATTTGTCAAAAGTGTTTTGTTAGCCGGATCAAGTAAAGTGGCTTTCGGTGTTGTCTTGTATAACTCAGTAAATGCAGCGTTGGTTGGAGCAAAAACGGTCAGTCCATTAGCAGAAGCCGTAGAAAGGGCTGTTGCCACCGCAGGATCAGCTGCCAGGACTAGTGAAACCAGCTCTGAAAAATCAGTGTTAGCCTGGGCCACCTGCACCAATGATTGCGTTGGCGGCACGATGACATTATCAATTACGTGAATCACACCGTTTGAGGCATCCACATCTGTAGCGATAACTTTGATGTTACCATTGATAAAAACACCGTCGGCATTTTTTGACAGATAAATGTCGTTGTTGGCATTGACCGTTTTAACGGTTCCACTTTTGACATCCGCTGCCTTCACTTCGCCACTTACTACGTGCGTTGTCAAAATAGGAGTCAGCGCGTCTTTTGTCAATCCATCCAAGCTTGTAATACCAGCTTTTGTAAACGCCGCATTATTAGGAGCGAATACCGTGAACGGGCCTGTTCCCTGTAATGTTGTAACCAGCTCTGCTTTGGTTACTGCGGCAACAAGTGTCGAGAATTGCGCATCTCCGGACGCAACAGCTACGATATTCCCAACTGCTGGCGTTTGCGGCATATCATCGTCGTCGTCGTCACTACAGGAAACGATCGTTGTAGCCAATGCGGCAGCCAGAAAATACATACTCAATCTGTTCAATCTGCTAAATGATTTCATGGTAAAAAGGTTAATTATTGTGGACTAATTTATTTAGTTACTTTCAATAACCTGCCTGGCTATTTTTTAATTGTTGCATCACAACCGAACAGAACAAAGGCGGGAGTGAAACATCAGTTTTAAAGGAGTGAACGGTCGAAGTAAGATCTGGCGTAGATGTGCCCGGAAGTAATGTTATTCATTTGCAAGCCTTAAAATACCACTTCACCCCAGCAATCCTACGCTTGCCCGCTTTTCTGTTAGCGAAATCACATGCAACTGACAAAATTTGGCAAATCGATAATCAAGAAGAACATGAAAAACTATCTATTGCTCCTAATTTCGTTTTTAGCATTCCCGCCTTTAATGGCCCAGCAACTTATGCAGACGGTGCGCGGAACCATCCGTGATGAGGTAACAAATTCACCTGTAATCGGGGCATCCATCGTACTTATTCAGGAGGAAGGACAAAAGCCGATAGGGGCCATTACTGATATTAACGGCGAGTTTAAGATCACTGGTGTCCCAACAGGAAGGCAATCTTTCCGGATTACATCTGTTGGCTATGAAGAAAATCGAATTTCCAACGTGATCGTCACTGCGGGCAAAGAAGTTATTACCAGTCTCACATTGACTGAAACGGTGCGGTCACTCGACGAAGTGGTAATTTCCGCAGACAGAAAAAATGATAAAACCAAAACCAATAATGAGCTTGCGCTTGTCGGTGGCCGCTCATTCAATATTGACGATACCAAACGCTACGCCGGTGCTTTGGGCGACCCCTCACGGATGGCGGCAAACTTCGCTGGTGTGATATCGGGCAACGATTCGAGGAACGACATTGTGGTCCGCGGCAACTCCCCTACCGGAATGTTATGGCAACTGGAAGGACTTAACATCCCAAACCCAAACCATTTTGGTTCCCTTGGAAGCACGGGCGGGCCCGTGAGTTTGCTGAATAATAACACATTGGACAAGTCTGACTTTATTACCAGTGCTTTTCCATCGCAATATGGCAACGCCCTGTCAGGAGTGTTTGACCTGCGCATGCGTGAGGGCAACAACCAGAAGCATGAATTTCTGGGACAGATTGGGTTTAATGGTTTTGAAGCCGGCGCTGAAGGGCCGCTTTCCAGAAATTCGAAAGCCTCTTATCTGGTCAATTACCGATATTCCACGCTTGGTCTCTTTAAGGCCCTGGGTATTGAGTTTGGAACAGGAAGTGCTATTCCAAATTACCAGGACCTGAATTTCAAGGTATCAGTACCCACTGGAAAAAAAGGTAAACTTTCTGTTTTCGGAATACTGGGTCAAAGTGATGTGGACTTTCTCGGTAATGATGTGGACACAACCGACACTAATTTGTATGGAAACGAAAATGAAAACACCAGGGTCAAGTTCAGAACAAACATTCTCGGGCTCAGTTATGAATACAATGTTTCTCCCAAAACATTTACCAAATTTACCGTTGGGACTAGCAATACCGACCAAAAATTCAGCGGAGATTCTATAAGTGTCGTCACTCGTGAGGCATTTGCAAGTGGTGAAGCCAGATTTAAGACAAGAAAAACTTCTGCAATCTTGCATGTAAGACACAAAGTTAATGCCAAACACAGTCTCTACGCTGGAATTACAACAGATCTGCTCAACTTTGACCTTTATAACCGGGATATTTACGACGGAGGTCGCTTTGATACGGTGCGGGTGAACGTCAACGGGGAGAATACCCTCCTGACCCAGGCTTACGGGCAATGGAAATATAGAATGAACAGAAATCTGCAATTAACAGCCGGACTTCATGCGCAGCATTACAGCCTGAATGACAACTTTGCCCTTGAACCTCGTTTCGGTTTACAATACACATTCAGTCAGGGACAATCGCTTAGTTTGGGATATGGATTAAACAGTCAGGCCCAAAATATTTACACCTATTTCGTACAAACAAAAACTGAAAGAGGTGTAATTAACAGCAATAAGGGCCTTGATTTTACCAGAAGCCATCATTTTTCAATAGGTTATGAAAACCGACTGGCGGAGAACCTGCTGCTAAAAGTTGAACCTTATTTTCAGGCTTTGTATGACGTCCCGGTAGAAAGAAGAAGCTCCTCATATTCAACCTTAAACACGGGCAGCACTTTTGCGACGGACGACGAAGATAGCCTCGTTAACGCGGGAACCGGCAGGAACATTGGAATTGAACTGACGTTGGAAAAATATTTCAGCCAGGGTTATTATTTTCTGGTAACTTCCTCGCTGTTTGATTCCAAATACAAAGGAAGTGATGGTGTCGAGCGAAACACTGCTTTCAACAGCCGGTATGTTGTCAATCTGCTTGCAGGGAAAGAAATTAAAGTTGGGCGTAACCGGAATGGCATACTAAGCGCAAGTATAAAAACCTCGTTCGTTGGCGGGAGATACACATCGCCACTAAACCTTGAAGCATCCCGCAAAAGAGGAGAAGCCGTTTACGATGAGAGCCAGGCATATTCGCAAAAACAGGATGCTTATTTCCGCACAGATTTGAGACTTGCTTACCGAAAAGAAATGCGTAGAAGCACACTCGAAGTAGCGGTTGATCTGCAAAATGTGAGTGCCAACAAAAACATTTTTCAGCAAACATACAACCCAAGAACAAACAGCATCGCGACGGAATACCAGCAGGGATTCTTCCCTGTACCGATGGTAAGGTTCACTTTCTGAAACATTTATTATCTTTATTTTACGGATTATTTCAATTTAAAGAACCTGGTGATTTAGACCATTTTATTTGCCAGATTTACAATTGCCGAAATTCTAAAATGATTTGAACAAGATGGCTCCTGAATCCAAATATCAACTAAATGATCTTAAACTGCGTCTGGTTGGCATCCCGTTTTTTTCGTTCGTGATACCCATGATAGTCCATTTTGATGATTTCATAAAAATGAACAATGTATATGCTGTCGCCGTAATCATTTCATTTTGTACGACGGTCGCACTTTGGGAAGGAAACCGATTTATTATACTTGGCATGCGCCAAAGATTTCCGGGTTACAGTCAGACCACTAAAAGAATTCTTCTGGAGTCCTTGTTAGCAATCATTTATACATTTTTCGCAACTTTTCTGCTTGACGAATTACTGTGCAAGGGTATTCTTCGCAAGGAAGGCAATTTGCTGGGCTTTCGAATCAGCCTGGTTCCTACCGTCCTTGTCTACCTGGTTTACGAAGCAGTCTACTTTTTCGAATCATGGAAAACTAATGTGCGCAAAACAGAGTCATTGATGAGGGAGGGTGTACAATCTCAACTGGAAGTACTTAAAAACCAGCTTGACCCGCACTTTCTGTTTAACAGTATGAACACCTTGGCAGCATTGATTGACGATACCAATACAGATGCACAACAATATCTCGAACACCTTTCGGATGTATACCGCTACGTTCTGGTAAGCAGGAATAAAAATACAGTATTGGTCGAAGAAGAAATCGCTTTTGTTGACGCTTATGTATATTTGAACAAAATCAGATTTCGAGACAACCTGCTAGTGGAAAAAAATATATCAACGGAAACTTACAGGCAGCACGTCACGCCGCTGAGCCTCCAGATGCTGATCGAAAACGCGATTAAACACAATGTAGTATCAAAAGAGAAGCCATTAAAAATATTGATTCAACAAGAAGGTGATCAGTATCTGGTGGTTGAAAACAATATCCAGGAAAAGGCGATCATGGAAAAGTCAACGCGGGTTGGGTTGCAGAATATTATAAACAGATATAGCCTCCTGACCGAACGGCGTGTGCAAGTCATCCAGGACGGGGCAATATTTACGGTCAAAATACCCCTGATCAGCCAACTGATTTAAATATGTTTAATACCCCGAATCTGAATTAAATCATCTGCGCCTATGAAAGCCCTGATTATTGAAGACGAATACCCGGCAGCCGAGCGATTGGAAAAACTGATAAAAAAACTGGATCCAAAAATCGATATTGCTTGTTCGATCGATAGTGTGGAGGCTGCAAAAAAATGGTTCAAATCCGGAATGACCGTTGATCTGATTTTTTCAGACATTCAGCTTTCAGACGGACTAAGTTTTCAGATTTTCGAAGCATTTCCTGCACATAGTCCCATCATTTTCACCACTTCCTATGACGAATATGCGATCAAGGCGTTTAAGGTAAAAAGCATCGATTATCTATTGAAGCCGATCAAATTACACGAACTTCAACAGGCGATCGATAAATATAAAAACCTCAAAGGTGATTTCTCTCCCGAGTTGTATGCGCAAAAAATCGACTCATTACTTAAAAGTCTGGAAATACGCAATAAAACGCACAAGATGAGATTTTTAGTTAAAAATGGCGAGCAATTGATTCCGATACATCAGGACCAGATTGCGTATTTTTACACAGCCAATGAACTCGCTTGTCTGGTGGGATGTGATGGACGCCAATATCTGATTGACTACTCTTTGGAAGAACTGGAATCGATGATGGACCCGCTCTGTTTCTTTCGGCTCAACCGCCAGTTCATAGCCAGGGTGACGGCTATTCAAAAGATACACAGTTATTTCAACGGAAAACTAAAAATAGACCTCCGTCCTGAAACGTCCCAGGAGGTGTTGGTTAGCAGAGAAAAAGCGTCTGCATTTAAAGCATGGCTTGACGGATAGGTTAAACAACTGCGTACAAATTATTCTCTCAAAATGCTTGCAATTTCTGATCAAATTATCTGTCAAATTCAAGCCCTTTCAACATTGTAAAACTGCTCCGAACTAAAAAGAAAGGAGACTCGATCAAAATTAAATTAACCTAAACAAACATACTCAGCTTCGCATCTTTTATTAAAATATTGCTTTATTTATAAAAATATTTCATTTCGTACAACATACACTGATGAGAAAATGGTTAACGCACTTCGACAACACATTATAGATCGCCTTGGTAGCGCACCGGATAACATCGACGATGTTCTGGCGACCTTTCAAACGTTCAAATTAAAGCGCAACGAAGATATTTTGAGACAAGGAGAGATATGTAAATACGTATACTTCGTAGCGTCCGGTTGTCTGCAGGTTTTTATTTACGACAAAGAAATGAATGAAACCACCCGGGACATTATTACTGAAAATAACTGGTGTTCTGAACTGATCAGTTTCGGAAGCCAGAAACCCGCTGCTGAAAATATCAGGACGGTTGAACCATCTGAACTTTTAGCCATTGACCGCCAGGGTTTTCAGCGATTGATGGAAACTGTTCCGCAGTTTGATCAAGTATACAAGCAAATACTGGAAGCCTCCTATGCCAATTCGGTTTACAGAATCAATACTTTTGTTTCATTAACTGCGTTAGAACGGATAAAATGGCTTATGGAATACCGCCCCAAGCTCATGAGCAGGCTTTCCAGCAAACTTATTGCATCCTACCTTGGCATATCACAGGAAACTTTCAGCCGGCTTAAAGGCAAGCTCTAAAACCTTGACATTTGTCAACACGAAACGGTTTTTAATTGCAGAATTTTGATCCATCAATCACAATTTAAAATCGCGAACGATGAATGATTATTTGCTTTTATTCCGTAACATCAGCGGAGACGACAGTTACATACTTACACCGCAGGATATGGCCGAAGACATGCCGGCCTGGCAGGGTTGGATCGGAAACATTGCCATGAAAGGCAAACTTCTGGCGACACAACCTATTGAATACCAGGGAATGGTTATCAACAATGAAGGAGTTCATGCAGGACCGGATAAAGGAGGGAACAATGTGCTCGTAGCAGGATTCCTGATCTGTAAGGCAGATAGCCCGGAAGAAGTGCAGGCATGGAGCAAAAGCTGCCCGATTTTGAAATACAAACATGGAAGTGTCGAAATACGTCCCATTATTCCATTTCCCATCAGTTAAAATTTAGCTATCATGGACAAAATTTTAAATCTCGGGCGATGGTTGTTTCCGCTTTCCTTTCTGATGTATGTCGGGCTGCATTTTGGTAAACCTCACGTAGGCGCAGCTTTCGTTCCCGACTATCTTCCAATGCCTTATTTCTGGAATTATTTCACCGCATTTTGCATCATCGCATTTATTGTCAGCGCGGTCATTGGCAAATTCGATAAACTTGCCTACACACTCATGGCACTTTATGTAGTTTTGATGGCTGTATTAGTTCATCTTCCCAGGGCAATGGGTCACGAATTGGGTGTTGAAAACATGACCACCGATCTGGCCAGGGAGCGGGAACTTGAAATTGTCAACTTCTTTCGTAACATTATGGTTACCGGTGCTTTAATTGGTTTTGCACGTTATGTTGCACGGGACAAACGAGTCGTCGGATAAGCGTATTATTATTCATAAATTCACCTTTAAACAACAAATAAAATGGAAAAATTAGGCGCAAATACCAATGCTCTGAACTGGTTTGAGATTCCGGTTAATGATATAGACAGGGCTCAGAAATTTTATGAAACCATTTTTGAAATAAACATGCAGCCTATGGACATGATGGGTATGCAGATGGCCATGTTTCCAACCGAAAGCCCAAAATCAGGCGGTGCGCTGGTGAAGAGTCCAAATCACAAACCAAGTACCGAAGGAGCCATAATTTACCTTAACGCAAATCCCGATCTGCAATTCGTCTTGGACAGAATAGGAAACGCCGGGGGCCAGATTACCATGCCGAAAACAAACATCGATCCTGAAACAGGAAACATGGCGTTTTTTATCGATTCAGAGGGAAATATGGTAGGCTTGCACTCAGGAGAATAGATTATTTGAGGCTATAATCCGAAATTTTGTCAGTTTGTTTTTACTATTTTCGCATTGAAATCTGTCAAAATTAATGTCTGAAAAAGTAAAATTGTCAGAATAATTCAGAGCAATTGCGGTAACTGACGCGTCGGGAATTTTTGGAACAAAGTTTGATAAAATGCTTTTAGATGCGCGATGTATCGGGAATTAAAATCATTGTTTAACTTTTAAAAAATAATAGTCATGTCAATTATCAAAAGGAACCGGAATTCATTTTCTGCAATCCCAGCGCTGGTCGACGATTTCCTTGGCCGTGAACTTTTTAACTGGGACAACAGTAATTTCTCTTCGACTCAGACTACCGTACCGGCGGTGAATATTAAGGAGACAGAAGATAGCTTTGGCGTGGAAGTGGCAGCTCCCGGACTGGAAAAGAAGGATTTCAAAATCCAGCTTGAAAATAACCTGCTGACCATTTCTTCACAAAAAGAAAACCACGAAGAAAACCAGTTTGACGGTTATAGCCGCAGGGAATTCAGCTATCAGTCTTTCCAAAGAAGTTTCATATTGCCTAAAGATGTAGTCAATGATGAAGGAATTGTTGCGCGATATGAAAATGGCTTGCTGCAACTTATAATTCCAAAGAAAGAAGAGGCCAAACATAAAGGACCAAGATTAATCGAGATTGGCTAATTTTAAAAGAGAAGACCTGTGATCTGGCAGGTCTTCTCTTTTTTGTATAAAATCCATTCATGATAAAGATCAATCAAAAACACCTTTGAAATGCAAAATATGGACACCACTTATCAAATTGTTATCCAAATGAGAGCCCTGAATGGTATCCGTGAAATAGGACGGTTTATGATCAGTACTGATAAGGAATTCGCCCTGGAAACATTTAATAGTTTAAAGGGGAAAACGACACATCCGGAAACCCAGGTGCTGCGGATAAGCCTGCTCGAAACCGAAGGAATTTCAGGTAGTATTATCGGCACAGCTGGCTGCAATCTGGACGAACTGTCTGAAAACTGCAAGATCATCACAAGGGATGCTTTTAAATTTTTTAATCTGGGTGTAATTTAAAAAAAACGATCTTACCAATCTCCGTTCCAGGTTTACAGATTAAACTACAATTTTTCAATCCTTGGATAAATGATTGTTCGTACCGATTTCTTCAAGTGTTCCCAGGTTTGATCTATTTTGTATCCTTGGCTAGCTTTTTGATCAAAGAACCAATCGTAAGCCCCTGCACGATGATTGAAAAAAGTACAATTACAAAAGTAATTGACACAATTATATTTTTGTACGGACTTGCTGGTAACGAAAGTGCTAGCGCTATGGAAATTCCGCCACGCAGACCTCCCCACGCCATTATTTTCAATGTGCCATGTCCAAGTTGCCTGTGAAAACCGAAAGTAATGGCAGTCGAATAAAGCACAGCAAATCTTACGACAACAATCATAACGGCTGTAATAAGCCCGACGATTACATAATTTACCTCAAAAGTAACTACAACAATTTCCAAACCGATCAAGAGGAATAATATTGCGTTGAGAATCTCGTCGCTGACTTCCCAGAACTTGCTTAAATAATCCCTCGTGATGTCACTCATCGCACGTGCCTTTCCCCTGTTTCCAGTCATTATGCCGGCTACAACCATGGCCAGGGGGCCGGAAACGTGTAAGAAATGACAAAGTGAATACCCTCCCATGACCATCGCCAGCGAAATCAGTATTTCTGTTTGGAAATGATCAATCGATTTCATCAGCTGGTAACCCGCATAACCTATTATTCCTCCCATAAGCACGCCGCCTACTGCCTCCTGAAGAAACAGCAAGCCGATCTGGGATGGGCCGAAATTTTCGATACCCACGGATGCGATCTGAATTAATGTCGCAAATATCACAACACCAATACCATCGTTGAAAAGCGATTCTCCAACAATATTGGTCTCAACGGTCTTGGATAATTTCGCCTTTGTAAGGATCCCCATCACGGCGATGGGGTCAGTCGGGGCTATCAGTGCACCAAGTAGCAGACAGAATACAATCGGTATGGGAATGTCGAAGAGCATTGTCAGATAATGAAAACCATAACCAACGATAAAAGTAGATAATACGGTGCCAATTATGGCGAAGCTGGTTATGGTTTTTGCCGATTTTCTTAAATCCGGAAGGTGCATATGCAGAGATCCAGCAAAGAGTAGAAAGCTTAAAAGGATTCCCAGAATAAATTCAGAAAAATCAATTAAGGCCAGTTCCTCTACAACGACAGCTGAAAAACGGCTCGAAGTATTACCTAATGCAATTACTGCCAATGCAACAACTGAGCCCATCAGCATCAGGCTTATACCCGAAGGCAGTTTCAAAAAACGCACATTAAGGTAGGAGAAAAGCGCGGCAAGCGAGATCAAAATTGAGAACAGGACAAATAATTCCATGGGCACTGATATATTAATTTTTGTTAAACTAAAAATTTACCTTTTGTAATTTCCAGTTATATCTTTTCTGGCTTGGTGAATCCAAAAAAGTAGCGTTGATTGGACATAACAAGCGAAAACATTGGCTCGATTAAAATCGGAGCAATGCAATTTATTAAATTATAATGGTGGTTATAACCATGCCAGCAAGACCACGACCATCTGGAATTTATTAATATTATTTTACATATTTATGACTACTGAAAAAAATCCAAACCTTATGGATCAAATATACTTTACATGTGCCTGAACAGCTGGCATGATTATAAGAACTTTCGAAATATGTTTTGAATATTTTGAGGTATATGGGCAGCGATAAACCATCGCGAAGAATTGCCGGATGTCTTTGCAGGTGAAAGTGGCTCGTCGCAATCTTTCTTAATGTTTTAAAACCGAGTTTTTTATTTCAGGAATATGACCAGTCGCAGCGGGCTGGGTTCTTCGAAAGAATGATACTTTTAAAATCCTTACCTAAGGGAAAGAAGTTACTTCATGTTTCTTTTCAAGACTGAATCATGTAGCCCTGAACTTTGAGCAAATTATCAATTCACTGGTAAAACTTTTCATAATATTCCGCAGTACTGGCCATTCAAATTTAGTTATACTGAAATATTTTGACAGCAATTATTGGTTTTAAAATATAAAAATGAAGCGTTTTTTAAAGAAAAAATACCTGAAAACGGTTAACAGCATAGCTTTCTTTCCTGCCATTATTGCGCTGGGATTTCTGGTTTTGTGTGGTACAATGATATCAATTGATCATTCCGAACTAGGGAAATCAATTAAGGGGCAACTTCACTGGCTACGATTGAAGGATGCCTCGACGGCAAGAAGCATTATTGGTGCCATAGCATCTGGCATAATATCGCTGACTGTATTCAGTTTTTCGATGGTGATGATTGTGCTTAATCAGGCAGCATCACAAATGAGTAACCGCGTATTAGGCCAACTAATCGGAAATAAATTTCAACAGATCGTTTTAGGTATCTACATTGGGACAATCATATACGCATTTTTTCTGCTAAGCACTATCCGTGACATTGACTCGGGCATTTACATACCTGCTCTCAGTACATACCTTTTAATATTTTTTACTATTTCGGACATTTTTCTATTTATCTATTTTCTGCATTACATCACTCAGTCGGTCAAATATGAGGTCGTGATCCAACGGATATTTGATGATACGCTCAATGCTCTTAAGAAGGCTTGCCCCGAGAAAGCGCGTCCGACTATCATCACTCAGCCGGAGACACCTTACCAGATTAAAGCTGTTAAGTCGGGAATTTTTGAAAGTATTAATCTCAAAGGTCTAACACAACTTTGCAAAGAGCATCATGTTGAAATAACTGTCCAGCTGACTCCTGGAAGATATGTGCTGCCCGGAACTACACTTATGTCTTCGAGTAAATTTCTGCCGGAAAATGTCCAGCAACAGTTTATTGAACAGGCCTCATTCTCTGTTAATCAAACCATTAATGAAAATTATGTTTACGGTTTTACCCAGTTGCGTGAAATAGCACTAAAAGCCCTGAGCCCGGGAATCAACGATCCAGGCACAGCCATCATAAGTTTACGTGCCCTTTCTTCATTAATTCTCTACCGGTCAGACCATTTCCCGGAAAATGTTGTCAAAAATGATCAGGGTTCGGCCATAATTGTAGTCCCGGAAATCAGCTTCGAAACAATTGTAACTGACATCTTAAGTCCGATTTGGGATTATGGGAAAGATGACAGATTGTTGTCCAACGAGCTGTCTCTGATCTGCTTACAACTGAAAAATATAACCTCTAACACAATTTTTGATCGTATTTTAAGTAAAATAGCGGCCCATCAGTTAACGATAGAGTCGTTATCAGAATAATTAAACTAGTTTTAGTAACACCCATACGGAACAAGTTAACTACCAACCAAACACATCTCTCACATAAGTGCGGCTCATTTTCCATGATTCAGAAACCTGGCGTTTCGGAGGTTCGTCAAAAGCGAGTTCGACCGCAACTCTTCCTTTATATCCGATTCTTTTTAATGCTTTTGCAATAGCTTTAAAATCCGTCACACCCTCGCCTACCGCTTCGGTCCACTTACCATTTTCCTTTTGGTCCCGGATATGCAGATACACAATCTGCTTTTGGTAAGTTTCAATAAACCAGACCGGATCTACTCCTCCCCGAATCAGCCAGTTAAGATCAGGCCCTAACTTGATATCCGGAATTCTGGCAATTGTTCCCTTCAAATCGTGAAAGTTGTTTTCAACCTCGTAGGTATGATTGTGCAGGTTGAGGGTAATGCCTTTTGATTTGCAAATTGGTATTAATTTTTTTAACAAATTGGCCTGGGCATCCAATTCCTCGTCCGTTTTAAGGCGTTTTGCATTGCCCACCGAAACCCCGAAAGTCTCTCCACCCAGCTGGTGCAACCTGTCGATAACGGTCGTGGCATAAGAAAGAATTTCATCATGTTTTGCCTTATTCCACATGTCGGCTCCAAAGGAACAACCTGTTACCGGAAGATTATGTTTTTTAATCAGTGCTTTAATTCGTTCGACAGAATCATCAGCTTTCAGCAATACATCCATCAGTTCAATTCCTGAATAACCAGCCGACTTGATGTCTGCGAACACTTCCGGCAAGTCAGCAGAACAGTCCCAGGTTGGCGGATATTTACTCGCATAAACCCAGAGATGCGCAGATACTTGAACACCATTTTCGAAAAACATACTGTTTGCTTTTTGCGGAAATAAAGAGGCAAACAGACCCGCAGTCGCCAGAGCGGAGGTTTGCATAAACTGACGACGTGGTATATCAGTAAGCTGATTTTTCATAAGTATTTTGAGATTAATTGATTTACAAGCGCACATTCAACATTCGAGACCAAGGAGACTTCAATATCTATGACATTATTCCAGACTAAACGTGATATAACCTCCATAATAGCCTTTACCCGGATTTGGGCTTACCGCGACTGTGATGTATTGTTTTTCACCGATTGAATAAGTGGAAGGCACCGCCGTAGCACTTCCGGGCAGTTCTTTTTCCCATAATATTTTTCCGGTTTTCTGATCAAAAATACGAAACATCTGATCTACTGTTGCACCGATAATGATCAGTCCGCCGGCAGTAGCAATTCCCCCGCCACGATTAAAAATACCTGAATTTTTGATACCCTGCGCTTCCAGTTTTTTATCAACCCCAAGCGGGACCTGCCACAAAATCTCGCCGGAATTCAGATCAATGGCATTCAGAGTAGAAAATGGCGGCTTGATCGCCGGAATGCCATTCGGATCTTTGAAAAATTCATAACCGGAAAAACCATAAGGTTCTTTCCTTGCCGATTCATCAGCATCCGGCATTTTCCCTTTATCCCCTACTACATCGATCCCTTTCAGATAGGCCGTGATAGCATCAATTTGTTGCTGCGGCAAGTGCTGAAACGAAGGCATCGGTTCCGCGCCTTTTTTGATAAAGTTTTCAAGATTTTCTCTGACATAGTTCTTTACTTATAAAGAAATATCCGGCCCAAAATTGGTCCCCTTCTGATCTGCTCCGTGACAACTGCTGCAATACATTTTGAACAAATTTTCGCCACTTTCATCATTGTCTTTTTTCAACGACTTAATATCTTTCAACTGAAGAAACCACGGCATATCAATCGCGTTGACAAACATGACACCTGTATTAGGATTGAAGGATGCGCCGCCCCAGTTTGCACCGCCGTGTGCGGCAGGTACGATGAGGGAACCATGGAGGCTTGGCGGTTCGTAAATGCCTGTGTTGTATTTATTTTCTGCGATCTGGTCTTTGATAAATTGTGTTACTTCCGGCGTTATTGTGCTGAAATATTCAGGCTTAAAGCCCTGCCGCGAGAATGGCGCAGGTTTGCTTGGTATGGGCTGGGTGGGCCAGGGTTTTTCTCCCGGCATTTCACTTTTGGTCGGAACCGGCACTTCGTTGATCGGAAATAAGGGCTTGCCTGTTTTCCGGTCAAACATGAAAACATATCCCATTTTTGTTACCAACGCTACACCATCGATCAGTTTTCCATTGTGTTTTACCTGCACTAGATTCGGCGGAGATCCATTATCCCGATCCCACAAATCATGGTGTGTTGTCTGAAAATGCCATATTCTTTTACCCGTTTTCGCATCCAGAGCCAGCAGACAATTGGCAAATAAATTTTCTCCCTCCCGGTCGGCACCGTAAAAGTCAAAAGAAGGCGAAGCAGTAGGAACGTAAACGATCCCTAACTTTTCGTCCAGGGCCATGCCACCCCAGCAATTTGCACCTCCGTTTTTCTGCCTGGCATTCTTTGGCCAGGTTGTATATCCAAATTCCCCTTCTCTGGGTATGGTATGGAAAACCCATTCCAGCTTTCCGGTATTAACATTAAATGCCCTTATGTCACCGGACGTAGATGGAAGTTCATCAGGAACTTTGCAGCCAACAATGAAATAATCTCCATAAATGACACCGGGCGCATTGGCAGTAACATGGACCCGCTTTTTCATCGACGGTTCCACGGAAAGTCCTGTATAAAAATCTACTTTCCCCTGATCACCGAAATCTTTGATCAGTTTTCCCGTCGAGGTGTCGATGGAATAAAGCGTTGACCCAAAAACAAAAAGCAAGGCATCAGGTCTTCCATTCTTGCCAGGATGAAAAGTGACACCCCGGGTCCAGGTGCTCACGTCGGTACTGTCAGGAATAAATTCCCAAATCAGCTTTCCGGTTTCCGGGTTAAGCGCTACCAGCTTATCGCTTGGCATAAAGGCAAACATGCTGCCTTTCACAATCAGTGGATTAAACAGAATACTGGAACCGTCCTTGCTGTCCTGATAATTCCAAACCTCCTTCAACTGGCTTACGTTCTCCGTGTTGATGATCGAGAGCGGAGAAAATTTATTATTTGAAGCGTCGTGACCGTAATTGATCCATTCATCATCGACTGAAGATTTCGGCCGTTTTCCTGGTATGAAAGCAATGAGTAATGCCAGCAAAAGTGCCCCTGCCAGTAAACCAGCAACTGATTTGTAGTTATTTTTTATCATAAAATTAATGATGTTCCGGTGAAGGTTAACCGCTGATTTGTCAGAGCTTACAAGCCGTTGGTCAGTAACTTCTCATGAATAAATTGCCTGGCCCTTGGCACATCTGTTTCTTCCAGATGCTCAATGATAATCGGTATATTCGGATGTTTCATGGCGAGCCGTTTGAGATATAGATCATAATTGAGAAAACCCAGCCCTGGTGCCGGTAATTCGATCATGCCCACACCACGAAGTGCGTGTGCCTCGTCACCATCAATATCGGCCATCGCCACGCCAACGGAGCTTGACGCCAGCTTTACATCCTTTGCATGAGCAATTTTTATTTTATCAGACAAAGCGTCGAATATTTTATTAATTGTCAGATCAATGTTACCAATATTGTGCTCGTCGAAATAATTGGTGGGATCCATCAGCAGGCCCAGATTTGGATGATCAATATCGGCAAAGAGCCGCAATGTTTCATCAATAGATCCGATGACATTATTCACATAAGTTTCCACGCAAAACGTTACACCATGCTGACGGGCAAAATCTACAAGTTCACCGATCACATCACGGCATTCAGCATAACCTTCCTCCGTTTTATTTCTCGGGTCCGAAACCCAGTCACTTTCCAAATGGTATGTCCCCGTTTCACTGATCACGTAGGGTGATCCTAATTCGTTGGCATACCGGATAATCTGCCTGAGATGATCCAGATTTGCCTTGCGTTTTTCCGGTACCAGGTGTACGAGATTGGTATAACCTGAAATGCAGCATATCGGCAAATTATTATTTCTGAACGTGTCCCTGATCTTTTTGGCTTTTGCTGAATCAAGGGCGTTTTTCGACAAATCCATGTCTTTAAAAGATACGTCCAGCTGCACGGTATTGAAATCAAGCGCCCTGATTCGGGCAGCTGTTTGTGGCAAATCGTAAGGAAAATAACCGGTAAAAATTCCAACCTGAATCATAAGTCCATCATATTACTTCTTTAAGAATATATTTCTGCAATCTCTACCGCCCGGTGCTCTCTTGCCGAAACGTAGCAGGCATCTACCAGGGCCATTGTTTTTAAATTATCCCTCCCACCGATCTCCGGCTCCTTATTTTGTTCCAATGCCAACAGCAATTGCGCCATTGGCCCCGCAAAGGCATCCGGAAACCAGGCCTCTTGCCAGCGCGGAAGTTGCCAGCCGGAAAGTTCTTTGCAGGTAAAATCCAGTGTGCTCGGGCTGTGCGCAGGATAATTCGGCCAACCGATACTTCCCTTCGCCATGCCGTCAAGGCCTTCCACCCTGTAATTGATGTAAATATCTTCCTCCGCACCTTCTCGGGCGGGGCCTGTCCAGACATCGTCCCAGGAAGAGGCGCACATGCCATTTTCGTATTCGAGAATATACAGTGCGATGCCGTCGTCATGAGCAAATTTTGAAACTGTACGCGGATCCTGCGCAACACTGCAATAAACACTTTTCGGGTCTCCAAACCAGTAGCGGAATGTGTCCAGATGGTGAATGCTCATTACCCTTAAAGTAAGCCAGCCCATACCCGCCTGCCAGCCTGTCCAGTGCGGGATTGCCCGCATATCAATTGAGCCGAAAACCGGTTTGCCAAGCAATCCTTTGTTTAACAGATCTTTGCAGGCTCTTACCGATTGATCATAACGCATATTCTGGTTTACACCCAAAACGACGCCTGCATCCTCACAGATCCTGACTATTTCCAAAGCCTCGGAATAATTCATTCCCAGAGGTTTCTGAGCTAAAATCGCCCTGATGTTTTTGTGTTTGACGGCCTCTTTGATAACAGCAATCTGCCCATCGGGTGGCACAGCGATGTCAACCACCTCCACTTCGGGATCTGCAAACATTTGCTGGTATGATGCGTACACCTTTGAAATATTATGCCGCTGTGCAACTTTCTGGCTGTTGGCCAAGGTCCGCGAGGTGATCGCTACCGGATTGAATCCGGCATTTCTGTAAGCTACCAACTGGCAGTCGGCCATAATGAAACCGGCTCCTACACAGCCAATGCCAATGGATTTATTTTCAGGAAAAACAGGTAAATATTCAAGTTCAATATGCATCCCAAACCCGTTAAGAACGATTTAAATCCTGCAAAGTAATTTCAGCATCTTTGCTCAAAAAGTCTGCTTGTTTGACAACCTGTTTGCCACTTTCCAGCAATGCACTATCCGCAACCATTTTTACAGGTTCAATACAAGACGTATTTTTTTCCCTGAAAGGTTTGTTGAAAGATAAATTATACGCCGAAATGACTGACCAGCGTGGCTTATCTGATAAATTGGCATCCGAACGGTGCAGAATATTGCTGTGAAAAAATAGTGTGTCACCCGCTTTCAGTTCCACATAAACAAGTTCACTGTTTTTCTCAGCCTCCGCTACGAAATCCGGATCGGCACCCTGCTGCTCACCAACAAATGAGTGCTCAAAACGCTGCATTTTGTGGGTCCCTTTTAAAACCTGCAAACAACCGTTTTCAATATTGGCATCCGTGAGCGCAACCATGACCGAAATCATCGCTTCCGGATACAAAAAACCATTTTTATACCAATAGCCGTAATCCTGATGCCATTCCCAGGCGCCACCTTTTTTTGGCTCTTTTTGCATAACTTTGGAGTGAAAATGGCAAACTTCTCCTTCATTCCCGAGCAGCATTTCCACTGCTTTTATCATTCGCTCCGACCTGGACATCAGCCCGAAAGAATCGTCGCCAGGCGTAAACCAAAGCGTCAGTTTTGTACGGTTTCCGTTGGTATCTTTAAGGTCAAAAGCATGACTAGTCACACTTTCATCTGTTGCCAGACTATATAAAAGATCAATTTCTTCCTGACTAAAAAAGTTACGCTTGATTAAAAAACCGTCCTTTTCGAAATCAGATTTTTCGGTTATACTAAGTTCTTTTCCCATGAGTAAATTTGGCCTGTTATCAAAATATAGATAAATGTTCTTGAAATATTAACAATACAAAATACCGGGATATTCTGTCGCATTTCTATCAGAATATCATTAGTTTTATATGTTATTTTGAATATCGTGGTCGAAATGATACCTGAAACTTAGAACATACCAGATGAAACCACTTATCCAGAAGTTACCGATAGACAGTAGTTCATCATTTGTTGCCAGAACATATTCGACGCCTTATTTTGAAACACCCTGGCACCAACATGAAGAGTATGAATTGCTTATAGAGACTGTGGGACAAGGTTCGGTATTTGTTGGTGACTTTATCGGAGAATATGAAGAAGGTGATGTTTTTCTGCTTGGCAAAAACCTGCCGCATTGGTTTCGAAAAAAAGAAACAGAGGCGAACGGAAGCGCTGTGGTTGTTCAGTTCAAGGAAGAGATTTTCGGTGAAGCATTCCTGAAACTTCCGGAAATGCAACAAATAAACAACCTTTTAAAAAATGCATCACATGGTATCGCGTTAAAAGGCGCCCTTAAAATAGCGGTTGGTGATACCTTAAAATCAATAGAATCCTTGACAGGTTTTTCCCAGCTTTCGGCTCTGCTGAACTGTTTGAACCAGATCAGTATTTCAGATCAAATAACCTTCCTTACCAATTCGCCGATCGTTTCTGTTTCTAAACAGGATCAGGATCGTATCCACAAGGTTTTCGAATACACGATGCAAAATTTTCAAAACAAGATCCTGCTCAAAGATGTTGCAGCTATAACCAATCAAAGCGAGTCGGCATTCAGCCATTATTTCAAAAAAAATACAAAGAAAACTTACATCCGGTTTTTAACTGAAATCAGAATTTCTCACGCCTGTAATTTACTTCTGACCACTGAAAAGTCCGTTACCGAAATATGTTATGAAAGCGGTTTCCATAATTGGTCAAATTTCAGTGAACATTTTAACAAAATATTAAAACAGTCGCCGATGAAATATAGAAAAGAATTTTTCCTTCGGGAGTCTCCGGGATCAAATACATAATAAGTCTTAATATTGCGGACATGATGAGGTAAATTCTATACTGCCAGGTAGGTTGATTCTGGTTTGTTTAAAAAACAGTCTACTCTAAGATAATCACTGCACGTTAATATTAAAATATTTACCCGTATAATTAACTATCTACAACACTGGCAGCCCCACCAATAATACAAAGACCCTTCTCTTGTGAAATTCGGATGGGATGTCTTGCAAATAATTATCCGTATCTGCCTCTATTTGAATTAAATAGAGGCAGATACGGATAATATATTTCGACTGCACTAATCTATTGGGCATTGCTTGAAATTCCACTAAATCAACGGCTTCATGTCCTTTGAGGAAAGCATACCTGGCCTCACCTGAAGAACGCCTGTCAGCGGATCGATTAATCCGTTTCGCTCCTCTTCGATATCGGTTGCCTGCGTGTAGACATCCCCTGCAATAGCCCTTTTTCTGAGCTCCCGTTTGAATAGTGCGATTTGGCTTGCCCTGTCATTATCATCCTTCGGCCCACCATAGTCTTTGAAACCAAATCCTCCCCACTCACTTACGATTAAAGGTACCTGTTTCCTGTAAAAAAACGGATCTCCGACCACAAGCGGAAAAGCTGCTACGGTCTGCATGTTGCCCGCAGTAAGTTCATCAAGCAGCCTATTCCATTGTTCAAGTTCGGGGGTATACAAATGCGCACTAAGCAAATCTGATTTTAGCCTTCCTTCGCAGGAGATATGCTGCCAGCCATCATTATCTACAACAAGAAACTGCGGATAGGAAATTTTCATAAAATGATACACATCAATAATATACTCTCGGGTTTCAGCATTACTGGCAATATCCTGCGCACCCCAGTCCTCATTGTATAGACTCCATATGACAACTGACGGATGTGTTCCGATTAGCGTAAGCATACGCACAAGTTCTGCACGATGGTTTTCCCGGCTTTTCCGGGTTGACTGGTGCGGGCTAGGAACTTCAACCCACAATAATAGTCCGATTTTGTCGGCAAGTTTATATACCCGAGGGTCCACTCCTGCAATATGTATTCTGACCAGGTTGCATCCCAGCTTTTTGATAGCAAGCAAATGTTTTTTTATTTGATCATAGGTTGAATTTCCCGGCTGATAAAGAATACCATCCATATAAATCGGTTCATTATTCAGGTAAAGCCGATTGCCTCGGGCTTCGAATTTTCTCAGTCCAAACTTGGTCTCAATTTCGGAAACAGACCCTTCTTTATCAACCAGTCGCGCGACTAAGCGGTATAAATTTGGATAATCTACTGACCAATAGAGTGCTTCATTCAAATTTACCACAAGCCGCTGCGCTTTCTGTCCTGCTTCCAGCACCAGGTCATATTCATCCTCAGCCACAGGAAGGCTGTCGCCACCGACCTGAAAAACTGACAATTTAATTTTGTATTCACCCGGATCATGAATACGCGTTGTTAAGGTAAACCGAACAAGATCATCCTCAATAATACTCACAACGCCTACTCTGGAACGTAATCGGTTTCGCTCAACTCTTTCAAGCCATATACTACGAACAGCACCGGTAAATGTCTGATACCAGATTCCTCCGCGTTTGTAAACATGCGACTCTTGTTTCCCGCGTGGGATATCCGCATCCATACTACTGCATACCCTGACAGTTAGCCGGTTAGTTGGTAGCAATGTTTCAAGTTCGTAGGAGAAAGATGTATATTCCCCAAAGTGTTTTTCTTCCCCTTCAATGGTTGAAAGTAGCATACCATTCAACCAGACCTGAGTCTGGTAACCGCAAGCGCCAAAAGTAAGCTGAAGGATGGTGTCACTTAATTCTGCTGATAAAGAAGGTTCAGGTATTTCAAATTCCCGTTCATACCAAACCACAATTTGGTCTTTCCAGTCGTGCTGCGTTGCAGCCAGGTGCTGCTCAACACTGCCAGGCCAGTTCGCAGTTTGCGTGTAGTCATGATGAGTATACCAACTTTCTCTGATACCCCTGTCATCAGAATCGATCTCAAACTTCCATGCTCCGTCCAGTAAGACGTATTCGTTTGGCCTGAGAACAGCCCTCGGAATATCTTCATGAATTATTCCAGCGTCCAGCGACGCCTCCTTGCTTTCAGATGAACCGTAATTGGTATGATGTTGCATTTTTACCTGTTTTCAGATTTTCAATCCTGAATTCCAGTCAATTGATATTCAGGAAAGGATATTTGATGACAAGTAAATAAATATGCCAGGTTAGTTACCCAACGCTAATGGATGGTTTAGGTATCCCGATGGTTCACCGAGATTTGTTTCTGCCAGTATACAAACGGAATAGGCAAAATAATCTCAATAGCCATGAAAATCGGCATAGGAAATGGCGGCAGGCCCAAGGACCAGACAGATAGTAACCTGCTCAATCCGCCCAAAAATATCATTCCCCAAATAAGTCGATAAACAAAAGTCTTTTTTTCAATATTTGGAATAACTGCAAAGACGGATGTTCCCAACCCAATGGAAACTCCGTTCAAAAAGCGAAGATTGCTGTCCAATAAAACATTTTCTGAATCGGACAATCCAGGATAGATGGGGTTGAAAATTCCTAGTAACCCAAGTATTCCGGATAATATTGGCGCCAATGCCAGCAGGCACATCATAACTTGTAACAGTTTCTTGCTTTCAGTTCCGTTCATTCTTCTCAATATACAAATGTCTTTTTAAATCATACCCCAACTAGCCGACTAAAAGTATCCAAAATTAGTGATACCTGTGAGAAGCAGAATAAACCGTAACGTAATCACTGGAATACTATGCCGTAGTGCTTTTCCTGGTCAGGCTGCGGGGTAAACTAGTTTCCCCATCGATTCATATCAGCTTCTCCATCGGTCCGCCCCCCAATTTGGGAATTCCGGGTGCGATATGCCAAAGTTCTTCACCTTGTTCAATCAGATCGAGGTGAACAGTGCCTGCCAAATAAAACAACCATCCGGCAATTAACCGGATGGTTGTCAATAGTTGGCATCATTCTTCTCATACAATAACAGAGTCAGGAACTTCCAGCGCTGCTACTGTAGACGACAATATTATTTTTTTATAAATTTCCTGGATTCAATGTGTTTGCCATTTGTAATCTTCAAAATAAACGCGCCTGATGAAAAGGAACTGATATTAAAGCGTTCTTCAAAGTGACCTTTTACATTCCGGAACTCTTTTGATAACACCTCATTACCTGAAAGACTATAGATCGAAATAGATACCGGCGATTGTGTGTCCGTCTCCGTGGTAACAGTGATCATATCAGAAGCAGGGTTTGGAAAGACGATGGTTGTCGGTAATTTTTCGGATAACTCCTCTCCCGATAAAGGGGACGCCGCAATTCTGGCAGATGCGCCGGGTATTACTCCCTGATCATCTAAACTCCACTTAAATGACGAGTAAGTTGTGTTCAATGTATTCTGAACAATGTTGGTAAGATCGACGAGCGAACCACCGGACGGACGAATATACAGTCCGGATTTTCTGTTTTTAATCCAATAATACCCAGCCTCATCTGAAACTTCAATCTCCCATTGGAGTTCAGTGTTTCCTTCATTTGAAGCCGTTAGAACAACCTGTGATAAAGTCGTATTATCAGCAACAGAACCGTTTGTGGGTTGAACGGCATAACCCGAATATTTATTGACAATATGATAATAGCCCGAAGTTGGAGCTGCCTTAAATGTCCATTGAAAAGAACTCAAAGTAGGTGCCGCAGCTTCCGCATCCTGTACGATTAGTGAAGTTGCCAGGCCATCTTTTGGTCTCAGGTAGTCCGCACTCCATTTGTTGATCACATGAAAATAAGACTGGGTTAGAGGATCGCTTCCCGCAGCCGTCACTGTAACCGATATCGCCGTAGAAGTTGTAGTCGCACCTCCGTTGTCTGTCGCTCTGGCGGTCACGCTATGCGTTCCCACACCGGCATTGACCCAATTATAGGTATACGGACTTGTGTTATCGGTTCCCAGCAAGGTAGTCCCGTCGTAGTAAGACACAGATGAAACCGTACCCGGGGCGGTATCGCTGGCATTTGCCGAAAGCGTAATTGGTGTCCCGTAGGTAACGTTGGTAGCACTTGACACCAGCGATACACTCGGTGCTGGGTTGGCTACCGGATAGTTTGTCGTAACGGGAGCCGTGTAACCGCTACGGTATTCAATCTTTTTCAGCATATTACCGGCTGCGTCGAAATTAAACAACAGGGTTGAATTTTTATATAAGATCGAGTTTGAAAAATCAATATTCACACTCGCGTTAAATCTGAACTTCAACGGTGTATTGGCCGCAGAATAAGTACCGCCTGCCGTAGAGAATTTCACCGAAAACGGATAGTCCGTCGCCGATTTATTCATTAACATAATGGTATAACCGTTCGCATCCTGCATACCAAACTCCATGATGTTGTAGGTGTTATTGTCATTGATCTGGCCTTGCATGTAAGTGCCCCGTTTGTTCTGACTTAACATTTTCATGTGCTGGGCCGTAGAACGAAGCGTACCATTACTCTCCAGCATTCTGAACTTATTTCCCTCTTCGACTGACCAGGGCGTAAAATAAACAGCGCCATTTGCCAACGCCTGTTTCGCCATGATCGCCATGTACTGGCCCGCTGAAAAAACACCCGGGTCTACACTTACCTCCGTGTTATACTCTCCTACTGCAATTTTCAGTGGTTGATTGGCCGGGCGCTGAGTGTTCGTGGCATCAATCATCGATTTCAGGATCGCGTATCGTCCCGCCATGGTTCCTTCATTGGCATCACCGTAAAAGTGAAAAGCGAAAATATCGACAATAGGATCACCATTGTAAGTGTCTGTGCCTACTCCCGATGCACCGTTAAGAAAATCTTTATACCATTGTCCCAAAGGGCCCGTTGTGGCAGTTCCCCACCAATGGCGGAAGTCGGGTCCGCAGACAATACTATTAGCGTCTTTTGCCTTGATAGCCTTCGCGATGATACGGAACTGGTTTTTCCAGCCTGCGTAATTATACCCGTCCTGATAAACAGTTCCGGCATACCACGCATCCCAGTTATTGGAAGGGTCAGGTTCATTACCGATTCCCCAATAAACAATACCAAGGTTTTTGGTAACATTAAAATAGTCCATCCACTGGGCTGTCTCTGTCGCCGTCAGATCAATTGGGAGCTGGACGAGCGGGATGAGATTCATTGACTTGATATTGTTGATCGCCGTAACGTACCAATCCCTGTCAGCAGCGGTATTTTTTGAAACATTGGGAAAATTACCACCAATCCTCACAATGGAGCAGTTCCATGTACTGGTTTCAGCCATGTTTTCTGCGAATTTATCAACCGTCACCCCGTTCGTGTACGTTTGGTATTCCCAGTAATTCATTCCAAAGAACTTGTCGGTACTCTGTGCGAAGGCAATCGAAAAAGAACAGCATAAAAATGCCAGCATAAAAATTATTTGACACCCCTTGTGACTGACAAACCGGCGCTGTAAAGGAATTGTAAATTTTAGGTTTTTCATATGATTTTTGGTTTTGGTTTATGGGGTTTTGAAACCATGACCGGATTTTAGCACAAAACCGGTCATGGCGATTAATTCTTGCGTTAGTTTTTGATTACTTTTCCGGACTGGATCTGTGTTCCGGCCTGGATCTTCAAAACAAATTCGCCGGAAGGGAAAGCGCTGATATCGAAGTCCTTTTCAAAATGGCCGTTTACGTCTTTGAACTCTCTGGATAGCAACCGCTTTCCGGAAATATCATAGATCGAAATGAAAACGGAGGATCGAACCTGTACTTCGGTGGCAACGGTGATCAGGCCACGCGTTGGGTTCGGATAGATCACGGCAGTTTTCTCTTCTGAGAATTCTTCCATTACAGATGCCGCTGCAAGTCTTGCCGGATTTGCCGTTGTAACATTGACATAATTGATATTCTGGTCGGCAGTATCCATGACAATCCTAAACACTTTCTGTCCCTGCGTCAAAGGAATGTTTGGAATAGTAACACTTTTAAAATCCTGCCATGAAGTACCAACAGGAATGGCAATGGGGCCGGTTACGTTGACACCATCGACTTCAAGGTGCATTGTTTTTCCGGCAGCAATGGCGGCAACACGAAACTCAAAGTTATAATTACCGGCAGCAGTTACATTTACCGTATATTCTGTCCACTCCCCGGCCACCGCGTATCCGATGTTATAACCGCCTTCCGTCGCAGCCTGAACATCCACGTCATCCGTCCGGTAAGCTGCCCCACTATTGCCGGAAGTAACATCCGCGTACGCTACATTCGGGCCACCAAGGTCATAGTTTTCCGCTTCTATTTTACCGGGTAATGCCACTGCTATGCCGCCAAAGGGAGATTGTGCAGTTGGCGAAGAAGTAATAATCAATTGTGGCGCATTTGCCCCTTCCTTAGTGCTCCATACCGTTTGTGGTCCACTGGTTACGGTATTTTTCATGTTGAATGAAATCAGATTTCTTCCCGCCGCCTTCTCTGCCTTCACATAATTGGTTACGTCCCAGGTGTAATACTTTCCGGCGACATCGTTAACGTCCGTTGTGGCTAGTGGCGCCGTGCTCGCACCCGGCTTATTGGTCCAGTTGATGGTTGACTCAGTCCAGGTTACATTGGAAACCGAATACATGGAAACCGGAATCAAACCCGCACCACCGAGGTTTCCAAACACGCGTATTTGTGCTGTGGTAACGCCGCCGCTTATAGAAGTGAGGTCAAAGCCTAAATAACTTTCCCGGTTAAAACCGCTATTCGCTGTGCCATCCAATTTGGTTTCCATTTTTGCGGGATCAGTAGCTCCGTAATTGGTACCAGCGTTGGCGCCATCGCGTGTGTAAGCATCTTTGTTGGCAGTAAGTGTCGTATTCACCAGAGTGGACGGAACAAATACGGCAGTATAGGTCACATCGTTTACAGGAATTGTAAAATTCTGATTCATCGTTCCGCCGTGCTGCCAGCCGGAGAATTCGTAGGAAGTTCCGTTCAGTGTTTGATATTGATCTGTACCCAGTGTGAATGGAAATTTTTCAACCGCTAATGTAGCATAGGGTGTTGTATTCGGCGATCCGTTCAGATTGACCTTTAAACCGGCAGGTTGCGTAACAAGGCTGACCGTCGAAGTTTTAGGATAAATGTCCACCACCGCAGTGTCTGCCAGGCCTTGTGAATCTTTCACAATCAGCGAAAGCCGGTACCATACATTCGCTGCCGGTTCACCGTAACTGCATTCTAATGAACCCGTTTTGGTACCCGTTGTACCTACGCTGGGATGCGAATGGGTGTTATGATGGAAGTCGACATTCCAGGTAAAGGCTGATGCAGGCAAAGTTCCGTCTTCCGCATCGGTCGCATTACCGGAATAGGAAATGATATCTCCATAGGAATACGTTGTCGTCGTAGACGGGGTCAGTATCTGCGCTACCGGTGGAGCATTATACGCTAATACGGTAAGGGTTGCATAAGTACTGAAAGCAGTTCCAAAGCTGTTGGTCACCTTTGCCCGGTACTGCCCTGCCTGGGCCGCTGTCACACTGGGTATCGTATAAGTCAGGGCATTCGCACCAGGAATATCGACCCCACTTTTTTGCCATTGCACGGTTAAAGGATTCGCACCGGAGGCGCTGATTGTAAATGAAGCGGGTTGCCCCTGGGCAGCTGCCACATTCACCGGATTATTCGTGATGGCGGGTGCACTGGTATTGGTATAAATAATTTTATACACCACCCCATTTTGCAGATAGTACAGGTTACCGTCTATCCCTTCATCGATTCCTATCAGATCAGCACCCAGATTGCTCCCAAAAGTTGATTTCACTTTGGTAGCCGGATCAATATAATTAATCCAGTTATTACACCAGTCAAGGTAAAAATATTTGCCCTTGTGTGAGGCCGGATAATTGCTTACCGCCGCATCTACAAACACTCCGCCGGAAATCGCGCAGCCCTGGTCTGTGTTGCCAATGACGGGTGTAAATGAATTGAGATAAGAGAATGCAGCGCCGACATATCCGCTCCCGGAACTTCCGTGCGTCACATTCGGCCAGCCGTAGTTACCACCTGCGGTTGTTGCGTCATTGATCTCCTCCCGGGATGAGGGTCCCACATCATTCACATAGACCGTTCCTGTTTCCGAGATATCAAACGTAAATGGATTGCGGTGCCCCATCGTCCAAATACTTTTGCGGGCATTATTAGCACCGGCATCGTTGAAAAATGGATTACCAACAGCAGGAGTACCATTGGCATTCAGTCGTAAGATTTTCCCATAATATACATCCTTGCTCTGTGCATTCGAGGAAACGCCATGGTCACCCACAGCAACGTAGAGGTAACCACCCTTAAATTTCATCGCACCACCATTGTGAATAGTAAATCCGGTCGTAGGAATATCCAGAAGATTTACCTGACTATTAGCCAACATCACGTCACCATTCGCCGTAACCCTGCTGATGCGATTGGCAGAACCATTTGAAACGGTATAGTACAGATAAACATAACCGTTGGTTGCAAAATTAGGATCAAGCACAATCCCACCAAGCCCCCTCTCATCCGTTTGATTAACCGACATGGTTGCAAAACTGGTTGCCAGGAGCGCCCCGTTTTTAATTATTCTTACTCTGCCATCTTTCTGGACAACAAAGATTCGTCCGTCAGGTGCAAAGTCCATCGCAGTAGCCGTACTGTTCGCCATACCATTCGTCACAGTGACCCGGCTGAATCCCGAAGGAAAAGTCTGCGCGTTAGTTTGGCTATGAACCAGACTCAACAGAAACGCCAGAAAACCTAAAAACACCCTTGAGGTGGTTGAACATGGTAATTTTTGATTCATAGTCATTCATTTAGAAGTTAATAAATTGTGTTTAACGAATTATTTATTGCATTTGATTGTGTAAATATGAGTATCCGGGGAAATTGTGAGGGGATAAAAACGTCTGAAATACGGGAGAGAAATGTCCTAAATGAAAAGAGCCCGCTGTAAGCCCTTTAAAACGAGGCAGATGTGAGGAATGTCCAAAAAAAATTTGTCTGCGAAGAAGATTTTTTACATCCGGCGGGGTTGCAACCTTATGTGCACGGCCTCAGATGGACCTGTCATGCAATAGAAAAAAATAAGGGAAGCAGCAAAAAAGAAATTGCCCGCCAGAAGAAATCTTCGAACGGGCAATCAAAACTTAAAACTCAGACCTGCTCCCAAGCGCAGCAGGCCTGGATCATTCTTTCATCAATATCTTAATATCCTCGGCAAGCCGCTCCATTTCGAGGGAAAGCGTACCATTGTAAACACCCCGAATTCTTCTTTCCCGATCAATCAACAGGCAGTGCTCAGAATGAACAAATCCGGTAGAATCTTTGGTCAGTCCCATTTCTTCTTCTGCGAAATACGACCGGCGTGCCAACAGGTTAATTTCCTCTTTGCTCCCTGTCACAAGATGCCACTGGGCTGAACGGATGTTATACCGGGAAGCAAATTGATTTAACTGCGCGACAGAGTCTACCCACGGCATAACAGAGTGGGAGATAAAAAGGATGTCTTTATTATCCTGAAACTGGTTTGCAACCAATTTGAGATTGCCCGTCATTTTGGGACAAATGCCAGGGCAAGATGTAAAGAAGAAATTCGCCACATAAATCTTCCCGTCAAACATCGCATTAGAAATACGTTGATTGTTCTGATCAATCAACGAAAATTCGGCGATCCGATGCACCGGACTTTTCACTGTATCCATATCCCACAGAGGAGTGAAATCCGCCGTGTTGTAATAGGGTAATGTTTCTTCATTTTTACAGCTGGCTAAAAAAAACGTCAGCAAAATGAAGAGTAAACAACTACCCCTTCCGAAGACTTCTACACTGTTTCCTACCCGACAAACCATAGATCCGATTGTTTTTCACCACATAATTAGCGTATATACTTCCATCCAGGTTCCACATTTTTTGTGTACCCTCCTCATGTCCGTTTTGATAAGTAAAATCTTTGTAAGGCATTCCGCTTTCGTACCAGTCCTTTGCGTGGCCGTTATACTCATCATTTTTGAACTCGTATTGAAACTTCATTTTCCCGTTGGACCACCAGCCCTTATGCACCCCTTCTTTCCGTCCGTTTTCATACAGACGTTCTTGCATAGGTTTTCCTGAAGCATACCAAGACCTGCTCAGACCATCAAGTTTTCCCTGATGGTAAAAATCAATTGCCAACGTGTCCGCATCGGAATTCAAAACAAATGACTTGCCACTAAATGGTTTGGCGTTATAATAGGTCACTCCCCTCGTCACGTTGAGCTTCACCAGATTAACGGTTTCGATCTTCCCGTACGGCGATGTCTTTTTGTTGATGCAAGAAGCTACAAGCAGGCAACATTGCAGTAAAACAAAAAAAACCAAACATGAAGTAATTCTCTTCATCATTTTCATTAGTTACTCACCGTACCAGCCGTGCCGTAAAAACCATTTCCGTTGATGTAAGGATCATTCGACGTGATATGATAATGGTAAATACCCTGCGGAAAATCAGCCGTACTGTGTGTATGACCATGATAAGCATCAAGATCAGTATTCTGAACTGTGGTGCCATTTTCTGTCGGTCCGTACACCGGAAAGCCATCAAGCAGAAAACCCAGCAAAACATCTTTCCCCTTTGTTGAGGTAAGGTAATAAGGCTCAGCGTGATAGTGATACTGATTTGTTGCCGTGGGATGACCAAACTGCTGATCAAACGAATTGATTTCAAATGTCAAAGGCTGATTAGGGCCGGCATACTGATTGAAAAAAGGAACGCCATTCAACGAAACACCGATTGCACCTAAAGGTGTAGCGCTGTGCGACGTGCTTGCTACTGGATTAAGCGGGATTTTAAATGTAAAATTCTGATCCGCTATTTCGTTAGGATTCAAAGCGAAGTTGGGGTTATCTCCATTGTAAGCTTCATACAAAGCACTTTCCCACGCTGTGCCTTTGTAATACGGGCTTTTATGATCCGGCCGTCCGCTGGTTTTGATCACGACAAAGTTGCCTTCCACATAAAGGTCTGTAGCGCCGTAAATTTTTTTATACACTTCCGGCACTTCGGTTGCGGCAGGTACCGCCTCTTCACTGCTGCTGCAGCAGCTTAGTATGAGCACAATTAAAAAATTAAATAGTGTCATTTGGATGTTGGATAATTTCATAAAACTGCGTGTTTTTTTCCTTTATTTTCATTCAGAATTCTGGCCATTCTGATCCGTTTGACGACTGTAACTAGTAAAAGTTTAATAAGGCCGGCTACAATTTTCAACAAACGGTCCCGACACAAACCTCATCGGGCCAGTTGCGTTACCTGATCAATATTTAAAATCGAATTGATCCTTGACAATTCGTTTGACGTAAACTCAACATTTTGAAGACATTTAATGCTGTCTAATACCTGCTCTGGTTTACTTGCGCCGATCAGTACGGAGCTTACCCGTGGATCTTTTAAAATCCATGCAAGTGCCATTTGCGCTAAATTTTGTCCTCGTTCTTCGGCGAGTTGGTTAAGCAGACCCACCTTGTGTATTTTTTCATCCGTGATTTCGTTCGCATCAACAGCGCCATTGCCTCTATGGCTTGCGGCTCTTGAAGCTGCGGGGATACCTTTCAGGTATTTATTCGTTAATAAGCCTTGTGCTAAGGGAGAAAATGGGATGCAGCCTACGCCATTTTCTTCTAAAACATCCAGCAACCCATTTTCAACCCAACGATCAAACATAGAATACTTTGGCTGATGGATCAGGCATGGTGTTCCCAGTCGTTTCAGGATGGCAAATGCTTCCGCGGCTTCTTCTGGCTGATAACTTGATATACCCACATAAAGAGCCTTGCCTTGCCTGACCATTAGATCTAATGTTCCCATTGTTTCTTCTAATGGGGTATCAGGGTCTGGGCGGTGATGATAGAAAATATCCACGTAGTCTAAACCCATGCGTTTTAAACTTTGGTCAAGACTGGCAACCAGGTATTTTTTAGATCCAAAATCTCCATAAGGCCCTGGCCACATACCCCACCCTGCCTTCGTGGAAATTATCAATTCATCACGATACGGAATGAAATTATCCTTAAATAGTTTCCCGAAATTTTCTTCCGCGGAACCTACCGGTGGACCATAATTATTGGCTAGATCAAAATGATTAATGCCATTGTCAAAAGCTGCTTTTAATATATTACCTGCATTCTCCAGTACATCAATATGGCCAAAGTTATGCCACAGTCCTAGGGATAGCGCAGGCAACTTCAAACCACTGTTCCCGCATTTCCGATACTCCATACCCTGGTATCTACTTTCACTTGCTGTATACTGCATTTGTCTTTTTTTTAATCCGTTTTTTAAAAAATTATTTTACTTCTCAACTTCCAAAAGTGCCTTTACCACGATTTCAAGGTCTGATACACCCCGGAACCCACTGAACCCGACTGACAAAATTTGGCCATTTTTGAGTGTTACAGGTTGACCGCCTTCCCAGCCGATCAAGTCCGGTGCTTCAATTCCGTTGGCATTTTCATCGATTTCCTTGTTAAAAACCATTCGTTCATAAGCACCGGTTTTGACACCCGTAAGCCATACCTGACTTGCTTTGGTCCATGCTACCTGATAGGATTTACGAAGTCTGGATTTATCAGATCCAAACATTTTACCATAAACCATCCCGGTATGATCAATGATGCAGATGGCAACATTGCCATTTGAAATCATTTCATCTTCCGGTTTTTTCAAATAATCATAAATTAATTGATCAATTTCATCGAATAGTGAATTTATGATATCGAGTATTTCTTTGTTGTACATAGCGTATTTTTTCCGACCATTATCGGTTTCGTTTTCCTAATCTACTCGTTTGAAATTTAAATAATCATAATTCATATCGCCGATCTCAACCGTATGAATCGTGATGGTTTGTATTCCTTTTTTTAAGTGGATTTTGCCGATATTATCCAGGTAATTCCAATGATGCCATTGACGCCAGGGCACTGTGTCTGCGGCTACAAAAGTGGATGGAATGGTAATTGGCCCGGTCGCAAACTTATCATTGACAGCTAATCTGATAACTCCATTTTTGTTTGAAGTAAACATTAACCCAATTTGATAATGACCGGTTTCCTCTACCCTTACGGTATATTTTGTCCATTCACCGGCTTTTGTCCAGCCAACGTACAACTGGTCTTTTTGTGGCTCTGACAAATTATAATCACTGTTATCAATCGGTGGATCTCTAAACTTGGTGTAGGAAATATCAACCGGCTCATTTATTCTAAATTCATTCAAATAACTGCCATCTGGTTTATTTAATCTGCCACTTCCCGAGTTGATGGAATCTAAATCATGAAAGGCAATCCCTTCTCCGCCAAAGTCATAGTATTCACATTGCAGTTTCCCGGGAATAACCTGCGGACCATTCTTATATTGGCTGTCAAAATATACTTTGCCTTTATATTTTGAAGTTTGACTTTGTGCTTCGCTTGGATTTATACATACCAACGAGGCACTGATCAAACAGAAACGCAACACTACTTTTACCAGCGCTATTTTCATATTAATTTTCCATGTTTCATGATCCTATAAAAATATCATTTTTCATGGGCTTGTGTTTGATTTCTAAAAATGGTCTATCTATTTCGTCTTGTACATCACCAACCTGATCATCCAAGAAGACAACAAACCTGCGCCCTATTTTCTGGTTGTCGGAATAAGCGCATCCCGGATCGGCAACACCCATTTGTCCTTTTCCATATCATAAAGAATAAAGTCGGAATCAAACTGCCAGTAACTCCAGCTCCATTTTCTGGCCTCAGCCTGCCTGGCAATATAGTTGGTCCATCGAATGCGGGACGGTAAATCCGCTTTTTCATAGGCGCCGAACTCCCCCAGGGTTAATGGCCGGTTGTGTTTCTTCGACCACTCCTGCGCCATATCAAAATCTGCCTTCACAGCTGCTTCTTCCTCCTTTGTTTGTTTCCATTCTATGCCGCTCAGATCTTTGTTTTTCACTGACCACGGAGCGCCCTGATGAGTAAATTGTATCGGACTGTAATAATGGATCGCCACGATGATATTTCGATCCGCTTCTGGCAAAGTCAGGTCTGGCAAAAACTTGATTTGATTTCCATTGATCGTTCCCACAATGATGGTGCGCTTTGGATTTGATTCCCTCAAAACCTGATACGCTGCCTGATGAATTTCATTCCAAACTTCCGGCTTCATATTCGGCTCGTTGGCAATTTCAAACATCACATCACTGGAGTAACTTTTGCAATGGTCGGCGATTTGTTTCCACATGGCCAGAAGTTTTGGCTTTGTACCCAAAGGATCTTTTTGCATCGCATTATGCTCATGAAAATCAACGATGACCATAAGTTTGTTTTTTAATGATTCGTTGATCGCCCAATCCAGTGTCTTGAAAAACTCAGGCCGGATCGTATACAGCGAATCATTCATTGAAAACTTGAACGGACCGATGACGATGCGGACATTATCAAAACCTGCCTCCTTGATAAGCTTGAAATGCTTGTCTTTCATCCGGGCGTTCAACGGGTCTTTCCACAGTGGATCATAACCAATAATGTTCACACCACGGCCAAGTTTTTCATTTTGACGGAAAGCGTACCCTTTGCCAGATTCATCCTGCGCTGACAGATCAACAGCAACAGCAAGGCTGAGAAATAAAAAGAGGCAAAAAATTTTCTGACTGACTATACTTTTCATAGGGATTTGCTCAATCGGTTGTTAAACTATTTTATGTTAAAATCACTTGTACACTTCGTGGATGGCCTTGTTGATTTCGGTCAGCATTTGAGGAACCAACGCAAAGGGATCGTAGGTCTTACCACGTATGGCAAGCGTTTCGATGGGTAAGTAGCCCTGGTATCCACCCTTTTTTACGATTTGGATCAAGCGGTTGTAATCGGTTGGTACTTCACTACCTAATCCAAATACACTTTCCTTCACCTGCCAGTTGATAGCGTATGGCATGACCAGTTCAATGTCTTTGTATGGATCTTTGGTTTTAAAATTGCCTGTATCCACAATTAATCCGGCCCATTTGGAATTGACGCCTTTCAAGACGTAAATGCACTGTTCGGCTGTCTGGAGCATATCCCCATGATTTTGTACACCGATTTGAACGCCGTACTTTTCGCCATGGGCCGCACACTCTTTGTAACATTCAATCATCCAACCTGCAACTTCCTCCCATTTGCCTTCATAGCCTTTGGGAATTTCGCCGGAAAATAAACGGACCATGGGAGCACCCATTTTCGAGGCAGCAACGATCCAGTTTTTGGCCAGCTGAACTCCTTCCGCTCGCACTTTTGGATCTGGCGATGCAAAATTATTTCGTATTCCTGTTCCGGTAATCACGATACCCAGTTCAGCAGCCCGGTCTTTAAACTTTTTCAAATATTCGTCTGACGGAACTTCCGGGTAAGTAGGAAAAAAATAAGCAGTCGGATCGAGTGCCTTGATATGGTTGGCCGCGCACCAGTCAAGCAAATTAAATAAAGTGTATACCTGTTCTTTGTTTCTTGCATCGCGTGCTGTTAACAGGTCACTGAAAGAATAGGCATTGAGCGACGCGATCACCGGTACATCCTTCTTTTCACTTTGCTTCTTTTGCGCGCTTACCGGAAGGGCGTGGAGATTTAAAATTAGAATAGCCGCGAAGAGCGCAATTCCTTTATAAAAATTTATTTTCATCATATTCATGTTGATACCTATCGTTTTCATTATTTAAATATTCCATTACTAATAAACGCAACCTTTTTACCGTCGGGCGACCAGCTTGGAACGTTCATGGTACCCTGTCCTCCGTACACATAGGCAATCACCTTTGCGTCACCACCCTGAACCGGCATCATTCTTAAATAAACACGTTCATAAAAAGGATGTTTGTCGGCCGGAACTTCCTTTGCGAACGAAACGAAGACCAGCCATTTATTGTCGGGTGAAATATGCGGAAACCAGTTGTTCATCTCGCCAAAAGTTAACTGCGTCTGATTTTTCCCATCGGGATCCATTCGCCAGATCTGCATCGTACCCGTTCTTGTGGAATTGAAATAAATGTATTTTCCATCCGGTGAAAATTCGGAACCATCATCAAGGCCTTTTGCAGTCGTTAACCGAATTTCCTCTCCCCCCTCTTTTGCGATCTTGTAAATATCAGGCTCACCTTCCCGCTCACCCGTGAAATATAAAAACCGGCCATCGGGTGACCAACCATGAAGATAGGAAGGACTTTTTTCCGTTACACGCCTGGGAACACCACCGGTAACCGGTAGCGTGTATACGACCGACTGTCCCTTTGCCTCCGGGGGATGATGACTGATACCGATCTGCTTCCCATCAAAGGACAGGACGTGATCATTGTTATTCTTGATAGCAAAGTCTGTATTTAACTCGATCGACAGCTTCGTTGCGAGATTAAAATTAAACAGCTTGCCAGCTGCATTATAGATTAACGTTTTTCCGTCCGGCGTCCAGTTTGGGGCCTGCCATGACCCTTCCGCACCGGCAAGCACCTGGCGATTTCCCGTGGTCACGTCCATCACTTCCAGCAAACTTCCGATATAGGTTTTATACTGGATCAGATCATGGGGAGCCACATTAAAAACACGTGTATTGTTAAAAACGGCTTCTTCTGAAAATGCATTGGTGTGTGCGCAAACGAAAAGGCCCGCGATCAAATCCTGACCAAGATCGATACTATCCAGTTTCTCAACCTGATACAGTTCTCCAAATCGTGCCACTGACATGATGTAGCTATTTCCCTTTTTTTCCAGCTGAAGCACATCAGGTGCTTTAATCGCCAGTTTTATTTCCTTCATGGTGCCACCCTGCGTTGTCCGATACTGAAAAGCAGTCAGGCCGTCGCCATGAACTGTGCAGGCGATCACCGGAGCGTTGGGTGCGCCTGAACTTCGGATCATCAGACCCGCCTTTCGATGCGGTTCATGTCCCTCACCGATAAATCCGACCCGGGTCTGCATAATAAAATCGCCATTCATTTTTTTACTTAAAAACGCGAAACTATCCTGACCAAACCAGATATTGGAACCTGAGCCTGAGAGATGATATGTTTGTGAAGCTTCATCAAACCGCGCTGAACCAGGGATGGCCGGTGATCCGATGTCAGAAAATTGATTAAAAATTCCGGTATTACTCCCTGGAACCTGAGCGTACAGGTCTGAAAAAAAGAAGAAGCAAATAACGGTAGAAAACAGGAATGCAATTTTATTTCGATCCATAGGGCTGTTTTGAACTTTCTGTGTTAAAATAATTGATCAGGTTGAAGACATTGTCGTTGAGTATTTTCATCTCAGTCAGGAGTGGCTGGTATTGATTAAATTCTGAGTCCACCATTCCTTTATTCGAATCCCGGTTCGATTCATCTACATTCAGATTTTTAGGATCGTTGTCCTGGTAGGTGAACCAATGCCAGCCCACACAATTTTTACTTTTGATGAGCTCGATGGCAAAATTTTGATAAAAATAACCCCGGTCCTGCTGCGTTTTGACCAACCATCCGGCACCGCCATTATTCGGCAGTCCGGAGTCAATCCCCTTGGTATACCACTCCGTGATCAGAAATGGTTTGCCTGCCCATTGTTCCCAGTTGCTCAGCATGACCGGATCCGGCTGCCACATTCTGTAATGATTGATAGAGACAATGTCCATGTACTTGCCCGCCACCTTAAAAATTTCCGGATTCGTTAATTCCTGCCGGTTGGTCTGATTAAACCGACAACCCAGGTACATGTGATTGGGATCGTACTTCCTGATCGCAGCCGCTACTTTGCTGAGATAGGCCTCGAAGTAAAAACCTGAGAATGCGAGACGATCCTCCTCGGTAATGTCTTCCACTTTTGCCTGTTTGCCCTTGCGATCATCAAACCATTTTCTTGCCGCGATATAACCGGGCTCATCTTTTGCAAGAGCCGTTAAATGGATATCCAGTGCGTCTGTTTTCCAGGGAAGTTCATTGTCGGTATAATAACCGAGTAAAAATTTATCGTCCTTATATTGTGCAATTTCCCGTATCGTTTTTTCAACATGCCGATCAAATTCAGGGTCAAATACCATCGTCAGGTCAAAGCGAAAGCCTTGCCACCCCGCTACTGTATATTTTCCTCCGAAACGTTTGATGTGCTCGGCCTTATAACTTTGCATCGGGTTAACAATGACCGTGTACACCAGTGGTGCCTCAGATGCCCTTATTAAATCAACCGCCGACCAGGCTCCGGTTCCGTTAAATCCTTTTTCGCGCAGCAATGCGCTCTCTTTTTTTATCCAGCCCTTTTCATCCTGATACTTTTCCTTCATCCTTTTCTGCTGTAACTCGGATGCTCCCGGCCGATATACGGCAACGCCTTTATGGATGAACGGATATCCGTCAGGATCGATGATCCACCACCGGTCCATGATTTTTTCAGTACGAAAAAAACCTGTGGCCTTTGTTTTATTGACCTGCCAGCTTCCGTACTTATTGAGTGAAGGCTCCTTTTCAAATTCAAACCCGGGCAACTGATCCACGGTTTTTGCCTGATAATTGATCCAGGTGGTGTCCGCATTTGATTTTCTGGCAGCTACCGTATGAAAGGATGCCTTCTGCGCGTATATGCGGGGAATAACCAGTATGATGAGACAACAAATACGCAACAACGTTCTTAATCGCATGGAAAATTTGTTAATAGACGAAAATTAATTTTTAGCTTTCTGACCCCAGCCATTCTGTTTGGACTCGTAATATTTTTGCAAAACATAAAATGCCTTTTTTCTTTTGCCTGTTTCAGATATCAGCCCTTTTCGATTCCAAAAGTCTTGAAAGTAAGGATGTTGTCTCCGGGGTGAACGAAAGTCAACCAGTATCCATGGGGTCATACCCCGTAAGCCAGGCATATTTTCCAGCATGAAAATTTGATTTTTGTACAATAACTCCTGGTATTCCTCACTCCATCTGGTTTCTTCATCGGCATGAAAACCCGCCAGTGCATCTGCACCGAACTCCGTGATCACCACAGGCTTATTGTATTTTATTTCATACTTGTAATTGAGCATATCTTTTGTGTTGCTCCAATACCAACCGGCATACTCGTTGAAACTTACCAGGTCGAGTTTCTCGCCCAATGGATCTTCTACCACAATTTCATTGCCTTTCCGGTGAATTTCAAGCGCGGCAGATACCAATCTGGTATTGTCCATCGAACGAGCTTTTGCTACCATTTTGCTCATGAAAATATTACGGGGTTCACTAATCGGCGTTTCATTGCCGACGGACCAGACGATCACGCTTGAACGATTTTTATCCCTGGTCATCAGGTCGCTTAACTGCTTCTCCGCATTTTGATAAGTCGATTCGTTAAGCCATGAGATCGTCCAGTACACCGGGACTTCGGCCCATACCAATAGGCCCATTTCATCTGCCAGCTGTACCATTTCCTCGCTATGCGGATAGTGCGCCAACCGGACATAGTTACAGTTCATTTCTTTTGCCCATTGCAACAACATGCGCATATCGCCCTGTCCGCGGAGCCGGCCCGGAATCAATGGATTTTCATCGTGCATTGAAATTCCACGAAGAAAAATTGATTGCCCGTTCAGCAAGATATCCTGACCTCTGGTTTCAATTGTGCGAAAGCCTATTTTGTCTGTTACCTTGTCAGTCGTCGACTGGATTTCAACCGCATACAGCTTAGGATTTTCGGGAGACCAATAGGTAATATTTTTAATCGGAAAATTGAGCTCAGCCCTTCCTGCAGAATCTGTTTTAACCGTTTGTTTAATGCCCGCTTCGGGAATGGTGATCGTGACGTTTTGGATTTTGCTGATCCCTGCGATCTGAATAAATCCTTCCACCCTATGCAAACTTCCTTTCGCTAATTGTACTTTGTAGTCCTGTATGTGCGTGACAGGCAGCTCCGCCAGCAACACGTCCCGTGTGATCCCGCCATAATTCCACCAGTCTGTATTAATGGTTGGGATCTCATCCTGAAATCTTTTGTTATCGACCTTCACGATAACCACATTTTCTCCGTCGGTAAGTTTACCTGTAACGTCAAATTGAAACGGAGTAAAACCTCCTTTGTGCTGACCGAGTTTTTTTCCGTTCAGATAGACCTGACTCTCATAGTTGACCGCTCCAAAATAGAGCACATATTTTTTGTCTGTTTTGGGATTAACAGAAAACTTTTGGCGCATCCAGATGGTGCCTTCATATAATTCCAGTTTTTCTACCTGGGAGTTCCAGTCGCCAGGAATTTTCAGCGTTGGCGATAGGTCAAAATCATATTCCACCCAATCATTCTTGTCATTTGGTTTTTTGTTGTCATAAAATCCGCCCTTGCCTGTCTCCGATTCATCAAAAGGCATGTGTCGATAATCATAATATCCCATTTCATAAGGATCGATAATATAGTTCCACCGACCATTCAGGCTGGTGACATTTCTGGCAGCGATATTTTGAATTAAATCCTGTGCATTCGTACTAAAAACAGAAGCAAAAATGATCCAAAGGGTTGTTAGAAAATTCTTCATTGATTAAGTCCCGGTTACTAAAAATATGGTTCTGCCGTTGCGTTTGGTGAGAGGCAAAGGTGAGCAACGAATGCAGTAACCGGGGGAGAAAAATATCCTAAAAAGGGGGGTAATTTGTACTTTCCGACTTAAAAATGAGCTTTTTTACGATCAACTCGGACTGGTGATGGCATTTATGTATTCAGACGGAGACAAATTGAATTGTTTTTTAAATTCCTTGCTAAAGTATTTTCGGTCGTTGAAACCCACAGCGAAAGCAACGTCGGCGATCGACATAGAAGTTTGTTTAAAAAGCTGCGCTGCTTTTTTCAGCCGCATCTCTTTGATAAGATCCGCAACAGAATAATTCGTCAAAGTTTGCACTTTCTTGTAAAGAACAGAACGGCTCATTCCGATTTCAAGAACCAGTTCATTCACATCAAATTCAGGGTTCTCCATCTTCGCCTCAATGATCGTCATGAGCTTGGCAATAAATTTATCTTCCGGTGAATCGGATGAAATATTAAATGGTCTTTGCAAAACCATCTGCTGTGAGAACTTCTCCCTAATGATCTCTTTTGCCATCAAAAAATTTTTGATGGTCAGTTCAAGAATTTTGGTATTGAACGGTTTCGAAATATACGCATCGGCTCCAATCGACAGCCCTTCAACCTGATGCGACTCCGACGCACGAGCGGTTAGCAAGATGACAGGAATGTGGTTGGTACTTTCATTGGACTTCACTTGGACACACAGATCCAGCCCGCTCATTCCGGGCATCATGATATCGCTGACGATCAGATCCGGGATGTCATGTTCCATCGACAACAGCGCATCAGCTCCATTTGAAAATTCTACAACATCATAGGTTGCTTTAAGTGTATCCACCAAGAAAGCGCGCACATCGTCATTGTCTTCTGCAAGTAAGACGGTAAACCTCTTTTTCTGAGGCCCATTTGGCGTTTCCATGTCGGCCTCCCCGGTCTCAGTTGGCTCCACGACTGTAACGTGTTCATGTACGTACGCCGGAGGATTTTCTATCTGACTTTCCTCCAAATGTTCTTTTCCCTTTCTCAATGAAATCGTAAAGGTGGTGCATCCCGGCCCGTCTGCTGCCGATATCTTACTTTGAAAATCAAGGGTACCTTTATGTAATTCAATGATGCTTTTTGAAAAGGCCAACCCCACGCCACTCCCTATATTTTGTCTGGCAGTATCATCAACCTGAAAAAAATTCTTAAACATTTGCGCATGATAAATTTCAGGAATTCCCCGACCATTATCCCTCACATGGATGTCCACCCGCTCACTGCTGCCTGGCCTGTTTTCAATGTCCAAAACGATTTTTCCATTTTCGGGCGTGAACTTAAAAGCATTGGAGAGTAGATTAAAAATCACCTTTTCAAGCTGGTTTGCATCAAAATACAGGAGAATCGGTTCCTCACTAGCCGCGAATTCGTAAGTAATATTTTTTTCAATGGACAGACCGTCAAAATAGTTAAATATCTCCCTGGCAAAAGGAACCACATCCTGTACGGAGCAGTGTATTTTCATTTGCCCGTCTTCGGCCTTTCTGAAATCCATTAACTCGGTCACGAGCTTCATCAAACGGGAAGCATTATTCCGTATCAGATGAAGTTGCCGGTTGTCAGACATTTTATTCGCCGAACTATCGATCAATTTCTCCACTGGTCCAAGGATGAGTGTAAGTGGAGTTCGGATCTCGTGTGAAATATTGGTAAAAAAATTCAGCTTCATCTTATAGATTTCCTGCTGTTGTTCATTCTGAAGATGCTCCCTATCCAGGTCTGCCTGCATCTGCCGTCTATATTCACGCAGACGTGAGATGCCAAAAATAAGACCTGCAAAAAGTAAAATATAGATGGTATAAGCCCACCAGGTTTTCCACCACGGAGGCAGGATCACCAGCTTAATACTTCGCACATGCGAACTCCAGACACCATTGTCGTTAGACGCCTTGAAGTTCAAGGTATAGGAACCGGGCAAAAGACTCGTAAAATTCACCAGCCTCTGGTTGCCTATTTCCTGCCATGCATGGCTGTTGGATAATCCTTCAATCTGGTAGGAATACTGATTCTTTTCCGGGTTAATGTAATTGAGTGCGGCAAACTTGAAAGTCACCAGTCCCTGATCATGATTTAAAACAATCTTGTCAACCATGGTGGGTGACTGCTGTATAGCCGACTCCGCGGAAATCGGAACACGTTTGTTATTAATCAGTATTTCCGTCAGTGCAACAGTGGACTTATTGGTGTTTACCAGGATTTTATCCGGTGAAAAAATAGACAGGCCGTTGATTCCTCCAAATGCGAGTTCACCGGTTTTCAGGATCAGTCCGCATGCATTTGAAAACTGATTGCTGGCCAGACCATCTCTTGCAGTGTAAATTGATACTTCCAGATCATTTTTACTAAAAGGAACTGCAAATTTCTTAAACTTAAGTTTGACAAGCCCCTGGTCTGTACTGAACCACAGGTTATGATCTGAATCTTCGGTAATGGCATGTATAAACGTATCATTTAACCCTAAAATGCTCGTAATGGTATAAAAACGCTCATTTTTTACATCAAAATAATTGAGACCGTCCTCGGTTCCGATCCACAATCTTGCTTTTGAATCCTTAAAGAAATACGTAACGTGATTATGACTTATCTGATACTGCGTCTGTCTTCCCCTTCTGTACAGATGTGTGAAAGACTGGGTTGATGTATTGAAGTAATTCAAACCATTCTGCGTACCGACCCATAAATGGTCCTTCGCATCTTTAAGTAATGCGGTTACAAAATTATCAGCCAGTGCCTGATCGCTATTTAAATTTAAACAGGTCGCTATCGTTTTTCCATCCTTAAAAAATTTCAGTCCACCGCCATTGGTACCAACCCATGCGCCGCCTTGATCCGGGAGTATCGCATTAATGATCTTTTCACTGAGCTTTCCTTCCCGGATCGGAATATTGTAGTGTGAAAATGTTTTGGATTTTTTGTTAAAAACGCTCAGCCCTTCCAGCGCGCCGATCCACAAGTTACCTTTGTCATCAACTGCCATGGACTTGATTCCATTGATAGTCCGACCGGATCCCGGCGACTTCAACGAATAATGCGTGGAAATGTGTGTTGTTCTGTTAATGTTCGTTAGCCCTCCACCATACGTACCAACCCAAAGCGAGCCATCCTTATCCTCTGTAATCCCATTTACCAAGGGGTGTAAGAGTCCCGCGCTGCCACCAACACTTTCTCCAATGTTGATAAAATTTGAATTTCCTTTATAATGAAAATCAATTCCTCCTGAAAATGTGCCTACCCAAATGCATGAGGCGCGGTCCTTCATTAAACAGCGCACCGCATTATCACTGAGGCTGTTGGTATTTCTGGCATCGTGAAAATAATTTGTAAAAATGTTAGTGGTTAGGTTCAACTGGCTAATTCCATTTTGTGTCGCAATCCAGATGGTATTTTTATCATAAACCAGAATATCCTTAATCCAACTGGAAGATATACTGTTGGGCCGCGATTCACCAAAAACGTATGCCTGAAGATTATTACTACTGCGACTATACCGAAACAAACCAGATGTTTCGGTTCCAAACCATACATCACCTGCAAGGTCCTGCCTGATAACAACAATTTTCGAGGTATTGATGACTTTATTTTGTTCAAACGATTTATCCAGCTGAATGACTTTTTGATTCGTGGGATCAAACTTGTGCAATCCGCTTTTCGATCCCACCCAGATTTTATTGTCTCGATCTGTCAACAGAGAAAAAATAGCCTCTTTTTTCAAAGAAGCGTCACTATCAGGGAAGACATCTTCCAATTTTTCAGTAACCTTATTTAGCCTTTTGAGTCCCGCAAAAGTCCCTACCCATATATTTTTTTGTTGATCCTCTGCAATACAAGAAATATAATTTCGCCCACCTTTTACCTCTTGTATATCAATTGATTCAAAAGTTTCCAGATCACGTTTAAAGTGATTTAATCCATGCGCAGTTGCAATCCATATCGACTTTTCACTATCCATAAAAACAGTATTCACCCGATCGTTGCTAATACTGCTATTGTCGCCAGGAATATGGTTGAAGGTTTTAAATTCATATCCGTCATACCGTGTCAGCCCTTTGAGGTTACCAAACCAGATAAAACCCTGATCGTCCTGCAAAAAAGCAGCGATCGGGCTTTGTACCAGTCCATCGCGATAGGAAAAATGTTTGAAATTAACCGCATCATATTGCGCCCACGATACTGTCTGGTTACACAGCAGGAGCATCAGCACAAAAGAAATACAAATTAAACGGTGCGGCTTCAAGTCGTTCTTATTAATGAGATAGGCTAAGGTAAAAAATAATTAATTACCTCGATATCCAATCCTATTTTTTTATCAAAAACTGCAAATCGACCTTGATTTCGGGTATTAGTGTTGCGCTTGTAGCGAAATTATTCCGAATAGCAACGCCTATTATATTCTGCTGCAATCACTTAAATCTGTTTGATGTAAACAAATGTCAGTCCCGATTTAGCGTGTCCAGAACATGTTTATATAAAAACCTTTATTCTAAAATTCCTATTCTGGACGTTTACAACCCCTTTTACAGACATTTTTAGCCCTCCCAAGACGCCGTAGCCTTCAATCTTTACAGCATCGAATTCAGAACCTTAAAATGGTGATGAGCGATCCGAGAAGTAATCTCCATTGTAACCCAGCTATAAGTATGACAAGAAATTAATTGTAAAGGAAAACAACGCCGTGACCCAAGGGGACATGGTAGTTTCAATGGCAATACGTAAGTACAAGCCCATTTCAGGCGTTTTTAACAAATCAAAAATTATGCGAAAAACTATACAGGTTTCAAAAACTTCATTTGTGCAGTTTCTACTGGGACTATTTCTGCTGGCCTCTGTACCGGCTCATTCAGAAAACATACTGGCCGTGAAAGTGTCAGGGTCTGTAGTCGATCAGGCCGACCAACCGCTGGTTGGGGTAAATGTTATTGAGAAGGGCACCATCAACGGAACGGTTACGGATAGTGACGGAAAATTTACATTGACCGTCGCCAGCGAAAAGTCAGTGTTAGTGATCAGTTACATCGGATACGCGGGACAGGAAACACCGGTCAATAATCTTACTACGATCAATATAAAACTAATCCCTGAAACAGCGACGCTGGGTGAAGTGGTGGTTGTCGGTTATGGTACCTCCAGGAAGCAGGATGTCATTACTTCCATTGCCTCGGTAAAACCGGAAGCCCTCACGAGAAATGCTACACTGGATATCGGAGAAATGATGCGAGGCAAGGTGGCAGGTGTTTACGTATCGACCAACGACGCAGGACCCGGAGGTTCATCTAGGATCCAGATCAGGGGGCAAAGTTCGCTTTCAGCAGGAAGTGATCCGCTGGTAATCGCTGATGGAATACAAATCGGTTCGATCAATGATATTAATCCTGCAGATATCGAGTCGATGGACATCTTAAAAGATGCGGCTGCGCAGGCTATCTATGGCGCAAGGGCTGCTAACGGCGTGGTATTGATTACGACCAAAAGAGGCAAAACCGGAAAAATAACTGTCAACTATGATGGTTACTATGGAACACAGAAGGCAAAAAGAAATTTCGATGTGTATACAGGTCAGGAATTTGCGCAATTAAAAAGGGAAGCTGACAGGGCAGTAAACGGAAATATCATGCGTGCAGATGCGCTCATTTTCAGCGCGGACGAATTAGCGGCCATTGCTGAAAATCGTAGTATAGACTGGTCCGGCGAGGTTATGAAGCCGGCCACCATTCAAAACCATAACATCAGCTTTTCGGCAGGCAGCGAAAAAACAAAGTTGTATTTTGGGACCAATTACCAGAACATGACCGGTATCGTACCGACGACTAAAATTGAAAAGACAACCATCCGGTTAAACCTGGATCAAACTTTGACCAAATGGTTGAAGATGGGTGTCAACACCTCGTTTCAACTTGCCATATCAAGTGACCCCGATGTTGCAGGCATTGTTCGTCAGGTTGTAACTGCCTCGCCGTTAGGAAATATCTACAATGCGGATGGATCTTTCAATGTTCGGCCAGGTGGAAATCAGGAAAGTTTCAATCCTCTCTTAAATTTGAATGAAATAGAAAACTCAAAAAATGCCCGAAATGATATTGTTAACGTTTTTGCAGATATCATTCCGTTTAAGGGATTTAATAACCGGGTCAATCTGAGTCGCAGGTCTTGGAATAATAAAGAACTCAACTATAATTCCCGCTTATCTGAAAGCGGTGTTGTAAATGGAGCTGCAAATGGCTCTGTCTATTTCCAGGAAAATGCAGAATGGCAGTTGGAAAATATAACCACGTATAAAACCAGTATTCATGATCACAACATCAATTTAACACTGGTTGAAAGTGCGATCGAATCCAACTATTATGACTTCAGGAACTCGTCATCACAAATTCCGAATGACATCCTTGGAATTTACGGTCTGTCGTCAGCACTTATCAATGTGCCAACGATTGGAGGAAATCAACGCAGATTGTTGTCGATTGCAGGGCGTGTTGAATACGATTATTTATCAAAATACTCGATTGGCATCACGGCCCGGGCAGATGGGTCTTCTGTTTTTGGATCAAAAAACAAATGGGGATATTTTCCAGCAGTAGCGCTGGGATGGACCATCAGCAAGGAAAATTTCCTTGCCAACATCAAAGCCATCTCATTTCTGAAATTAAGAGCAAGTTATGGTAGCGTCGGTAATCAGGCCATAGCGCCCTATGGAAGTTTGGCGCTTTCCAACCAGGTAGATTATTTATTTGGTGCTGACAGGATATCCGGTTTCTCTCCGGGAAGTCAGCTGGCTAACCCGTCACTTAAATGGGAAACTTCCACAACCCTTAACGCAGGAGCTGACTTTGAACTCTTTGACGGGCGACTAAACGGAAGTGTTGACGTTTACGACAAGAGGACAACGGACATGCTGGTTTTCAGACAATTAAATTCTTCCATTGGATATTCCAGTCAACCAGACAACATTGGTGAAGTTCAAAACAAAGGCATTGAACTAGGACTGGATGGCGTTTTGCTTAGAAAAAACGACCTGTTAATTAAAGCAGGTGGTACGTTTACAATGAACAAAAATGCGATTATCAGTCTGTATGGCGATTTGAACAACGACGGCATACAGGATGACGATGTTGCAAACAATTGGTTTGTCGGACAACCTATCTCAATCTACCGTCAGCCAAAATACTTAGGTGTATGGCAAGGGACAGAAGTGTATCCCGGATCTACCTTTAATCCGACGACCGGCAAATGGGAGATCGCCGGTGCACAGGCACCCGTTGCTGTGAATGAGGAAACTGGCTTGCCGCTCAAAGATCCATTTACAAATGCGACGCCAAAACCGGGGACACCTAAAATAGAAGATGTCAATGCTGACGGTAAAATTGATGCCGCAGATTCGCGCATAACATCTCAAAATCCAAAGTGGATCGGATCGTTTAACTTTAATGCGAGTTACAAGGGATTTGATTTTTCTATGGATGTCTACACCGTTCAGGGAATTATCAGAAACAATCAGTTCTTATACGATTACACAGCAGGTGGTGACCTGAGAGGAAACAGAAATGGTATCAAGGTAGATTACTGGACACCGGAAAATCCAGCATCTGTATTTCCGCAGCCCAATGCAGGTAATTCCCCTCCCGGTATGTTTAATATCGGATTACAGGACGCTTCCTTCTGGCGATTGCAAAATGTTACCATTGGTTATAAATTACCTTCAAAACTTATTTCCAAGATAAAACTGAGCAAAGCAAGAATCTATGTGACCGGTCAAAATTTGATAACCAAAACCGATTACCAGGCCTACAGCCCTGAACAAGACTTGTATGCATATCCGTTAACCCGAAACTTGATCTTTGGATTAAGCCTGAGCTTATAAAAAAAGATAGTATGCGAGAGTTCATCAAAATTCACAGATTTGCTATGTTTTTATCCATTAAAAAAATACCAATGAAAAATACTGTTACCATGCTTTTTGGATTCCTGGGACTTTTGTTCCTGACGTCCTCCTGCACAGACTGGCTGCAAGAAGAAAACTTCACACGAATTAGCTCCGACGTAATTTATAAGGACGAGGCGGGCCTGAAAGTGGCACTTGGTGGACTTTATAACTTACAACGCACCTATGAAAGGGTGAGTGACGCCAATGGAACAACTCAGAATAATCTCTGGCTATACTGCGCAGATGATTTAGGGAGTACACGTACATTTAACGACGCGCAACTTTACAAAGCCAGCATGAACGCAATCAATTTCCCAAGAGGAAAATGGCCGGCAGGTTATCAGTTGATCGACCGGGCGAGCGCGGTGATCACCAATGCGCGTGACGTAAACTTTACTGTGCCTGCAAGCAAAAACACGTTGGTCGCAGAAGCAAAGGTGATCAGGGCCATGACCTATTTTAAACTTTGGCAATTGTATGACAATATCCTGATCGACACCATCCCTACAACGGCCGCCAATGCATTTGACCCCACCGTATTTGAGCCTGCGACCAAAGAAGAGGTTTTAGGATTGATAAAATTTGATCTGGACTATGCAATAGCCAATTTAACATACGTGGCAAAACCTGGTCAGGTGAACCTTGGCCTGGCTCGTCATCTGCGTGCACAGGTGGCGGCCTGGGAAAATGATTGGGCAACCGCAGCAGCGCAGTGCGAAGAAATTATTACAAAAGGTGGCTATCAGCTGCAGTCGGTAGAAAATGTTTTCGGGGCGAATGTGAATCATGCGGAAGCGATCTATACCACGCAGATGGATCAGGTTTTAGGAGGAAATGATGCCCTATCGGGAGGTAGTAATACCGTTATGGGAGCGGTGTTCCAGTGCCGGTATTATGAGATGCCCGGTGGGCACGTCATTGAAGACAATGTTTACGGTGGAAACAGTTATGGCTGGACAACTCCGAATAATTATTTAAAAAGTCTGATGAGCTGGGATCCGGTGACAGGCCTGTCGCCCGACAAACGTTTTTCAACTTATTTTTATCCGGACACCATCATAGGCAACAAACCGGGCTCGCCGTTTTTCGGAAAAAAATTACCGAGGACATCCTACCCTGACAATTTCCGGCAATACCACTGGAGCATCAGGAAATATCAGGATTTTGTTAAACCCGCTGGAACAGCTGCGAGCTACAAGGATATTATGGTGGTGCGTTATGCCGAGACACTTTTACTCGCGGCCGAAGCGAACTGGAGGTTATCAAATAATTCCACCGATGCAAAAGCGCTGGGTTATATCAATCAGGTTCGTTTCAGAGCTTTTGGCGATCGCACATTTGATTTAAAATCAATCGATCAAAATGCAATTCTGGATGAGCACGCCCGAGAACTGGCGTTCGAAGGAGGCCGCTGGTTCTTGCTCAAAAGAATGGGTGTTTTAATTGAGCGTGTGAATCTTTACAAAAAATTCGGTAGTGCAAAATCCAATGAAGTGGGTATCGTCATGCAGCCACACATGGTACGCTGGCCGATCTCACAGGACCAAATTGATTTAATGGGCGGAACATTCCCTCAAAATCCCGGATATTAAATAATAATTTCAAAACAGGACTGATACTGCTCAACCAGTCAGTCCTGTTTTTTTTCGAAAATGAGTCCATCTAAAAACTCAGTTTCAAACCAAAGGACACATTTGAAATATCAGAAAGCTTAAGAAAGTTTCTATTCTGCACATAGCTGATCATCAACAGATCGTAGCTTCCAATCTCATAGTATAACTCCACTGCACTTATTCTTTTATTCACAGTAATTTGCCTTCCGATTTTACCCCCCATATAAGCACCGGACCTAATCGCAGTCGCCCACCAATAATAACCCGCGGGGTAATATGAAGGCCATTTAAAATCAAATTGTGGACCGAAAGTATAACTTAAGTAGGCCCCTAATGAAAAAGGTGCTGCATAGTAGTTGTGTTTAAAATTAATTTTCCAGGGTGAATAAGTTGTTTTGGCACTGAATGTGACCAGCGCATCTCCTCCAAACTTTTCCGGTAAAATACCTGCAAGCAAATCCGTTTCCAGTTTCTTATTGTGAGAAGCAAAACCTAATCCTCCGGAAATGAATCCGATATTACCAGCAAACTGCATTTTAACGTGATCCGGAATATACCATTTCTTTATTTTTAATGAGTCGGTTAAATGCTGGGCAAATGTGGCTGAACCAGTCAGCAGCATAAATACAATAAGCTTTTTCATCTTTGGCTAATATTCAATTTGGTCGATTTTGTATCCGGTTTTCCAGCTGGTAATGATCAAATAGCCACGAGCTCCCACGCTTGTTGTTTGGTGGTAGGCAACACCATCTTTGTAATACTCCCCTCCCTTAAACGCATGCTGATGCCCGTATAAAGTGAAGTCAACTTTTGCCTGGCTAAGAATCTGAGCATATTGCTTTTCTAAATTCCGGTCAAAATCTCCGTCGTAAGGAGGAACATGGGCAATGACAATTTTCTTTTTATCATCGTAGTTTTCCAGCTGAGATTTGAGCCACGGCACATCCGGTGTTTTACCATCGAATGCATATTCGAGAGAATTTGTATTGATAAAGACAAACCGGTGACCTGCATAATCAAAAGAATAATTCATAGCTCCGTACATTCTTTGGTAATTGTCCCGTCCATTGGCAACCGTATCATGATTTCCGATAACGGTCAGATATGGAAATTTAAGCCGGAGCATTATTTCATGGATCCATTTAAACTCCTGCGATAAACCAAAATCTGAAATGTCACCAGCATGTAGTACAAAAGAAATTCCCTTTTGCCTGTTGGCACTTTTTACGAAGAGTTCTGATTCGTCATACCACCGCTGGGTGTCTCCCATCAAAATAAACCTTAAAGTATCACCCAAGGGGATATTTTGTATTCGCTCTATACTTTTGGCATGAATATTTGTTTCATTTTCTGCCAGGATAATCTCATTGGGATTGTAGCCAAAAGGATCATCACAGGAAATGATAAGCATGCCAAAAAGTGGGAGAATCGTCATCCAGATATTTTTCATAGCTTTTTCGTTGCGTATTATTTTATTGAAATGATGAAAAGGACATAAGTTTTCCGTCAGGCAAAGTCAGTGCTTTTACCCGTCATTATTCCTTACGGTATGTTAACTGGCGCAACCAGTCTGTTCAAATAAGAACAGGAGAAATTGAGTAGCCAGATCCCCTAACTCCTATTTATATACGTTATCTCACTTACCTGATTCAATTAAAAGATATGTTAATAACGGGACGAGACCGCACTCCGATTAATGATTTTGTTAACCCTCCACTACAATTTCATTCGTAGCCTGCCAATTTGTATAAAATAACAACTGCTGGCACTTTTCATAAACTTTTATTCAGCAATAAATAAGGCATTGAGTCAATCAAAAGGTGATTTTGATAAGTCACTACTTGACATTTACCCGGCATTATTTTAAAGAGGTTACTTAAAGATCAAATGGTTGTATGCGTCTAAATTTAATTCTAAAATATTTTTGATTCCTCTGCGAAACATAAACATTTTCAAACAAAATTTACATGCATTGCCAGGCCCTGGGTTCTCCAAATATCCAATATCGAACTGCCGAAGAGTATCAGGTTCTATCTCGCATCCATAGTAGATTTTTTTGAATAGTTATACTGATCAATAAGAATGCAGTTTTATCGATGCAGCCGGATGAAGTTATTGCCAACAAAAATTATTTTCATCTTCATACAACCATTTCTCATTTATCTTGCCTCTTTAACTAAATACTTAAAAACTTCCTATGACCTCGGAGGCAGAATTGATTACGGGTTGCCTGTTACATGATCGGATTGCACAGCGGCACCTGTACGACAGGTACAAGAATGCTATGTATACGCTTGCTTACCGCATCACGGGCGACTACGATGATGCGAACGACGTGTTGCAGGACGCCTTTTTGGAAGTTTTCAAACATCTGGACCAATTCAGAGGCGACGCCACTCTGGGTGCCTGGATCAAGCAGATTGTGATCAGAAAGTCAACAAAGAAGAAGAAGCTGGTCATCTGGCAAAATATTGAGGAAGAGCATGGAGAGAATATTGACTGGGCAGAAGTTGACATCAATGTCGCACATCTGCAAACGGCCATTTTATCGCTTTCCGATGGTTTTCGAACCATTTTTGTGCTGGCAGAAATTGAAGGATATACACACCGGGAAATTGCTGTGATGCTGAATATTTCGGAGGGCACATCAAAGTCGCAGCTCTTTCATGCCCGCAGAAAGTTACGCAGTATGCTAACGTTGAGATAACCTATGGAAAAGAATATTAATATTTTAAGAGAGGCGCTTTCGAAACTTCCATCATCAGGTCCTTCCGATTTTATATGGACTGAAATTGACCGGAAGCTGAATGAAATTCCGCTTAAAAATGCTTTGGAGAACCTTCCGGAATTTGAACCGGACGAGTTTGTTTGGCAAGCCATCGAAAGCAAAACGGCAAATGCGAAAGTAAAAAAAATGCATTGGTGGTATGCTGCTGCTGTATTGTTGCTGACTGGTATTGGCGGATTGTGGATGGTTCCGGGAACCAATCCTACGATTTCCTTCTCGCAGGAATCGATTGATGCGCGGCTTCAACCTCAAAATGAACAGGTTACCGACGAACAATATGCAAAACTGAAAGCCTATTGTGAAGCGCAGACAACGGTATGCAGCAATCAGAATTTTAAACAATTGCAGCATGAATATGAAACACTTCAAACCGCTGCGCACCAGTTGCAGCAAGCGATGGGACAATATAATACGGAGCCCGAATTGGTTCGCCAATTCAGTGTTGTGGAGCGGGAAAAAGCAGAAGTGTTGAATGAAATGGCTAAAATGATTTAAATCAGGATCATGAAATTGTATAAAAATATTTTTCAAAGATTAACAGCACTTACAATCCTCTTTTATTGGGTTACGGTCAACGGTTTTCAGTCGGTCTATGGTCAGGGCGTTTTGCAGGTCGCCACCAGATCGATTGAAAAGACCGTGACTGCCCACACTATACGCACACTTTTCATTAATGCTGAGAAAGCCGACATTGAACTTATTGCCTGGGATAGAGCGGAAATTGTTGTGGTGATGGAATTATCCGCCAGGCATCCTGATAAACGGACGGCGGCGACCGATCTTGGAAAAATTAAATACATAGCCGATCGGAGCGGGAAGGATTATTTTCTGAGAAATTACATTTTGTTGAGAGAAGGGGAAAGTAAACCGTTGTCAAATTTGAAAGCACGTTATACGATCCACCTTCCGCCGACTTGTTCGGTTGATCTGAAAAATACGTTTGGAACAATTCAGATGAAAGGGCTTACGAATAACCTGAAACTGAGTGCTGATTTTTGTACAACGTCACTGGCAAACATCAAAGGAAAAGGGCTTTTAGAAACGACTTTCGGAGAATTAAAAGCCATTGAAATTTCAGGGACTTTTTCTTTCACGAGTGATCATACCAATCTGCAATTAGAGAACATTGGCGGTGTCGTACGCATGAACACCCTATATGGAAACGTCGAAATATCTCCTTCTGCCGGATTGACAAGCCTTGCGATTCAGTCGAAAAAAGCAGTGGTCACGATGGTTACGAAAAACTGGCAACATTTTGATTATGATATTAACAGTGCCTACACGACGATGAAACTTCCAAACGGGTTTAAATGGAAACGAAATACGCCGGATTTCAAGGATGCCTTCTTTTCCAAAAACCGGCTCGCCAATGTGCAGATCAGTGCCGAATTCGGTAACCTGACCATTAAATAGTGCACCGCTTACCTCTGACTATTAGCCATGAAGAAAACTTTCCTTTTTTTAGTTTATGTATTTTTAGTTAAATCTGCATTTGGACAAGATTCTACACAAATCACTTTCACAGAAGAACCGGATACGCTTGTAAAACAGCGTTTTATTGACAGATATGACAATGTTTTTATGACGAAGGTGCCGACGCGGCACATGTTTAAAATTGGGATTTCGCAGTATTATCAGGCTATTGCTTTCACATTGCATGATAACTTTTTGTGGAATAATACCTCGCTGCAAGCTGGATATGAATTTAAATTTTTACCTGCTTTTTCAGTTGCGATATCCGGGCATATTCCATTTTATGGTAAGGAAATTCCGTTCAGAAGAGTGTGGGGAAACACCGTGATTGATGCACAATTGCGATGGTTTTTTAACATGCGCAGAAGAATCGAAGCTGGAAAAAGTGCAAACAACTTTAGTGGAAATTATCTTGCTTTAAATTACACGTTGGCGAGTACGATTGCAAACGATCCTACAATAGGAATAAAATTAGGTTTTCAAAGACGTTTTCTTAATTCAGGGTTCATGGACTTTGCAATTGCTTTGCAACAAGACGTACCATGGTTTCATTATGGGATTCTGGACAATTGGACTTTTTCGTCCCAGGCAAATTTCGGGTTTGCCTTTGGAGATTGGAAAAAGGCTGACAAGACTCCGCTTTGTGATCTGTTACGGTGTAACGAATTTGTGGTCGACCAAATAAAAATAAAATTGCCAGAGTTAACTTTCGGTGATAATTTAAATAGAATAAAACTTGGTATTGCCTACGAGCGTAAGATTAAAACGTCTCCATTTTCTATAAACTTTCAATTCGATATCGGTCTGAGCAAAGGTTATAATTACATGAAAATGGAGAACATTCGTTATCCGGATTTTTATGGTTCTTTTGATAGGTTCGTTTCAAAAGAAATTTCGGCGATAATTGCAGCTCAACCCCGGTATTACTTTCTTCAAAACCGGCAACGGTTGCGGGGAAATGGTGGTAATGGACTGTCTGGTGTTTACACTGGAATTAATACGGAATATAACTTTTACTCAGGCAGGCATAGCGAGATCTTTAAGCGAGACAAGGTTATTCAGCGAAAAGTCATTAGTTATGGTCCTTTAATCGGTTTTCAGCAAAGACTTTTTAAGCATGGGTATATAGATTTCAATATTTCCTACAATGCTAATAATGAACTGAATTTAAAAAAGCGCTCTTTTGGTTTTCGAGGTAATCTTGGACTTGGATTTGCCTTTTAACTGTACTTAAAAAGATCAACGTAATCTATGAAAAAAATATTAACACTCGTTTTTTTTTGTTTAGTAGCAGATATTTCGTTCGCGCAGGACACGACGAGAATATTTTTTACAGAGGAAAGTGATACACTTAAAAAACAGCGTTTTATTGACAGATATGATAATGTTTTCATGACAAAAGTGCCAACGCGGCACATGCTTAAAGTTGGTCTGTCGCAATATTATCAGGCAGTGCCATATCCGTTGACCGACGATAAGACTCTGAACAACTTGTCGCTTCACGTTGGTTATGAGATTAAATTCCTCCCTGCATTTTCATTGGCATTATCTGGTCATTTCCCATTGCATGGGGTTCAGCGACCGGTTAAAGAGTCTTTGCAAAATACGGTATTAGATGCGCAATTACGATGGTTTGTGAATATGCACAAAAGGATTAAAGCTGGTAAAAGCGCAAACAATTTTAGCGGGAATTATGCTGCCCTTTTTTATAATATGCCCGGAACGTTTGACGACGATCCGAAAGCAGGACTTAAATTTGGATTTCAAAGGCGGTTTTTGAATCATGGTTTTATGGACTTTTCGTTTGCCGTATTTAAATCCGTATTTGATTATTCCTACGGCTTTGCTACAACCGGCTTACAGTTTTCAACGCAGGCAAGCTTTGGGTTTGCGATTGGGGACTGGAAAAAATCAGCCACCGCACCTTTTTGTGATATCTTACTTTGTGATGAATTCCAGGGCCAGCAATGGAAAATCAGGCTCCCTGAACTTACGGTTGGCTATTATTTAAACCGGATCCAGACGGGAGTAGCTTTTGAGCGGAAAATAAAAACATCTCCGTGGACAATTAATGTGGAATTGGACGCAGCCATAAACAATGGCTTCAATAATCTCCGGTATGACCATGAGGAAACCATAGGATATGGCAATAACGACCAACGCATTACAAAGACATTTCCTTACGCGAACGTATATTCCCGCGAAAAAATCCTGATTCTGTCTTTGCAGCCAAGGTATTATTTTATGCAAAAAAGCAAAAGGCTTAAAGGAAAAGGAGGCAACGGCCTTTCAGGTTGGTATGCCGGCTTACATACTGAGTATAACTATTACAAGGGCAAGCATAGTGGCTCGGCAATTCCAGGCGAGGATTTGATCAGTGAAACAAACATTATTCAGGCAGGTCCGTTGGTTGGATTTCAACTCAGGGTTTTCCGGCGCGGCTATCTGGACTTGAACACCTCCTACAACGTCAAAGACCAATTAAAAAGTAACCAAACCACTTACGGGTTACGAACAAACATTGGCGTCGGGCTCGCACTTGGACGCTAATGCAGAATCCAAATTTGTGTCTGTATTCAAACTACCACCGAGCTTATACCCTATCTTATTAAGTTTGCACGATGATCAGGCATGACGTTCATACCCTTGGTTTGAACTACTTCAAAAATTTCCTCCCAGCCAGCACACCATTTTTTGGAATTGACCTAAAAAGAGCTCAATTTTAAGCTTTTCAGTGACCTGTTGTCAGACTTACCCGTTTATGGCACACCGTTAAGTTTGAAGAAAAATTTATATCCCTAATTTCTAACCCCAAAAAGTTTAACCTTTTGATTCATGAATAAAAGAGAATTTCTTAAAAATGCGGCAGCTTTATCTTCCCTTGCCATGATCCCAGCCGAATCATGGGCATTTTCCGCCGACAAACGATTAAGAACCGCGCATATCGGTCTGGGCGGAATGGGTCAGGCAGATCTTGCATCCATATCTTCTCATAGCAACGTCGATGTGGTAGCACTATGTGATGTTGATTCAACTGTTTTGGCGGAGGTGAAATCCAAATTCCCTAATGCAAAAACGTACAAGGATTACCGCGTGATGCTTAAAGAAATGAGCAAGGATATTGATGCGGTAATTGTTTCTACGCCTGATCATACACATGCACCTGCATCGATTATGGCCATGGAAATGGATAAACCGGTATATTGTCAAAAACCGCTTACGCATTATGTAAAAGAAGCGCGGGCGATGGATAAAATGGCCAAGGACAAAAAACTGGTAACCCAAATGGGTATTCAGGTGCATTCTTTTTATGACTACAAACTCGCTACTTTGCTGATCCAATCCGGAATTGTTGGAAAAGTATATACCGTGAGAGCCTGGTCGCCAAAAAACTGGGGGTATAATGGTCCTGTTCCTGAAACTGGCGATCCTGTACCAGCAAATCTGGACTGGAATTTATGGCAGGGCACTTCGGCAGAGAGACCTTACAAAGATGGTTTTTACCATCCGGGCAACTGGCGGAAACTTGTTGATTATGGCTGTGCCACGTTGGGTGATATGGGTGTACACATTTTTGATACGCCTTACAACGCTTTGCAACTGGATGTTCCAAGAACGATTACCAACAATTGCAGAAGACCGAATGGATTTGGATACCCTGAAAAAAACATGGTTACTTATGAATTTCCGGGAACAAAATATACCGCAGATACGCTGAAATGGGTTTGGTATGATGGCGTGGGCGCAGATAAACAACGCGAAGATCTGATGCTTCCGGACGGCGCTGACCTGCACGACCAGGGAGCGATGTTCATCGGAGAAAAAGGGAGATTATATCTGCCGCATTTCCAGGTCATGCCCAAACTGATCGTTGACGGTGCCTATAAGGATATTGATATCTCACAATTCAAATTGAGCGAGCCGGTTCGTGAGTATAGCTCGGAAGTGCACAAACATTACCACGAATTTGTGGATGCGTGTTTGGGCAAAGCAACATGCAGCGCACCCTTCTCTTATGCTTCCCGGCTTACAGAAACTATTTTGCTAGGCGTAATCGCCGGGCGTTTCCCAAATAAAACATTACACTGGGACGCCAAAAAAGCGCAATTCGCAGAAGAAGATGCCAACCAGTATCTGGGTGGGGTTTATCGGAAATTCTAGATTGCGAAAGTGGATAAGGACTTCGGTTTAATGTCTTTTTTGTAGTTGACCCTTTATCCTGCTTTGACAAACCCAAAAAAATCTCCTGCGGGCTTCGACTTGTGGGGGATTGTTTGGGGGTTTGGACTGTGGTCTAAATTACGCAGTCGACTGACAATGAATGATTTGAATTTGAGGTCCTGTTTACAGCCACGACACGAAGAGCCAAAACGTTACCTGCTGATAGTCAGCTGCTGACTTTTCTAAAAAATCACCCAAACAATCGTATGACACAACAGACAGAATTCAGTTGAGACTAAATTGCGACAATGCAAAGTTTATTTAACTTTTGACAAATTTCACGATAATTCGACAACGAGAAATAATTTAATTTTAAATTTACTAATCAATCTGAAATCAAAAAACATGAACAGAATATTAGTTTTAATCACACTATCAGACAGCGGAATTGAGAAAATAAAATCAAATCCTGAACTACCAAAAAAGGAAATGGAATTCGTGAATCAGTGGAAAAAAGAAAACATTTTGGAGAGTTTTTTTATTTCTGTTTCAAAAAAAGACGCTGTTTTAATATTTCAAAACCTTGATGAAACTAAGACAAAGGAACTTATTGAAATTTTGCCGTACTTTCCACACATGGAAAAAATTGAATACCACAATTTAAACAAGCAGTTTTAACAATAATCTACTTCAGGAACATACTTTCGGAATAAGTTCAGACTTTGTCCATCTAATGAGCATTGGATCGGCAAATTCACCGCCTCGGTAAAGCGGCAATCGGACAGGCTTTAATAACCAGCAAAACTCAAAAGTGTACATTTCGAATAATCAAAAACTCTTGTTGTTTTGTGCTGATTTGGATAAAATTGGGTCATTGTCGGATATTTCTGTTAGGGAATACTTGTCCTTGCAATAACTTAGCAATTTTTAGGATAACTAATAACCTTTTCATTTTGTAAACGTGACCTTTGAATTTCTCTTAGCCCTGTTGGCTCGTATAGTTACAACAACCTGAGCTTGATGTTCGGAATCTATGCCTGTGTATCTCTTTCCGTCTCCGGGAAAGTGCTTTTCACGCATTATAATTCCGGCCGTTGGCTTCAGCCACTTCAGTTTATTAAAAGCACTCTAGCGCTCGACCGTCATTCCAGGCAACCCGTACACTGTTCGCCTACCTGACGACTGCGACAGGGCGGGCTCAATCCATATTTCTTGAACTGGTAGCGTTCAGGTATCACCCATTTCTTATCAAACTACGTATATTTGGTTGCTGAAATAAAATAAGAGATATCTCATTGATTAACAATAAATTAAAACACTATAAATCCACCTTCTTTCAAAGAAAATTAATGCATATATTTGATACTTATCTCGCGGTATTTTTTTTCACAAATTACCGCTGGTGGCAAGTGTATCAGAAGGCAACAACATAACCACACATCATAACAATGCAAGAACTACTATTTGACTTTATCTCAAAATACATTTCGCTGACAGAAGAAGAGAAGAACGCAATCATTTCGCTAAACCTGTTTCGCTCGGTTAAGAAAGGGACGACTTTACTGCATGAAGGACAGAAATCGAAAGATAGCTACTTTGTTTTAAAAGGATGCATAAGGAAATATTACGTAATAGATGGCGAAGAAAAAACTACTGCCTTCTTTACCGAATTGGACGCTTTGACGCCGCATTGTGTTATCAATAAAGCTCCTTCAGAGTATTACGTTAGTTGTGTGGAAGACAGTATTATCTCAGTTTCCGATTCTGATATGGAAGTAGAAATAAACAGTAAATTTCCAAAATTTGAAATCATGTGTCGGATATTATCGGAAGAATTGTTAGCCAAACAACAAATCAATTTTGACGAGTTCAAGACTTCTTCTCCTGAACAACGATACCTGAATTTAATTGAAAAAAGACCAGACCTTTTACAACGTATTCCACAACACCAGCTAGCGAGCTACTTAGGTATAAAGCCACAATCATTAAGCCGGCTAAGAGCAAGAGTTTTGGAAAAAGACAAAGCGTAACTCCATTTCTTAACTTAAGTGAACGATTTTAAGTCTATCGCCAATCCATTTTTGCAGTATCGTTTAACAGCAATTAAAAAGATATGCAAAAGAAAATATTATGGATTGGCCTTGCCTTCGTGTTGGCAGGTAGTTTACAGTTGAATGCGCAAAATGCCAAACAAGACAGCACTTACAAAAAGTGGTATATTGGAAGTTCATTCTTTCTGTTAGGAAATTTTTCCAAAGTAAATAACCCTGAGTATGTCCAGTTAAATGTCGGATATAGGATAACACCGAAAGATGTTGTTTCCTTTGAATTCAAAAGATCCATTTATTCCTGGCCGATAGGTATTCCTTTTGGACCATCCTTTGATGCACCGGGACTAAACTATCCGGGCCATGCACGTATACTTGCGCCCACACTAGGATACCAGCGTTTTTGGTGGAAAGGTATATACACTTCCGTTTATGCATTGAATGCTTTTGAAAAGTATATGGATGAGAATAAAAAAAAGATTGGAAATGGCTACACCTTGTATCTGAACTTTCATTTGGGTTACCAGTTCAGGTTTTTTAAAAACCGGTTCTTTTTTGAACCAGCTATTGGATGTAGTTATTGGCCCGTAAGAACTAATGTCCCGGAATCTTTTAAACTTGTTGAAAAAAAATGGCCTAACTATTTTATTCAACCCGGGCTTCATTTTGGGTTTAACTTTTAGCATCTTTATCAAGGAAATTAATCAGATAGCATTCAACATCATGAAACTCCCAACAGCGACTTCCACTCTTCAAGAGTAGATTTTAAGAAAAACGTACATACATCTATAACTATAAATAACTACTACAATGAAAAAGATCGGCATTTATTCCGTATTGATATTGCTCTCGACATTTCTCAGTTCATGTGGCATCGGCACCGCCCACATTACCAATCACAATCAAAACGCCACTCAGGTACACTTAGGTCAGAACAATTTCAAAGTAATTGACCAGGTAAGCGGAAGTTCTGAGGCTTCCTATATTTTGGCAATTGGAGGTATGAACAAAAGACAATTGTACGAAAATGCATATTCAGCGATGATGAAAAAAGCCAACTTGCTGAATGGCTCCAAAGCCATAATCAACGTGATGACAGAGGAACACTTCAGTGGTTTTGCCCCTTTCTTTGTCAGAAGAACCATAACGGTGAGTGCCCAGGTAGTTGAATTTACGAGGTAGTTTCTGAGAAACGGGCTGCATATTATTTTGGGGATTGACAGTTGGAGACCCCTTAGGTACCACCTGACTTGAAGAGATAAAATACAAAAAACCTTATTCACGTATACCACAGCGGCAAAATCGAGTTATTGGGATTAATTCTCACTCATCGGGCAGACTAAGAGCATGAATTAAAAAAAATCAAATCGTAACTTCATTTCTTAACTTAAGTGAACGAGTTATTGAATATCGCCGATCTACTTTTGAAATATCTTTTAACTTAACAAGAAAAGAAATGCAAAAGAGAGCTTTATTCATTGGTTTTGTCTTATTGGTGACAAGCACGTTACAACTCAAAGCACAATATGCTAAAACAGACAGCACTTACAAACGGTGGTTCATTGGTAGTTCCGTGTTTTTATTGGGCAATCTTTCTTCCACGAATCCTCCGAACTTCGCTCAACTCAATTTGGGTTATCGGATTACTGGAAAAGATGTAATTACCTTAGAAGCAAAAACCTGGAAATATGCCTGGCCGAATGGTATTCACCCATTTTTTAACAAAGCGTACGGAAAGCCGGAAGAAGAATTTCCGGGATATGTTCGCGAGTTTGGCTTATCAGTGGCTTACCAACGGTTTTTGTGGAAAGGTTTATATGCCGAACTGAATGTAATGCCTTCTTTACAAACGTTTGTAGACGACAACGGCAAAAAAATTGACAATGGATTTCAGATTTTCAATACATACCGCGTTGGATATCACATCAAACTTTTTAAGGACAGATTTTTTATTCAACCATCCATTGCCATTACGCACCGTGCACATCACACAAAATTGCCTGATGGATTTAAACAGCTAGACGACAAATGGTCGAAATTCATTTTCGGCGAACCGGGATTTCATTTTGGGTTTAATTTTTAGTCGATCAATAATGAATAAACAAAAAACACTGGAAGACATGAAGGTCAGTTTGAAACTGAAGCTCGCTACGTTGTGGGCGAGTTTTATGTTTCTTTATATCTATGTTGATTATTTCGCCTTATACATGCCGGGCAAGATAAAAGATATTCTGACAGGGAGGCTGTATGTATTTGACATTACGCAAGGATTTCTTTTGGCAGCACTCACCTCTGTGACCATTCCGGCACTGATGATTTACCTTTCTGTTGCTCTTCCTGCAAGAGTGAATCGCCCAGCCAATATCCTTGTTGCTACGGTGTATATTCCCTATACCTTTTTTAATCTGGCAGGAGAGACTTGGATACACATGGTGTTTGGCGCCGTTGCAGAAGTCATACTTCTTTGTCTGATTATCCGATATGCATGGAAATGGACTCGCATTGAAACATGAAAAACCTATGAGCGAAAAATTTTTGAAACGTAAGCGTGGATGGTTTTCTTACCTCTTCCCCGTTCACTTCATGATACCATGACGTCATACGAGCAGGTCGGTCACTTCAGAAGTTTCAATATCTCAATACCATAAATTTTTTCAAAAATCTTGCTAAAATAAGAAGGTGTATTAAAACCTGCCATGGCCGATACCTCCGAAACGGTGCGATATTTACCTGTTCTGATAGCCTCCAAGGCAACCTGGAAACGTATGATTCTCACCAGTCGGCTTGGCGTAATACCTACGGTTCTGTCAACGCGTCTGAAAAGTGCTCTTTCACTGATTCCCAATTCATTACAAATCAGATTAAGGCTCAGGTCTATTTTGCCAATGTATTTTCTGACGATGTTTTCAAATTCCTGCAGCCAGATCAGATCGGCGGGAGAAGGTTCGCTGGCCAATAACAGACCGGCGAATTTATCCTGTGCATTTGCCTCCTTCTGAACGATCGCCTGCTCCTCGTTAAGCATGTCTTTTCTCTCAACCGACAAACCCAGGCTTTCAGAGATTCTCCGGAATTCGTGTAGTTTCTTATGATAGGTGATATTTTTAGCGATTGCAAATACCACCTTATCCCGCTCAATTGGCATAGACGTCCATGAAAGCCATACAACTTCACTATTTTTTGTCAAATATCTGTTTTCAAAATTAAGCAGGGGATTATTCTTTTTGATACTTTCTCTCTTGTCGTGGGTAATGTTCCGATCGTCCGGATGCACAAAAGAGTTAATCGGCCTGGACATTAATTCCTCATTGGTGTACCCTAAGGTCTTGGAAACAGCGGGGTTTATCTTTTTAAAATAACCATCGTAACCAGCAACGCACAACAAATCCGGCGATAAGTCAAAAAAATGTTCAAGGTCGAAAGTTAAGTCCGGCAGGTTCTGATCCATATATTTTCTCGTCAAGGGTTAGATGATCAAAGTTACCTTAAGAAACTCTATTTCGAAATATTCATAAGACAACTTTAACGCATATTCCGATTCTCATCATGAAAATTGGCAGTTCTGTTCAGTAAACTGGCAGGTTTGTTTCTTTAAAATGCGTCACATTTGTGAATTAATAACCGAAAGTAAATTAAAAGAAGGTCATTGTTGTCAAGGTTACGAAAACAACTTGATAAAATATTCTGATCGTATACATGCACTATAAAAGGATAAGTCTAAAATACTATTAGCATGAATACCGAAATTTCTATGTTTAAATGAATTGGCTCAGGTTCCATGATTTAAATAAAAATTACTATCCCCCTCTACTTAAAATTTACCATGTCTAAGACCAATATTTTTGTCTACGTAGAACTGTCAAAACTTGTCTCGAATCTTAATAGCAATAGGACGGTTTCAAAGGAAATTTTGAAGCAACAAGCCGGGTATTTCAATGTTATCGGTGGCAATTATTTTTCTGAAACTTTAAACCCCGAGTGGGAAAATATTGTGTCCGAACTGAAACAAGAAGGGCCAGCTTTTGACGACAACAGACAAATTAAGGCCAATGCCTTTATCAATACGATCGATCGCATGTCTCAACAGGATTGCCTTAACATGGTATACCGCATTACCTCTCTCTACGAAAAAGTAAAATTAGAACTGGCATTCGCTGACTGAATATTTTGTCAGGCCAATTTGTGGAAGTAGTTTCAAACGTTCCCTGAGAGTCTCAGGGAACGTTTTGCTTAACAGCAGGAGAAAATTCGGGTTTGGCAAAAATGGATTACAAATAACATTTTATACGCCGGCAAAAATGCTCCACCTGATTAATTCATTTTGTCAAGAAGATCTGCCGATTTCGCAAAAAAGCTTTTGACGGCATCTTTCTGGTCAAGTGTCAGGGTTTTAGGATCAATAGCCAAGGTTTTGGTTTCAAGTTCCTCATTCTGAGTCGGTAGTCCAGAATATTTTCCAACCACATTATTCTGTAAAGTGCCTGACATAATTCCTAAATTATCCGGGGGTGCATGCCCACACGTTTGACATTCAGATTCGTAATTCCCTCCGACGCTAAGTGGTCAAATTACAAAATGTAAAAATCAATTTGGGTTTTAAGGTCTTGCCAGATAAAAAAAACTGGGTCCAACTGGAATGGTTATAACCACTTCATTTGCCATGCTAACAAATGGCCATTCCGTTTTGGCACCAAGCTGATCAGAATTATCCAGTTGAATGGAGCCAAATTTTACTTCACGGAACAAAAAAGGGTATCTCAAAAATATTAAAATTTACAAATTAAGTTAGAAATCTAGTAACCTGGCTTTTGAAGTTATTGTTCGCTGGCAGAACAAAAGGCTGGACGAATATTACGGTTGATGATCAGCTTACAGACCACATGGTTACATTTACATCAAAATGTCATGAAAAAAGATGTATTCATTCTGATAAAACTGACTTTCCAATGTTAATCAAATTCGAAATATGACCGACCAAGGTGCTTTTACTTCAATTACCGAGATTGATTTATCGCCAAAACCTGGCAAAACTTATTGGAAAAACTCAGGCAGGGAATGGAGAGAAGAATTTATTTACTTTCTGCTTGTCGACCGTTTTCACGATGACCTCAACAGAAATCCTGTATCCGGTCATGCAAGAAGTAGTGGTTTTGGGAATTCAGAACAATTACAAAAGATATGCGGCGGCACTTTAAAAGGCATCACCAATCATCTTGACTACATCAATGAACTCGGTTGCACCGCACTTTGGCTCAGTCCTGTTTTTGAAAATAATCCTTCCTCCTATCACGGTTATGCGATTCAGAATTTCGTGGATATTGATCCGCGTTTTGGGACGAAAGAGGATCTTACAGCATTGGTTGATGCTGCTCACGCCTTGGACATAAGGGTATTTCTTGATATCGTGCTGCATCACAGCGGGGATAACTGGTCCTACCCCAATGATGAAAATTATTACTATTACCAGGGTGTCGTATTCCCTTTTGGATCCTGGCGCGATGAGCAACGACCCTTGCCTACGGAGCTTCGGAACCCCGAACTTTATTCAAGAAAAGGGCAGATACGAAACTTTGATACTTATCCGGAGACCCGGGACGGCGATTTTTCAACCTTGAAAAGTTTTAGAAACGACACCTCGCCCGAAGCACTTTATGTACAGCAAATGCTGACAAAAATTCATTGCTACTGGATAAAAGAAGTCGATGTTGACGGTTTTCGGATTGATGCCGTAAAACACATGGGCGAGGATTACGTCAGCCAGTTCTGTTCGCATGTGCGGGAATTTGCCTATAAACTCGGGAAACGTAATTTCTTTTTATTTGGTGAGCTGGTTGGACCGGAAGAAATGTACAACAAATACATCGGCCCGAAAACCTCTGTGGTAGTAGAAGACAAAGCCATCTATTTCGGACTGAATTCTGTTCTTGATTTTCCATTATACCACATCCTCGCAGACGTAATTCATGGCGTCGACACACCCGATAAGCTGATTGCCAGATACGAATCGCTACGAAAAAACGCGATGAACCGTGGGGAATTTGGCGAATTTCTCGTAACATTTATTGACAATCACGATCAGGTTGGGCAGGTCTTTAAAAAGAGGTTTGGGAATGGCGCAACCGAAAACCAGATCATTGCCGGCATCGGTTTTTTGCTCTGCGCATTGGGAACTCCTTGTATTTATTACGGGACTGAGCAGGGTTTTGAAGGATCAGGAGAAAATGACTCCGGTATCCGGGAGGCTATGTTCAGCCTGGAAGATCCTGCTCTGAATGCATTGAATAAATCCGGTCATATCTATAAAGAAATAGCCGCCATTGCAGCACTAAGAAAACAAAGCCCGGTCTTAAAATTTGGACGAATGTATATGCGTGAGCTTTCTGATGATGGTAAAAATTTTCATTTACCTTCCTTTAAAAAGTGTTTGCTGGCATTTTCAAGAGTTCTTTATGATCAGGAAATTATCGTTGCCTACAACAGTTCTCTCACTGATCCGGATGAAGAGTATATCCTTGTAGATCCGCTGCTCAACCCGGAAGGAAGCAAATTCAAATTTATCTATGGGCAGTCGGGCCATATCAGTGTGTTGCGCAATGAAGAAGGAGACCGGCACTTTATAAAACTAAAACTTGGACCGGCTCAATTTGTCATTTTAATCAATAATGAAAAGTAATAGCTGTTTGCTGTGAGCCCATTCTCAATAATTGATTGAATTTTAGTATATTGAGAATTGTGTAACAAGCACTGGTTTCTTGTTTTTACTTTTTCGACGAACCTGACTCCCGGCCACACATTTTTTATGCTATCCAGTCTACCTAACCTCGACCAAGGCCTAACCACTGACCAAGTCGTCTTATCCCGCAGCACGCACGGAGAGAACAAAGTAAAAAATAAAAGTAAAAACGGCATGCTGTCGGCGATTTTGGGTTTGGTTAAAGAACCCATGCTGATCTTGCTTATTGCTGCGGCAGCCATCTACTTTGTGACAGGCTCTCAGGGGGAAGGACTTTTTATGCTCGGTGCCATTTTCGTCATTTCAGCGATATCCATTTACCAGGATACCAAAAGCAGGAATGCCCTGGCTGCGTTAAAATCACTTACCCAGCCTAAATGTAAAGTCTTGCGTAATGGCGTGGAAGTTGAAATTTTGAGGGAGGAAATTGTGATAGGCGATTGCCTGATCCTGGAAGAAGGAAATAAGGTCCCCGCAGACGGCTCCATTCTGGGAGCACATGACTTTTCGGTAAACGAATCTATCCTGACTGGCGAATCACTTGCCGTGGCAAAAAATGAATCTACTGCCGAAGTATATCAGGGAACGCTCGTCACCACTGGCAGAGCAACCGTGAAAATAACTGCGATTGGTGACCAAACGAAGCTGGGAAAGATTGGGGTTAGTCTGGAATCCATTGAACAGGAACCTACCCCACTCCAGATTCAGATCACCAATTTTGTTAAAAAAATGGCGATTGTCGGCGGTATCGTTTTCGTTATCGTCTGGGCGATCAACTATATCCGCACAGGGCAAATTTTAGAAAGTCTCTTAAAAGCCTTAACGCTCGCGATGAGTATTTTGCCTGAGGAAATTCCGGTTGCATTCACTACGTTTATGGCACTGGGTGCGTGGAGGCTCATGAAAATGGGGATTATCGTCAAGAGAACGCAGACGATTGAAACACTCGGGAGTGCCACGGTGATTTGCACGGATAAAACCGGAACGATCACAGAAAATAAGATGGAGCTGGTTAATTTGTATGTCCAGGCAACAAATTCTATTCACCTCCCTAACAAAAGTCTAAATGAAACTGGTCAAAGTCTGCTGGCAATGGCTATGTGGTCAAGCGAACCGGAGCCCTTTGACCCCATGGAAACTGCGTTACACGAAGCTTATGGAAAACTGACGGCGAAGGATGACCGATCAGATTTCGAGCTGGTGCACGAATATCCGCTGGAAGGAAAACCACCCATGATGACCCACGTTTTCACGAATACGAAAGGTGAACGGATCATCGCCGCCAAAGGCGCACCGGAAGCGATCATGGCACTTTCAGAATTATCGGCAGACCAGAAAAAGGAGATCGTTAGCGCCATTGATGACCTCGCTGCCAAAGGTTACAGGATTTTAGGCGTTGGACAAAGTGCATTTTCAGGCGAAGTTTTTCCTGAGAAACAACAGGAACTTACATTTCATTTTATGGGTCTGGTGGCTTTTTATGATCCTCCAAAAGCCAATATCGGTTCTGTTTTTGAGTCCTTTTACAAGGCTGGAATTCAGGTAAAAATCATTACCGGAGACAATGCTGCTACGACACAAAATATTGCCCGGCAAATCGGATTCAAAGGGGCAGAAAACGTCTTGCTGGGCGAAGAACTCGTAGCGATGGACGAAACGACATTACAACAAAAAGTAATGGATACCGGTATTTTTGCAAGAATGTTTCCGGAAGCAAAATTAAAGGTTGTTAATGCACTGAAATTGCAAGGACAGATTGTAGCTATGACCGGCGACGGGGTCAACGACGGCCCGGCTCTGAAAGCCGCACACATCGGCATCGCGATGGGAAAAAAGGGTACGGAAATAGCGAAACAGGCTTCCTCACTAATTCTGGTTGATGATGATCTGGCCAGGATGGTAGATGCTGTGGCGATGGGCCGTAAAATTTACATCAGTCTGAAAAATGCGATCCGTTACATTATTTCAATTCATATCCCGATCATCCTCACCGTATTCATTCCCCTTGCGTTGGGTTGGATCTATCCCAATATTTTCACCCCTGTCCATATCATTTTTTTCGAGTTGATCATGGGGCCCACCTGCTCGATCATTTATGAAAACGAGCCGATGGAAAACGATTTGTTATTACAAAAACCAAGACCTTTCAGCGCGACGTTTTTTAGTTTGAAGGAACTATCAGTCAGCATGATACAAGGCCTGATGATCACAGCGGGTATGCTGCTGCTTTATCAGTATGCAGTCATGCGATCTTACAATGAAGCATTGACCAGATCAATGGTTTTCATTGGGTTATTATCAGCGAATATTTTTCTAACACTGATAAACCGTTCATTTACACATTCAGTTTTCAAGACGATTCGCTATAAAAATAAGCTGGTTCCGATGATTATCGGAATCACCATTCTGCTTTCAATACTAATATTTACAATACCTGGCGTTAACCGGTTTTTCAGTCTTTCAATTGTAAGCCTGACTCAACTGCTGATCAGTATCGGTGCAGGATTTGTATTTACAGTTTGGTATGAACTTGTAAAATGGTATCATCGAAAAAGGAAATAAAAGCAATTAAAGCGGTTCTGATCCCGTATATTGAACCTTCATCAGGTGTAGCAATTTAATCAAAATAGTTACCTTAGCGACTTTGATATTCCCTCCGCCAGCGGAAGAAATATCAGATTTTTAATTCAAGCATTAGAAAAATATTCCGAAGCATATCATCAAATTATGTTCAGTCATTCCGGCACACAGCGTACCCCAAATCATAATTTAAAACTGGCAACCCTTCTCGGTCTAACGGCAGGTCTTGTGAATGCCGAGGGGTTTTTAGGATTTTCCGTGCTGACAACCAACATCACCGGACACGCAGCATTACTGGCCGAAGGAATTGCGCAGCAAAACTGGGAAAACGCACAGGTGATCGTGTTTTGGATGCTTTTATTTCTTGCCGGTGCTTTTACATCCGGATTAATTCTATCTCTTTTTGGTCCTAATCAACGCTATTCATATTCCATTCCGATTGTGATTGAGATCATTATACTTGCTTTTTCAGGTCTGTATGGATACAAATATGATGGAACCACCCTGTCGAAAATAGCTTTTGCCGGCAGCTTACTTTATGCCATGGGTTTACAGAATGCTTTGGTTACGTTGGTTTCCGGATCTGTTGTGCGAACAACACATCTGACGGGCATATTCACCGACCTGGGTATTGAACTGGCTCAATTGACAAAAACAACAGCGACAGACCGCACGGTTCTTTTATTAAAAATAAAACTCAAATTATTTATCATCTGCTCCTTTATGTCTGGTGCAGTTGCCGGAGCCTACCTATTTCAGCATTTCGGATTCAGGTCATTTTATGTTCCTGTTATTATCCTGACTTTTGTATTACTGTACGATATGTTCAGAAACAGTGTAGTACATTATTACAGAACAAATTCAAGATCATTCAACCAGGGTAAAACAGTAAATTAGGCAGTCAATTATTCTGATAATTTTTACGACAGAAGCGTTTTTTTGCCTCCTATTTTGTGACTACCCCGGTAAATCCACAAGTGCTAAATTATCTGCTACACCTTAAGATTAAATTTATATGATTTGGAATATACTTAAAGGTCTCGTTCTCGGATTTTTCATATTTGTCTTTACGACTTTCTTATGGCATCTTGTTGCTACAAGCCATATAAAATATTTGCACGTAAAAAATTGTGACGGTGCCGCAGGGCAAAGTTTCAAAGCGCTGAGTAAACTGGTTAAGTCTAGCTGGTTCCAAAGAAAACACAACGACGTAGAAGTTCTCTCGGATGGCCAATGTATGTTCTTCATGTTTTACCAGAAACCCGGAGCGTTGTATTTCGGACAGGAAACGACAAGTGGGCATCTTATTGGCGTTGCTATGACCACAACTGAATTACATCAAATAGCCGATACAATCTCTCCCAATACGAATTTTCAAACAATGTTGGATTACCTGAGGGAAAGAGCGAAAACCAAACCCGTGCCCTCGCATGAATTTTGATAAAACTAAGGAATTAACGGACACGTCGATCCAATCTTTTTTGTCCAAAGTGTTTTTTTTCTCAAAAAATTACTAACTTTTTCCTTGACAAAATAGTATTTAGATATCTTCTGAAATGAGGACTTTAATCAATTTTTGCCGGCACTGAGTTTCTTAAAAATTTAAATAAATTTCAGAAACGCACAATATTTATTTATTTTATTAATCATCTGAGTATTAGTCGGACTGTATAACACGGATTTTTTTATGGCTTACATAACATACAGAAAGGTAGTTAAATTGGCTATTCTCATTAACGTATGTTTTGCATGCGTAGAAAAGAAAGGTGAAGGGGAATATGTAAAAGACACGATTAAGCGAAACATAAAGGAGAGGGTTGACAAAAAATTCTCTGTGGGGACGGTAGCTAATTTTATTGAGGATGGCAAGGAAGAATATTTTTGCTATGGTCATAACGATACAGACAGCAAACGACGGGTTAACGCAAAATCTGTTTTTGAGATTGGTTCTGTATCTAAAACTTTCACTGGGTTACTTTTAGCAGACTTGGTCGAAAAAGGTAAGCTTAAACTTGACGATCCTGAATTTTCTTCATCTTTAATAACTGCATGACATTTAACGATATGCTAAATTTCGCCCCATTTTACCTCAGCCTAAATACTTATTAGGAATGTTTGGCAGGTGATATTGTATCCCATAAGCGTGTGCGAGTAGGAGTGAAATATTTTCTGCTATCTGCAATTGATTTCTGTGCATTTGTGGAAGCAGTCCCATCATCGTGTAACTTAGCGGATTAACTGATGGTATAAACGTTTCCCATTCATAACTTTTCCCCCAAATCAATCCTTTTACCGTAACGGACAAATTTGCTCCTTTTTCCAGAAGTAGCCGCAACATATCCAATGAATTGTTATTATTCTGTGCAACAGTGTGAAATATGGGGGTATGCCCTCCAAATCCGTGCACATCAAACCCGGCTTTCGCGTTTACGTCCGCACCATAACGAAGCAGTACCCTCCCACAGTCCGGATGATTATATTCCGCGCAATAATGTAGCAGCGTTGCACCCTCCAAAGATGTGAAGGCGTTATTAAAGGTTGAATATTGCTGATGGACCAGGAATGGATCTTTGTCAAGTTCCTGTGCGAGCATTTCGTGGTTATCACTCAAAACTGCTAACAGCGCAGGTTCGGGAAAATCAAGACCATGATTGATAAAAACTTTCACACATTCTTTGAACCTGGACGACCGTAAGTACATCTCGACCATAGTCGTAAAAAGGGGAATGCCATCATGTACCTCATTAGGGTTTCCACCATTTTCGAAATAGCTGTTTAATCCTTCTACCGAATGGATTTCAATATCGTAAATTAACTGTTTATAATCTTCCATACCTTGAAAATGTGATATAAATCAAGACAAAACAACTGCCATTCACATACTTAGTTTATGAGTACGCCTACTCCAAAACTGGTCAATATTGCATAAAAAAGGAAAGGATATATTTTCTTAAAACTACGCTAACTTCACCTTCCATGTTGTGTTGGATGTTAAGTTTATACACCTAACCCACCAGACCCCTCCTATCGAAACCCGAACTTCCTGAACTCAATTGATTCTAAAAGAATAATATTTTGAGATTGTTTTTCATTACACGCATTTTTGACTAAAAGAATATATTTATAATTCGAAAAAGTCAAGGTCTTTGCCATGGGTTTCCTCGCTGCTCAAAACCGAATATATACCAATGGCAAAACAGATGAGCCCAACAGCAGCGCCTGCCTCCATAACTGAAAAAATATCTTTAAAGTAACCGAAAAGCGTAGTCATTAGAACGACGGTTCCTCGAACCATATTTGGAATTGTTGTTGCAGCCGTTGCACGCAGATTTGTACCAAATTGTTCTGCGCCCATCGTAACGAACATGGCCCAATAACCTATACCAAAGCCCATGACCAGCATTATTCCATAAAACGACTGAACCGTTTGCAGTCCACCAAATAAATAAAAAACGCCGCTCAGCAGTGTAATCAGCATTAATAATAACACCGCTTTCCGACGTGAGCCAAGCCACTGGCTAATGAAACCGCTGGCAATATCCCCGATGGATAGCCCGACATAACACCACATAATAGAAAGTCCTGGTTGAATAGCAGGTGCGATACCCAATGCATCGCCAAATTCATTGCTGAAAGTAGCTAAGATCCCAATGACAAACCAGGTAGGTAATCCAATACCAATACAACGCAGATAGCGCCCCAGGCGGTTTGAATTTGTGAACAAAGAAAGAAAGTTACCCTTTTTGATATCCTTATGGTCTTTCAGCTCCTCAAAAACATTTGACTCAAAGACCCCAACACGCAATAGTAACAATCCAGCACCCATAACGCCACCAATAAGATAAGCTGTGCGCCACTCCAGCCATTCGGCTGTAAAATAGGCAGCCACTGCACCTAATAGCCCAAGTCCCGCAACCAGTGAGGTGCCAATAGCACGAAGACGTATAGGCAGAATCTCTGACACAAGGGTTATACCTGCACCAAGTTCGCCGGCCAGACCAATACCGGCTATGAAACGGAGCAGCTTATAGGTGGATGGATCCCGTACGAACCCACAGGCGATATTAGCAAGAGAATAAGTTAAAATAGAGCCAAACAATACAGAAAGCCTGCCTTTTTTATCTCCCAATATCCCCCAGAGAATTCCGCCCAACAGAAGGCCTGTCATTTGCCAGTTGATAATAGAGGCACCCACCATTGAAACTTCTGATTCGCTTAATCCCAGATCACGAAGGCTTGGTATCCTGACTATTCCAAAAAGTAGTAGGTCATAGATATCCACAAAATAACCCAATGCAGCTACAATAACAGGAATACTAAATAGGTGTTGAAAATTCGTTTTTGACATGAAAATATTTTTTGAGATAAATTACCACCAACGCCCGGAAGGGAGGCATTGGCGGTTGTAATTTTAGGTGGGAATAAACTAACTTGGGATTAGCCGAATGTCTTCCGGCTAAGAGGGATGAATCATTTATTTTGCAATCTAAACAAGCAACTTTTTAACCCGCTCTGTTCCGGATTTATATATACCTGCTACTTTGTCCATTCTGATTTTCAATTCTGCTTTGGATTTGTCGTAGTCTTTCCACACCTCCCGCAGGCGATCACTAATTTGTTTGCCAGTAGTTTCGTTGATCTCAAAGGTCCAGTCATCGAATCCCAAATCATAGTACATTTGGCCCTTGATGGTATCTTCGGGTTGGCGCAGGTAAAAACATGGTGTACCGTTGGCAGCCGCTATGATCGGAGAATGACATTCGAAACTTAATACCGTATGTGCTTTGGCATAAATGGAGGCTGCCTCATCGGGTAGCCAGTAACCTCGTTTCACGATAAATGGCTTTACATCCTCAGGTAAAGGATTGATAAGTAATTCATCCATGATCTCAACCTGATAGGTCATTTCCGGACATACAAGTACTTTGTTTCCCGTTTCCCGCACCCAGGTTATCATCGCTTCCCGCAGTTTGGCATGGTCGACCTCTTTATATTTCTCATTGGTTTCTTCCACCATTTTTATCCGGTCGGCACTCCACCCGTTGTTGTTGACATTAAACTTATGATAGGGTGTATAACGTAAACGAGGGACAGCGCAAATGAATTTTTTATCTTTCAGATCATTATCGTTTAGAAATGAGAAGGCCTTTTTGTCATCACGGATGTTGATGAAAAATGTGGCATCCGGCGCAAATTGGACGTGTTCTCCTTTTATTCCTACTTTTTTTAAGTGTTCGATCGACTTGGTTTCACGGGTATAGATGAACGCAGCCTTCAGGAGAATACTTTGGTGATACTGGCTCGGATTTTCGAGTGTTGTGCCATAGATACCGAAGGGTTTGGCAGTATGTTTCATCCAGCTCGCCAGATTATCAGCCCCAACCAGCGATGGTCCAGACCCATGAATCATCACATCAGCCGTTTTAAAAGCTTCAATGACTTCGGGATTATCCACTTCTTTGTCTTTGTTTACGCTCCCGTAAATGATTTTTACTTTTGGGAAATTTTTGTTGAGTAATTTCTTCACCGCTTCACCGTTGCTTCTTTTCCAAAGAATAATGTTTGCGTCGGGTACATAAGTCTCCAGTACATGCAACAGCCCTGGTGTGTGACCGATATCTCCGATGTTTACATCCTGCCAACCCGAAACCAGCAAAATCGTAGGATTGGCTTTTGCAGAAGCTTTTGCGACAAAAGACGCCAGAATTGAACCTATTGAAAATAAGGCGGTTTGCCTGATAAACTCTTTCCTTTTCATGATTTAATTGGAATTATGGAAATTTTAATAAAAAGATGGCCGTTCAAAGCCAGAAGTTTGAACGCCCATTCTGTGAACAGATTACACTCCCGGATATCCCGGATTTTGCTGTAATTTAACGTCGCGGTTCGCGTCAATGGCTTTCTGAGGAATGGGCCAAAGCTCATGATGAGGCTTCATGGTTGCTTTTGCGTCCCAATTATAAATAATTGCTCTTTTGTAAAGTAACCCCAATCGCACCAGCGTGCGACGTCTGGCTTCTTCCACAATCAGTTCCCTTGCTCTTTCATCCAGAATGTAATCAATATTGACAGCACTGGGCACAACGAGCTTCGCATTAGCGCGGCTACGCACTACGTTGATATCTGCCGCAGCCAGCTCAAATTGTCCTTTATGCACATAAGCTTCTGCCCGTAAAAGATAAGTTTCTGCCAATCGCATCCGGATTTGGTCGTTATTCGTTCTTCCGTTGATAGCGCCTTGCTGCATAGTCCCTTCTATTTTACGGATCATCGGATACCACCAGCGTAGGGTATCGACAGCAATTGTAGTGGCGCTTCCGTTTTCATTGGCTACGAAGGCTTTCCCATTTACAACTACATAACTTGCCTTCTTTCCCTTAAATCCGGATGTAGGATCGTTGTAATACCAGTCTCGTCGAATATTATAAGCAGAATTCCTGATATCATTGTTGAAGTTATCTTTCCAAATATTATAGAAAAAATAATTGGTCGGACGATTTCCTCCCTGACTTCGCCCAATAGAATCAGTGACCAAAATCCGCTTGTTGTCAGGCGAGCGAATGTTCTCAAACTGGGGCCCCCACCATCTTAAATCCTGGTTTTGATTTTCTGCACCGCCTACTGTCAGAAATTCATACTGAACTGCCCATATTGTTTCCAGATTTCCCGAAGCTCTGTTTTGCTGACCAGACCAGAATAGATCCGAAAACACATCTCCTGCTCTTTCCGTATTGCCAAATCGCCTGGTCATCAGGCTATATGCCCCTGCATTGCCGTCGATTACTTTTGTGGCGGCTTCAATGGATTTATCATAAAAGGCAGCGTCCTTGGTTTCCTGTCCCAGGCTGATGTATACCTCGGAAAGCAAATGCAGGGCGGCTGCTTTGTATATTCTCCCGTCTTTGTTGGTACCTGTCTGAACGTTTGGCAGCCAGGTGGAAGCAAATTCCAGGTCGGCCCGTATAAATTCAAGGACTTCCAATCTCGAAGCTCGGGTAAAATCAAATTTGGGTTCGGTTAGTTCTCTGTCTACGATAGGAACACCACCAAATAAATTGACTAACACATTGTAAGTAAAAGCTCTGAAAAATTTCGCTTCTGCCACTACTTCGTTTTTTTCCTGTTCTGTCCATTTAATCCCCGGGCCTTCGGCGCGGGAAATTATCAGGTTGGCATTTTTGAGCATGCGTGTATATGCCCAGTCCCAATAATAAACCACAATCTGATCCTCCGGCAGCACGAGTGAATAATCTTTCATAAAGCGACCGTCCGCTACGCCACTCGTACACAGATCGGTGCCTGTCGCCATTTGGTCGGGGCGGTCGAGTGTGCGTTCATCACGTGCAGATTTATGCAATGCCACAATAATGGACTCGAAACCTGCTTTTGAGGTAAGCAGGTTTTCCGGGCTGAATTGGTCCAGAGGTACTTCATCGAGAAAACTCTCCTTACAACTGCCGCAGAAAAGCACTAAAGCCAGTAATAACGCCTGACTAAATTTTATTCGTTGAATTAAAAATTTCATTTCTTTATGATTTAATATTTGATCAAAAGATTACAGACTAATGTTGATGCCCATTACCCATGAGGACAATAATGGGCCATTTAATGGGATACGTCCACCTGAACCATGCTCCGGATCCCAGCCATTCCATTTCGTCCAGGTTTTCAGGTTCTTTCCGCTTACATACACCTTCGCACTTCCGATCTTGATTTTTGAAAGCAAATTCTTCGATAGATCATAGCTCAGGCTGATATCCTGAAAGCGGAGAAACGAGCGGCTTTGGTAAAACCGGTAACCCAGCGGGTTGGGATAGCCAATACTTGGACGATCAGATAAAGGATTCTCAGGAGTCCAATACGGCAAATCCATCAAATTGGTACGGTCAAAGAAATTTGAACCATGATTCAACAGACTGTTCGGGCTAGATCCACCCACAACGGCGTTAAAAAAGATAGATAGCGACAAGCCACCGTAGGAGAACCTGTTGGTGAGTCCCGCAAGAAAATCGGGTTGATTTGAATGTAATACCTGGCGGTCGGCAGGTGTCAATTTGCCATCGCCATCCACGTCTTTAAATCTGATATAGCCGGGCTTGGCGGTTGGGTCCAGGGCATTGTCTTCTCCGGTCTGCCAGATGCCGTCCCACACATAATCGAAGTTGGTCCCAACAGGTTTTCCGATGAACCGGCTGTTGGCAATATCATCGTCTTCTATACCATCTTTATTCAAATCGAGCCCGGATAACTTGGTAATTTTGTTGCGGTTGAATGAATAAACCAGGTTCGTCGTCCAATTAAATTTCCCCTTAGCAATATTCTGGGTGTTCAAAGAAATTTCCAGGCCTTTATTATTCGTTGCGCCAACATTGGTGAAATAGACTTCATAACCTGTCATGTTTGGAATACGCATGTCCAACAGTAAATCTTCTGTATTTTTTGCGTAGTACTCAATCGTACCCGAGATTTTGTCCTTGAAGATACTGAAATCCAATCCCAGATTGGAAGCGATCGTTGTTTCCCAGCCCAACTGTCTGTTAGCCATTCTGGTGGGTGTGATGCCAATGGTGGTGGAGCCGCCGTCACCGAAAACATATTGATTATCTGCTTGTGTTAGGTTACTTAATGAAGAATATGGCGAGATGCCCCTGTTGCCATTTTTACCGTAGGTGTATCTTAATTTTAAATAACCTACAACCGAATTAGATCTCATAAATTGTTCTTCCGAAATCAGCCAGCCCAAACCCATGGATGGGAAAATGCCATATTTACGCCCGGCACCAAAGGCAGAATATCCATCCTGCCGTACAGTAGCATTAAATACATACCTGTTTTTGAATTTGTACCCCAGGCGGCCCATGTAAGAATTAGCTGTTGACTTCAAGGCAGATGAAGTCACAACTTGATTTTCTCCAATGCCTAAACCATTGTACGAAAGGGCATCATTGAAAATATTATTGCTTGAAAGAGAGGAGCCGCTTTCCCTGGTTATTTCAAAACTCTGTAAAAGTGTTAAATCAAAGGTATGATTCTGACCAAATACCTTTTGATATTTTACAATGTTTTCGAGTGTCAGATAATGATGCTTACGATGACTTTTGCTACCACTTGCTAACCGAAACAATCCATCGCGTGGTTCATCTATGGAGGGTGTGAAATTTGCTTCATCGTTGAACCTGAAATTATTACCCAGATTCAAACGATAGGTTAAACCCGGAATCGGGAGCGTAACGTCAGCGTACAGGTTATTGAAGAAGGTATTGGTTAGCCTTAAGTGATCGTTTGATAATGAGGCGCGGATAGGATTTGGGGCGATGCCGTCACCCATGGGCAGGTTTCTTATGGAGCCGTCATCATAGAAAAACGATGAAAAAGGGCTCAGATAACTGGTAAATTCCAGGTTGGCCGGAATGCCGGAATAGTCTTTTTTGGTATAACCAGAATTAGTACCAACGTTGAGCCAGTCTGTCACAGCCACGTCAAGGTTCAGCCGAGCAGAGAGACGTTTGAAATTATCACCGATGATTCGCCCTTTCATGCTGATGTATGAGCCTGATACATAGTAATTCACTTTCTCAGAACGCCCTGACACATTCAATTCGTGGTTAAACATCGGAGCATCCTGGGCAATGGCTTTCCAGGGATCAACGGAAATACCTGCCGCTACATTGGCTTCCTCAATGGCTTGTAAAGTAAGCGGCCTGCCCAGGAAGGCTGCAGCATCCTTTTTCATCGCCAGATACTTATCCGGCCCCATTAACTGAGGCGTATGAGAATAATCAGACATCCCATAATAGGTGTTATAGCCCAATTTTGGTTTTGAACTAGTCCCTTTTTTTGTGGTGATCAGGATAACCCCGTTGGTTGCCCTGGATCCATAAATACTCGCTGAGCTGGCGTCTTTCAGAATGTCCATGGATTCGATATCGTTGGAATTAATATCGGAGAAACCGCCAGTATAAATTACTCCATCCAATACGATCAACGGATCATTGATAGCTGATATGGAAGCATTTCCCCGAATTGAAATTGTACCATCAGCACCAGGACGCCCACCATCAATGACCCTGACGCCAGCCACGGAGCCTCTTAGATTCTGCACTGCATTGACATTAGGGCTGCTTTCATTTTGTTTAGGATCAATCCGCACGACGGCGCCGGTAAGATCTTTTTTCTTCTGCGTGCCGTACCCGACAACTACAACCTCTTCCAGAGACTTTGTATCTACTTTAAGGCTGATATTGATTTGCGTCTGGCGGCCTACCACTATCTCCTGCGGAAGATATCCAACAAATGAAAACACCAAAATTGCAAGTTCATCAGGGACCTCAACTGAATATTTTCCGTCCGTATCAGTGATTGTGCCCCGTTGTGTACCCTTAATCATGACACTCACTCCAGGTAACCCGCCACCCGTCTCGTCAATAACGGTACCTGCCACGTTTTGCTCGGCTGGCACATGCACCATGTTTACAGAAGGTGTCAGCTGACTGGTGTCATTTTGCTTAAGAAGCGCTATTTGCTTTCCTGTGACTTCATAGTGAATACCTAGTGGCCGAAAAAGATCATCCAGAATAACCCTCAGACTGGCCGAACGCCCCTCCACCGTTACTTTTTGTGACAGTTGAATTTCTCTGGGATTAAAAATGAATCGAACGTTTGACGTTCGTTCAATTTTTGCAAGAGCATTTTTAAGACTGGTTGTTTGGGGATTGACTGTGATGCGCAGCTCAAGTATTTCCTGCCCACGCACATCATGGGCATAGGCAATACCCGCTAAGAGGGCAAATATCAGTAGTTGTGTAATCGAGAAGCGCATAAATTCACGGACTAATCGATGTTGTTGGTAGTAAATGCTCATAATCCAAAAAGGTTTTTCTCATGGATGGCATTTACTATTCATAGATACTGCATTTTCAGCAATATTTTAAGAAAAACTTTACTAATTATTCTATTTAGCTTAAAAACAGGCTTTTAAAACTTGCAGCCGTTGCTGTGTATGATAATTTGTCCATCAACCAACTCATAAGAGGAGCGGGTAACGGTACAAATCAGTTTTAACTTTGCAAAGAGGGACTCGTCCGACAAGTTAGCCGTTACATAACAATCATTCATTGTGATGGCATCGTATATCACCGGGAGGCCGTAGGTTTCCTCGAGCTGAGCAAAGACCTTCTCAATAGGAGTTGCTTCAAAAACAAAAGACTGGGCACTAACAGGTTTAAGAATTTCAGGCTGAGGTACTATTGTTTTAATGAGCCGGCTATCCGAACGGGTAAATGCTACCTGTTGATTCGGAGTTAAAATAACTCCAACACGCTCATTGCGCTGGTTTTGTCGCACTTTTTCAACATCTTCCAGCTTGTACACTGACACCCGTCCGGTTTTCACTTCAACCTTTGCCAGCGCAGTATTATCAAATTCACTAACCATAAAACTAGTGCCCAACACCTGTGTTGAAACACTGTTGGTATAAACCCAGAATGGTCTTTTTGCATCCTTTGAAACATCAAAAAATGCCTTCCCCTTCAGATAAACTTCCCGCCTGGAGGTAGTAAAACGGGCAGGATATTGGAGTGAGCTTTTTGGATACAATTGAATAACAGTGCCATCTTCCAGGTCAACGTTTATAACTTTGTCGCTCGTGTTGGTTTTCTGTATGGCGCCGTCAATCAATTCCGGGTTAATTTTCCTCAGTGTTGCCAGTACCTCACGCTGTTCCTGATTGTAAACCATACTGCCTACGTAACCGATTCCTAATACAATCAATACTGAGGCAGCAATCCGAAATGCCATTCGCTGCCATATTTTTTGGGTGGGAACGGGTTGCCGATTTGTAATTTCATCCAAAACCTGAGATAGATCTTCTGGAGACAGCGCGGTATTTTCCTCCTCCAATGCGAGCAAAAAGGCACGTGCTACCTGTAATTTTTCAATCTTATCCGGATTCTTCGTCTGCCAAGCTGTCCAAAACTGATCCGCAGACGGCCTCCGTTCAATAACCCATTGTCGAAATCGATCATCGCGTGCAAAATCATCAATATTAAAATCCCGATATTTAGTTTCCATATCCTGGTTCATTATCTTCTAATAGGTAGATGGCCAAATGGCAGGCCAAATACTTGCTTCTAACAATATTTTATCTGCTAAATATTAAAGTCTTTTAACAGCAACACAATAACCACCCAATATTCTCGAATGGAGGTATATGCAGATTGCAACAGATTAGATACCGATTGAGGGTTTACGTTCATAATATCGGCAATTTCATCCCGCTCCAATCCCTGATAGAAGCGGAGGTAAATAACTTCACGCTGTCGCTTTGGGATTTTATCCAATGCCTGAGCTACCCGTTTGGTGGTTTGGGCCAGGCTTTCCTCTTCAATAATCGTCCACTCGGGCGAGAAAGAAATAAAATTGCTGTCGTTCTCCAGGTCTGTCGGTTCGTCAGGGCGCAAGATTTGCTGACGATAGGCTTCACGAAGTACTTTTTTCCTTACAGAGCTAAGCAGATATGCCCTGACGCTGTCCGGAACAGTGATGCGGTCACGCCGATTCCAGATTTCAATAAATACTTCCTGAACACAGTCCTTCACAAACGCTTCGTCTCGGATAAATTTATGCCCATAGTTTAACAACGGGTTGAAATACCGGTTTAGCAGTTTCCCCAACGCAAACTCACTGCCCGCCTTGAGTTGCTGCCAAAGCAAAAGGTCAGATTGGGCAATAGAAGGACCGGTTGAGCTCGTATCTTGCAAGATATTTTTCAATTAATATTTAAGTAAAAGGAAGCGTTTTGCCATTTCTAATTGACTTTCTTATTAAAGTTATGTATCCGTGTAACTGATCCTTAATAAACCTTGTCCCGGCAGAGAGCAAATGCTATTTCAGGATCGATACTTTATTTTAAGATAAATATCCATTTGCTTTCTGTATTTTGTTTCAGATGGAAAGTCATAGACTGCCTGCTTCCATCCTTCGTGACAATCTGAACATTATACTTTCCATAAAAACCTCTGAAACCCGCAATTCCACCCTTCCCTGACACCAGGTTAATATTTTTAGTCATCCATTCCTCCTTAATCAACTTTTTTAAGCGATTGTAAACAGGTTTCGGGTTAAAATCTTCATCCAGCAAGCCCCCTCCTTTCAACCAGATATATCTGTCCGACAGACCCCACCAGTGAATTGATGCAATAGCCGGATGCCCATAGGCCAAAATGTAAAATTGCTCTGCGAAATCTGCCTGTGCCTCTTCCGTCCATGTCCCTTGCCTCCAGCCCCCTGTGATGTTTTTGCCTGACGACTGCGGTGTGAATTCTGTAATATGAAGAGGGAGCCCGAGTTCTTTCATCCTGTCAAAAGTTTTGACAGTTTCTTCCGGTGAAAACCACATGTCTCTTGGTTCGTGAGCCTGTATTCCCACTCCTGTAACAGGAGTACCGCGCTTCTGAAGTTCTTTGATCAGCTGGTAATATTTTTCACGAACGTCGGGCTTTGCAATGACATAAAATTCGTTTATCATGAAATCACCCTTATTGTCCATTTCGTGTGCCCATTGGAAAGCCCTTTCCACCCATGGAAGTGTCTGCTCCTGGGTAATACCAGTAACATTGTACCGGGTACCTTCATCAATCAAGTTGCCTGACACCGAATCCAGGAGCGCTTTCTCCCATGGAATTGTAGTAACCGGCTCATTTACAACATCCCACATTGTTATCTGATCCTTGAATCCGCCTACAAGGTTCTGGATCCTGGCCTTATGCAGGTCCGTTGCTGTTTCAATCGGCAGCTTCAAAAGCCAGGAAGGCGTTCCCGCCGTATTTGTCCATGCCAGGGTATGCCCTTTTGGAGTCACTCCATTTTGCCTGCACCAATCAAGTTTCTCCTGTAATGCCTGCCACTGCGTTTTTCCCTGCTCTTTCTCGTAAGGTGCCCACTTTACAGTTAATTCCGTAAAATTAAACAAACCCATAAACGCCTCTTTGAATTTTGTTGCATCCAAGTGACTGATCCCTGGCCTGAAAACTTCTTCACAAAGATTACCAAATAAAAAATCCTGCGAAATCTGGTTTACTATGACAGAAACATTTTCGATTTCTTTACCAGAAGTATCAACAACGACCACCCTCCCATTCCCTTTTCTATACTTTTCTATATTTTCTTTTGCCTGAGCAATGTACTGCTGTTCCGTTTTAATTTTATTTTCCTGCTTTTTTTTGGATTCCTTGGTTTTTACTGTTTGCTGACCGTACGAAATTGTTGTCAGGAGGCAAGATAATGTCACGCTTATGATACTAAATATTTTCATGGTTAAAACTTTATACGAAACAAAATGAAGTATTAAATAATAACAGGGTTACATACAGTAGCGTAGAATCCTAAACTATTTCGGTAAGGTGTTACTCCTAATAAAAAAACAGCCGTTCCACCCGAACAGGATGAAAAGAGCTGAATTTTGTAATTTCCCGGAATATCCAAATAATTATTTTCAAGGATTTTAAAATACCGTTTTATTATAATTCCGTTTATTTCATAAAAACGGCACTGCTCTTTTTGCCAGATGCTTCAAAAATAAGGATATAGCTTCCCACTGGCAGTTTACTTACGTCAACGTCAGTTTGCATACCTGATTTTGTTACACGAGATTGTGAAATAACCGTCCCATTTGTAGACAAGATTCTGATCATACTTCCGGCCTCAGCTGGTGTCTTATGTTGAACAATAATTGAATTCGTAGCTGGATTAGGAAAAATGGTGATTTTTTCGAATTCATCATTTTTTTGCTGGACTGCAACAATCCGGCTATATGCATAGGAACCATCATTATCCAACATTTTCAAACGGTAATATTGCACTCCACTTTCTAAACTCAGATCATCAAAGTTATATCTTGTTTCTGTCCGTGCATTTTTGGCAGGAACAGTTCCGATTGAAAAAAACAAGAATCCATTTAAACTCTTTTCGACGATATATTCCGATACATTAATTTCAGACGCAGTGGACCACATCAATACAGATTTTGTTTTCTCAAAACCGGAAACCCTGCTGGCTGTAAACGAAAGAAGTGTAACTGGTAAGGCTGCGTTGTATTCAAAAGCACCCAAATCGGAAAGGCCATCGACAGGTCTGGTCAAACCAGTGATATCCTCAACAGATGTCGGCGATCCGACAGCACGGTCAATAGCAGGTGACGCAGCCTGAAGTCTGAAATTGTTGCCAGTTGAATTCATAAATAAAGGATCTGCATTAATCGTGTTAGTAACCGCAGTATTTGCAGAAAACGAACCAATGGCACCAAAAAACAGATTGTTATCAATACTGACGGGAAAGTTTTGACTGTTGTTGCTTTTGATTTGTCTGGGGCATCCACTTACAACATTGTTACGAATATTGATACCGTAATTTGCATTATTGGACGCTTCAAGAAGTAAGCCAGCGTTTTCATAAACACCTCCGAATCCACAATTAAAGACAGTGTTTTGATAAATATCAATATTCTGAAGGGGCCCATTGTTAAGATAACCCGCTACCCTAATCCCAATCCTGCTAATATTATAAACCAGGTTGTCATGAATTTTAACACCATTGGCAACGCCGCCTTCCTCACTGGCAACCGTAATTCCTCCTCTGATACAACTGTATACCTCATTACCATACACCTCCACGTTGCTCAAATCCCTTTGATAAGCATCCACATAAATGCCGACGCGAATAAGATTAAAAACTGTATTATGATGAATTTTGCCATTCATCGAGGCATTTTTTGCGTCAATTCCTTCTCCGCCATTGCTGAGATCTGTCATTCGGTCAGAAACAGAATTGTATCCTACATCAAATCCATTTACAGAGGCCATCGTAATACACTCGCTTGTTCCCTGTGTAGTCGATGGGAACACACATGCCTGTTGAACCACATTACGCAACACCGTAATGTTGGATGAATTGGCGGCTACTATTCCGGAAGCACCGGTATTAAAAGTACTGCAGTTTTCAAATGTAATATGGTCGCTAAATCTAGCTGAAAAGCCTGCCCATGCGGAATTAATTATCCGCAATCCATCTACGATGATCCAGCTTTTGGGTATCGCCTCCGTTCCAACAATGTTAAAGAGTGCCAGGCGGTCTGCAGACGTCGGACTTGATGCACTGCTTCCGTCAATTATAACCTCACCTTTCACCTCTGCCCGGTAACTAATGGGTGCAACGGACGTACCAGAATTGGCCGGCACGATTCGGGTAGCAGGATAGTATGTTCCGGATTTAATTGTTACTACATCTCCGGCCAAAGCCATGGACGCTGCTTTATTGATACTTAAATAGGGTTGGCTCAATGAACCATCATTAATGTCGTCATTTCCATCTTTGGCGACGTAAATATCTCTGCTAAATACGTAACCGTTGACTAACAGGAAAAATATTATCATTAAGTTTTTTAAAGGTTGCATCATCTAAAATGGTTTATTGTTAGCAATAGTTTTTGTAAATGGCCCTGCTGAATTGAACTTATCCCATCCAGCCCCAAGAACTGCCGGTTATATAAGTCAGATTGGTTTTTGAAAGAAAAATGACTGGATGTTTGTCTGAGTATTCCGTCTGGTTTGGAATATTAGTTTTGACCAGTTCAGATATTTTCTGTTTCCCCCATAAAAAGTGAAGAGTGATGCTGCAAAGGAACGATAGTGGTAGCTGCGTAACCGGGAAACAAATTTTCGTACAGGCAAGCCGGCATCCAGAGTTGTAAATACACATAGTAATCCATTAGGTTTTTGTCATGGATGGCATGTGCTGCATTTAGATACTGTATTTTCTGTAATAATTTTAAGAAAAAATTTACTGATACTATGCGTACACTGTCAATTCGGGATACAGGCAAATTATTTAAGTGCTTAATTCAAATTCCTTGAGCATGTCGGTAATTTGCTTTTTAAGATTGAGCGCTAAAATCAGTCGCATCACAACGTCGGCTAAAACATTAAAAATTTATAATCCAGGCAGAATAAATCTTTAAAATTTGAAGGGCTAAGGCAACTATTACAACGCCTATGACCTCTAAGTGAGCTTATAAAGACATTGCACTCCGCACCGAAGATTAAGTGTAGGTAAATGACCTAAGATTTCTATTTGATTGTCTCTCATGATGCGTGATGTATAAATTTGACAGAAAAACCCCGTTTCATCAGCATCTGGAAATCCAATTGTCAGGAACAATTCTCACCGGTATAACCGTAGCTGAAACTAAATCTTACTTTTCCAAAATTTCGCGGCAGCCTGTTTTACATTTTTCCGAATGCTACTTCGTGTCTGAACATCCCTTCGGGAAAGAAACTCTTCTCTGTTTCTTTTCAAAAGTTGCTATACATTCATCAAAAAGCATGTTGCGTTATGCTTTCAAGTTGAGGAATTTGGCCAGAAGACTGCTTTTCCTGCCTGGCTGGCGTGATTAAATAGACATTTTTACTTGGCCGGTTTATCTCCTCCAAACGGATTACCAGTATCATAAAATGCATTTGAAGGTCCGTCTATACCTGCGTGACTTCTGATTGATCATTTTTGCTTCCAATCCAGTGCTCCTGACCTGCTTAGCCTCGCCATCCCAAAAATGAGGATGAATTTTCTGGCCTAGCGAAATGTGAGTATCCAGCCCGTCAATGGTAATGCGCAAATAGATAGGAGCTTTTCCGTCTTTGGATGCTTTTCCCCGGTAGAGCCATAACAGCAGGGATAAATTTTATTTGAATTTCATTCTCAACACATTTTAAGGTTAGAAATAAATGCTCTGGGAGAACCTTAAATCAAATCGCCACAATCAAACATTCATTCGGTCACCTAATTTACCAAATCCAAATGGTGACCGAATGGTTTGATTTATCTTGGTTCAGAATAACCTGCCTTTTTATTAAATATGCTGAAAATCAATGCATTTAAAACAAGAAAGGCACACTTTCGTGTGCCTTTTGTGATCCCGCTGGGATTCGAACCCAGGACCCATACATTAAAAGTGTATTGCTCTACCAGCTGAGCTACGGAATCCTAATTAATTATTTAAAATTGTCTTTTAAAAAGTTAAAGCGAAATTTCAAATAGTCAAAAAATACGTCAATTTTGTTTCACATTCATTCCGTGTCCCTCAATTGTGATGCAAAAGTAAACATTTTGATTTATTTTCCAAACTTAATACAGTACTATTTCACAAACCGAATTTTTATATTTTTCTAAGTTTCTATTTTTGAGAATATTGGCACTAAAAAAAAATTATTATTAATTAAAAAAATTGTCTGCTATTCTAAACGGCGGTCATCAGATTCAAACTTGATTCTAAATCTCACGCTGTTTAATTGCTGGTGATTTCACAACCGTCACCGTGATTATCGTCGCCAATATTAAAGCAACCGACATTAAAATATAGGAGGCTTCAAATCCGCTCGTGCTCCCATTTAGGTATCCAACGAGATACGATCCGATAAATGAGCCCAAAGCCCCAATGCTGTTTATCAAACCCAAAGCGCCACCGACAACATTCTTTGGCAATATCTCTGTTATTAGGGCAAAAAATGGTCCGTAAGGCGCATATAAAGCCCCTCCTGCGAAAACTAAGAGACAAAATGATAACCAAAAATTACTCGCGCCGACCAGATAGGCGCCGAAAAATGATAAGGAAGCGGCCAGAAGAAACGGCCAGATAAAAACTTTTCGATTCTGTGTCTTGTCAGAAAAATATGATGCTGCAAGCATTCCAATGATCGCCAGAATGTAAGGCACTGCCGATAACCACCCCGTTGTGACAATATCCATATCCGGAGCTGCCTTGACAATAGACGGAAGCCACATCACAAAACCGTAAACCCCAAGACTCCATAGTAGGTACTGAAAACACAAAAGAATAACAGCTCTGGATTTAAAGGCCTCAGCATAATTTTTCACAGGCTTTATTCCAACTTGTTCATCAAACAATTGGCTTTCTATATCTAGTTTTTCGACATCTGTCAGCCAATCTGCGTCTCTTGGTTTTTCATCGATCATTTTCCACCAGATAAATGCCCAGATAATCCCGGGGGCACCCTGAATGATAAACATCCACCGCCAGCCCATCGAATCAATAAGATATCCTGACAAAACGGACATCCATAACACCGTTACCGGATTCCCTAAAATCAAAAATGTATTAGCCCGGGATCGCTCCTTTTTTGTAAACCAATTGCTTAGCAAAATCAGCATAGAAGGCATTACGGCGCTTTCAACGACGCCCAGCATAAATCGGATTATGATAAGCGAGCTGACGTTACTGACCATTCCGGTTGCGGCAGCCAGCGCTCCCCATAAAATCAATGAGATAAAAATCAACTTCCTGGCGCTTTTGCGGGCGGCATAATGGGCACCTGGAATCTGAAAAAAAAAGTAGCCAAGAAAGAACAATGAGCCAAGTAACGAAGATATGTTGTTCGTTATATTCAAATCATCAGCCATTCCGCCTGCTACTGCAAAACCAAAATTGGCTCTGTCCAGATAGGCCAGGCTGTATGTGATGAAGACAATCGGAATAATTCGGTACCAGCGTGATGGAGCAAGTTGCGATTTCATCAAAGATCAGAGCTTTCGTTATGTCTTTCAGTAAAGACAATCCAACAAAGGACATACCGTTCTCGTGATCAATTTGTTTTAAAAATAGTTTCAATTATAATAATCCAAGACGAATGAAGAATGGAGGGTTTAAAGTTGAAACATGAATGACGATCTGTACCAGAAATTAGACAATCCTGTGTGGCATTCATTGCAAAGTTCACATAAAGTTTTTGCATCAGGAAACGAAATCATAAAACGATATCAGCCAGATTTCCTGACATTTTTAGGTTGCGAAGTGCCGCTGACAGTCAATTTGGAACATATTGATCAATGGATTACACCCGGCGAAAATTTCTTTATGGTAGGGGATTTACCAACGCTTACTAACAATTGGAGACTGAATGCGAGAATGGATTGTGTGCAAATGGTCTGCAATGAACTCTATTTCGATGCGGTTGATCGTGATAACAAGATCGTGCCCCTAACTGAAAATCATCGGGAAGAAATGCTTCAACTGATAAATCTCGTCCAACCTGGATATTTCCTCAAAAATACACCTCTCCTCGGAGATTATTTTGGAATAATACACGAAGACAAGCTGGTTGCAGTGGCCGGAGAACGTATGAAGATGATCGGCTTCACAGAGATAAGTGCAGTCGTGACACACCCTCAGCATACCGGAAAAGGATATGCAAAACAGCTCGTCGCGCACGTTTCTCAAAAAAATATTGAGCATAAAACGGTTCCCTTTTTACATTTCGTAAGCAGCAATATCCGGGCGAGAAAGATTTATGAAATGCTGGGGTATACCGAACGAAGAATCATTCCATTTTGGCAAATTCAATATAAATGATAAATAAACGTATGCATTGAAATACCGGCTTTGAAGCTCTATCGGTCAAAATGTTTCGTTTTTTTCGGTCAGCATAATCTTTACAAATCCAGGCAAATAACATCCCGTAGGACTTACCTATCGCGACTGTATACAAAAAAAGAATTCCGGAAGCCCGGAATTCTTATAAGTCTTACCCTCCTCTACACATTTAAAATGTGCATAATGCACAAATGTATAACAAAGTCGTATTTAAACAAAAAAATCTTTAAAGAACTTCGGTATAGATCGTAATATTCCTTCAAAACAATATGATAATTCATATCGTTTTTCATGTTCTGCCTCATATTGGCGTAATATAAAGCATCTAAATTACCTTCATGGCTTTAAGATTATAAAATTTTGATACAAAATCAAGTATTTTTATAATCATGCTAATTCAGTTCTATGAGTCTCAATTTTCCGGAGCAATTTATACGAATCGAAGTTCCCGCTTGGAAAGACTAAAATATCCCGGCAAAGCTTTTAGATTTAAACTTTGGCCGGGATAATTTCTGGGAACTCAGCAATGTTATATAAAACTATTTGCTTTGTTTTTGACTCTGCGACTTATTTTCGCTGCGATGTTCCTTTTGATTATTGGTGATATGGTCTTTCTTAACCATTTCTTCCTCTTTATGTCGGCTGTCAAGATTATCCTTATTTTCGACTTTGACCTGCGGCTTCGGATTAGATGTCTGTGACTGTTTCATAATTACCAGAATTAGTTATATCTAATTAATTATAAAAATGATGCCAATCCAGACGGTAAATGGGTCAGATTTTAAATGATTATTAGATTATCACATAAAAAAGGCGAGACATTTACGTCCCGCCTTTCTTTAAACCCATTATTCAATTTATCGCACAGAATTTCTTGGATCTGAATTAGTTTGCAACAGATATTCTTTCGGTGGCTCAACACCGAGAAGGTTTTTCACAAAATAATCCCAGCGTTTTCTCATCATGTAGGGATTATAACTTCCATATCCATGTCGGCTATTGGGGAAAATGACAAGATCGTAGTCTTTATTCGCTTTTTCCAGTGCTTCCACGACGAGCATCGTATTGTAAGGAGGCACGTTGTCATCCATCATGCCATGTGCAAGCATCAATTTACCTTTCAGATTTTTTGCATGAACCTGATTAGCCTGGTTTTCATAGTTGGAAACCCCATTTCCTGTGTCTGTTAAAAGTCCAATATATCGTTCACCCCAGTCATCCTCATAATTCCTGTTGTCATGGTTTCCGGATTCAGAAATACCCACCTTGAAAAAGTCTGGGAACATGAACATCGCACATGCCGTAGCAAAACCACCACCTGAATGTCCATGCATACCAACGCGGCTGGTATCCATCCAGTTGTGCCTACCAGCTAGCTGTCTGATCGCAGAAACCTGATCAGGCAGGGTGTTATCAGCCATGTTGCCATAACTCATGTCATGAAAACTTTTTGATCTGGAAGGATTACTGGTTCCTTCAAGCTCCATCACCACAAAACCCAACTCTGCCAATGCCTGGTTGTCTCTTCGTGACGCATTGAAGGCCCAAGATCCAATACTGCCGCCTTGCGGTCCTGGATAGATATAATCAACAATCGGATATGTCCTGGTAGAGTCCATATTTGTTGGCGTATACATTAGTCCGTACAAATCAGTTTTCCCATCGTGCGCCTTAACCGAAAATGGAATCGGAGCCTTCCAACCAGCTGTTTTCAAACGCGTTAGATCCATTTTTTCAAGTGGAAGAATAAGCTTTCCATTGGTATTACGTAAAACTGTAACAACAGGAACATCCGGCTGTGAATAGGAATCTACAAAATAATTCCCTGATGATGAGAGAATTACGGAATGCATACCGGGTTCTGGTGTGAGAGAAACAAGGTTTTTCCCGTCAAATCCTATTTTATAAAAATGACTGAAATAGGGATTGCCTGGCTCTTTGGCATTGGCCATAAAATATACAACCCTGCTTTTTTCATCAATTTTGATAACCTGTGTCACCAACCAATCGCCCTTTGTGATCTGGTTTTTCAACTTTCCCGACTCCGCATCATACAAATACAAATGCCCCCAGTTATCTCTTTCGGAATACCAGATAAACTCTTTCGATGATGGTAAAAAACGCCAGCTGATTCCCTTATGCCCCGACTCAAACTGTGTTTTTGAAGTTTCCTCAAAAATTTCTTTGACATCTCCTGTAATTGCATCTGCAATCCTGAATTTTTCCTGTTTATGGTCGCGGGAAGTTGATACAAAGGCCAGCTGACTTCCATCCTCGCTCCATTCCGCATCACTGAGCACGCCACCTCTGCTGATGTCATCGCCCAAAGTTGCCCGGTGCGCATCCGGCGAAATTTTCAACCGGATAATCGCAGGCGATTCTACATCGATGATCACGCGGTGAAGCATTGCGATGACACTGTCGCCCGGCAATGGGTATTTCCATGACTCCAACTTTGGATGTCCCACATTTGTTGTAACCAAAAACATATCACCTACTTTGCGTTCATCCTGCTGATAGGTAAATATTTTTTTAGAATCGGGCGACCATAACACGATCGGGCGATCACTGTGCCGCCATCCCGCATTATCTGCTGCATAACCAAAATCCTTCACCCCATCGGTAGTCAGTTGCCTGGATTGGTTTGTGGACATATCTCTTACCCACAAATTATTATCCTTGATATAAACAGCCTTTTTGCCATCCGGTGACAAAGATTCACTTCTTGGTTCATCATCGGATTTCGCTTTCGTTGTCGAGGTAAGCTGACCACTTTTTAGGTCAAACTTCCAGTCCTTATTTCCCTGAGAAAAAGTGACATATTTTTCATCTGGCGAGAAACCAATGCTCTGGAAAGGCAACATGAAGGCCGAATAATTTTTCCCCGTTGCCGAAGAAATAGCCTCGGCCAATTTTTGATGATTAAAAGCGGGAAGACGCTTTGCCTTTACCACATCCACCACGATAAACTCACTTCCCTGGGCTGTTAAAGTACGGTACCAAAATTTTTCGCCCGAAAACCAGGTTGGCTTTCCGGTTACGTTATCTACCAGGTTCTGGGTGTTGTAGGCCAAAAATTTCTCGGCTTTTTTGTAATCCTCTGCGGTGAGATCAGGCTGTTTTTGCGCATCAGCATTCCCGGCCAGCATAACGGATAAAAGAATTACTGCAAACTTTTTCATGTTAAATGGTCATAGGTCAGGAGTTGGAATTATTATTTCAAAGCGCAAAATAGACATTTTACACCAATCCGGTTCAAAAGCCAGCGTTTTGAATCGTTGTTCTGCCAACTTTTTATAATTCGTTATCAAATTTGACCACTGTACCCTCTCTTTCAAACCTTGATTATGAATTAGCAGATATTTTATATCCGATTCCAACCAAATCGAGTAATATTAAGTCTCCTAAAAGTTATATCAGATCAACAACCATGAAAAAAATTTTAACCTGCCTGGTATTATGCCTTTTCTTCACCAGCTGCCTCCCGTTTTTTAGAGAAAAAGATGGGAAATTTCTCAGTGAGGTTATAAACCTTGATGAGTTTAATTCTGAGTTTGATGATTATAATTCAGACATGGCTTACAATAAAAGCGGCCACACCCATTTGCTTTTTTCTTCAAAACGTGAAAAAAAGAATCTCTTAAATCTGGTTTATTTCAAGGCTGAGTTTACATATGATGGAAAACTTGGTGTGAAACGGTATAATAACTCAGCAACACAGAATCTCAGCTATTTTATGCACTATCAACCAACGGTACGCATGGCTGAAAAGGCAAACGGGAATTTTAATGTTTTTGGTCCGAAAACAATTTCACTATCAAGATATTTTAACGGTCCGATCACGGAACGCAATGATCTGTTATTGTTTTATGCCGATGATTCCGAAGGCAATCTTGAAATCAAATATGTTCCTTATTTAAGTTTGAAAATCGGGGAGCCGATGAAATTTGACATCCTGAATTCCTCCGCAGATGACGCATATCCAACGTTTTCACAGGAAGGCGACAAAATTTACTTTTGTTCTAACAGAGACGGCAATTTTGATATTTACGAAGTTTCCATCCCTGTTACCGTGCCTCAGAATATGACCGCGCAAAAACTGGTTCATCCCGAGAATTATACAATAAGAAAAGTAGAGGAATTGTCAACACCCTATGATGACAAATGCCCTGCGATTGACGGGAATAAAATGATATTTGTATCCGACAGACCGGATGGTTTTGGCGGCTTTGACATTTATGAATCCAAGCTGGTAAACGGAAAATGGCAAACTCCGGTAAACCTTGGAAATCGCATCAATACGCGTTACGACGAATACCGCCCTATTTTTGCCGACGCACAGTCTTTCACCTACCAGCTGATGGTATTTTCTTCCAACCGGCCCGGCGGTAAAGGTGGCTTTGATTTGTACATGACAGGGCTTGACGACTGAGAAGATTCAGCTGCTAATCTTACAAAAAATCAAAGATCTGTTATTTATTAATATACAACAAATATCTCTTTTCAACCTTTGTATGTCTGGTTTTTTGATCCAGGAAACCTTTTTTAAGCATCGTAATATGGAAGTTTTCGGGCTTCAGAATAATTTTTGCTTTTACGCCCGCTTGTATCAAACTATCTCCAATCGCAGCGGTTGTATATAAAAAACATGGGGTTTTCTGCATAAAATAACCAAGCTGATCTGTTGTTTTTAACAGATTAACATCTCCGGGACTGTAAAACTCGAATGAATAAGAAAAGGCATGATAAGACCCAACGGGTAGCTCAGTATTCGTTGCATAAATCACTCGCGCAGCCTCCCTACCCGACTGATATTGCAGCAAAAACGGGTAGAAAAAAAGGAATAAAAATACGTAAAGCATGGCAGCAGACGCATAACCCTTAAATGAAATTTGCTGCAATGGAGTTTCTGACTTAATAAAAATCGACCCGAATGCAATGGCCAACGTGATCACTGCGCAGAGGATAGCGTACGGAATATTGGTCAGGTATAACAAGCCGAGAATAGCGGCGCAGAGGAGAAATACCAATGCAGACTGAATCGTGGCAAATGTGGATAAGCCATTTACTCTTGATTTTTGATATAAAAAATATCCCGTGATGATAGAGAAATAGGGAAATACGATCACGATATAATGTGGAAGCTGGAATTTCGAAAGTGAGAACATGATGAAAGTGATGATCGTACTTCCATAAATTATCCAACGGACCGGCTGCCGGTCTTTGTCATTTTTCACCAAATAAACGACGCCCGCTATAAGTCCGATTGACCAGGGCAGGAATGCCCACAAAGTAGTATGCAGAAAAAACGAGAGATCGCCTTTTCCACGAATGGGACCTGTGTTAAAAAACCTTCCAAACTGGCTATCCCAAAAGAAGAATTTCAGACCGGAAACATTTGTCTGGCCAAAAACTACTTTTTCCGGATGCAGATCAAACTGGACATACAGACAATATAATTCAGGGAGAATACAAATAAAAGTAAGGATCAACAAAATCCACCACCGATAATTGATAAACTGAGCCCATTGTCTGGTGATAATCCAAAATATAACCCAGCCGCCTGCAATGGTTATCAAAACAAAAATACCTTTCGTCATGATCGCGCAGCCAGCGAAAACGGCCGCCGCTGCGATATGGCCCCAATGTTTTCCCTGGTAAATACCCAACATGTGCCAGATCGCGGCAATAATGCAGGCTGTCAGATACGGCTCTGCCCGAACGTCAAAATTGGCAAGTACACTGTGAAGTGCGACGGCATAAATCAGGACAGAAATCCGGGCTACCGAAGCGTTAAACAGATCACGTGCTGTCAGATAAGTATAAAACAGACTAACGAGCCAGAAAATAAATGCCGGGAGTTTATACCCAAACCCATTGATACCAAATATTTTATAACTTATTGCAGCCATCCAAAACGGAAAATGCGGCTTATCCAACCAGTCAGAACCGTTTCCGTAGAGATTAACCCAATCATTATGCTGAACGATGCGCTTCGCAATTGTAGCATAAAGCGCGCCGTCAGGTTCCATGATATCAAGCCATAATCCGGGTATGTTTAGCATGATACCAAGAAATAAAAGCCAGGGAAAATAACGTTGAAGGGAAAGTTCTGCGCTGGTCATAAATTAAGCTTTCAAATGATTCTTTTAAATTCTGATATTTTCAACCGAATACTAGTCAGACCGCATTGAAAAAATCAAATAAACTGATGTCTGGATATATGCAGTATTGATATGAATTTCGCAACTGAATTTTTTGCGGCAAGATAGGAATGAAAATAGCTGATAAAATAATTTCCTCGTTATTTTTATATTTTCACGTTATATATTCCAACGAAAATCTGCACAAAGGTGTCTTCGATTAAAGGATCTATAATCACACTGAAAATGGCCAGATATGTATTCCTCGTGTTTCTTATGCTGAAAATTTCGTCGTCGGAAGCACAGTTTTCGAGGTGGACTATTGCGCTTAAAGCCGGTGCCGGACGTTCGGGAATTTACAACAATGAGGAATTGGACGGAAATACTTTCGACGAATACCGTCGTGATTTAAGTTATTCCGGTGGTATTCGAATCGGGTACAATTTTTCAAAATATTTTTCAGTTTCGCTGGATCCTGAGTGGGAGAAAATAGAAGACAAGAGAAGGCGGAGCGCGATCCAACGCAATGTGGTGACGGACGATGGAACATTTAGCTTTACAAATATTTACGATTTCCAAAACAAATTCAGCCGTTTACAGGCTCCTCTTACTGTACAAATCTACCCATTTCCAGATAGAATTAAAGTCTATATAACCGGAGGTATTATGCCGTCCTATATTTATAAAGGTACCATATCCTTCGACTCAAAAACCACCAAACCAAACGCCATAATCACCGAAGGAGGAAAGTTTGACGCGGATTTCAGCATCCCTCAGAACAAAGGACAGGAAAAAGATTTAGGTTATTTAGCTGGTTTGGGTTTTTCCATTTCCAAACGTTTTTCAGCAGAATTGATTTACCGGTTCAACCGGCCGATCCGTTATACATTATTTGATCCGGGCTATACAATGATCGGTGTCCCGGTTTACACTATGCGGGCAAATCAGGGTTTTCAGCTTTCGATCATTGGAAAACTGAATTAAAAGATCGGTACAATAATAGTCAAAATAACGATTTTGAAATAGGATCTATGGAGCATTCAAAGGTTTCTTAACCTCTCGTACATCATCTAAATTTTTTCAAATGAACTTTGCCAAAATAGCAAAATTTACTTCAACACTTTTGGCTGTAAGTTTCCTGCATCTCCAATGCAAAGACTCGGATAATCAGCCTGGGCCATGCGATTGCCAAAGTAAATTAAGTACAGCTCACAGGGATTTTGATGGAGTGACATATAGTTTAGGAAAAAACTTGTTAGTTCCCTGTGGGGATTCGCTTTCCTTGCCGGTTCCATTCAGGAAACATGGTTTGAAGGTGAATGTATCGTACAGGCGCAAAGACTGTTATGGTGCTCTTACTTCACCACAAATATTCGGCGCTTATGGTTACTTCATAGATTTTACCGCGATCAGGGTAAAGAATCCGTAGCTATTTTAATCAGAAAACCTTCTTTTTTTGGGACGAGGACTTTATTTTCATGTTTGTTATAAATCCATATAACCGACCTGCATGCAATTTCACACCGAATCCAATTCAATTACCTGATTTTTATAATCGCCGGGTAATATGGCATTCCGAATAAATTTTTCAAACCCTAAAAAACGGCAGCCCTTATAAACCCATAGTACCGGTTTTAAATATTTAATTTTCCCAAGCGACAACAGCTGATTGACTCTGGCAGGAACCACCATGATCTGAACCTGCCTCAACATCGGATACCGGATCGGTACTAAATGTTTCCTGTATTGTTTATACAAATCCATAGTGAAATCGCTGTGTAACAGATTATCTTGTAAATGCTGTTCTCGCATAATTTCCCAAGCTTCAAAAGTCAAAGGAAGACCTCTGATTTTCATACGCTCGCCGACGGCGAGAAATACTTGAAACACATCATCTTTTTCAGCGAGAGTCAGTTTTCTTTCCAGCACCTCAAATGAACGAATGGAGTAATCAATAAGCATAAAAAGAACGTCCCGATAAGCCCAGTCAGGAATTTGGTCTCCCCGACTGTGTTCAACATCATGGTGAATGGCAGCAATTTTATCAATTGAATCCAGCGCGGCCTCATACCGGGAAAATACAATTTGTCGGGCATAAGAAACCGTTGAGAAGAGCCGGCCAAGAGGATCTGCAGGCAGCCGGCCGGTAAAATAGAGCCAGTCAACCGCTTTATTTAAGGCAAATTCGGCTGAGGCGCCGGCAAAGATGAAAAGTATGGAATCTGCCTTACCCCAAATTTCCCTAACGATCGAATCTTTTTCTACGAAATACTTCATTTTGAAACTGATTGGCCATATCATGTCTCACAAACGGGTTTAACGAAAAAAGGATTCCGCGAACGTCCCGCATAAGATCAGGAAATAATTAAGGCTGCGGTTTCAAACCCTCCCACTTTACTTTCCATTTTCCATCTTTGGGAAAACCTGGATTTGCAGTTTTAAGATCATCTGAACCAGCACACATTAACGCGATAGCTGCAAGAATTCCCCCATTTCCGGGAAGGTAAATCGTCAGGCGTTTGTCCTGAAAATTATGTCCGTTGGGTAAGTATGTATTCGTCCTGATATTTTTAAAAAGAGCATCAATCGCGTTTTCCGGCTTTTTTAAACGCGTGGCCGTCATGGCGATCATAGGAAAATCCCAACCCCAGGTACGCTCCCAGTGCCAGACTTTTTCGATTGTGTCATAAGTGCGCTGCATAACCAAAGTATCAACAACGCCATTGGCCGGCAAAGTACTCAGCGCAGCCAGAACCGCAGGGTGGTCAATCGTGAATTTACTTAATGGTGAATAAGAATCTTCGACACTTTCAGCGGCCTGATAAACGCCATCCTTTTGCGCGGGCGGAGCCAGTTTATCAATCACTTCCTGCCAGTGCTGATCAGGTTTTAATCCGGAGCGCGCCCTCCACTTTTGGGCAACTTGCAAGGCCCATTTCCAGTAAGCCAGCTCATAAGGTGAGTTAAATGTTTCTAGTGGGTTGTAACACTCCTGCGCAGGAATAATCCCCTTTCCAAGGTTATAACTCTGGGTTTTGGCATCCAGATGAGCAAATGAAGCCATAAAATCTGCGCTTCCAAAAATCAGTTTCTGATACTTTTCTAAAACTGCTTTCGAAGGATTGTTCCGATAAATCAGCTCAGCAAGATAGATGACATGCGGTTGCTGCCAAATTAAAAATGATCCAACTGAAGATGGTGATTCCACGCCCTGGTGATCAGTCATTTTTTGCCATCGTACCCCTTCATAACCTTGTCTTTCGGCAATTTCTCTTGCTCCATCGTACACATCAAAATACCATTTCAGACTTTTTTCCAGCAATTCGGTTCTTCCCCAAAGCGCGTAGTGGGCCGCGTGCCACCAGTACATTTCCAAATGTGGTTTTCCATACCAGCTGTTGTAGGTCAAACCCGTTTCCTGAGGCGGAAAATTTCCGGCACACTGGACCCGTGTGAGGTACTGCGATAGAACGATCCGCCTTTCCAGCTCATTTGCCCTGCTGTCGGTACTTCCTGCAAGGTCAATGGCTGCTCCTGAAAGCCAGAACTTATTCCAACCCGTGATGCTGCTTTTTTCAACTTCTGTGAATCCTGGCAAACTTCCGGATACCTTCTCGGGTGAGAACGAAACAGTAAGTTGAAAGTTATCTTTTGGCGCAGGCAAAAGTTCAAAATCGTGATCGCCGGTTTTAGTTAATCTCCCTTTATCCGTCCAACTGCTCTTGACATAATAACGGTCTTCATCCAGTTTCCTGCTAAAAACAGCACCAGAACTGGACTGACTTACTGTGGTTTCATGTGCTGAATTGTTTTTATAATTTGTCCCAACATCTGTAAACTGGTTGGACGGGTATGGAAATCTGAATCTGACTTTTATCCTTTTTTGTTTTAATAAGGCGGATGTAATATGAACTGAAATAATATCTCTTTCTGCATCTGCGATCGTGAGTACCTTTACGGTAGTTCCTCCTAACGAAAAAGTGCTTGAAATTTCACCGGTCCAGAGATTCAGTTCCTGATGAATATCTTGCAGATCCTGAGGTTGAGCAATACTGCCATCCTTTTTCAAAAGCTCCAAACCAACATTTCCAAGCTGCAAACGCGCCGGATTTTCTCTGAAATAACTGACGGCATTTTTATTTCTTGCAGGCTCATTAATTTGTACAGCATACAACCGATCCGCTTTGCCATTAAAATCATACGGTTTCAAAGTCTCGCTAAATTTCAGGTTTTCCGGGTTCGGGAAACTATGCCAGCCCCACTCCGACTGCGTTCCCAGCGGAACTCCTTTGGCATAATATTCAGGAAAAGATTGAAGCCCGGTGACGTCGACAGTATAGGCAAATTTACAATTGCCAACCGTCAGCGAAGAAAGTGTATCGATGGATTTTACGATCACATTGTGCCTGGCGACCACCGATTTCCGATCAATTTGGGAAAAGATGGGCTCTATTTGAAAGAAAGCCAGAATGAAAAACAGTCCTTTTATAAAATGATTCATTAATATTTCTTGATTAAAGAGGCATCAGTTATTTGGGGAAAACCTGCACTGTTCTGCGGCAAACATTCACAGCAAGACAAAACTGGACACGATTTTTCCGGGAAATATTCTAACCCAAATTGCCAGGTTCAGCAGTAATTAAGGTATGTTTTAGAGTATTCCCAATGATTAATGTAAATTTTTCTATGCAATCGGTACCGGGAACGTTATCATTTTTTGGAAAAATCAGGATTTAGCTTCTTGGAACAAAAAACCAAGTGATAATGCCAACCTATTCTGACAGACTATCAATTTGGCAAATTTGAACTTTTCTACTTTTACCAGAAAAAAACATGGCACCGATTTGCCGGTTGCACAGAAAAGACATAAAAAAACCGGTCTCTCTGTAAATGTTTACAGAAAGACCGGATTTCTAACGCATTAAAATAACTATTTAACCGGTTTTCCTTCGCGGTCAAGTTCAACGACCTCAAATCCTCTGGCCGATATTTTATCCAGTAATTTCGTCTTATCGCCTACCAATACGATTACGAGGGCTTTTTCCTTCGGAAGATTTCCTGATGCCAGTTTGTTGACATCCGAAGCACTGAGTGTTTTCAAAAGCTGGTTCTGTTTCTCGGTGTAATCCTGTGGCAGATCATAAGTCTGGATGTTGCTCAAAAATCCCGTTTTCTGAAAACCAGTCTCATATTTTCTTGCTTCACTTTGCGTAATTGAACTTTGCGTGAATGCGAGTTCTTCGGGAGTCATCCCTTTGGTTTCGAAATCAGTGATGATTCTTAACACATCAACGAGTGCGCTATCTGTGGCTTCCGCTTTTATCCCGGAAGTAAAAGTATAGGTTCCGGTGTATTTGTCGCCTGCAAAATAAGAACGGGCGCCATAAGTCCAACCCTTATCTTCACGAAGATATAAATTCAGACGACTGTTGAAAGCGGCACCTAAGGGATAATTCATCACATTGGATTTGTAATAATCGCCAAGCGCATCGTACTTCATGTCAGTAACTTTCCCTACTCGAAATTCCGTTTGTGCGGCATTGGGAACATCTACAAAATATACCTTTGTTTTTTCAACTTTCGGAGCGGAAGGGAAAGCCGGGAATGTGATTTCATTGCCAGGCATTTCATTTAGGAATGTAAGTTTTGATAAGATATCTTTTTCAGTGACATCACCAACGACCACAATCTCCGCATCTTTTCGCGAGAATTTATTTTTATAGTAATACGCTACATCAAATAGTTTGATATTATTGATCGTTGCCTGAGAGCCTAAAGTAGAACGTCCAAGGGGATTTTCTTCACCCTGAAGCAAAGAATTGTAGACCAGGTTTGCCACAGTAGCGGGCTGGTTCAATGCATTTTTAATACTTTCAGAATATCGTTTCTGATTTCTTGTAAAATCCTGATCATTGAATGCCGGGCGAAGTAAACGTTCCTCCAAAAGCGCGATCGTTTTATCCAGATTTTTTGTCAGCGAACGTACCTGAACCTTTATTGCGTCGTCAGCTGCGTAGATGTCAATGCTGCTTCCGAGTTCGTCAAGTGCTACGGAGAATGCTTCTGAGGTATAATTTTTAGTATCTTCTCCCATCATCGCAGCAAACAAATTCGCCGTGCCGGATTTGGAAGCACTGTCCAGAAATGCGCCTCCCTTAAAACTTAACGATAAATAGACTGCGGGTACTTCATTCGCTGTGGTACCAATTATCTTGATATCGCCCATCTTGCCTTTCCACAATTCAGGCGCTTTTACAACAACCGCACTTGCCGGCGCAGGAATTTTGCTGCGGTCAAATTTATCTTTTGCTTTGTTGTATTTAAGCCCGGCATATCCATAATCAGGAGCCTTATAACCTGCCTGAGAAATGGTGTAGTTGTCGTCAGCGGCCTTGTTATCCTCATTTCCTTTGGTAAGAATACTCAAAACCACAGCATGTTTACCCTTGATATACTGGTTGTAAACACGCATCACATCTTCCTTAGTAACAGAAGCGTAGTCTTTCAGGAACTTGCCAATGTAATTTGGATTCCCTGTGAAAGTGTAAAAACTGGCAAGCTGCGAAACTTTGCCTGAAACGCTTTCAAGACCATAAATAACATTCGCTTCGCTCTGGCTTTTGAACTTGGAAATATCCTGATCGCTCACGCCACGTTTTTCGAATTCCACCAAAGTTTCACGAATCGTTTTTTCGATATCAGATAGTTTTTGTCCGGGATAAGGTATAACACGAAAACCAAATTCACCGGATAACTCACTCGTGCTGTTATTCACCGACATATTGACCGCCTTGTTAGCCTTGATCAGGTTTTTATACAAAAGTGAATTATTTCCCTGACCTAGTATTTCAGCGAGGCAGTCCAGTGCCGGTTCATCTTTACTATATGTCGGCGTTGTTGGATAGACCATATAATACATCGGCAATTTGGCATAGTTGTCGGTGTAGGAAACATAGCGGTCTTTTTCCAGAACAGGAGCGGGAAGCACGACTGGTTTAACGGCTGGACCTTTCGGTATCGGGCCAAAATATTTCTCAGCCCAGGCAAGAACCTGTTTTGGATTCACATCGCCACCGATCGTTACAACTGCGTTGTTCGGCCCATACCACCGAAGAAAAAAGTTTTTCAAGTCCACAGCTGCAACACGGTTCAGATCTTCGATATATCCGATCGTCAGCCAGCTGTAAGGATTTCCATAAGGATATAGATTTTTAGAGACCATTTCCCCGGCCAGCCCGTAGGGACGGTTATCATAATTCTGCCCACGCTCATTTTTAACCGTAGCACGCTGCACCTCGAATTTTTTCTGCGTTACGGCATCAAGAAGAAAACCCATCCGGTCAGCTTCGAGCCATAACATTTTTTCCACCTGATTTGCCGGGATTGTTTCAAAATAATTCGTCCGGTCGCGGTTGGTAGTTCCGTTCAAAGTTCCGCCGGCTTCGGTGATCAGCTTAAAATGTTGTTCATCATCCACATGGTCCGAGCCCTGAAACATCATGTGTTCAAAAAAGTGCGCGAATCCCGACTTCCCTATCTCTTCACGGGCCGATCCCACATGATAGGTAACATCCACATGCGCGAGCGGGTCACTGTGATCTTCGTGGATCAGCAGCGTCAGTCCGTTCGGCAAAACATAACGCTCATAGGGAATGATGGTTTCGGAGCCTTTTCGAACGACCTTTTCAATTAATTTCGCCTGTCCGTTTACCGTAACAGGTACCTGCAAGTAAAACAAAGCGCTAACCGCAATGATCAGTTTTTTCATTTTTCAAACTGTTTTTAAAACTTGGAACATTTTATTTTTCCCAAAATGCTGATATGCTGATTATTGGAAACCACGCGTATCAGGAAATTGATTGGCTATTTCGGGTAAACCCGTTTTCGAAACGTAAGTTCTTAAATACTTTCGATTTTACACGCTATCGATCGGAAATTCATCAATAGATTAACCTGCCTCAGATTTATTTTCGCTTTGAGCCACCTTTCCTAGTGCAAAAAAGGCTTAATCTGATACGTCGGACCAATTTCCTATATCCAGAAAAGATATAATAGTCATTGACATGATACTTCGGAGACTTAAAAGAAAAAACAGTTTCAATTTAGCGACTACCGCTGACCACTAAATGAAACGTCCAAAGCAGCTAATGCAGTCGGATCATCAAACCATTTCCCTTTATTTCCAGTAAAAAAAATAAAAAAGATGAACATTCCATTTTATCATTGATAACAAAAAAAATGTTGCCAGATAATAAATCCGGCAACACATTGGTTTGGTGACGAAGAGAAAATTATTCAACAATGACCAGATCATGATCCTGCTTGAACAAATCCCCATTGTACCTGCGCCCTGGTCTTCTATCCAAAAAATGTTTTAATCTAAACCTTGTTTGTTTTCCTGAGAGCGGTGTCAATAATACTGATGCGGCGAAACCATAGGCGGCAGCAAGTACGATTCCTGCAACAACTGCCCCCGGAGAAAGTGATTCTTTTGATCTGTTATTTTTTGCGTTCATAGTGCTGATATTTATTTATGGTTGCTATGCTAAAAGCATGCCATCAATTTTTATTTGAAGTATGCTACCGGTATCGATTCTTTTTCACTGATCAGAATTAGAGGCAGTTGCAGCAATTCCGTTAAAGTTACTTTCACTACATTTTTTGATTATTAAAAAATATTTGGCGATTCATAAAGTAAAAATTATTGTGGCGCGTCTACCCTAAAAATCAGTAGAAATAAATCAATCAGTTTAAAATTAATTAAGACAAATAATGAAAAATAAAGCTCGTTTTATATTTCCCCGACTTATCGGCGCAACTGTAATCGTAGGCCTTGCAGCGCTTATCGTTACTACTTTATTCAAATTGTTACTAGGCACACTATTCGTGGCGGGTGCGGTGATGCTGGTAAAACGCCTTCTGTTCAATGACAGACAGAACATGTCGGTACCGCATGAATTTCAAAATTACCACGGTGGTATCACACCACTTGGCAACCATTACGGTATGGCCAGCCAACCAATCGTAGTTTCGCCAAAGTTTTCTAAATCATCAACCATTATCCCTATCAACTAGTAAAAAATCGCCGGGTCACATTGGTACGGTGGAGGTTCATTAAATTATAAATATTTCATTCAGATTAAATTTTAAGATCATGTATAATCAAGCAAAAACAGATTCACAAAACGAACAAGGATTCAGATATAATGGCCACGGGTGTGGTAACGGTTTCAAAAGCAAATTCGCTGAACATTTTGCTCGCAAGGGGCGTTTTGATAAAGTTTTCGGTGGGCAATTTGCAAATCGTAAAGCGGCCAACATACAGGAAAATGATTCCTCTTTTATAATTTCGCTCTACGCTGCGGGACTGAATAAAAGTAATTTCAAGATTTCAGCAACTGAGGATATCCTGACTATATCCTATTCAGCTCCAAAAACGCAGGAAAATGATGGAGTCAGTTTCAGCCATCAGGAGTACGAATTCGGCAGTTTTGAACGCTCTTTTCAGTTAAACGGTAAAGTTCTGACAGACAGCATTAGCGCGACATACATTGACGGCGTGTTGATTGTAACCTTGCCAAAAAATCCGGCAACGAATATTCCCGCACAAGAAGTGCCTGTAAGTTAATCTAACGGTGTTAGAAAATTGCATTCTGAGGCCTAAAATGCATTACTAACGTGATCATCTTCTAAAGAGCAAAGTTGGTTCTAGTTATTTAATAACCGGAACTAACTTTGCTTTCGTTATACTTACCACTTATATAACGCAACCAAAGTCATTTTTTCCAAACCAACTCATTACTCCAACTTTTGAGCATCGCCTTTAAACGTTTCCCACCACTTTGTTGAAATATAAAAAGGCGAAAGTATAGCGAATAAAAGCCACTTCATAATTTTGTCCAGCATGATCTTAACAGTTTAAATGTCAAAACAATATAACAAAAAGTACTAAATATTTCATTCAGCAATTTTTTTAAGCTCTAAAATTCAAGGCTGAGAATTTATTATTTGAATAAACGATTTGCGCGAGAAGCCGGCAGTTAAGAAAGTCTTCCTATCAATCGTTACCCATTCAAAAATCCCAGTATCCAATCGATTTACTGTATTAAATCAAAAAATAATTGCAATTTTGGATTGCTATCAAACTACAATTATCTGTGATGATTAAATCAATTTTACTGTTTTTGAGCTTTATAATTGTTTCGTTTTCTTCGGTTGCACAAACGGAAAAATCGACTTATTTTCCAGATGGGACTAAAATTCCAAACTGGTTTTCGGACAGTTCAAAAATTAATATTAACGATCTTGGCAGGCAATTCATCATCACCGACCATGGCGCGATAATGGATAGTACCGTTGTGCAAACAGCCGTTTTGCAAAAGATAATCGATAAGGCTGAGCAGCAAGGTGGTGGGGTGGTTGTTTTTCCCAAAGGTACGTTTTTAAGCGGAGCCCTGTTTTTCAAACCTAAAACTCACCTTTTCGTTTCGAAAGGTGCAGTGCTGAAAGGCTCCGATAAAATCGCGGACTATCCGATCATGGCCTCCCGAATGGAGGGGCAAAGTCTGGATTATTTCCCTGCACTGGTGAATGCGTATGGTGTCAACGGTTTTACAATCTCAGGCCAAGGCACCATCGATGGCAACGGACTGAATTATTGGAAGGCATTTTGGCAAAGGAGGAAGGAAAATCCTAATTGCACTAACCTTGAAGTTTCCCGGCCAAGACTGGTTTTTATCTGGAAAAGTAACGACGTGCAGGTGCAGGATGTTACGCTCCAAAATTCGGGTTTCTGGACGAGCCATTATTATCAGTGTAACAATATCAAAATCCTCAATGTGCGCATAACAGCACCACACGAACCCATTAAGGCACCAAGCACAGACGCGATAGATCTGGATGTGTGCAATAATGTGCTAATCAAAGATTGTTATCTGGCGGTCAACGACGATGCGATTGCGTTGAAAGGAGGAAAAGGACCATATGCAGATAAGGACCCAGGCAACGGCGGCAATTCAAATATCATGATCGAAGACTGTGAGTTTGGCTTTTGTCACGCGGCCCTGACCTGCGGCAGCGAAGCCATTCACAATAAAAATATCGTGATGCGTGACTGTCACATTACCAATGCGATGCGTGTGCTTTGGCTAAAAATGAGACCGGATACTCCGCAAAAATATGAATTTATAAGTGTTGAAAATATAGATGGGCAGGCGCATAGTTTAATTTATGTAAAACCATGGAAACAGTTTTTTGATCTGAAAGGCAGGAAAGATGTTCCGTTATCTTATTGTGATTACATCAGTTTGAAAAATATCAAGCTGAAATGCGAAGTATTTTTTGATGTGAGCCCAGGTGAATATGACAAACTCTCAAACTTTAAATTTGATAACCTCGATATTACCGCTAAAAATGCTTCGTACGACAAAACGGTTGGTAAGAATTTTACAATGAATAATGTAAAAGTCAACGGCAAAAACATTCAATAAACTAAAAATAAATCCCCCCTTACCAGAAAGTAAGAGGGGATTTTTAATTGAATCAAAACCTATTTCAGATCGAACCTGTCAAGATTCATCACTTTGTCCCAGGCTTTTACGAAATCTTTCACAAATTTTTCCTGAGCATCTGCACTTCCGTAAACTTCTGCGATTGCCCTCAATTCTGCATTTGAACCAAACACAAGATCTGCACGACTTGCAGTCCATTTCGGCTGACCTGTTGCCCTGTCAGTTCCCAGATAAAGTTCTTTATCTGCGGACATTGATTTCCATGCGGTGCTCATATCCAACAGATTGACAAAAAAGTCGTTGGTAAGCTGGCCTTCGCGACTCGTGAACACACCATTTTTAGATCCGTCAAAGTTGGCTCCCAAAGCGCGCATTCCGCCTACCAACACCGTCAATTCGGGTGCTGACAATGTGAGAAGCTGGGCTTTGTCAATCAGCAATGCTTCGGTAGACACTGAAAATTTGGCTTTTTTGTAGTTACGGAAACCGTCAGCCGCGGGTTCAAGATATCCAACCGATTCCACATCCGTTTGCGCTTGTGAAGCATCCATGCGCCCTGGTGTGAAAGGAACGTTAACAGAATGTCCGGCATCCTGCGCCGCTTTTTCTACACCGGCAACGCCCGCCAATACGATTAGGTCAGCCAGAGAAACCTTTTTACCCGACACTTGTGCATTGTTAAATTCGCTTTGCAGTCCTTCCAAAACTCCAAGTACTTTTTTCAGTTGAACCGGATTATTTACTTTCCAGTCTTTCTGAGGAGAAAGTCGCACACGCGCGCCGTTAGCTCCTCCCCGCTTGTCGGAACCGCGGAAAGTTGAAGCCGAAGCCCAGGCAGTAGATACCAATTCTGAAACAGACAGTCCTGAACCTAAAATTTTAGATTTTAAACCTGCTGCATCATTTTCATCGATCAAGGCATGATCCACTGCCGGAATCGGATCCTGCCAGATTAATTCTTCTGACGGAACATCCGGACCTAAGTATCGTTCACGAGGCCCCATATCACGGTGGGTCAGTTTGAACCATGCTCTTGAAAAAACGTCAGCGAATTCGTCAGGATTTTCTAAAAAGCGGCGTGATATTTTTTCATAGGCCGGATCAAATTTCAAAGCAAGGTCAGTCGTAAGCATGGTTGGAGCATGCTTTTTGGAACTGTCGTAGGCATCCGGGATGATATCACCGGCATCCTTGGCAACCCACTGGTGTGCGCCTCCCGGACTTTTGGTTAATTCCCATTCAAAAGCAAAAAGGTTCTCAAAGAAATTGTTGCTCCACTGAGTAGGCGTCGTAGTCCATATTACCTCCAATCCGCTGGTAATCGTATCCGCGCCTTTGCCAGAACCATAACTATTGCTCCAGCCAAAACCTTGGGCGTCCAGGTCAGCACCTTCCGGTTCTGCACCCACATGATCAGAAGGAGCAGCTCCGTGTGTTTTTCCAAATGTATGTCCACCCGCGATCAACGCCACAGTTTCCTCATCATTCATAGCCATACGGCCAAAGGTCTCACGAATATCTCTTGCAGATGCGATCGGGTCTGGATTTCCATCCGGACCCTCAGGATTCACATAAATAAGCCCCATGTGTGCGGCACCAAGCGGATTTTCCAGATTACGTGAATGGATATCGCGTCCCGGATTTTCATCTGAAACCAACACACCATCATCAGCAACGCCTGGCGAACCATCTGCATAACGCTTATCATTTCCCAACCAAGTTGTCTCCGCTCCCCAGTAAACATCCTCATCAGGCTCCCATACATCCGCACGACCTCCTGCAAAACCAAATGTTTTGAAGCCCATTGATTCCAGGGCCACGTTACCTGTAAGAATCAATAAATCTGCCCAGGAAATTTTCTTGCCATATTTTTGCTTGATCGGCCACAGTAATCTGCGCGCCTTGTCAAGACTTACATTATCCGGCCAACTATTCAGTGGCGCAAAACGCTGCTGCCCCGAACCTGCACCGCCGCGGCCATCACCTACACGGTAAGTACCGGCACTATGCCATGCCATACGAATAAACAAAGGACCGTAATGGCCAAAATCCGCCGGCCACCAATCCTGAGAATCGGTCATCAGTGCATGAAGATCTTGTTTAACTGCTTCCAGGTCCAGACTTTTAAAAGCTTCCGCATAGTTAAAGTCGTCTGCCATCGGATTGGACAAAGAAGAGTGTTGACGCAGAATATTCAGCTTCAACTGGTTAGGCCACCAGTCACGGTTCCGTGTACCTCCGCCAGCAACACTATGCTGCATCGTGCCATTGTGAAACGGGCATTTGCCGATATCGTTTGATTCGTTTTCCATTTTAATTAGTTCATGATTTAACAAACACTGGACTGCACCTAAATCGCTTGCAGACCATTAAAATTATAATATTCAAGATAATAATAACAATCGATTAATTTTATAATGAAATAGGTAAAATCTATTAAAAAAACGGAAAGTCTGATCAAATCCCATGATGACAATGAGTTACCAGTTCCTGAGTTGGTTTTATCACGGCAAAAACTAAGGTGATTAAGACAAAAATGATGATTAAAATTTTATTAGAAACGCAGGCTTGGATGATTTGGCAGATGATAAATTAAAATGTAGAACAAATAATTATGACAAGTAGAATTATTTTAGCTAATTGCACCCAACTTTTGCGTTTACTCCAGATGATGCGCCAGTTTCAGTGATTGACCTTCCTACTTAAAATTTAACTTTAAAGAAACTTACATTTAATGTATTTGCCCAACTAAGTTTATTAAGAATAATTTTTACCAAGGATAATCAAAAACAAAAGCAGGCATGAAAAATTTTTTCTATTTAGCAGTATTATTAGCGGCCATCTCATGCAACTCGAATGCGACCGAACCTGACCCGGTCGTTGCCATTGAGCACCAGGCACCTTTTGGCACAGACACAGTCGGTGTAAAACTTAAAAGTGTAACGTTCAACGGAAAACTGCTGATCGAATATGCTTATTCAAAAGGATATCTCAGCGGTTATAAAAAGTACGTTGCATTTTCAAAACCAAGATTTTTCCAGACAGGTATTTTCACAAGAAACGGTAGCGCCCCTCAAAAAGCGGAAGTTTTGGTTGCACAAATTACCCCTGAAACTGAATTTGTTTCTGAAAAACAGGATCCAAGAATTACTTTGCAATATGCCCCTGCCAAAGCGGACTCGATACGTGAAGTTACTGAACAGAACTTTTTGACTTCGTCTACGGTAAACAAAGTCTACAAGTTTAATAACGCCGGGTTTATTGTTGAGGAAGTTGCGAGCCCTTCTAACGGTGATGGTTATGTTGTGACGTATGTGAGGAATGGTGAGAACAACGTTTCGCAAACTTACAGAGTGGTTAAATCTCAGTCAGCGAAAACAAACAAAGTAGAATTTACTTACGACACGAAGCCAAATCCGTTCTTTGATCTGGGTATTGACTGGGAAGGAAATTTCACTAATTATGCGGTAAGCCCAAATAATCCGTTGATTGAAACGGTTTACAATGTAAATAACCGCGGCGTAAAATCAACTTATGTTTATGAATATCTTCCAAATGGTTACCCGAAAAAAATAACCATTACAAGAGGATTCATTAATGTTGATGGTGGAGAAGAGACGGACAGTCCGATTGTTTTAGACCTTCAATACTATTAGACACAATCTATTTTGAAAAAAAATCCCTGGCTGCAAATTTGCGGCCGGGGATTTTTTTTTCAAAACAGGAGACAGACTGGATACTTTACTTTTTCAGTCCTTTCCATTTTTCAATCAGCATATTGGCGATGATCTCATACCCTTTATCTGATGGATGTAATCCGTCATAAGTCATATTGATCGCTTCGGGCGGATATGGGTAGTCGTCGGAATCTGGATTGTATGGAACTGCCGTATAACCGGGATAGGTATAATTTTCATACTTGCCGGTTTGGGGATCTTTCAACCGTTTGAAGTTTACCATATTTTCCGGTGTCATACCACTTTCGTGATATAAATCCACGACCGGATAATTTTCGAGTTTTCCTATTTCAGCCACAGCATTCGCAAAATTTTCGAGCTCCTGCTCCTTTTTAGTCCTGTATGATCCGTAAGCATTATTTTTGGCATTATTGATATAAACAAAATCACCCCGCTGCATAGGAGTTATCAGGATGATCTCAGCCTCACTGTTAAGCTTTTTTAATTTGTTATTGATGATCCGGAATGCACCATAAACTGTGCCTGAACCGGTATTGTCTTTATAATCCGAAATGGTCCCCAATGTTTTCCCCTGCCACCAGTCGTTAGTCCCCAGAAATATTGTATAAACATCCGCCTTTACCAACCCGATAGATTCAATCTTTTCGGCTATGTTGATGGAGGTCCAGCCATTATGCCCCTGATTAACATACTCGATATTTTTAAATTTTTCCGAAATTAAGGTCAGATAACCTTTCGTTACCCTATTGCCGGTTTCGTCCTGATGGTCGTTTAGATAAGTAATGGAATCGCCAATGGCAACCCAGGTAATTTTTCTGGAAGCAGAGGCGACGGATATGCATATTAAGAGTCCAAAGAGAATTATTTTCTTTACGAAATGTTGACGATTGTCCATCTTGTATTTATTCATATCACTGGTTTTAAGATAAGATTTTACAGACTTATTCGAAAAATCTGTTTGAGTAAATAAATACAGTTTAATCTGTAAAATACTTGTTCGGAATCGTTTTTTACAAAATTGTTAACGAACATTTTTTTATAATAAGTAACATCAAATCAATAATATTATAGATATTTCGGTCTAAAAACGGTCCACCGGAACCTATCAAATTGTGACCAGAGGGCAACAATCCATATCACCTGTAAACCCCGATTCAATGAAAATAAAATTACTTGCGGCAATCGTTCTGATTTCTTGTTTAAGCTGTGAACAAAAAAATACGGCGGAAGAAAATTCGTTATCGCCAATTATGGGCACATGGAAACTGGTATCCAGTAAAGTGATTACAGGTAAGGATACAACGGTTACCTTCCCTATTCACAATCAGGAAATGATCAAAATTTTCAATGAAGATACGTTCGCATTTTTCAAGCACGATACCAATGGCGGCAAAGGAGATTCCGCTGTCTTTGACGCTGGCAGTGGAACTTACAAACTGAACGGACAGGATTATTCAGAACATTTGGAGTACTGCAATTACCGAGGCTGGGAAAATAGAGATTTCAGTTTTAAACTCCGTTTGCGTAACGATACATTGATCCAAACCGGGTTTGAAAAAATTGACAGTTTGAACATTAATCAGGAAATCGTTGAAGTCTATGTGAAGCGTTGATGATTGAGCTGTCAGGTATCCTTTTTGTTCTCTGACAGCTCAATATTATTTCGGATTATTTACGTAAAATGTATCAGTTGAAAAATATGTATCCTGCATTTTTGTAATTAAAAAACCAATGCCTGCTTCACCAAACTCATAATATATTCAAGGTTCGTGGTGTCGCGAATTCTGATCTCATAGTCACCATTTCCCCAATGCCCCACGTTGGAAACGTCCCTGCTCAACTGTTTAGGATCATCCAACTTTCCAATTTTCAGATTTATCCAGAATTTCAATTCCGACTTCAAAATCAGTATATCAGCAAATACCTTACCTTTTTGGGTAAATCCAATGACCATTTTCTGCGGTTTTATTTCAATATCAGCGCCCAGATTCAGTATGGCATTTTTATATATTTCGTACAACTCTACCGTCGTTTCACTCTTACCAAGTAAATGATCTTCTTCGGAATATGTTTTTATTTCTTTGGCCAGCTTACTGATTTCAGATCCTTCACTCTTCTGCATGGATCCGATACTCGGTGCAGATTTCGACTTCTTGATCTGATTAATCGTAATTACATCATGCTCAAATTGTTTAATTTCCCAAAGTTCTATCCCCAGATCTTTAAAATTGGTAGATTGCTTTTGAAAATCGGTAAACGATGGTGACACAAACAAAATCCGGCTTTGCGACCAGTCTACATCAGTACGTTTGAGATTTTCACCATGTACCTCGTTATACTCCACAATGAAGTCGGCCCGGTATTCCAGCATCAGGTTCAGATACGAAACGCCCTGATCAACTGCACTGTAATTCTGGCTTCGCTTGTATTCAATGATCACAAAGGCATTGCTCTCCGGGTCAAAAGCCAGGGTATCGATGCGGCGGCTCTGTATCGAAAACTCTGATTTGACAAGTTTTAAACTGCTGAGCAGTTCAAGGTTTTGTTCGAAGAGATCTTGGATTTCCCGTTCCAGTTTGAAGGGGATTTCTTTTAAAGTGGAAAGGGATTGTTTGTTGTTTTTGAAAATTTGCATAAAAATAAATTACCGTGATCCGGGCCCGTACAAGCCGGAAATAAAAATCACCCCCTCAACCCATTATAAACCCGCTTCAACATATACCCTTTTACCAACCCACCAAATTCCTGATCATCCATCATCTTTGAAAAGAGCTCCTGATTTTGTTCCATTCTGCTGATGAGTTTATCCATAAAAACATCTTCAAAACCGTATTTAAAGTTTGCCATCGTGTTATTTTGGGCTTGTTGTCCGAGTTTCGAATCGTTTAGCAGTTCGGCTTCGATCTGATCGAAAAAGAGTTTATCAGCCTCGTTAAATTCCGTATGAAACCGTTTGTTCAACACTTCAATAATCTCAGACAAAGCCGCTTTCTCTTCCTTGCTCATTCTGATTCCTGAAACATTTCCTCCGTCCAGACCGTATTCTGGCTGGTCTTCCATCAGAATGTTTACCTGGCTGATATGCTGCAAGCGATAGTATTCCAGTGAAACTTCATCGCCGAGCTGAAATCTGTCTTTGCTGTTTTTCGGAAGTGTTTTGAGCAGGAATTTCCCGTAAGTAAACAGCTTTTCCAGATCAATATCCGAGAAAGGCATGATCTGACTCAGGAAGGAATATAACCTGGTAAATGATTGTAAGGCGTGTTTAAAGTTTTCCTGCGATGCTGTTTCGGTTCCTTCAATTGTCGTTGTTTCGGGTAGCGCTTTGAAGCGATCACAAGCCGGATTGACAAAGGCATATAATTTTTTCTGCTCGCTCTCTGACAATTTCTTTCTGGATTTGAAATATACATTGCAGAAATTATCAACCTCGGTTTGCCAGATTACCTGGGCTTTTTCAAGCTCGTTTTTTAAATCATATAAATGGTTTGGATCAGTAGTGCTATCGACCGTTGTTAGCTCATAATATGGCTGGAACGAAGCCAGAATATCGTCTGTTTCGTTTGCAAAATCAAGTACAAAAGTATCCTCCTTTCCGGCAGACATGCGGTTCAGCCTTGACAAAGTTTGTACCGCTTTTACTCCCGAAAGCTTTTTATCGACATACATCGTATGCAGCAAAGGCTGATCAAAACCCGTTTGGTATTTGTCGGCAACCAGCAAAATCTGGTATTCATCCGTCCCAAACTTTTTTGGCAGCTCACTTTCCTTGAATCCGTTTAATTCCACCTCGGTAACGCCACTCGGATATTCATCATAAACCACTTTTCCTGAAAAGGCGACGATGGTTTTGATATCGGTATACTTCTGCTCCCTGATATATTTATCAAATTCTTCTTTGTAACGAACTGCGTGAAGCCTCGACCCGGTAACGACCATCGCTTTGGCTTTCCCTCCGATTTTTTTAGAAACAATCTGCCGAAAATGCTCAACGATCACCTCCGTTTTCTGTGAAAGATTATGCGGATGCAGACTTAAAAAACGTGCAATCGCTCTCGCTCCCTGTTTTTTATTAATGTCAGGATCTTCCTCGATCTGTTTGGAAAGCTTGAAATAGGTTTTGTAAGTCGTGTAATTTTTTAAAACATCCAGAATGAAACCTTCCTCTATCGCCTGTTTCATGGAATAAACATGGAACGGACGTGGTTTTCCGTCCGATGAGACGGTTCCAAAAACTTCTATCGTTTTAGGCTTAGGTGTAGCTGTAAATCCGAAGAAACTAAGATTGGTTTGCTTGCCGCGTGCCTGCATGGATTTCCGGATCTCATCTTCCGCATCCTCATCCAGACCTGAATAACTTTCGTCTTTTTCGGCTTGTTCCAAAGTACGGTCCGACAATACTTCTTTCATTTTCTTAGTCGCTTCGCCGCCCTGGGACGAGTGCGCTTCGTCGATGATTACGGCATATTTCCGGTTAGGCATTTCGCCGACTTTATCCAGAATAAAAGGAAATTTCTGTAAGGTGGTGATGATGATGTGTGAGCCGGAACTGATGGCATCCGCAAGCTGCTGCGAATCCTTATCAATTTTCTGAACGACGCCTTCTTTATGATCAAACTGGTAAATGGTATTTTGCAGCTGACTGTCCAGCACTTTACGGTCGGTAATGACGATGACGGAATCAAAAATGCGCTCGTTAGCAGTATTGTGCAAACTGGACAGACGATAGGAAAGCCAGGCGATGGAATTTGATTTTCCGGAACCTGCCGAATGCTGGATCAGATAATTTTTTCCTGCACCGGATTCGCGCGCATCCGCTGTCAGCTTCCGCACGACTTCCAATTGGTGAAAACGTGGAAAAATAATGGTTTCCTTAATTTTCCGGATACCGTTCAGTTCGTATTCCTCCGAACTGATGTGCATGAATTTTCCGATGATATCCATGAAACTATCTTTCACCCAGACTTTTTCCCACAAATAGGAAGTCCGGTAACCGTCCGGATTAAGCGGATTTCCGGCTCCGTTGTTATGGCCCAGATTGAAAGGAAGATAACGTGTATTCTTTCCGGCCAGCTTGGTCGTCATGAAGCATTCGTCGGCGTCCAGCGCAAAATAGACCAGACTTCTTTTTTTGAATTGAAAAATCGGTTCGGATGGCTCGCGGTCATACACATACTGATTTTGCGCGTCCTGAATATTTTGCCCGGTAAACTGGTTTTTTAATTCAATCGTGGCAATGGGAAGTCCGTTCAGCGACAAGACCATATCCAGTGAATTCCTCCCCTGCCGTTCGTAAAATAACTGGCGCGTTACGGCAAGCTGTTTGATCTTATATAATTCCTGCGACTGTACATTCAGCGTACTTTCCGGTTTGAAATAGGCCATTTTGAATTTTACGCCATAATCCGTAAAACCATTGCGTACCACATCCAGCGTTCCCCGCAGATCCAGTTCTTTAAGCAAACGGCTTAAGACTTTCAGCTCTACATCCGCTTTGTGAATGTTGCTGATTTTCTCCCATTCCTTGGGCTGAGATTCTCGCAGAAAAGCAAAAACATGATCCGGAAACAAACCAAGTTCCGCGTTAAAATCAGTAGAAAACCCTTTTATATAACCTCCTTTTTGCAACAGTTCTTCTTCAATGGCGGCTTCAAAGATTTTTTCAGTATGTATAGACATAAGTTGAGTTAAAGGAGGATGTTACTCGCAATTGACTAATATTTTTTTTACGATACAAATGTCTGGTAAACTTTGCAAATGTCAACATATGTTAACACCTTTGTATCAGCTTGTTATGAATGAAGGTCGACTCCAAGCCATTGAGGCGTATCCCTCTTAGTGCACTTACGGGCTTTTTTTACTTCTCTAAATTCCCAAAAATTTTCGATTAGAAGAATGACCCGTTAGCAAATCTTACGGTATGCAAAACGGGTACTGCTGTGTCAAATAACTGAATTAATATTATTTAATCAAAATTTAGTTACAAAGCGGCATGGCCTGAAATTTAAATGGCTTTAATTACTGGTAACGAGTATCAATGGGATCTTGCGGCTTAATCAATCCATTCAAATAAGTATTCATCCTTGAATTCGATATTAAACTTTGTCAAAAATTCCATGTATTCCTCTTTAAATGTCTTTTTTTGATGGTGACGTTTTTGATCACGAATATAGCATATGACTGCATCCAAATTGGAATGACTATATGAAAATGCTCCATAACCTCCTTGCCATTCAAATTTGGATTTAGAAAATCGTTTTTCGTTAATGAATCCATTTGAGGATTTTTTTACTTCACGAACGAGATCAGACAAGCAGCAAGTCGGTTTCATGCCAATCAGAAAATGTATATGATCTGGCATTCCATTGATAGACAGCATTTTTTGATCCTTATTTCGCACGATCCCGCTGACATATTTAAAAAGTTCTTCTTCCCAATGTGATCCAATCAGGCTTTCACGCCCTTTAACAGCAAAAACAATTTGAATGTAAATTTGGGTGAATGTTCCAGGCATGATGTATTAATTTAGATGTGTCTTCTCTTGAGACGGACATTACTTTGAAAGGTAATTCCTGTTATAGCAATCCCGGAGGGATTTAATGTTTATAGAAATTATTGAAATGTAAAAGGGATGCGACCCCTTCGGGGTCGAACAAGACTTCCATATATTTTTTTACTATAAATATTGAACCCTTTGGGTTCATTTAATACTCGGATTACACATCTGACTATTTACATTTTGAATATTCTTTTTCCTCTATTACCTTCGCCACAGTATTTCGAATCGTTACGCACGATACCAACCGGGTGCAGACACCACGGTGGTCCAATAATACGGGCTTACAGCCAACAAAAACGTATCAATATCGCCTACGCAACGGAATACAAATCATTTAATATTCAAACCATTAAACCGTATTTGTATGTCACCGCTTAATCCATTACAACGCCAGTTTCTGGAAAAATTTCAAAATGCTGCTGATCATGAGGTGATTGCTGAACTAAACAGCGAAGCCCGATGTAAAGGCTGAACCAGCGCCCGCGCTACCTATTTGTGGGCGATAAGACAAGAAATCATCAAACGTGGATGGGATTTTTCTGCCATTGGAAGTGGTGAAAATAGCTGGTATTTGCGTTACGAAGTAAAACTGGCAGGTACCAGGATTGAAATTGTTAAGGATCTTTGGCGACCATCAGCATGAAAATCCCGAAGGGATTAAATGTTTGTAGCCAACAATATTCGGTAACGGAATACGACCCCGAATGGGGTCGTACAATCTATCCTAATGCGTCTTTTCTATAAACAAGGGAACCCGTTGGGTGCGTTTGCAATCGTCAAACCACCTTCACCTTCCCCGTAACTACTTCGCTGATTAAGGCTGTTTTGTATTCTTTTAAAAGGGCGATTTCCTGGTTGGTTTTGGAAATCAAATCATCCACTCGTTTATGTTCAATTTCAATATGAGAAACAATTTCATTCTGTTCTTCAATATTCGGTAAGACAAGAAAAGAATTTCCAAGCTCCTCAGCATTCAAATGTGGCTGTGCAGCTCTTAACCTTTCTAAGAACAATTGATTATCCAATAGATAGGTACTCAAAAGACAAAATGCAACAAATTTAGGATTTACCGTTAATGCTCTTAATACCATATCGTAACCTGTAATCGCTCCCTCGAACTCATAAGGAATAATTGCGCTGTCACCAGTATAAGCACCACTTCTTACCACAATTATATCATTCTCTTTTAAAACGGGATCTCTATTCCAAGGGATATCGTCTGGATCTACAAATACAAGATTTTCCTTTGATATCTTCCCCCTGAAAACATTTGTGGCTCTTATAATTGGAAGGCCATCATCTTTTTGTTTTGGTGGCTGACCAAGACCATATTTAATCATCGAAACATATTTTAACTTGGACATTTTCCAATGCGCCGGAATCTCCCCCAACCATTCCACGCCACTATCCTTCATCTTCACATCAGGATCAAGTCCTTTGGTAACGGCCTGGTTAATGATGGCGGTGCGTTCTTCTTTGAGCAGCTCTATCAGCTTTTCTTTTTTGGTGATGAGGGTGTCGAGTTCGGATGTTTTTTTGTCAAGGTAATTTGCGATCAAACTTTGCTCATCACTAGGCGGATAGCAAAAATTTATATCATTCAGCGTAGTTTGAGTCATGCTTGGAACAGCCGAACCATATTTATATAAATCAAAATTTATCGTTAGGCATAAATAATAAAAAAATCTTGGTGAGACACCAGTTCTAATTTTAGTATAATATGCGGTATCCACTGACCAGAATGGGGTCTCTGAGAATTGCGGTTTATCAATAGTCCCCTTCCTACCCAATAATACAGACGGACCTTCATATAAATACTTGTTGGACATTCCGAAAATACCACCAGTACCATAAATGGGGTAAATACCATTATCATCTAATACTTCTTTTTGATCTTGCCCGTTACAAATCTTTGCAAAGTATTTTAATCGCTTTATGGCCCACTGCTTCGGAATTACTGTTAATTCTGAAATTCCCGAATCCTTATATTTCTCGTACCTCTCCATTAATATTTTTTCATTTGCTTCTAATGACCTCAAAGAGGTCCAATGTTTATAGAAAATTTCATATCGAAAAGGTACTACCCGGTCAGGTAGGACCCCGACGGGGTCGCATTCCTGTGTTACAGCCCTTTGCTATAAATATTTGAATCCGTCGGATTCATTAACTGGTTTTGCATCTTTTCTATTCAATTACCTCTTTAATCAATCCCATCGTTTCTGTTTCAAGCGCGAAAATATCGGCACGGATATCAGCCAGGGAACGGAGCGGTTTGTATTGGTAAAAATATTTGGTGAAGTTAATTTCGTAACCCACTTTGGTTTTGGTTTCGTCTACGTAGGCATCCGGCACGTGCGGCAACACTTCGCGTTCCATGTAGGTCTGGATGTCTTCCTTTAATGGGATATTTTCGGTGTCACGCAAACTGCTGTCGGCTTTTGGTTTTCCGTTTTTGTCCAGTTTGGGTTTTCCGTTTTTATCGCGTTCCGGTCTTTCCACGGTTACTTTGGCATAACCAAAATCGGTATTGTCAAATATCTTGCAATAATTGCTGGCTGTAAATTCCCCGTACAGTTTGGTGATTTCTTTAATATGGTCGCCAGATAATTCATTGCGTTTGTCACCCAGGGATTTGCTCATTTTTTTGGAGAAATCAACCGCGTTGATCAACTGAACTTTTCCTTTTCTGTAATCGGGTTTGTGGTTGGAAATGATCCAGATGTAGGTGCTGATACCGGTGTTGTAAAAAAGCTGATTGGGCAAGGCTACCACGGCTTCGAGCATATCATTTTCAATAATCCACTGGCGGATACTGCTTTCATTTTTGGTCGAACTCGGGCTGCCGGAAAAAAGCGGCGAACCATTAAACACAATCGCCAGACGGGAACCGCCATCACTAACCGGCTTCATTTTGGACATCAAATGCATCAGAAACAAAAACGATCCGTCGGAAACAGAAGGCAATCCAGCACCAAAACGTCCGCCGTGGCCTTTGCTTTCATGTTCCGCTTTAACCGATTTTTCAATCTTCTGCCATTTCACCCCAAAAGGCGGATTGGTGATCAGGTAATCAAAATGCTCACCCGGCAATTTATCCTCCGAAATACTGTTTCCCTTTTTGATATTGGCAGCGCTTTGTCCCTTAATGATCATATCCGATTTACAGATCGCATAAGATTCCGGGTTCAGTTCCTGTCCGAATACTTCCAGTCTTGCATCAGGATTCAGCTCATTCAGATATTCTTCGGCAACGCTCAACATACCGCCCGTTCCAGCACAGCAATCGTAGATCGTTTTTACAATTCCTTTTTTAGTCAGGATTTCCCGATCGTTCAGGAAAAGCAGGTCGATCATCAGCCGGATTACTTCACGCGGTGTAAAGTGCTCTCCGGCCGTTTCATTACTGATCTCGGCAAATTTCCTGATCAGTTCTTCAAACAGATAACCCATTTCCATGCTGCTCACCTTGTCGGGATGCAGGTCCACTTCCTGGAAACGTTTCACGATCATGAACAACAGGTTATTGTCATCCATTTTGGTGATCTGGTTATCAAACTCAAATTGTTCGATAATTTCACGCGCATCTTCCGAGAAACCGTTGATGTAATTGCGGAGATTGGCCGCGATGTTTTCAGGATCGGCAATCAGCTTATCAAAGTTGTAGGGACTTCTGTTATGAAATTTATAACCCGATACTTTATTGAGCAACGGATCAACATTTTGCACATTCATCGTTTTGACCTGCTCGTATTTTGTCAAAACTTCTTCTTTGGATTTTTCAAGCACACAGTCCAGACGGCGCAGTACGGTCAACGGCAATACCACTTTCCCGTAGTCACTTTGTTTGTAATCGCCTCTCAGTAAATCCGCTATGGACCAGATAAAATTTGCAGTCTCTTTAAAATTCTTCATTCGTTTGGGTTCGTAAAGGAGTAATTCCTTCATTTTTGTTATAAAAGCATCAGATGCAAAAATTTATTTGTGCTTGTCCTCAGGCACATCGATGATGGAAGAAAACAATACCTCGTAGTTAGCTTCAATATTTTTATGAAAAGAGATGGGCAGCATGGCCCAATCTCTCAATTCAACGAGTATTGGAATATTGCTATCGGTAATTTTTTCGCAAAGAGTGCCAAATTCATTCATATCGAGTGGCGATAAATCCTGCTTGCGAATAACCAGACCCAGATCACTCCCACTGTGGGCCTTTCCATTTACGCGGCTTCCATACACCCAAACCTCAATGGGTGTTTCTACGTTTTGAAAAATGGTGACCAATTCTTTTTTGTCCTTTCCTCTCAACAGCATTTATTCTTCATTTTGGTTTTTCAAAACAGTGGCCAGGTCGGCGCCGTCTTTTATAAACTGCGGCAAAAACACAAGCGTTTCATTCGCAAAATTCACCCCATAATCGTGAGCGGTATTGTTTCTGTTGTCACGATAGTGCAGCCACCGCTCACATTGTTCATCAGTTATTAAATCCCGTAAAACAGCATTCCTGAACACGTTCTTAAATACCATTTTATCAACTTCCTTTGGACTATGAAAATTAGGCTTGATAGCTTTTCGCAATAATTTGCCAGCCTGTTCCAGAATAAGCTCAAATTCTTTGACACAGGCCGAACGAAACATATCATATTCTACACTATCAGTCTCCGACCTGATTAATAACGAATGCGCTTTGTCAAGGGCTGCAATACATCTTTCTAAAAATGTTGTATCTATTTTCATCAATTATTAAAATCTTAATTTACTATTTCTTTTATTTGCCGATACAAAACTTAAAACTATCTAATTTTCAATTAGTTATAAACTTTAAGGGACAAATAAGGGACAAGTAATTACCCAAAAAACGCAAGAATCGGCAACCAAAAAAATTTTACAAATAATTTCTTCCAAGGTAATATTTTTGATTGAAATTAGCCAAAAAGTACGCAATCACCTAACTACAGAAAATTTGCTTCCAACCAGATGTCTCAGGCTTATCTGACAAAATCCTAAGAATCTTGAACTCATTTCTAAGAGGAAGTACTTTTAATCCGATAATTAAGCATATCAAAATCAGCATAGCCTTGTAACAGTCAGTTTTAGTGTTGTTAGATGTCTTTTTACTTTCATTTAATACTCTTCTCAAGCCACAAAATCATTAGAATAGCAAAATTTGTATCACTCGAGGCTGAAAAGCAAATAGATATTTTAAAATCCTGCCAATATGCTTCTGTTGCCTGTGTAAACTTTCAGAGACTTTCTGGATACAGCACTGATTTTAGATTTTCAAATGCTATTTTATGTTTTTCATCAGACATTTTTTCCAGGTTTATCAACCGCCATTTTACTGACGGTAGCTCCGCAATCAGCTCTGGATTTTGCATTTCGAGCAGTGTGAAGTCAGGTGTTTTATTTTTCACGGACAACAGAAAGCGGCGCTCTTTTTCGGTCATGTCCTGATTGATATCATGAATTAATCTTTCCCTGGTTTCAATTAATTCTTCCAGCGGAATATCGACCGAGGCCATCTGCACAAATTCACTTTCGTAGATTCCGGAAATATCTTTTCTGTTGGGATTAAGCAGTTCGGCCATTGGGCGGAAGTGGCTGACTAGAAAAATCAAAAATGTTTTACGTAAATCATCTGTTAAACCTTCGTTTTCATAAAGCTGCCTGACATCGAAGAGATCCCTTGGATGTTGTCGGTCCAAAGCGGCGCAAAGTTTACCGGCATACAGATCCGGGTGAGAAGCGACAATAATTTCAGCATACCCAAACTCACTTTCAACAGCTTGGTGTACCTCCATTTTTTCGGCAGGAAACACAGAGCCCCTGATTACCGGAGAAAGTTCAATTTTAACCTTTATCTCTCCCAGAGTCACAATCAGCCTTAATGAATTATCTTGTTGCTGAGTTGTGTCTTGAACGATAGCTCCAGCAATAGTTGTTTTAATATCAGCAGTTATTCTTGTGAAAGCCTCCTTAATTTTTTTCCATGCGGCAGCCCGGTCATCCGTGGGCAGATATAGAAGATCAATATCGACTGATAATCTGGGGAACGGGCGATAGAAAAGGTTAATCGCTGTTCCTCCTTTCAAAGCAAAACAGGATTCTTTGGCAATGATTGGAAGTAAGCGGACCAGAAGTCTGACCTGCTGAGTATACTCCTGTTTTTTACTCATAGCGGTCAGGTACAGTAATACGATACTTTTTATCCAGGTGTCCGCCTTTTACGATTACCCGGTTTCCAGAACCCAGCTCAATTCTATCGCGGTCAAGTTTGACTAGCCAGGGATGATTTTGCCGCTCGGCATACCAGAAAAACAGACGTCTCACCTTGAAATTATTGCAAAGCTCCAACAGTTGCTGCAATGCCCGCGGAGAAAGGGTGTTCATGCCCTGCATAAGCTCTTCGGCATGCTCAAAAGATATTTTTGACGGAATCTCATTAAGTACTTCCAAGATAGCCCTTTCCGGGGTTGATATCCTTAGCCCCTCGCGGGTGTCTTTCCAGTCAAATGTCCTGGTAAATTGATTCAGTTGTTTCGCTAACAATGGATCCGCTGCCCGTCCGAGTAAATCACTGGCATTACCTTTTTGAAAAAAGGAATCATCCGTGACACGATTAATCCAGGTGGGTAACGGATCCTGACCATACAACTGGACAATCCGTTTGTCCGAAAACGACAGATAATGGGAGAGTTTTAAAAGTTGTAATGCGGTTATACCTCCAATGGTTAGATCCGTGGCATCATTTCTTTGAAGAAAATAAACGACATCTCCCCATGCTACACTGGATCCTTCACGCTTATAAACACCATTTTTTAAGCTTGTAAGTTGCTTGCTTTTTATGAGATTATCGATCGCGTGACCCGACAAATCGTGAGATTGTAGCCACGCCCTTGTGACCAGTGCACCCTCAGGAACCAGGCGGTATACCTCTTTACGTCTGTTGGCATCAAGTGGCATTATTTACCTATTTAAATAAAATCGGCGATGATCGCCGATTAAACAAATTTAAATAATTTAATTAATTTAACAATACCTTAGATTTTCGGCGATGATCACCGAAAATCTAAGGTATCATAAACAAATCAATGAGTGTTTCGAACCAATCCAAAATTGAAATTTACAACCTATCAGACCCGTAAGTAACAGTTTAAAGGCGGGTAAGAAGTATCCTCAGTGTGAATTTCGTTTATTCTAAGGCTTTCAGAACGATACACTGGATATTCCGGAGCAAAGAGAGCCACTTATTCCGGACAACTTGAGCCAGTGATTCCGGGAACTTGAGCCACTTTATCGGAAGGTTTTTACAGCTATTCCGGGAAAGTGAGCCAGTCGGGAGTACTGACATTCCGGCATAAGTGAGCCACCTGTGATCGCTCTTCAAAGCTTTTCCGGGAAAGTGAGCCAGTGATTTTGGTATTGAAGTAATTATAACCACCATCTTTTGTAAAAAAACAAAAGCAACGGATGGCAAACAAAGTTACTTCAATGCAGACACTGCGCATGATCATACAGATGCTGGATCGGAACATTTCGGAACGTAAAATATCCAGGCAACTCAATCTTTCCCGTAACACGGTTAAATATTACCGTGAACGCTTACTTCAAAGCGCACACAGCTTCAAAGAACTGCAAGCCCTTGGCGACGCATGTTTGTCTGCTATTCTATATTCTGATACACCTTCGGTTCAGGATGAAGACCAAAGGAAGGAGGATTTTCGTCAGCAAGTACCTTATTTTCTTTCTGAACTCAAACGTACCGGCGTAACCCGTCAACTCCTCTGGGAGGAATATTTTGAAAAACATCCTGCGGGATACCGCTATTCCCAATTTTGCTACCATCTTAACGAGCTTAGTAAAGTTTTGCAACCCAGTTTCCATGCGACTTACAAGGCGGGTGAGGTTGTTATGGTGGACTTCGCTGGCAGTATGATGCATTATTTTGACAAGTCTACCGGTGAGCAAATAAGTTGCCCGGTACTGGTTTGTGTATTGCCTTTCAGTAATTTAACTTATGTAGAAGCGCTGCCTAATGCCAGGCTTCCTTATCTACTGGCTGCTTTGAATAACTGTCTTCGGTATTTTAAAGGCGCTCCATTGTCTTTGAAGACCGACAATATGAAACAGGTGGTCCAAAAGAGCAACCGTTACGAACCTACGTTTACAGATCTTATGCAGCAATGGGCGTTGCATAACAACATGGATCTGGTTGCCGCAAGGCCATATAGGCCAAAAGATAAAGCGCCGGCTGAAGGTCATGTAAAAATCGCCTATCAGCGCATTTACGCTCCATTACGAGATCGTATTTTTTTTAACATTGATGAAGTCAATGCCGCTATAAGAGATCAGCTTGAACTACATAATGACAAGAACTTTAAGGGGAAAAATTACAGCCGCCGCAGGCAATTCAACGAGCAGGAACAGCATTTACTTCAGCCGTTGGCAGACAGTCCATTTACCTTAAAGCACAGCACTTCTGCTAAAGTTCAGAAAAATTATCATGTTACTCTGGGAGAAGATTGGCACCACTACAGCGTGCCGTACCACTATATAAGCAAACAGGTAAATATCATTTATGATACCCAGACCGTAGAGATTTTCCTGGACCACCAACGTATTGCAGTTCATAAGCGCCTTTATAACCAGCACGGTTACACAACCGTTAAAGAACATATGCCTGAGAACCACCGCAGTTATACACAGCAAAAAGGCTGGGATAGTGACTACTTCCTGCGGTTAGCATCACAGGTAGGCCCATGTACGCACGGCTACATGGAAGGTATTTTAAAAGGAAGGCAGTTTACTGAACAAGCATTTAATTCATGCCGTGGTATCCTTAGACTGGGCAATAGTTACGGTAATGACCGTCTTGAATCAGCATGTCAAAGGGCACTGCCTTCAGGCACATTTAGCTACAGAACTCTGACGAATATCCTGGCCAATAATCTTGACAAAGCTCCCCATTTAATGCAGACAACCTTATTCCAGACGCCTGATCATGAGAATATCAGGGGTGCAGGAGCATATGAATAAAATGCCCTTACGAATCAATTGCCTCACTTAAACACAAATAAAAATGAATACAAACAAGACCTGGGAAGAGTTACGACAACTAAAATTACAAGGAATGGCTAGCCGGTACTCCGCCATTCTTGAACAGCCGTTACATCAGCAGCCCGAAGCACATACCTTGGTGGCAATGCTTACGGAAGCCGAATTAGAACAACGAACCCAACAGCGTACCCAGATGTATCTCAAGCTTGCCAAATTGCGGTACAGCGCACATGTCGAACAGGTGAACTGCAAGCTGGGAAGAGGTATTACGGCTGAACAACTGATTAGGCTAAGCGACTGCAGTTTTATAGAAAAATCCGAAAACATACTGATCACAGGGGCTACCGGCTGTGGCAAATCCTATCTCGCCTGTGCACTCGGCAGGCAAGCCTGCGTAAAAGGCCATAAAGTACTTTACTATCCCATGAACAGATTTATAGAGCAACTTGCATTGGCCAGGCTGGATGGAAGTTACCTGAAATGGCTCAATCAAATTGCACGGGTCAAACTCCTGATCCTCGATGACTTCGGCTTGCAGCCGCTTAGCCACGACATCAAAATGGCACTACTGCAAATACTTGAAGACCCTTACGCTTTCGGATCTACAATCATAACCGCACAGATGCCCGTAGGCAACTGGCATGGCTACTTAAATGATCCCAGCTTAGCTGATGCGATATGTGACAGACTGACAGCAAACGCGCACAGAATAAATCTCGAGGGAGCTTCTTTGAGAAAGATAAAAAACAGCTAAATTTACAACACTTCAATACTAAAAAGGAACTGGCTCACTTTCCCGGAACGCTGGCTCCCTTTCACCGGAATCTCCAGATACACATCTATTACCAAATTGACATTCTATGTATAAATATTCAATTCTAATTCCGTCCAATACATCTATGGTAGCTACTTCACGAATCCAGCGCTTTCAAATTGATTAAAGAAAACCCGGATATTCTTATTTGCTTGTGACTCATCCCGCGTACGACCATCACGCATACTGTAAAATGTGAAGTAGCTCTCTGCTTTGCTCTGAGATTTATTTCGGTTGTTGCCTTACCGTAAGCAGAAGATTTCAGTTTGATCAATCCAAAAGGGTGATACAATTTTACTGAGGAATTCGGTTCGCTTCACTGGAGAATTCGCAAGCGTTCACCATATGATTCCTTGGCAGATAGACCATCAGCAGACTACTACTCACAATCTACTAAATAACTATCAACCATTGACTTAAACTGGTCAATTCCAACCGAAATTGCCTGTCCGCAATTTCCGAATTGGGGTGATCAGTGGCTCCGATTTCTCCATTTTGTCCTCTCTATTGTTGCCATTCCATAATCGGGTAAAATTAAAAGAAAGGACATTTGCGGCTCACCTTTCTTTAATTTTACCCTATAAGGGGGCATATTCCACTTAAGTCCAGGTTTTATAAGTGGCTGCTTACTTACTGTAATACTTGTGAATTAATCATTCTAATTTCACATATTTCTGCCAGTTATGTTGTTCTCTGAATCCCAAGACTTCACGGATTTTTCGATTTGAAAACAATGCTTCGTGTTCCCCCAGTTCACGGGTAATGGGCACACCAGGGAAAAACCGTTCAGCCAATTCAATGCTGGGGATGATCGCACCATTGTGATCATTTCCGGCATTGAAAACCTGATAACCAAGGTCATCTTTTTTCAAACATAAATCTACAATCTGTCCTAGATCACGCGCATCAATATAACAGAACGCATTTCTCCGACGCACTTCAGGATTTTTGAAATAATGTGGAAACAGTTCAGCGTATTCGTGAGGCTCGATCACATTTCCGATGCGAAGTGCATAGATATCAAAGCCCGAGCGCCGCTGGAAGGCGCGAGCCGTTTTCTCATTCACAACCTTCGATAATCCGTAGCTATCCATGGGATCAACATCATAGTCCTCTTCCAAAGGCAGCACATGAGGATCGGTTTTGCCGTCTGAAAAACAAATACCGTAGGTGGTCTCTGACGAAGCAATAATAATCTTTTTTATTCCAAGTTTAACAGCTGCTTCAATCACATTGTATGTACCTATTGTGTTAACCCGAAAAGTTTCATTATCAGGGGTAATTAAGATCCTGGGCACAGCAGCGAAATGTACTACAGCATCAAACCTCGGCACGCCGTTACCCGGTTCCAGCTCATCTAATCCTGCATATGAACTCATGGCATTAAATATTTGCCCGGAGTCGGTAATATCAGCTGTCAGATTATCCACACCCAGGTAATCCAAAGGCACCCGGTCTACATTCATCACCCGGTGTCCTAGATCCAGCAGGTAGCGTATCACGTGCTTTCCTGCTTTCCCAGATCCCCCCGTAAATAATATTCGCTTTTTAGTCATGTATTCTCCTGTTTAATAATGATTTTAATTTTTCCAGCAATGAAGGTTTACGAGTTTTGAACCCCTGTTATCCAGACTGGTCAGGTCGGTAAGTGTGCTGCTGTTGGCTTTCATCAGTAAGTGAAAATAGAAAGCAATCAAAATTATATAGAAAGAGTTAAGCAAATAGAACCTACTTTGATTGGTTTAATTACATACTCCAATTCATATAATTTTAATGCGGACCGGTGCCTTGAAATCTTTAAGATCAATAGGTTTTCCCTTTTGAGTTATTACTATGCAACCTTTTTTATGCAAATCAATTGCTACATCGAGTACATCTTTCATATGCTCACGCCAGTCTTTAGGAAATAGCAAGCGTGCAATTTCCGAGGGGCAGGTACTTTTCTCAGCGCCACGATCAATGGCAGTAGAAAGGAGGCTTGTTGCTTTTTTCTCGTAATGCTGCATCCGTATGCTATAATAGGTTGTCGGAAATACTACATCAAAGATCCAGATTTACTGCTAAACTAAATGCCAGAGTCTTACTACTTTTCTACTTTTTCCCATCTAATCCAAGTTTATCTTCAAATAAATGTATTTTACTTAACAAATCTTGTCGTAATCGAAACAAAAAATACAGCACCTGGCTTCATCTTTTCTATCATGGTTCACGTTTCAACCGTTGTGCTGGTAAAACGTGATAAGTGCAAAAAAAACCGAAGTTTTCTGCGACAGTCAGATTAATTGATCTTAAATGCGTGTGGATATGTTGGCATCTACCGTATGTCAATGAAAAAAGTAATATTTGCATAAAATTGTTGAATCACTTATCATATCAAACAAAACTCAATGATGTTTGTCCGCCTGTTTGCCCTCTTTGTTATCATATACAGCTTTACATCTTGCAAGAAGAAAAATACTACTGAGCCTGAACTCGGGCCTGATGTTGCCGACATGGTTTACGTCGGCAGTTTTGACAAAAATCTATACGCGATTAATGCGGCTGATGGCGTAAAAAAGTGGGAGGCTGCGACAGGCGGGCAAATTAAATCCAGCCCGTCCGTTGCAAATGGTATCGTGTACGTTGGGAGTGATGACAAAAAGCTACACGCCTTCGATGCTGCTACCGGAGCAAAAAAATGGGAGTTTGCTACTAATGGTGAAATTCAGTCCAGTCCAATGGTGACCAATGGGACAGTCTATATCGGAAGCCTTGATGGAACGCTATATGCTTTGAATGCAGCTACGGGGACAAAAAAATGGGAGTTTCCTACTAATGGAATAATTTATTCGAGCCCAATGAGTGTGAACGGTATAGTGTACGTCGAGAGTGATGACGAAAATGACAACAAATTACACGCACTTGATGCAGTTACAGGCAAGAAAAAATGGGATTTTAAATTGGGCTGGAAGGATTTAAGTTTGACTATTAACCCCACATTTGCAAACGGACTGGTTTATATAGGCGATTATGAAAAGCTTTATGCAATTGACGCAGCAAGCGGGGCAAAAAGATGGGAAGCTCTGGCAGGTTCCGGTATTGTTTCGTCTCCGACAGTTGCAAATGGTATAGTGTATGCAATGGCCCGCGTTCGGTTGCTGTATGCATTGGATGCGGCCACCGGAACAAAAAAATGGGCCATCCCCACCTATAGCAGCAGGACTAGCCCTACGGTCCGTAATGGAATCGTGTACTTCTGTACTGTTGAAGATAAGAAACTGAACGCAGTTGACGCGGTAACCGGACTAAAAAAATGGGAATTCCAGATTTTGGAAAATCCTGGTTCAAGCCCAACCATCGCCGGTGATGTTGTATACACGTCTGCTTTTAGTCCATTCATCTACGCACTTGATGCTGCCACCGGCGCCATGAAGTGGAGCTCTTATAACGGAAATCAGCCGATTCTTTCCTCCCCCTGTGTGGTAATGAAGAGCGGGAATGTATACCACTCGGGAATAAGCGGCGCACAGGAATAATCTGTTTTGAATTAACATGCAGAAAATGACTGCAAAAGACAGCAACACTGAACCAGGTGGTCAACGTCTCCAAAATATCCAAAAGACAAGAGGAGTTAGAAGTCAGTAAGAAGGTCGATCTCGAATAAGAGCACACTTACAGGTCCTATCTATTAAGTACTTGACTTCAAGTCGTCGATGCTAAAATCCAACCTACTCCCCATCTTCCATTAAGATATAGATTCTTAAAGATCTTGTGTAAAGCCTTAGATATGGAAAACCAGATATGTGCTGACGAGTACGTGAGTGCCCAAAATACCAGACATATTATGAAATGGACAATTAAGCCTTACAAGTATATCTTTTGACAAGTTTACTCTTTAACACTTTTAAATATGCTAATAGGATGAATGCGAAAGAAAAACAGACACAATTCGTTGAGAATTATTTGAAGCCGACTTTGAAAAAATTCGGATATCTGACCAGTGGACAAACTTGGTGGAAAGACAAAGGCGACTTTTTTAATGTCATTAATCTTCAAAATTACTCTTGGAACTCAAAAGACAGTGTTGATTTTACATTTAATATAGGTATTGCATTAAAAGCTACCGTTAAAGACGAGCAAAAGAAAAAGGCGACTATTTATGATTTAACAACTCATATTAGTCATCAAGCTTTTATTTCAGATTGGAAAAGTAGAGATTTGGATAATAGTATTAATGATAACTGCTATTCAATAAGTGGGACATCGGATTTGACTGATTTTATGTTATCAATGCAGCATGATTTTGAGGAACATATTCTGCCAGGACTTGAAGAATCGCAAAAGTTAACTTACTGTATAAAGTTTCACGAACGCTTTCCTTTGTGGGGCGATATTTTGAAAAATGTAATAACAGAAAACAAACTTACATAATCTGAGACAAGAATACCTGCGTATTCTATGCACTTATTTATAATCCGGTTGGAACTCAATGGGTAAAGTATATTCTCCTTTTAATATTTCAACAACTTCGCTCAATCGGCCCTGACCCTCTTGCTCTGGATTTTCTCATTTAACAAAAAATGGATTGTTTATTATAAATGATTTCCACATGGCTATTGCGTGTGAGACAGTTATCGTATTCTTCAACTGCCGTCGCAAGTCTCAGTTAAACCACGGTTTTTACCGACGTAATTTGGGATAACTCTTTTCCTTCAGAAAGTCGATTGCTATCCGGCATAGCATCTCCCCTTTTTCGTCTGGCATTTCGTGCCCTATGTTAGGATAAATACATAGTTGTCCATCTTGGAGCGCTTCAAAAATCGATAGCGTGTGATCTAGTTTGATCATGTCCCTGTCACCACGGATCAACAATACAGGTACTTTAATGCTGGTAATTTTATCATTTTGGATCTTGATTTCCCTTTCCCATGTCCTTTGATTGTCTTCCCAAAACTTCATCCATTTTTCAGGTTCGGGATTCATCCGCTGATAATTTTCTAACCAGTCTTTATCTTCTTTTACAGCTTCAACGGTATATTGCTTTAACATGTCGCGCGCTTCCTCAGTTAGTCCACTGGCTTTTGAATTCGAAGCACCGCTCACCACTTTCTTTATTTTGTCAGGTCTATTTGCTGCAAGTAGCAGTGAAGTGTTACCACCCGTACTCCAGCCCATCACATACGCACTGTCCAGGCAAAGTTGATCGATAAGCTGCGAATTGTATTCGGCTAGCAATTCGCCACTTAAACTGTCGGCATGTTCTGATCGTCCGTGCCCTGGAGCGTCAGGCGCTATAACTCTGAAATGTTTTGAAAGTTCGGGTATGATTCCAGCCAGGTTTTCTATAGAGCCAAGCCCCTGATGCAAGAGTAGCAAAGGGACCCCTTGTCCATACTCCTCGTAATATATTTTCGTGTTGTGTATTGTTGCATACTTCCCATGATTTGAGCCATATTTAATCGGTTTTTCTATCTGCTCTTTTGGCTTTTCTACCTGATTGCATGAAGCAACGAGTAAGTTAAATACAATAAAATAAAGGAGTCGTTGCATCATGAGGTGTCTAAATGGCGTTGTTTGTTAAAATATGTAGATTTCAATATAGAATACTTATTTTTTATGAAAACTGTTGAGCAACTTAAATAATTTCCGGCCAAAGCCGGACCATTAACGCTTTGCGACGTAAGAAGCATCAGATTATGATGTCGCTTCAAAAAATAACTTATGATTGCCGCTTGGAGCGGATTTGGCAGCTCGACAATTTGGGCAGGTTCAAGGATCTGCTACTCGGAGCTTGACTCTTGAATAAAAACTACTCTTTCCGAATTAAATGAAAGGTAGCCCTGTTTAAAAAGCCTTTCCTCCGATAGCGCGCTGGAATCCATGGCAAGAAAAGTGAGCATGGTTACTTCCAATATATCTTTATCAATGTGAGCACCCTGGAAAAAGTAACTTACTTTCTTCACGCGACGGACAGTCGTTTCCAAGGTGATAAAACGAAAAGAAAAAAAGTTATCGTTCAATAGTGTATGTACTTATAGCTTGGGAAACCGGAGAAAATTGTGGTCCGGTTTCCTAATAAATTAGGATATGGCGATCAAGGGAAATGGGATATAAAAATGGAATGCTTTCTGGTCTTTTCATCACTAATGAGGATATAGAGGAACTTAAAGGCGACTCACAATTTCTGAGTTATCTGGATGAAATTCTGTTCAAACAGCAGGAATCAGAACCGGACTTAAAGCAGCCTCTACCAAATCATCTTTCTTTACTGGAAAATTCAGATAGCTTGACCATGTGATTCGGTGGCAGATTGACCACCAACCGACTATTATTCATCCGAAGCTAAAAAAATATAAATCAATTATTTAACATGGTCTATTTCAACCGAAACGACATGTCCTAAATTTCCGATTTTTAGTGATCTGTGGCTCCGAATTCTCCGGGCTGGACATGGGATCAAGCTGAAATAACTAGGGATACACAAAGTGACAGGAGCAAATTGCTTCTGTCACTAGCTACAATAAATTCCAAATTCGTGAAGCCCTTCTTTGACCAATACATTTGATGTCCTTACTCGTATATTAAAATTAGAAGAGAACTAGAAAGATACCATGTTATTCTTCTGAACGCCGTCTAAGAAGTAACCGAAAGGGTCTATTGCCACAACCTTTGGCTGTTTGTCAATCACAATTTCAATCTCCGTTTGCGGTTTTGCAAAATGGTACTTTCGAATATAGATAGGTTTGGTATCCGCATTCCAATATCCTCTTTCCGCTTCGAAGATCCCAATATCTATCAAATCATCTGCTTGCATTTTTTTTAATTTTAAGTCAGTTTCATCATTTTTTTGGACAGAAACCAGCAATTTCAACTTAAATCGCCCATTACCAATCTCCTTCGAAGAAAGTACTTTAATGCTGTTGTCATAGACGATTACTTTTTTCAAATGGTTTTCGACCACAGTTTTTTCAAACGCCGTGGTGTTTCGGCTCAATGCATTGATCAGGTTGTCAGCTGATGGTTCAACATTAGGAAAACTATGACTGGATATCAAAGTTTTAAGTGAAGCGTTCACATGCTCTTCTCCCAAAGATTCCCTGATTGCATACATTGCCAAACCACCTTTTTGGTAATGCACAAAAGGCTGTTGCCACGTCCTACTCAATGGCAACTCCTTCTGACCAGAGATATTTCTTAAACTGAAATAAAGCTCATTATCTGTCCGAAGGTATTTGCCCAGCCTCATTTTCCCCATGCGCTTTTCGGCTACCATTGCCTCGGTATATTTGGCAAGCGTTTCGGTCAACAGCGCGTTGCCGGCGCCATTCTGCGGATGAATTTTATAGGCCCACCATTGGTGTGCGGTTTCATGGGCCGTGGTTGAATAAATGAAATTGAGCCGGGATGTGTCGTTTGCATCAACCAGAAAGTTATACTTTTCACTACTAAAGATTACACCGGGGTAGGCTGTTGCGGCGCCTCGGTAAGCCGGGATTTCGGCCAGTGTGATTTGTCTGAGCGGATATTGACTGAACTGCGCAACGCCGTAATTGATGGCATCCTGCATAGCCTGCATCATGGCAGGCAGGTTCTGGATCTGTTTTGGCTGATAAAAGATTTGATAGGTAATTCCATTTTTGGTTTCTTTCCTGACCGCATACCGCATGCTGCTTACAGCGAACATAAATGCGATAGGCTGTGCCGTTTTATATTGAAAGTAGCTTCTACCGCCTTTTTTCCACGATTTTTTCAGGTTACCAACAGACACTATCTGTTGGTCCGCAACAGTAGAAACGGTGTTTTCAAAATCGACCAAGTGATAGTGGTGATCGGTCTCTACTGGTATGGTCTGCTTCACAAGCGCATTTTCTTTCCTGATTTGCGGATCATCCAGCTCAAATCTGTTATTGTAACCAAAAAACGGCAGAAACTTTTCAAGCTCAATATAGCTGCCGTTGCTTACAACTGAATTTTCACTGTCGAACGGTTTAAAACCCGACCGGTCCACTTTTAACGAAAAGTCGAGCTCCATTTCGGCACCCGGCAGAAGCGGTTTTTTCAAATCATAATAGTATTGGTTAAAACCTTCGTCAGACTTTCTTTGACTAGCTCCCGTCATCCGCAAGCTCACCAGATCCACCGCTGGATCAGCTCCGATCCAAAGTTTGGATATAGCAGAGGCGGAATTATTCCTTAAGATATATCTGCCTGATACGACATATCTTTTTTCATCGGGATAAATGTCCGTTTTGATTTTGACCATTGTGATTTTAGGCTGCGTAATGCCCGCATGGGACTTAAATTTCTGCTCATATTGCTTTTGCCACAGAATGTCCTTTCTACTTCCCGCACCAAGAGCAAGTCCATCACTTTTTTTAATTATATAGAAACCTGTGCAACTGATTAGCAGCAAAGCTGAAACTATTGTGATTTTTGAAGCCGCATCCCAGTTATGCAGGCCGGACTGCATTCGTTTCCACCATGTATCGTGCCTTCCGTTTTGCCACCAGCAAGCAGTCAGAAAACTTAGTAGAAAGGAGAAACCGCTCCAGAATAGCATGTATCCGTTAAAGGATTCAGTATGGTGCCCAAAGCCATTGATTGCCGAATAAATGACCTCGGGTGCTGAGCCGAACCGTAGCAAGTAACGCTCAATCCCAAGCATTTTTCCAAAAACACATATTCCCAAAACAACCAGGCTCAACAGCATGCCCAGGTATTTATTTGGAATAATGGTTTGAATAAAAATGATCATTGCTGTAAAGAGCAATAGCTGGAACCCGCTGTAATAAAATAGCGACAGATATGGTAAAAGCGCAATACCTGAATGACTTGCTGCCAACTGGAATCCAATTCCGGTAATTATATTGCAACAGATCAATATGACAATCAACACTGCCAGAGATCCGAATTTTGCCAAAGACAAAACAGCATTGGGTACAGGTGTTGAAAAAACAAGTGACTCAATCCTGTCAGCCTGCTCCCTATGGATCAGCTCGGATGCATAAAAAACCAGCAGCAACAAAACCATTCGTACTGGTAATACTTGCTCTATAACTAAGGCGGTGGTCGCATAAAAGCGAATGTCATATGGGCCATGGAACAGATTTTCATTTAATTCCACGCCATAAACAAAAATCCAAAGTGCAAGCAGAACCAGAAAGAGCTGCTGCTTGATCAGCGCAGCCAGTTCCAGAAATAGTTGTGAGCGGAGCGCAGAAATGTAGTAGACGAAGCCTGATGTTTTCGGAGCAACAGGCTTGTATGCTAATTTCTTTAATGTTCCTGTTAAAGCTTCACGTTTGCGCGCTTGTTTTGCATAGGCCGGACTAAACCCGAAACGCTTATAACTCAATGTAACTGCAAGAACAGCAATGCAAGTCCAGAGCAACCGGTTTGCAAGAAATCTACCGGTTACGGGAAAAACATGATGATTCCGGCGCCAGACGGACCAGCTTTTCAATTCACTAAAGAACGTAGTCAATCCAAATGGGTCAGCCAGCACAGACCAAAGCCCGGGGCCGCCAACCTTCAGGGCCGATGTGGCCATTAATGGAGAATTGCCAAAAATGGAAGCCGTAAAATAAAGGATGAAAAGCAGTACGCCCGATGCATAAACAGCTCTCACATTTTGCGTCGACATGGCTGCTGCAAAGATGAAGCTGCCGCAAAACAGCGCATTGGGTAACCCAAATAAAAGCAGCGGCTGTAAGTAATAGAGTAATTGAAAACTTCCCTTTTGGCTCGCCGGCAACCATAAGGATCCAACAAAAATCCCTGCGGCAGCAATGCAGATGATCAGGGAAACCGACAACAGCAAGCCAGAGAATTTAACACCGAAGTAGAGGCGCTTGCTGATGCCCGTAGACAAAATCAATGCATCTGTCCGGTAAGACTTATCCCTGAGCACCACATTTGCACAGAACAACGCACTGACGAATATCATGAAAATAGACAGCAGGCATATAATGAAATTGATTACATAAGGTCCATTTTTCAAAATTTCCGAACCGCCAAAGCTGCCGTGCGGCATTAAAGCGGCGAGACCCAAAAATAACGCAGCCGCAGCCTGGAAAATGATTTGTTTGAAATGATACCTCATTTCAAAACGCAGCAGGGCCACTATCATATCGACTGTCCCTTTCCCGGCCGCTGCATGCCGAATATCGTGGAGAAATAAACGTCTTCCAGACCAGGGTCGACGAGCCGGAATCCGCTATCGGGCTGGGTGTCTGAAAGAATATGTATCTGTGTCCTGCCACCAATGAACCGCGTTGAGATCACATTCCTATGATCCTGCAAAACAACCAACGCTTCTTTGCTGACTGTTTTCTGCCATACCCGGCCGCGTAGTTTTTCGGTTAAGGCGCTCGGTTTGCCTTTCAGGACAAGCTTTCCTCCGGTGAGCACCGCCATTTCAGGACATAGATCATGCACGTCCTCGACAATGTGGGTGGACAATAAAACAACCACCTGCTCCCCTATTTCGCTCAGCAAATCGTGAAACCGGTTGCGTTCCAGCGGATCAAGCCCAGCTGTGGGTTCATCCGCAATGATCAGTTGCGGGTTGCCCAGCAATGCCTGCGCAATGCCAAACCGCTGCCGCATTCCGCCGGAGAAAGTGCTGACCACCTGTTTTCGGTTTTCATACAGATTCGTTTGCTGCAAAAGTGCAGCTACCTGTTGCTTGCGGTCGGCTCTATTTGTGATACCCTTCAAAACAGCCAGATGTTCCAACAATTCTGTTGCCGAAATTTTGGGATAAACGCCGAAATCCTGTGGTAGATACCCAAGCCGGCTCCTTAGAAAATGCGGATTCTGTCCGATATCAGTTTCATCAAAAAAAACATTTCCGCTATCCGGCTGAAGTAACGTGGCCAGTATTTTCATCAGGGAAGATTTGCCCGCGCCATTTGGCCCGAGTAACCCGAACATCCCATTCCCGATTTCCAGGGAAACGTCGTCCAGCGCCTTGACACCATTGGCATAAGTTTTGAAAAGGTGGTCGATTTTAAGTCGTTGCATTCGATTACAGTTTGAGATAAGAGCCCAAAACTGTGCAATACCTGTCTGGCAACGAAAAATAGATGATATGGGCTGAGCTTTTAAGGATAAACCTCTGGTATACCGTGTTGAAAGCTTATTTTAAACCAATGTCACGAAAAAGGGCGCGTTCATCATTCTTTTTTGCCAAGAAGCAGAATCTGCGGTTTCTTTGATGTCTATGATTAAATGGATTCAAAAAGACAGGTTTTATCCGGGTAGGCTGGACTTTTGGCTTTATCTCGGCCTATTATTCTGGATCGCCATTATTGAGGCACTTAATGCCGCCGGCAGCTGGGAAACATACTTGTCCTCAGCAAGCGCGCTTTGCATTTCGCAGTTCCCTGTCCTGGCATTTGCATGGAAAAAAGAGAGCTGGAAGAAATCGCTTGCTCCGCACAAGTACCGAAGCTACGACATTGCATGCTATGGAATTTACCTTCCATTGCTAGCACTGGGCAGCAGCCTTATACTCGATCAGAAGACCAACACATGGGAGATTGTGCTGCAGGGTGCTGTTTGCTCGCTGGGTCTGAAGGTAATCCTGGTAGCCAATACGTATTGGGATAAGCAGGTTTTTAATGCAAAATGGGTGCAGCGGATGAGCCTGGAAAAGGCCATTCTTATCTCCATCATGCTCATAGCGATGACCCTGTCGTCCATGGCGGTATCAAGTCTGGACAATCCGCTTTATGATACCAAAAATCAATTGTTGATCGGGTTTGAATTCAACCTTTCGAAGATCTTTTACAGATTTGATACTTTTTTGATTTATGCGGTTCAATTGCTTTTGATGTATCTATGTGGCTATTTTTTCTTTCTGATCAACAGCAGAATTCTGGTTTCCAAAGTGCTGAAAGAAAAAGGTACCGTCTTATATTTTCTTAGTGCCTTAGCCGTGGTAGGCTTCTTCTATCCGGTCATGGGGCAGCTGCTTTCTCTTTTACCGTTCAGCAAACAATTAGGTGGCATTTTCTCGCAAAATCCGTTTGTCTGGGAGAATGCATTTGGCGCAATCATTATTTTGCTGATTAGTTTACCTGTACTTCTGGCCGCACAATGGTCAAAACAGAATACACGCATTGTTTTATTAGAAAAAGAAAAATCACAGGCCGAATTGAACTTGTTAAAACAGCAACTGAACCCCCATTTTTTCTTTAATACCCTGAACAATTTGTATGCATTAAGTCTTCAAAAATCCAGTGAAACGCCAGAAGTAATACTTCAATTAGCGGACCTGATGCGTTATGTAATCTATAAAGCGACAGAGCCCTCAGTTCGGATCATTGAAGAAGTGAAGTATTTGCAAGATTATCTGCAGTTGCAATCGATCCGTCTGAAAGAAAAATTTGACCTGCGTTTTGATGTGGATATGGCAGATGAAAACTTCAACATCGCCCCGCTGCTTCTTGTCGTATTGATCGAAAACGCATTTAAGCATGGTATTGAACCTGCTAGTGGCGATGCATTTTTGCATATCACCTTGAAAACGGACCGAAGAAAACTATACTTCACCTGTCAGAACTCGTTTGAACTGGTATCGGAAAATCCCTTAGGTATTGGTTTGAATAACCTGAGAAAACGGATACATTTATTATACCCAGGCAAATACAATCTTAAAATTGAAAAGGAAAAGAGTAAATTTAAGGTGGAACTGGAATTAGAAAACTATGAATATGCGGTGCCTGATCATTGATGATGAACCACTTGCGCATGAAGTGGTCCTTACGTACATGGCGGATGTCCCGTTTCTCGAAAACGCGGGGCAGTGTTACCGCGCCACCGATGCATTGGTATTTTTAAGTAATCAGACAGTGGATTTGATTTTCCTGGATATACGTATGCCTAAACTTAGCGGACTGGACTTTATCCGGACATTACAGCAACGCCCACTAATTATCGTGACTTCCGCCTATGAGCAGCACGCACTGGAAAGCTTCGAGCTGGAAGTATGTGATTACCTGCTAAAACCGTTTCGTTTTGACCGCTTCCTGAAAGCCGTAAATAGAGCAAGGACACAGTTTAATCTTCGTATGAAGATCACGATCTCCGAACCAAAAGATGATTTGAAAGTACATACCCAGCCCAACTTCATCTACGTTAAGTCTGATAAAAGAATGGTGAAAGTACTGCTTGATGAAATCTACTATTTCGAAGGTTTAGGTAATTATGTGAAGGTCTGGGGTGAGCAAAACTTTCTACTTACACCACGTACTATGATCAGCTTTGAAGAAAATTTGCAGTCTGAATCTTTCGTTCGAATACACAAATCGTTTATTCTAAACAAAAAGTTCATCCATTATATTGAAGGAAATGTTGTATTCCTAAAAAATGGAAGCAAGTTACCGATAGGCAAAAATTACCGGCAACTGCTCTCTAATGGCTCATTATTAACTTCGTGAACTGACTCTACCCGGTTACCTGCAAATGATAACAATTTAATACACTTATCCAGGTCTATTGAACTTATTCCGTGACAAAAAGATCAACGTCTTTGTTTCCTGGTCTTGCAACTAAGTTCCTGCGATCAAAGGTTATATCCTGGTCAATTGTGTCGAAATAGAATGGTCAGTTTAAACTGAATTGCAGTAGTAAATGGTTTCGAATTCACCATCTTTCTGAAAGATGCAACCAAACTACCCACAAAAGCGTCATATACAAAAACTGTATCCATGCCACATAAATCTACTTCTTCACTACGCAATAAAATCTTAAAGACTGTGCTTGCCATACTAGCTACATTCGTCGGGCTTTATCCACTTTTCTATTTTTTCCAGGATAACTTTGGACTATTGGGCAATAAAAACAGTGCCTTATTGGCAAGCGTACTTTGGAGCTCAGCTTTCTACACGCACATTACTGCCGGCGGGCTGGCCCTGCTGCTCGGCTGGGCTCAGTTTTATCAAAGGATCAGAATAGCCACTCCTGCCATACACCGCAACCTTGGAAAGCTGTACCTGTTACTTGCTCTTTGCAGCTCAGTTTCCGGGGCGTATCTGGCCCTTCATGCAGAAGGCGGCGTGATCGCTGCTACGGGGTTTCTGTGCCTTGCCATTGTCTGGTTTACCAGCACGCTGATGGGATACACCAGCATTGTAAAGGGGCGGGTTATCCAGCATCAGCAATTCATGATTTACAGTTACGCAGCATGTTTTGCTGCCGTAACACTACGCATCTGGCTGCCCTTGCTGATTTTCATTTATGGTGATTTTATCAAAGCATATGTTGTCGTGGCATGGCTGTGCTGGGTACCGAATATTTTGGTTCCGTATATATTAACCCGAAATAGGAATAAATCTGCGAACCAGGTGGTATGAGGCAATTTCGGACACAAGAATTACCAAAACAGTTGGGGGATATGACCGAATAGACCTTATCATGGACTGGTAGAGTATTGCCTGCAAATGTTCCTTGCTTTTCAGACGGTTCATGGAAATAAAATAAATCCGTGAATCTTTCAAAGTAAAATAAGGTGGCACTACTCAGGTGAAGCCCGGAGGTTGTTGCATGCCGCATGTCAAGAATCATAAAACCTCATTAATAAGGCATTATTGATACAAGGGAATCAAAAATCGACACCTACCTGAAGACTTCAAGCCCGATATATTTGCTCCTATTTACATTTGCCAAATCATTTGCATAGGTCCCACAATTCACCTTTCATAATCAATCCCGTTTACATTAAAAATAATGGTATCAAACAAAAGCTGATCTTTTTCTCTGGCGACCTGTCCAAAGAAAATTCAAAGACAAACTTCAAGCGACGAACTAATCAGAATTATTAGCCGGTCGTTTGTAAACAATTATTGCCTACATTTGCAATACAACGGTTAACAAAAATACAACTAATATGTTTACATAAAATGAAAGAAGAATCTTTAGCAATTAAAGCATATAACGAACTAAGAAGCAAAATTCTTTCCAGTCAACTACTATCCGGGACTCGGCTTAAAGAAGACGAATGGTCGAAAAAGCTGGAAGTGAACAGAATGGCGCTGCGTGAAGCGCTCACCCGCCTGCTTGGCGAACAGCTGATCGTACAGGGAGAAAAAGGCGGCTTCTTTGTAAAAAGCCTGACCATTGAAGACAGCCGCCAGATTCGCGAACTTCGCGAAATACTCGAACTCGGCGCTGTAAGGCTATCCATACAAAAAAACAATCCCGAATACATCAGGGAACTGGAGCACATTTGCGACGACTTCACTTCCATGGTAGAACGCGGATATTTTGGCGGCGCCTGTGAGGCCGACGTGAAATTTCACGAAATTTTGATAGAAAGCTCTGGTAACGAGAAACTTATTCATCTTTACCGAGCTAGTAATATCCCATTGTTCCACCAGAAACTCGGCAAAACCCAAACACACATGGACGACTATGAGCTGACAGACCAGGAGCACCGATCCATATTGAATGCAATCAAGCAACAGGACACCAAAGCCGCAGAAGAAGCACTTTCCAAACATTTGATACGTGGAGAGGTTGCATCTCTCGATCTATTATAACCACACAACATACGGATACGTGCATACGCCTTCGCCAAAATATACGGCGAAGGCGTTTTTTTTACAGATCGCATTACTGCACAACATAACTACAATTCTACAAGGCTTCCTGCCAAAACAAAAGATCGCCGAGTTCGCCGATTACCATGATTTGTATTTCCAAATTCAATTTAAAAAAAACAATATTTTGCTTTTTTTGTAAACAAAATAAAAATATATTTGTAAACAATTTTGAAACTCAACGTTCTTTCCAGAATCCATTGCGCTTGGTTTACTAAATGAATTAATATTATTCTAGCCCACCTAAATCTGAAACGTTTATGAGAAATACCAACGACGCCACCTGAGCCACGCACCAGCGGCCAAAGATTGCTTCCAAATTTTAGTAGCACAATGAAGTTCCCAATGAATTCTATTTCCACCCAAAATCCATGAGTAGAAAACTTAGATTATGAAAAAAATTCTAACACCAGTGAAGGCATCTTTACTGAAAGCCTCATTAGTCAAAACCTTTTTCTTTAACCGCGCGCCGGGGTATTATGCAGGCTTGTGCCTGCTGATTATCCTCGCGACTGGTTTCGTCAACGTTGCAATCGGACAACAGGTCAAAAAAATAACGGGTAAAGTATCTGACCAGAAAGGGGCTCCGGTTCCCGGCGCATCCATTATTGTAAAACAATCTACGATTGGCGTCATTACTGATGAAGCAGGAAAGTTCGCCATAGCTGTCCCAGCCGAAGCGAATACGCTGGTTGTCTCCTACATTGGTATGAAATCCCAAGAAATAGAAATAGGAAACAGAACGAACATCGATGACATTAAACTTATGGACGAAAGTCTGGGCCTAAAGGAGGTCGTCGTTACTGCGCTCGGTATTGAACGGTCGGCGAAAACACTGACATATGCTACACAAAAAATTGGAAATGAGCAGATTAACGAAGTCCGCGATGCGAATTTCACCAATACTTTGTCTGGTAAAGTTGCCGGTCTCACGATCACACCATCGTCAAGCGGACCAGGTAGTGCCACTAGAATTATTTTGAGGGGTAACCGCTCCATACAGGGCACCAACAACGCGCTGATTGTGGTGGACGGTGTTCCGATAGACAACTCGACGATTTCAGGCCAGGTAAGAAATGACTCCGGAGACGACAACCGGGGAACAAGCGGAAGCGATGGTGTAGCCAACATCAATCCGGATGATATTGAGTCGATTAACATTCTCAAAGGTGCGGCAGGAGCTGCCTTATACGGAAGTCGCGCCGCAAACGGCGTCATGATGATCACGACTAAAAGAGGTAAAAGTGGCGGTCTGAGTGTGAACGTAAACTCCGGCGTTTCTTTCGATAAAGCCTTTACAACACCTGCACTGCAAAACCAGTACAGCCAGGGCGCGGGTGGAATCTACTCAGCTTTGGGAACCGGCAGCTGGGGCGCTGCCATCACCGGGCAAACCGTGACAGACTGGGCAGGAAAAAGCGGCCCGTTGCAGGCTTTTCCAAACAATCAGTCCGATTTTTACAGGACGGGTATTTCAACCAACAACGCAATCGGCGTGAGCGGCGGTACCGAAAAAATGACTACCTATTTCTCCTATGCCAACAACAACGCAAACGGCATTGTCCCTACAAACAGCCTGACGAGAAATACCTTCAACGGCAGGATCGGTATCAATTTAACAAGTAAATTATCTGTTGATGCGAAAATTACCTATACGCTCCAGACCATCAAGAACAAGCCAGGAGTCGGCGGAGACGGATTTGTGGTCGCCAACCTGGCGCACATCCCACGGTCGGTAAATCTGGAAGACCTGAAAGACTATAAGACAGTTAGCTCTACCGGTATTGAAACGCAGCGTTACTGGACCAATCCCGACCCGGTTTACATGAATCCGTACTGGACCATTTACAATACCAAACACCGGGAAAACAGGAGCCGGGTTACCTCACTGGTTGCCCTCAAATACAAGTTCACCGACTGGCTTAATCTTCAGGGACGCATCAGTTCAGACAGCTACAATGACTTCAATACGCACAGTTACGCAAACAACACGGCTAATTACGCCCGGCTTCCGGGAGGTTATTATGCCGAGGAAAACGCTTTGGTTACGGAACGGAATATAGATGTGCTGCTTAACGGCACCAACAATATCACAAAGGATTTCAAGATCAATTACAACGTCGGCGGGTCGATGTTATTGAGAAGTCTGAGAAGAAGAGTGAATTACGCAGACGGGCTGGGCATTCCAAACAAATTCGATCTTGGCTTTGCAACCAATCTCGGCGTGACTTCGGCAACCAGCAAAAGAGATCTTCATTCCGTTTACGGAACGGCGCAGTTCGCATTCAAAGATTATTTGTTTCTGGACCTTACAGCCCGAAACGACTGGTCCAGCACGCTTCCTGAGCCTTACTCCTATTTTTATCCATCCGTTGGCCTTTCAGGAATCTTGTCGGAAATGATTCATTTACCGAATTGGATAAGTCTGGCAAAAGTTAGGGCATCGCTGACAAAAGTGGGTAATGACGCAGATCCGTACCTTATTAACCAGACGTATACATATAGCCGTGGAACATTCGGAGGCTTCGTTTCAAGCAGCCCTACGAAATCTATCGGCAACCTGAAACCCGAACTAACAAAATCGCTGGAATTCGGCACTGACTGGCGATTCATAGAAAACCGGTTTGGAATAGATGTTACTTACTATAAAACAAATTCTAAAAATCAGCTGCTAACGGTGAGCGCACCAGCCTCCTCTGGTTATGCATCACGGTATTTCAACGCCGGAAATATTCAGAATACCGGGATTGAAATCGTGCTGTCCGCCAAAATTCTGCAGGGAAATAATTTCACCTGGAATATGGGGCTGAACTATGCGCTTAACCGCAATAAGGTTATTGAACTGGATCCAAGGGTTCCGCGCGTTTACCTGGGCTCAGGCACCAATGTCCGTACAGCTACGCCACTGGTTGTGGAGGGTAAAAGCTACGGGGATATGTACGGATATAAATGGAAACAGGTCAACGGACAATATCTGATCGATGCAAACGGTGTTCCGGTTAAGACTGACGCCATAGAAAGAGTAGGAAATTACAACCCGAAATACACGGCTGGTTTCAGCAACAATTTCAGTTATAAAAACTTCACGCTCGGTCTGTTGATCGATGGTAAATTTGGTGGAATTGTTACTTCCGGAACCGCAGCACAGAACGCATATTTCGGAAATGCCGATTACACGACGCAGTACCGAGATGCAGCTTCATGGGTTTTACCAGGTGTGACTGTGGAAGGAACTGCTAATACCAAGGCCATAAACGCGGAAAAATTCTGGACAACTGTTTCGCAGAACAATTACTCATGGGCCGAGTTTTTCACATACGACGCCACAGCCGTACGTGTGCGCGAGCTGACGTTCGGTTATGAGTTAAAGGGACTTCCCAAGTTTATCAAGACGGCAAAGATTTCATTCGTAGCACGTAACCTGTTCTTCATTTACAGGGGAAATGCGATTCTGAATATTCCCGGGATTGGCAAACGAAAAATTGACTTTGATCCTGAGGTCAGCATTGGCAATAGCAACTACCAGGGTATCGAGTATAATAACCTGCCTTCGACCCGGAGCATGGGATTGAATCTTAAACTTTCATTTTAATTAAATCAATGATCGTCATGCATTACAAATTTAAAAAATATCAAAATATATCGCTTGCATCAGTGCTGCTGATCATAATCGGGCTGGCTGGTTGCACAAACGACTTCGATTCGATCAATACGGACAATACCAAGCTGGGCTCGGTAGGTGCCACAGAATATCCTTACATGTTTGCCAATGCGCTGATGACTACCACACTGGGTCCCAGTGATTTTGAAATTGGTGAAGGAACGGTTGCTGGCGTCTACTCTCAGTTTTACTCGCAGGCTGCAATGTCGTTCCCGACAGACCGTTACGTGATCAAGCAGGAATGGATGCCGGCCGCCTGGAATCCGGTTTACATTTCGGCAGCACCACAGCTGAAAACCATCATGGAGAAAACGGATGAGAAACTGGCTGAAAATGCGATCGCAAAAGTATGGTGGGTCTGGATGTTCCACCGCGTAACAGACTATTTCGGACCGGTTCCATACTTCGATGCAGCAAACGGAAAAGACGCAGTTGCATTTACGCCACAGGATTCCATATATTATGATTTTTTCAAGAAACTGGACGCCGCTTCAACGGTTTTGAAAGCAGCTGGAACAGCAACGCCTTACGACAAATTTGACCTGGTGTACAGCGCAAAAGGCAATCAGTCTCCGGCGGCATGGGCAAAATTCGCAAACACCTTACGTCTGCGCCTGGCATTGCGCATTTCAAAAGTGAACCCTACAGTGGCAAAACAGCAAGCAGAGGCTGCCGTTGCAGCAGGCGTAATGACTGCAATTACAGATGATGCGTACATGCCAAAATCAACTTCGGTTTATGCTGAGAGAAACGGTCTTTCGCAGATTGTGGCCTGGGACGAACTCAGAATGAGCTCTTCTATGGAATCCATCATGAAGGGTTATGAGGATCCGCGCATGCCAATTTATTTCCAGCCCGCAACATTTACAGGAAAATATGACGGCGTAAGAAACGGTTTACTGGTGGTTGAGAAACAAATGGATATCAATTCAAGGAAATTCAATTCGAACCTCGGTTCCCGCTGGGCGACAAACGTTGGTAATGGCAATTTCACGGCCAATTTTGCAGTACCACAAAACATTATGCATGCTGCGGAGGCATATTTTCTGAGAGCTGAAGGCGCATTGAACGGATGGAACATGGGCGATAACGCACAAAATCTTTATGAGACGGGAATTAAAATGTCGATGGCGCAATGGGGAATTACAGACCAGGCCGCAATCGCCAAATACATAGCCAACCCCGCTGTACCGATTGCACCTCAGGACGGACAAAGTTCTCCACCTGTTAACAATTATCCTGCAAAATGGGCTGCATCAGCCGACATGCAGCGCAAGCAGGTAGCACAGCAAAAGTGGCTCGCGCTTTTCCCGGACGGTATGGAAGGATGGGCGGAAGTACGCCGGTCAGGACTTCCTGAGTTATATACAGTCGTTCACAGCGAGAACGCGGATCTGCCGGAGGGTAAAAGAATTCGCCGCATTCCGTTTCTGGACACAGAAAAACAGACCAATGCAGCCGAAGTTGCCAAAGCGGTTAAAATGCTCAGCGGCCCGGACAATGCAGCCACGCCTTTATGGTGGGATAAAAATTAGTATTTAATTGATCAACAGCACTTATACTAAAGTGCTGTTGATCAATTAGATTTCAAATTATAAAAATAGTAATATGCGGCATACCGGATTACTTTTCTTTTTGATGATTACCTGTTCAGCAGTCTGTGCGCAAACTCATCACATAAACTCGCTGAAATTTATCAATCCCTCTGCGCCTATTCCGGATCATCCCCGTCTTTTGTTATTGGCCGGAGAAGAAAATAATATAAAAAAAGCAATCTCCACTCAACGTATATTACAGGGAGTTCGTGATGAAATTTTGCAGAAATGCGACAGCATGCTGATGACTAAACCCGTAGAAAGAATTCTTTTTGGTGTAAGACTGCTTGCCAAATCAAGAGAATGTCTTAGCCGGGTTTTTCATTTGAGTTATGCCTGGCGGATGACACATGAGCGAAAATATCTTATCAGAGCCGAACAGGAATTGTTAGCCGTCTCCAATTTCAGAGACTGGAATCCTGACCATTATCTTGACGTTGCAGAAATGACAATGGCCGTAGCCATCGGCTACGACTGGCTTTATTACGATCTGTCTGAAACATCCCGAAATATTCTCAAACAGGCCATTCTAAAAAAAGGAATAGCGACCTCATTTGATCCGGCCTATCCAAATTACCGCAAATGGCTTTCTGTGACCAATAACTGGAATCAGGTCTGCAATGCGGGCATTTCCTTTGGCGCTTTGGCCATCTATGAAGACGATCCCAAACTAGCTGAAAAAGTGATTAATCGATCCATCGCCAGTATTCAAATTGCAATGAAAGACAATGCACCGGACGGCGCATTTGCTGAAGGTTATACTTACTGGGGTTATGGCACTACTTTTAATGTCATGTTTTTGAGTGCAATTGAAAAGATTTTCAATACCGATTTCGGGTTAAATAAAACGCCCGGATTTTTGAAAACAGCCGCTTATCTTCAAAATATGATTGGTCCAACCGGCAAAAATTTCAACTATTCAGACGCCTCAGATGTGTCCACTTTACAACCGGCCATGTTTTGGTTTGCCGCAAAATTGAATGACCCATCGCTACTTTGGAACGAACGTAAATTTTTAACCAAAGAAAACCTGTCCAATAATACTGACCGGCTCCTTCCAGCCTTGTTGATATGGGGAAAAAACATTGATATTAAAAACATTAATCCTCCAAAAAATAAAATCTGGACCGGTGCGGGAAAAAATCCGGTGGCCCTGATCCGCTCATCCTGGACGGATCCAAATGCGGTTTTTATTGGCTTGAAAGGCGGCTCGCCATTCGTTACCCATGGACATATGGACGCAGGTTCTTTTGTTTTGGAAGCCGACGGAGTCCGGTGGGCAAAAGATTTTGGCTTTCAGGAATATACAGCGTTGGAATTGAAAAATATTGACCTTTGGGCGAATAAACAAAATGGTCAGCGCTGGGAAATATTCAGATATAACAACTTCTCGCATAACACCTTAACAATTAATGACTCTCTTCAACGCGTGAATGGTTATGCCCCGCTGACAAATCATTCCGGAAATCCAAAATTTTTAAATGCGATCACCGATCTTTCATCCATTTATAAAGGTCAGATCAAAAAAGCCGAACGTGGCATTGCGTTAATGGACAACCATTATGTAGTGGTCACCGATGAAATCGAAAACCTGGATCAGGAAACTAAAGTACGCTGGTCAATGCTCATTTCGGCGGAAGTCAGGTTAAATGGTAATCAGGCAGAATTGACACAGCATGGCAAAAAACTGACCATTAGTATTCCAAATTCCCCCGAAATTTCCATAAAAACGTGGACAACAAATCCACCCCATGATTATGATGATCCAAATCCGGGTACAACACTCATCGGTTTTGAAACCCTAATTCCGGCTGGTAAAAAACAAACTTTCCAGGTATTTCTGATTCCGGAAAATGCCCGGATGAAAGCAATAAAACCATTACCCCCCTTGCAAAACTGGCCCCGATAAGCAAAGGCCCGTTAAAACGATTTTGTAAATATTTCAGAATGAAAAAATTAGCATCACAAACCTGGATTTTCTTTCTTATCAACCTTAGCGCGTTTGCGCAGAAAGAACCCTTACTCCTGCCCAAACCAGATTTGGTCAGGGTAAGTGAGGGATCATTTTTACTCGAAAATATTTCGCTGTTTGTTCCCAAAAATGCAACGGAAGATATTTCGTTCGCTGTGAACGAGCTTAAATCAATCATCCATGAACGAACGGGAAAATATCCAAAAACAGCCCCGACTTCCTCCCTGGCGACTTTTCACTACAAAATCAAAGAATCCGGACACGAACTTCCGGAGGTAAATGAGATGAACGGCAACAGTGATAGAGAATGGTATCAGCTCATGATCAGTTCCGGAAAAATCCAGGTGGAGGCCAGTACATCCACGGGCCTGTTTTATGCTGTTCAAACCATTCGTCAGCTCGTACAGGGTTTTGGCAAAAACGCGACGCTTCCTTTCATTACCATAAAAGACAAACCCAAAATTGCTTACCGCGGCATCATGATAGATTTTGCCCATGGTGGTTTATTGACCGTTGATGAGATCAAAAAACAGATTGATTTTCTGGCAAAATGGAAAACGAATCAATATTATTTTTACAACGAAGTAAGCATTGATCTGGATGGTTTTCCTTCACTTGGATACAAAACGGGTTATTCCAAAAAAGACGTATCTGAAATAATTGCCTACGGAAAACAGCGGCATATCGACGTTATTCCATTTTTAAATCTATACGGACATTTGCATGAATTGCTAAGAAATGAAAAATACGCAGATCTTTCCATCGGGCATTACGGACATGAGCTTGATCCCCGAAACCCGAAAGTCAACGAGCTATTAACCAACTGGATCGCTCAGTATACCCAGCTTTTCAAAAGTCCATTCATTCATGTCGGTTTTGATGAAACCTGGGAAACCAAGCGTATTGCCGACGATGGTGATATCAAAATAAGTTCAGAAAAACTCTGGATTCAGCAGTTAGGTTTTGTTCAGTCTGAATTAAAAAAATACGGAAAAACAGTTCTGACCTGGACGGATATGAATAATTATTATCCCGAAATCATTAAAAAAATACCAGAAGATGTAATTCCTGTCATCTGGGAATACAAACCTGATACGGTTGAGATTAACCGCTACCTCAATCCTGTTTTGGCCGAAAAAAGAAAATTCCTGATCCAACCCGCCGTATCTGGCTGGGGGCACATTTATCCGGATGCAGACTATACTTACACCAACATTGACTTATGTTTGAAGGCCGGGATCAAAAATAAAACGCTTGGTTTTATCAATTCGGTCTGGACAGATCCAGTCGAACCTTTTGTGCGCCCGTCCTGGCTTTTTATGGCCTACGGAGGTATTGGAGCCTGGCAGGGAACCAGTGCTGATAAGAAGAAATTTGCCTCGGATTACGCTTCACTGACATTTCCAAAAGTGGCACAAGAAATGAAATCAGCATTTGAATCTCTTCAAAAATCGAATGAAGATCTGGATAAGTGCCTGGGCAAGAACACTAACGGAATGCCCAGAGGTACGATTATCGAAAGCTGGTCAAATCCGTTCTTACCGTATTATTTATCCAATACAGAAAAACATCTGCCCGATTTTAAAAATGCCAGAAAAAACAGCGAAGACGCACAATCAGCACTCATCGCCGCTTTGGGAAAATGTGATAAAGATGATGTTCATTTTATTAATTCCCTTTTGGTTTCAACCAGGTTAATGCATTACAGCGCCACGCGTTTTCTGTGGGCAAAAACTGTATGCGACCGCTGGAATAATTCCATGCTTAACAAGAAGAAAAATGATTTTGTTGTTTATGATATCACTTACTTATGTCACGGACTGCTCGTCGACATGATGGATGAAAACGGATCCTTAAAATCTGCTTATGAGCAGGCATGGAATTCAGAATATCAACCGTACAGGCTCAATACAATTCTGGGCCGGTTTGATGTAGAGCACGCATTTTGGCAAAAACTGCATTTGAAAGTAAATGATTACCGGATACAAAATAACCCCGATCACGTCGCGAAGAAGTCTTTCGAGGAATTATTTAAACCCGATTTTTAGGAACTGTACCGGCTGGTTTATTTGATTTAAAATTAAATCCGAAAACTATTTTATTGTTTACAAAATATACATATTTTTGTAAACAATAATTGGAACTTGATTATTATTTTAGGTGAATCTCAGACAGCATACTAAATCTTAGAAAAAAGTATTTGTAATCGTTTTCGTCCACTATGAAGTTTTCAGATTTAAGCTATCCGCAAATCAATCAGCTTACAGACAAGGTCATTGTTCTGCCGATTGCAGCCATCGAACAGCATGGTCCACATCTGGGTGTTTCAACGGATACTGATCTTGTAACCTGGATCGCACAGAAAGTGGAACAGTACCTGAAAGATGACATTTTGCTGTGCCCAACCCTTGCCTATGGTTCAAGTCATCATCACCTGTCTTTTGGTGGAACGATGAGCTTGACGATCAATACCTATACAATCGTAATCGTAGAACTGGTCGAATCCATGCTGAAAAATGGTTTTAGAAAAATCGTTTTGCTCAATGGTCATGGCGGAAATGTGACGCCCGTAAAACAGGCGCTGGCTGTTTTAGGAAATAAATATGATGCGGATTTATCACCCAACATCGCTCTGGTCACCTACTGGGAAACGGCTGGTAAGATATTTGCCGGACAAGCGCCCATGGAAAGCCCTGCGCTGAGCCATGCCTGCGAGTATGAGACCAGCATGATGCTTCATATTTTTCCTGAAAAAGTGTGGATGGAAAAAGCAGAAAGGCCTGCTCGTCCGGAAAGCAATGGCTATATTCCCTGGGAAGACGATGAGCCGAACCGAGGCGTTACACTTTTTAAACAAACACAATTCATTTCGTCAAACGGAAGCAGCGGAGAGCCGCAGCTGGCCACTGCCGAAAAGGGAAAACACCTGCTTGAAAATGCGGCTGCCTCAGTAACCGATTTTCTTCGGGCTTTTAAAAACTGGCCTTTATCAAAAGATCTTTCCAAACCATCATGAGCAAAATTGAAATAGAACACCCCGATAAAAAAGTCAGTACCGGCGCTTATTCCGCCGGCGTTTTGATCGATGGCTGGTTATTTATTAGCGGCCAGGGTTCGGTGGATCTTGCCACCGGCGCGGTGATCCACGGGACCATCGAAGAAGAAACGGCAAATACCTTAAACCACATAAAAAAGATCGTGGAGGCGGCCGGCGGCAGCATGGACGATATTGTAAAATGCAGCGCGCATCTAAGTGATATTAACGAATTCGACCGGTACAATACGGTTTACGCCTCATTTTTCCCAGGAATCAAACCTGCCAGAACGACGGTACAATCTGTTTTGGGCGACGGAATTAAGGTAGAAATCGACGCCATTGCCAGAATAAAAACACAGTAATCCTCTTCTTTGACAAGATCATAATGACGAAAAAAATAAGGATTGGAACAGTCGGACTTGGATTAATGGGAAGCAGTATCACAACCTGTATTCTGGCGGCCGGCCATGAGGTGACTTCGCTGGTAAAAGATATTACAGAAGCTCCCGGAGCGAGGGAAAGAATATTAAATTTTCTTATTGAGCTCAAAGAGGAAGGATTACTTTCTGAAAGTCCGCAGGCAGTTATTGAAATGTTAATTATTACTGATCAGGTACAGGATTTGGCGGATCATGAAGTAATTATGGAATCCATTACAGAAAGTGTTGAAGAAAAGAAAAAAGTATATCAAGCGCTGGAAACTGTAATTTCCGAAACTGCCATTATTGGAAGCAATACCTCGGCAATTCCCGTATCCGTTTTACAGCAGGGGCTTAAAAATCCTCTGCGCCTTTTAGGCATTCATTGGGCTGAACCTGCTCATATTACCCGTTTTATGGAAGTGATCTGCGGTAAAGATTCTGATATTATATATGCGGAAAAGATCATTACACTGGCCGAAAGCTGGGGAAAAGAACCCTCCCTTTTACGAAAAGATATCCGCGGATTTATCACCAACCGCATCATGTATGCCATGCTTCGGGAAGCTTTCAATCTGGTGGAAAACGGCTACGCAACGGTTGAAGATGTGGACCGTTCCCTAAGAAATGATTTGGGTTACTGGATCACTTTTGCAGGCCCATTCCGCTTCATGGACCTTACAGGAATTCCGGCTTATCTGACGGTGATGCAGGATCTTTTCCCTGAACTTTCCAATACAGCCATAGCGCCGGATATGATGAAAAACCTAGTAGCAGATGGTGCAAAAGGTGTTAGTAATGCCAAAGGATTTTACCCTTACACACCTGAGACTGCCGCGCAATGGGAAAAACTTTTTACTGAATTCAGCTACGATATTAGAAAGCTTGCCGAAAAATACCCTCAAAATATTGGTGAAAATTTAAAAACCACAGCACATTGATATGACGACGATCACAGCAATAAAAGCAACCGAAGTCATCGTTCCGGCCAAAGCGGGAAGCCTGAATTCTGAACAGGTTTTAGATAAGGATACCGCCTTTGCCAAAAAATTTATGACCGGAGAAAGCTGGACAGAATTTGCCAATCAACCCAAATGGATTCTTGAAATCACCCTTAAAAATGGTCTGACCGGCATTGGCGAAACATACAGAAGTGCTTCCAAAGAACTTTTGGAAGCAGCAATCGATGTATTTTTAGGTCAGGATCTTTTGAAAATGAACTGGCGCAGATTACCCGTTTCCGACCAGCGTATCTATGAAGCATTTGAATCCGCAATTCTGGATCTGGCCGGAAAATTACTGAACGTCCCGGTTTATCAATTACTAGGTGGCAAATACCGCGATACAATCGATTGTATGGGCTGGACGGGCCGCAGAACGCCCGAAGATGCTGCTCAAAAAGCCTTCGAAGCCATGCAAAAAGGTCATAAAGTTTTCAAATTCAAATGTTCTGACGAAGATGCCGTTAGGCTTTGGACCGAAGAAATCCACAAAAAATGCGGAGACGGAATCAAGGTCTTGCTTGATCCAAACCAACGTTGGGATGATGTCGACACGACGCTAAAACTGATGGAAGGTGTAGACAGAAATATAATGCTGGGACTTGAAGATCCCATTTTACACGCGGATGTACAAGGCTTTAAAACCCTTCAAGAAAAGCTAAAAATGCCTTTATACCGACATATTTCACTACCCTACACCCAGGATATTCGTGACATGATCACTTTTGTGAGAGCAGACGCGGCGGATGGATATAATTTCAACGGCTCCGCTTACAACTCGGTTTTGCTGGCAGAAATTGCGCATTTGGAAGGAAAAGCCTGCTGGCGTGGCTCAGAAGTAGATCTGGGAATTTCTGAAACCATGGGATTACATATTGCCGCGGCCAGTATCAACTGTACCATTCCGTCAGACATTTTTGGAGAACTGGTACGTGTGGACGATCTCATTGTAAATCCGATTCACTTTGAAAATGGCTCGGCGACAGTACCCACCGGCCCGGGGCTCGGCATTGAACTGGATACAGAAGCCATCGAAAAATATAGGACAAACCGGTTTATAGAAAAAACAGTATGAGCAAATCAGTTTTGTCGTGGATCATTCTTTTTGTCTGCAATTTGATCTGGTCCTTTCACTTTACTTGCATTAAACTAACACAGGATCAGGTCGGCCCCTACTTCACCGTTTGGGCACCGATGCTGCTGGCAACCATTTTCCTATTTCCTTTTGTTGTAAAGGATTTCAGGAAAGGAAACCGCAAACTTAAAGATCTGCTCATTTTTATCCAGCTGGCAGCTTTAGGTGCATTTCCTTCACAGGTTTTTATGACGTATGGAACGCAATATTCGCTGGCGAGCAATTCCGCAATTCTGGTTTTAGCCTTACCCGTAATAACTGCTGTTTTTGCATTTTTAATCTTAAAAGAAAAAATGAACCGCGCCCGCTGGATAAGTTTCGGCATTGCGATTATCGGGGTGGTTTTATGCTCAACCGACGATCTTAAAAAACTGGATTTTAGCTCACAATATGCCTGGGGAAACATTTTAATAGTTCTGGCCATTATCGGAAACGGTTATTACAACGTTGGCTGCAAAAAAATATCCGACAAATTCACCGAAATGGAAATACTGTTTTACACCTATCTTTTCCTGGTGATATTTCTGGCGCCGCTGGTCTGGTATTACGAACCTGAAATGTTCTTCAAAATCCCGCAGTACACAGCACAAACCTGGACGGGTATGATCGCACTTACGCTTTTTCATAATTTCATTTCCATGTTACTTTTCTTTAAAGCACTTAAAAATCTGGACGCAACCCAGGTTGCACTTTCCAATTATCTCATCACACTGATGGGACTGCCCATCGCTGCCTTTGTTTTGGGTGAAACTTTAAAAACACAAGCGATCATCGGCGGACTTCTGGTACTTGCCTCAACACTAATATTAACCATCGTAGATTCAAAAACACAGCAAAAAAATCTCGCAAAAGCTAATCAATCCATCAAATCATTATGAGCAATATCGCAGACGAACTCTTCGGCGTAGTTCCTATTATTCCGACCCCCTTTACCGAAAACGAAGACATTGATGAAAACGCGCTTCGTGATCTGATCGACTTTGCCATAGCCGGAGGAATCAAGGCGGTTTGCCTTCCGGCCTATGCAAGCGAATTTTACAAATTGACCGATGAGGAAAAACTCCGGGTCGTGAAAGTTGCTGTTGATCATGCAGCAGGAAGAATAAAAATTGTAGCTCAGTCCAATCATCCGTCATTAAAAATCGCGATCCGGCTGGCTCAGGCGAATGTTAAGGCAGGCGCCGATGTGATCTCACTCGCTGTTCCTCGGATATTTGCACTTCCTGAAAATTCTTTGAAAGAATATCTTTCGGAATTTCTACAAGCCGTTCCCAATACGCCGGTCCTGATCCAGGATTTCAATCCCGGGGGCTCCTCGATCAGTGTAAGTTTTATTAAAAACCTGATGGATGAAAATCCGAATTTCAAATATCTAAAACTGGAAGAACCACTTTGTGCACCAAAATTTGATGATATTATCAAAACCACTGATGACAAAATAGGCCTGTTTGAAGGCTGGGGTGGTCTTTATATGCTCGAATTAATTCCAATCGGTATACGTGGCGTCATGCCAGGTTTGGCAGTTGCGGACATTCTTCAAAAAGTATTTGATCTAAGGAAAGCAGGTGAGCATAAGAAAGCTTTCGATCTTTTTGAAAAAGTGATGCCTCAGATTTTTTTCTCTTTACAAAACATGGAGCTTTTCCATTATGCAGAAAAAGAATTACTGATAGCCCGAGGCGTACTTTCCAACAGTATAGCTCGTAAAGCCGCTTATATTCCGGACGCTTCATCGATCAGTTATATCAAAGAACTAAATCAGAATATCATTGATTTGTTGCACGATGAAAAGTATGGACTTACGCCGCTGGAAGCGAATTTGAGCAAGTAAAAAATCAGTTCTGTCTTACTTTTTGGTAATGCAGTGGTGATTTATCTACCTGACTTCAACCAAGCTTTCTGTAACCAGAATTTATATACAATTCCTGAACCACAATATGGAGAATTTTAAAGGACAAGTCGCCATGATGACCGGAGCCGCATCCGGTCTTGGCTTGTCTATTGCACGCAAGCTTTTGAACGGCGGCGCACAGCTGGCCTTGCTGGATTTGAATGAAACAGCCCTTGTAAGCCAGTTTGATCAATTTCCTGATCAGGTGATGTGTATTGGTATTGACATTACCAATCAGCAGCTGGTCGAAGAAACGGTATCAGCTATTCTGGGACGGTTTGGCAAAATCGATATTTTGGTCAACTGCGCAGGAATTACCGGGCAGACTAATTTAAAAAGTCACCAGGTGAGTACCGAAAATCTTCACAAGGTTTTTGAGCTGAATTTCATGAGCAGTTTTTACACGTCCAAAGCGGTAATCCCCAACATGCTTTCCAATAATTACGGGCGAATTCTACACATCGCATCCATTGCCGGAAAGGAAGGAAATGCAGGCATGCTGGCTTATTCGGCCAGCAAAGCGGCCGTGATCGGAATGGCCAAAGTGCAGGGAAAAGAATACGCAGAAAATGGAATAACGGTTAATGCGCTGGCTCCGGCTGTGATACAAACGCCGCTGGTGGACGCTATGCCCGAAGTGCAGGTGAAATACATGACGGACAAAATACCGATGAAACGTTGCGGAACGCTGGAAGAAGCGGCAAATCTAGCTGCTTACATCGTGTCGCCATTGAATAGTTTTACCACAGGATTCACTTTTGATCTTTCAGGCGGAAGGGCTACTTACTAAGAAATTATGGATGCGAAAGAAATGTATTTTGTCAGCCCGATTCATGGTGATATGCTGCACGCATGGGATGGAGCTCTTGATGGTGATTCTTTAAAAACAAAAATTATTGTTGCTGCGCCAGCGGAATGTGTAATTACTGTTAATGGTATAAAAGCGGTTTTTCAGGATGGATTTCATCAGGCTGAAATCATTTTGCAAAACTATGAAAACAGCATTGAAGCCGTGGATACAGATTCGGGAAAAAGTATTTCCATCACGGTATACCGCTTGAAAGATTTCGCCGGGAAATACCGGTTATCAATTGATGACAACATCTGGTTTCTGCGTGATATCCAACAAAATGCTGCAAACTACCAGTCGCTTTTCGAGCATCCTTATCTTGCTGTTTTAAAAGAAATCAACGATACTTATGGCACCAAAATTCATCTCAATTTATTCTATGAAACCGAAGGATTCAATCTTTCCGAATTCACAGATCAATATAAAAATGAGTGGAAAGAAAACGCCGGATGGTTAACGCTCAGCTTTCACGCAAGAGGCGAATTTCCTGATCAACCCTATATCCAGTCTGATTATGAAACAGTAAAAAAAGATTGTGATCTGGTCATTGAGCAAATAAAACGTTTTGCTTCGGAAGAGGTGATGACCAACGTGACCACCATTCACTGGGGAGAGGCAACACGGGAAGGTTCGCGCGTTTTACGCGATGCCGGCTACAAAGGTCAATTGGGTTATTTCAATATTGACGACGAACAATATCCAGCCAGTTATTATCTGAATGAAGCAGAAAGGCGGCATATTAAAAAACGGTTTGTCTGGAAAGATATGAGCGAGGATATCATCTTCATCAAAACAAGCATTGTCATCGACATGAAAAAGATTGACGAAATAGGTCCATGGCTTGATCATTACGGTAAAAATGGAGTCAAACCGCCGTATGTAGATCTTTTGGTACATGAACAATATTTCTATCCCTCCTATTTCAATTACCAGCCAGACTACCGCGAAAAATTGATTACGGCAGTGAAATGGGCGCAGGATAATGGATATGAACCGGCGATTTTGGGTGATTGTATTTAGCACAAAACCTGGGCAGGAAAAATAGGGAAGAAGTTCTGATATGCTTTTCGGTCACGTATAAACGCACGCGTTACCCACATAAAGGGTTCGCATGAAAACAGCATTTTATTCACAACGCATTACTTATGAATAAGAATCGCAGAGACTTTTTGAAACTTACCGGACTTTCCGGAATCGGCTTGGCAACGGCTCAAACAGCTTTTGCTAACCCTTCAGGCATCATCCAGGATGAAAAAAAACATATTCAAAAATTCAATATGTCGGGTTACGCCGCGCCGAAATTACCCGTTGTCCGCGTTGGATTTATCGGACTTGGCAACAGAGGTATGGCCGCGGTAGAACGCATGAATAAAATTGAAGGCGTTCAAATAAAAGCATTGTGTGATTTAAGGGAAGAGAAAGTCAGTGAAGCTGCTAAAATGGTTGCCCCAAAGGGACATCAACCGAAAACATTTCACAGCAGTCCCGATGCATGGAAAAAGCTATGCGAAATGACGGATCTCGACCTGATATACATTGTCACACCCTGGGCATTGCATACGCCAATGGCAGTTTTCTCCATGAATCACGAAAAACATGTTTGCGTGGAAGTGCCTGCTGCTAAAACCATTGACGAATGCTGGCAACTCGTTGAAACGTCCGAACGGACGAGAAAACATTGTATGATGACAGAAAACTGCTGTTATGATTTTTCTGAATTGCTGACCTTGAATATGGCGCGACAAGGATTTTTTGGAGAAATTACCCACGGTGAAGGCGCCTATCTACATAATTTACAGGAATATGTATTTTCCAAAGACCGGTTTTATCAAATGTGGGAGCTTGAAGAACTTTCCAAAAGAACAGGAAATTTATATCCAACCCACGGACTCGGCCCCATTTGTCAGGTGATGAATATTAATCGTGGCGATCAAATGGATTATCTTGTTTCGATGTCAAACAATGATTTTGTTATGGGTGAAACGGCTAAAAAACTAGCTGCGGATGACCCTTTTTTCAAACCATACGTTGGCAGGCATTTTAACGGAATGATGAACACATCCACGATCCGGACCCATAAAGGAAAAACAATTATGGTCCAGTTTGATGTGAGCTCACCCAGACCTTATTCAAGAATTCAGCTGGTAAGCGGAACAAAAGGAACTGCCCTGAAATATCCGGAACCGGCCCGTTATTCCAAAGATCATGAATGGCTGACTGAGGAAGAATATAAAGCAGTTGAAGCAAAATTTACCCCACCGATCATCAAAAAAATTGGTGAAGCGGCCAGGCAGGTGGGCGGGCATGGCGGAATGGATTTTCTGATGGACTGGCGCACCGTGGATTGTCTGCGTAATGGTTTACCGCTCGACCAGGATGTTTATGATGCCGCCCTTTGGAGCGCAGTCGGGCCGTTGAGTGAGTGGTCAGTAGCACATCGTTCCAATTCTATTGACATTCCTGATTTCACCTCTGGTTCCTGGAAAACCAATAAGCCGGTAGACATTTCTATGAAAGAAGGCGGAAATACGAAGGTATTGCTCTAAATAAAAAGCTAAAATCTTACAAAATGGAATCATCACAGCCCAGTTTTTCAAGAAGAGATTTTATAAAAAAAAATGCTCTTGCCGCCGCCGGTGCAGCCCTTGCCCCGGTAGTTTCAAAACCTGTTTTTGCAGCCGGATCAAGCCAGGTACAAACGCCTGCAATTCTGGGTGGAAAAGCCGCATGGAGTACCAGAAGATGGCCTGAATGGCCAGTGTGGAATCCGGCGACGGATGAAAAACAGGTGCTGGAAGTTTTAAGAAGCGGAATCTGGTCGCGGGCAGAAATGGTGACCCAGTTTGAAAAAGAATGGGCTTCCACGCTAGGTGCGAAACGCAGTCTGGCTGTTGTGAATGGCACCAACGCGCTGGTCATAACTTTGAACCAGTTTGACATCAAAGCAGGAGATGAAGTACTGGTGCCGCCTTACACTTTTATTGCAACAGTTTCATCGGTTTTGTCAAACGGGGCGATTCCGGTTTTTGTGGACGTTGATCCCGAAACTTTCCAGATGGATCCGGCCAAAATTGAAGCAAAAATAACGCCGCGAACCAAAGCGATCATGCCAGTTCATATTCTGGGCCTTCCTGCTGATATGGATAAAATTATGGCCATCGCAAAAAAGCATAATCTGCTGGTGATTGAGGATGCCTGTCAGGCGCATTTGGCCGAGATCAATAAACAAAAAGTAGGAACCATTGGCGACGCTGGTTGTTTCAGTTTTCAAAACTCAAAAAATCTGCCCATCGGGGAAGGTGGTGCCATTGTAAGTAACAACGAAAAATTCATGGACCGTTGTTATTCGTATCATAATTTCGGCTATGCGTACGGAACTGCCGTTGGCGCAGTCAGCAGCGGTTGCATTATCCAGGGAACAAAACTCAGATTTACTGAATATCAGGCCGCTATCGGCTTAGCCCAGCTTAAACGGCTCGATAGCCAGACTACTACAAGAAATGAAAATGCCGCCTATCTGAAATCCCAGATCAAAGATATTCCGGGCATCGTTCCTTATAAACTTTATGAAAATGTAACCCGTGCGGCCTTCCATCTTTTTCCTTTTCGCTATCACAAAAATGCTTTCAGTGGTTTATCAAGAGGAGCTTTTATCAAAGCGCTCACAGCCGAAGGGGTTCCGTGTTCAAGTGGTTATGCGACACTTAATACCCAGCCTTATTTAAAAGATACCTTTGAATCAAAAAACTACAAGAAAATGTATCCCGCTCATATGCTGGATATTAATAGCTACAACGAACAAAATAAATGTCCGCAGAACGATTTGCTTTGTAACGAAGAGGCAGTTTGGTTCACTCAGAATATGTTGCTTGGAAGCAAAACCGATATGCAGGATATTGCTTCGGCGATTGAAAAAATCCATAAGAATTCAGCGCAGATCAAGAAACTTGGAAAACGATGAGGAACTTACTTTTTCTGCTGCTATTTAGTATTTTACTTTTTCCTGATCCAATATTTGGACAAAATAAGGCGCAGACAAATCTGCAAAAGGGTTGGAAGGCAGGCGTAGCAAAAGTGGTTATTACCCCGGCTCAACCGATGTGGATGGCAGGATTTGCCTCACGCACAAGCCCTTCTGAAGGGAAACTTCATGAACTTTGGGCAAAGGCCCTGGCTTTGGAAGACTCTGATGGCCAGCGCTCTGTGCTTGTTACCATGGATCTTCTGGGTCTTCCAAAAATGATCTCGGACACGATCCGACAAGTGCTTGAAAACCGTTATCATTTATCAAAATCGCAGGTAATTTTAAACTCTTCACACACACATTCCGGACCGGTGCTGAGCACAGCCCTTTCAGACATTTATCCAACCAATCGGGAAGATGAAAAGAAGATAGAAGCAAATTCGATCCGGTTAATCCAACAAATTACGGATCTGGTTGGAAGTGCGATCAAAAATTTGACCCCTGCTCTTTTATACGCACAAAATGGAGTTGCACGGTTCCAGGTTAACAGAAGAAATAACGATGCGGCTAAACTTGAAACTTTACCAGCATTACTGGGTCCCTCCGACCCTGCTGTTCCGGTGATCAAAGTAACAGATGTTAATAACAATATCATCGCAATCGCTTTTGGATACGCCTGCCACCCTACGGTTTTGAATGGCAATCAATGGTCGGGAGATTATCCGGGATTCGCGCAAATTGAACTTGAAAAACTGTACCCAAAAGCAACCGCATTATTTTTTCAGGGAGCCGGTGCTGACCAGAATCCCCTGCCAAGAAATACGGTTCCGCTTGCCATACAATATGGGAAAACGCTTGCAGCTGCCGTTGAACGCATATTAAGTGAAGATATGAAACCGCTTGTACCAAAATTAACAACCGTTTATAAAGAAATTGATCTCAACTTAACCTCTGCGCCATCCAAAGAAGAATTGGTTAAAATGGCCGAAAAACAAACTGGTTTTCAGCAGCGCTGGGCAAAGAGAATGCTTGAAAAAATAAAAAACGGACAGCCTTTTCAAACCACTTATCCATATCCGGTACAAATCTGGAAACTGGGTGACCAGGCGGTGATGACACTGGGAGGAGAGCTGGTTTCTGAATACGCGATCAATCTTAAACGAATTTTCGGGCAAAGCATCATGGTGATGGGTTACGCTAACGACGTGGTAAGCTACATTCCTACCTCCACTATTTTAAGAGAAGGAGGTTATGAAGGTGATCTTGCTCAAATCGTTTACGGATTACCCGCTACCTGGGCTTCGGATACGGAAACTAAAATCCTGAATGGAATGATTGAACTGGCCGAAAAAGCGGGTATAACAAAACCTGAATCCATCCTGATAAAAGGATTTTAAGATGGGCAGAATTTACTGCTATAAGTCCTTATTAAGAGAAATTTATGAAAAATAGTGAAATCATTAAAGAACTTAAAACAGTGAATAAGTCATTAACAGCCAAGCATTATTTTTCAGGATTTAATAAGGCACATGACACTTATAATGCGATTTCGGCGGCGAGTGACGGGAAAATTTATTATGTACTTTCCTCAGATCAATATGATACCGGCGGACATATGTATGTCTATAATCCTGCGGATGAAAGCATCAAATTCCTGGGTGATCTGACGGAGATTTGCGGAGAAAATGGTTTGAAAGCAATCGCGCAGGGAAAAAGTCATGTCCGCTTTTATGAAAGAAATGGAAAACTTTACTTCTCTACGCATGTAGGTTACTATCAGCTTATTGATGGCATGGATCGTCTGCCCGAAACTGCACCGGCAGAATACAACTTATATCAGGGGGGACATTTTTTATCTTACGATCTACTTACTGAAAAATTCGAAGATCTTGCCATCGTGCCAAATGGGGAAGGCATGGTTTCAATGACCATGGATTTGCAGCGTGGCCATTTGTATGGAATTTCGTGGCCAAACGGTCATTTTATTCATTACGATGTTGAAGGTAATGTTCTAAAAGATTTGGGACCCATTTCAAAAAGAGGTGAAGCCGGTACTCCCGGAGATGATTTCAGGTCTTTGTGCCGATCTTTATTTGTTGATCCTGAAAGAGGAACCGTCTATTTTTCAGTCGCGGAAGGTGATATTTTTTCCTATAATCCCGTAAGCGGATCGATTAAAAAACTGCAAAATGTAGATTTACGACTGGACTATTTTGGCAAATATGATCCTACCCGGCCAGGCAGTATGTCCTATAACTGGCGGAAGATTTTCTGGCATCCCATTGAACAGGTCGCTTATGGCGTTCACGGGAATTCTGGTTATTTGTTCCGGTTTGATCCCAGGGAAGAAAAAATTGAAATTGTTGACAGAATTACATCTGAGCCTTCCAAAAAAAGCGGAATGTTTGACCAGTTTAGCTACGGTTATCTTGGTTTTCAACTAGGTTCGGATCAGCAGACGATTTATTATCTTACAGGTGGACCAGTTTACGAAGATGGCAAACGTGTGAAAGGTGAAGAGCAAATTGCCAAAGGTGCCGCCAAGGGAATTGAAAATCTGCATTTGATCACCTACAATTTAACAACACAAAAGTACATCGATCACGGCCCCGTTTTTTACGAAGATGGCGAACGGCCCACCTATGTCAATTCAATCGCTGTTGATGCCAAAGGCGATATTTACACACTTGCCCGTTTTGAGCATCAGGATGGCATTATTCAGGATTTATTGAAAATTTCAAATCCCTTTTAAAATCTTCCCCTTATGAAATCCCTGTCGTTTTTGTCCTTAATTTTTTTAATCTTAACCTGCGTTAATTGCAAGCCGAAACATTACGCTGATGCGTTAACGCCGGAGGAAGCATTAAAAAGTCTCGAGCTCGACGAGAATTTTAACATTGAAATTTTTGCAGCGGAACCCATTATAAAGGATCCGGTTGAAATGGTTTTTGATGAACAGGGACGCGCTTTTGTAGTAGAGATGCCAGATTATCCATACAAACCTGAAAACGGGAAAGGCAGCGGACGGATCAAAATGCTGGTCGACACCAATGGCGATAACCGAATGGATAAGTATTTTCTTTTTGCCGACAGTCTTATGGAAGCCACCAGCATTTTGCCCTGGAAAGGCGGGCTCTTAGTTGCCGCAGCTCCCAACATTTTATACATGAAAGATACAACCGGCGATTTTAAGGCTGATGTCAAAGAGATACTTTTCAGCGGTTTTTTTGCCGGTAATTCGGAGGCACAGATTACCAATTTAAGATTTGGAATTGACAACTGGATTTATGCTTCCAACCACGGACAGGACGGTGCAGTAACTTTTTCAAAAAAGCCTGGCTCACCCGCCCTTCCCATGAAAAATGCCGACTTTCGGTTCCGACTGGACAGAAACCAGTTTGAACTGGAAACAGGTCCGGGACAATTTGGTCATACTTTTGATGATTTTGGACACCGGTTTATAACTCAAAATACGATTCGGATTCAGCAAATGGTTATGCCCTGGCGCTACCTGCACCGCCATGACTACCTGCCTTCAAAAAAAGGCATGCAGGATATTTCCAACGGCGATCTTACAATGTTCCAGAAAACCGGGGCGCCTTACTGGCGGGCAGAAAGATCTGCCCGAAGAAATAAGGAATATAAAGAACAGCAGCTTGACCGCATCGAATATGCCGAAGGCCATTTCACGGGTGCTTCGGGAGGAACTTATTATGGTGGAAATACTTTTCCTGAACCCTATTATGGCAATGTCTTCACAGGTGATGTTTCCGGAAATCTTGTGCATCGTGATGTGATCACGTCATCCGCTTCCAGTCCTATGTTCACCGCAAAACGGGATTCAATTCGCGAAAAAAATAAAGAATTTCTCAGCTCAACCGATCCCTGGTTTCGTCCCGCTAATTTAACATCCGGTCCTGACGGCGCTTTGTACGTGATTGATATGTACCGCCAGCATATAGAAACACCCGTTGCCATTCCAGAAGATTTAAAAACAGATATGGATTTTCTGGCGGGTGTTGATAAAGGAAGAATTTATAAAATAACACCAAAAAAAACGGGATCGGCATCACATACGCCGGTCAATCTGACTAAAATAAATTCTCTGGAAGTAGTAAAATTACTATCCGACCCGAATCAGTTTTACAGATTGCAGGCGCAAAGGATATTACTCGAACGGCAGGATAAAACCATTATCCCGGCCGCGACCGAGCTGTTTTCCAAAAACACAGATCCCCGTGCAAGACTTCACGCCTTTTTTGTTTTGGAAGGACTAAGTGCGCTAAACGAAAATTTAGTTCGAAAAGCTATTAACGATTCCAATCCCGGCCTTAGAGAACATGGCCTGATTCAAGCCGAAAAATATCCGGCACTCTTACCGGAAATTATCGGTAGAAGCGCTGACATTAATACCCGTGTAGCATTTCAGGCGGCTATGAGTTTAGGAGAATTTCCCGTTTCCAAATCGGTCGCAGCGCTTGTCAGCCTCGTCAATGCTCATTTTAAAGATCCATGGTTTCACACCGCCGTGCTGAGTTCCCATGCCGGAATTTCGAATGAGTTTGTAAAGGAACTGGCAGCCTCGGGCTTCTTCTTAAAAGCTGAACCGGAAAAGCTGAATTTTATTAAAGAATTGTCCCAAACGAAAAGTGCCAGAAATCAGGATGGTGAACTGTTAATATTTCTGAATATACTGGCTAATCGGGCCCTTAGCAAAAATCCGGACTGGATGATTTCTGCCCTGAACGGGGCTGCGGAGGGAATAAAAATGGCTAAAATAAAACCTGATGAGACTCTGCTGAAACAGCTTGGAGATATCAGCAAAAATGTTTCGCCCAAAATAAAAGCAGCAGCACAGCAGGTTTTGGCTGCTTCCAAATGAAAGATAATTCTCTGAAAAAATTAACTATGCCCAGACAATGCTCCCGACGTACATTTTTTCTGCTCTCAGGATTCAGTATGTTACTGCCCGGCTGTGAGCTAAAAACGAAAAAAGAATCGGCTAAAAACCAGGTTGCGACCAACACAGATCCCTGCTCAGACTTTTCGGATGTTAGCGAAGCAGAATTAAAAAAACGAACCCAGCTTGGTTATGTAAAACAATCACCTTCCGCAGAATCTCATTGCAGTAACTGCCAGCTCTGGTTGCCTCGAAAAGACAGCAAGGATTGCGGCAGCTGTCAAATTTTTAAAGGTCCGGTGCTTGCACAGGGTTATTGTACGTACTGGGCGCCTCAAATGGGCTAGCGAGAAGAATCACTTGTGATTGAATAAATCGGCAATTAAATAATTAACTATTAAAAAGTAAGTTCGCCATAAGGATAGCGAATTGATCCTATACCTCGTTAGTTGCATCTCTATGAGGAAAGTTTTAACGACCAAAATAAATCCGATTTTTGACGACTGTTTATAGTGGTTGATTACTTGATTTTCATACTTAGCAGAAGTATATTGGAGAATTCGGAAGCATTGAACATATGATTCCGTGGCAGTTTGACCATCACCTGAGTATTACTGACCATCGGCTAAATTACTATCAATCATTTACTTAAACTGGTCAACTCGCACCGAAATTACCTATTATCAATTTCCGAATTGGGGTGATCAATGGCTCCGAATTCTCCAGCAAAGATCCGGATAATTCCGTTTTGTACACATAAAAACGCCGCCTCTATATCCCTGGGATTATCAAACCCCTGTCCGTTCATAAAAGGAATAACAGTTTCGGCGGGAATTCCAATCTGATCAAAGAAACCTCCTGGCTAAATACTAGCTACTCGTACAACTGATTTTACACTGAACCATTCTTTCATTTCGTTCGTAAGTGGCGAAAAAGCAGCACTAAGTCTTCGGTATATATCCTGTAGAGGTTTACTGGATTTATTAACATTAACCTGCTCTTCTCCTTTTAAATTTACGGATACAGTACTATTTTGATTGCTTCTCAAATAATTTAAAGAAATAACATCACCCGGTTTTTGTCTGGCAATACGTTCAGAAAACTCTGTTGAAGAATTTAATTCAACCCCATTGATGTTTTGGATGCTATCTCCTGCACGAAGACCGGCTATAGCCGCAGCACTTCCAGGTTATACCCCCGTTATAAAAACACCCTTTGTACTAGCTGAGTTCAGGTCATTCTGAACCATAAACTGGTCCTGCTCGGATGGCGAAGGAAATCAAACGCCAAATACGCCACGCCTTACCTTCCCAAAGACTTTTAAATCGTCTAAAATTTTGACTGCAAGATTCAACGGAATAGCGGAGGCATATCCGGCATAACTACCCAGCGTTTTGTTGGTTGTCAACAATAGTACCTGGACTTCTACGGCCGATTATCCCGATACTTCTTGCTTTGGCACTGACAAGTTCGGCTGTAACAGTTGTGTTTAAAGAAAGCAAAAATCCAACGGCCAGTACCCACTCACCCACCTGCAGAATATCAGAATTACCCGCTTTAACTACCGGAAGGTTATCGGCTTCAACTTTAAGCAGTGCCAGATCCGTATTTGGGTCACGTCCGATCAGCTATGCTTTATAACTGCATTTATCTGTAAGTGTAACTCAGATTTTCGAGGCATTATCCACCACATGATTGTTGGTGGCGATGTATCCGTCTTCACTGATAATGACACCCGATCCGGAAGCGCCATCGTTTGCAGATGAATTGAAACGAACTTTTATATGGACCACGTCAGGCATTGCGGCTTTTGCGGCAGCTACAAAATCTATCATACCGTTTGACCTGCTAACACAATCATTATCAGACAAAGCAGTTTGCCGCAGGTTGAGGATATCGTTTGAAGGAATGTTTGTGTTTATTATAAGTGGAGTGGTACATCTTAATCTTTACTTTCGTCGGCTGTCTCGTCATGAGTTAATTTACAGTTTCAGGGCCGTTTAAAACGCGAAGAATAAAATAAGTCTTAATTTCTAAACACGCATTTAATCCAGTATCCTCAATAGCTGAATGTACATTTCCACAAGTGCTCCTGATCGATCTTTCATATACTTATATAAGTGCCGAATCCTTGCATATAATTAAGAACATTAAGCAATGGAAAGAGTCAGGAATAAGCTACACACCGTTGCAGCACGGTAATGCAACGGCAAATGCGGAAAATAACCAACACAAAGCCGACTGGTGCCGATCCATTTATCTCCAATCAGGCGTTGCTAAAAAGAGTCTATTGGGTCGTTAGGGATCTTTCCGAAAATGGAAATGTCAATCCACTCCAATTTAAATACCATTCAGCAACTTAAAAAAGACGTAATTGCAGGTGTAAATACATAGTTTTGTCTAACTTTATAAACCAATTATTATGAAAAGAATGACTACGTTAGGATTAGCAGGTGCTATTTGCCTTTTCTACTTCTCTGCATTTTCTCAGAACGAAGATCCCGTGAAAGCAGGAGACGATAGCGCAATTACATCAATTGAAAGCGGTAAGGTTAAAGGATATTTGCATAATAACACCTTTACGTTCAAGGGAATACCTTATGCTAAATCAGAACGTTTTACAGCGCCCGAAAAGCCAACACCCTGGTCTGCTACACGCAGCTCGATGAGCTATGGTCCGGTTTGCCCTACCGATCCTACCACGACGGTTAACGATGCTTTCGAATTTGCTTTCAATCATAATTTGGGTTACTCCAATGAGCATTGCCAAACGCTTAATGTGTGGACACAAAAATTAAACGATGGCAAAAAGCGCCCGGTAATGGTATGGCTGCATGGTGGGGGTTTCACTGCCGGTTCATCAATCGAACTACCGTCTTACGATGGCGAGAACCTGGCAAAGAAAGGTGACGTAGTTTTAGTGTCTATCAACCATCGCCTGAATATTTTGGGATTTTTGGACTTATCCGCTTATGGTGACAAATACAAAAACTCCGGTAATGCAGGTTTGGCCGACATTGTTGCTGCCCTGCAATGGGTTAAACAAAATATAGATCAATTCGGTGGCGACCCTAATAATGTGACCATCTTTGGCCAGTCGGGCGGCGGTGGAAAAGTCACCTGTATGATGAATACCCCTCAGGCGAAGGGTTTATTTCACAAAGCAATTGTAGAAAGCGGCAGCTATGTTACTTCATTTACCGAAAAGGCCGTATCTCAGCGTTTGGCAGCAGCATTAATGCAGCAGCTGCATCTAGAGCCTTCACAGGTTGATTCACTTCAAAAGATACCGTATGACCAATTGAATACTGCCAGTAAAAAGGCTCTTAGCAAAGTAAATGGCGAGTTAAAAAAAGAAGGTAAAGCGGGCAATGTGGGCTGGAACGCTGTGCTGGATGGTGAAATGTTCCCTTATCAGCCTTCGGATCCTGCTGCAATGGAACTTTCAAAAACCATCCCTTTACTGGTTGGCACAACAAAAAATGAATTTGCCGCATTTGCACCCACGCCCAAAAATCTGACCATGGAGGATATGAAAGCCACCCTGCAAAAAAAATACGGTGATAAAACCGAGACCTATATATCCGCTGTAAAGAAGGCCTATCCCAACACCAGTAAGCCTTCCGAATACAATGATATAGAGTTTGGTTTTCGGTCCATGGCTATTAAGCAAGCTGATCAAAAGTCAGGCCTGAACGGCGGGGCGCCAGTCTTTATGTATCTCTTTACCTGGCAATCGCCGGTAAATGGGGGGATGTATAAAGCCATGCACTGCATGGATATCGCTTTCCAGTTTGATAACATCAACCGTTGTGAGGAAATGACCGGTGGAGGCAAGGATGCCTACGCCCTTGCTTCCAGGATGAGCAGCGCGTGGATAAACTTTGCACGGACAGGCAATCCAAATGCGCCCGGTTTGCCCAAATGGCCTGCCTATACTGCTGCCGGTGGTGCTACCATGATCTTCGATGTTAAATGCGAAGTGCGTGATCATCCAGATGCCGAACTATTAAAAGTTGTTTCCACTGGTAAATAGAATTAATTGACATGAAAAAAATTTATTTATTATTTACTATTCTAATGCTGAGTAGCTTACGTACTTATGCAGCTACCGTTGACACCATCCAGGTCCCAAGCGCGGCGATGAACAAAACCTACAAAGCAGCCATTGTTCTCCCCGAAAGCTACGCCAAAAGCAAAAAGGAGTTCCCCGTCTTATACTTGCTACATGGAGGATATGGCCACTTCGATGACTGGCTGCGTAAAACGCCTGATAAAATGCTGGTTAAAAACCTTGCAGATCAGTATAGTATTATCATTGTGATGCCTGAGGGCGAAATATTCAGTTATTACATTGACAGCCCGGTTGATCCAAACAGTAAATTCGAAACTTATACCATTAAGGAAGTGATTCCATTTATAGATAGTAAGTACCGCACGGTCAATGACAAAAAGGGCCGCCTCATTACAGGTTTGTCCATGGGTGGTTATGGCGCGCTTTATCTTTCTACCAGACATCCTGATCAATTTGCTGCAGCAGGTGCGATGAGCGGAGCTTTGGATCCTAATATGACGACCTGGAACCTCACTCCCGAGCGGTTTAAAGGCCTCACCACGTTTCTCGAGAAAACCTTTGGTCCGATGACGCCTGATAATTATCTGCCGTATTCTGTCGTCAACATGGCAGATCAGATTCGCCGAAACGGACTGCCACTCGTGCTCGACATTGGGGTGGAAGATTTTTTGCTCGAACCTAACCGGGAGTTGCACCGACGGCTAGTCTATAATCACACACCGCACGACTATACCGAACGCCCCGGCGGTCATACCTGGGATTTTTGGCAGGCAGCATTGCCCAGCCAGTTATTATTTTTTAGTAAAGTCTTAAAGGTCAATAATACGGCAGTTCAATAATTCAGGGTTTAGAAAAAATATCGGATGCTGTCACTGCTTGGATTTTTAACCATTTGCGTTTTTTTGGGATTGATCCTGACCAGGCGCTTGTCTGTACTGCTTTCGCTGATCCTGGTGCCCATCGTATTTGGACTGATCGCAGGTTTCGGGCCAAAAGAGGTAGGAGAAATGTTGTTGGCCGGGATCAAACAAGTTGCGCCTACCGGCATCCTGCTGATCTTTGCCGTGCTATATTTCAGCGTGATGATAGACACCGGGCTTTTCGATCCGGTAATAGCCTTTATTATCCGCTTAGCAAAAGGCGACCCGCTCAAAATCACTTTGGGCACCGCCGTTTTGACGATGCTGGTTCACCTCGATGGGGACGGCACCGCCACATTTATGATCACCGTCACAGCCTTGCTTCCGGTTTATAAAAAATTGGGAATGAACAAGTTGATCCTTCCCTGTATCGTCGCGCTGAGTGCAGGGGTCATGCACCTGGTGCCCTGGTCGGGTACAGTAGCGAGAGCTTTGAATGTCATGAACACCGATCCGGCGCATCTGATCATTCCTATCCTGCCAGCAATGATTGGCGGAATCCTTTGGGTACTTTTCGTAGCATTTTGGCTTGGTAAAAAGGAACGTAAAAGATTGGGCGTTGTTGACCTGGATTACGATCATCACCAGCAACTTTCTGTTGAACAGAAAGAAAGCCGCCGGCCTGGTTTGTTTTGGTTGAACGCTGTTTTGACGATTATTCTAATCGCAGCGCTCATTTTGTCACTGGCTCCGTCGCCAGCACTATTCATCATTGGTTTTGCGGTGGTGATTTTGGTCAACTATCCATCACAGGCCGATCAAAAGAAAAGGATTCAGGCACATGCCGCCAATGTATTTTCGGTTTCCATCATTGTTTTTGCGGCCGGAGTATTTTCAGGCATCCTGACAGGAACCAAAATGATCGATGCGATGGCCTTGTCGATGGTTTCCTCGATCCCGACACAGCACGCAGGTTACCTGCCGGCATTGGTTGGCTTTACAAGCATGCCATTAAGTTTGGTATTCACACCGGACGCTTATTATTTTGGCGTAATCCCTGTTTTAAAGACAACCGCCGCCCATTATGGGTTAAATTCAATAGAGATAGGAAGGGCGGCAATTTTAGGGCAAATGACCACCGGCTTCCCATTAAGTCCGTTAACTGCGTCCACTTTTGTCTTAGTTGGCTTGGCAGAAGTGGAACTGGCAGATCATCAAAAATTTACATTCAAATGGGCGTTCGGCACGACCATCATCATGACCTTAATAGCATTAGCTTCCGGGGCAATAAGCATATCATGACAAAAAAAAATCAAGTCCGTATTGGTTGCGGTGCAGGCTTTTCAGGAGACAGGCTCGAGCCTGCTGTGATCTTGGCCGAAAAGGGTGATCTGGATTACCTTGTACTCGAATGCCTCGCAGAACGGACCATTGCATTAGCCCAGAAAAGAAAAGAGACAGACCCTTCACAGGGTTATGATCCGCTGTTGGAGCGTAGGATAGAATCACTGCTGCCGTTGCTCAAACAAAAAAAGATACGACTCATTACCAATATGGGTGCTGCAAACCCGGTCGCAGCAGCAGATAAGATTATTGGCATAGCAAAGAGACTGGGAATTTCCATTAAAGTAGCCGCGGTAATCGGGGATGATGTCTTGGACCATATCCGTGGTGATGAGCTCGCCATGGAAACAGGCAATCCCATTTCCCGGTCAGGAAAGACGGTTTCAGCCAATGCTTATTTAGGTGCAGAAGCTATTTTACCTGCGCTGAAAACAGGCGCTGACATTATCATCACCGGGCGGGTTGCTGATCCATCCTTGTTTGTAGCCCCGCTGGTCCATGAGTTAGGATGGTCGTTGGATGATGCTGACATTATCGCCAAAGGGACTGTGATTGGACACCTGATGGAATGCGCAGGACAGATAACAGGTGGTTATTTTGCCGATCCGGTCAAAAAGCCGGTCGAAAATATGAGTACACTAGGCCACCCCTTTGCAGAGGTTTATGCCGATGGCAGCGCGGTTATTGGGAAGGTAGATGGAACAGGAGGTACCATAACCCTGGCTACGGCCAAAGAACAGCTACTTTACGAGGTAACGAACCCATATCAATACTTGACGCCCGATGTTTCAGCAGATTTCACCACCGTATCCTTGAAACAGTTTGGAAAAGATCGTATTAAAGTAACTGGCGGCAGCGGCACCAAAAAGCCATTGACGCTAAAGGTCAGCATTGGGTATAAAGCAGGTTTTTCAGGTGAAGGTGAGATTACGTTCGCTGGGGCCAATGCATTGGAAAGAGCACGTTTGGCAGGCGAAATAATTCACGAGCGGTTATATAGTCAGTTTCCTGGGTTAAGGGTTGACTATATCGGTCACACATCGGTACACCCGACTTCCCTCGCTTATGATTACAAACCATATGAAGTGAGATTACGCGTGGCGGGAAAAGCTGCAACCGCTGATGAAGCAGCTATAATAGGTCAGGAAGTGGAAGCGCTCTATACCAATGGCCCGGCTGGAGGCGGTGGGGTGCGCAAGTATTTGAATGAGATCATTGGCATTGTGTCGATTCTGATGGACCGAAACACACCCAAGTCATCCATAATTCTAAAAGAATATGAGCATTAAACTCTATAACATAGCGCACAGTCGCGCGGGAGATAAGGGCAATACGTTGATTTTATCATTGATTCCTTATGAAGAAAAGGATTACGAGCTGCTGTGCAAGTTGGTGACTTCGGATAAAGTAAAACAACATTTCAAGGAGATGATACACGGACAAATCCTCAGATACGAACTGCCAAATATTTCGGCTTTACAGTTTGTATGTCACCAGGCTCTGGCAGGTGGGGTTACCACTTCATTGGTCATGGACGCGCACGGAAAGACTTTGAGTTACGCATTGCTGGAAATGTGCATTGAATTGCCAGCCGGTTAAATACTTCCAAATGCCTTTAATAAACCGCAGGCATCTCTGACCGGCAATACGAAAAGGCGGTAGACTGAGATAAGAACAGGATGCTCTTGTTTTAAACTGACTTTTCTAAACTGTAACGTTTTTAACACTCAGTACAGTCAGAGCTAAGAATCGGTAAGGTTGCTTTGGAAACTTCTGATGTCCAACGGCTTAAAGATTTGGAGAAGAAAAATGTCAGCCTAATGAAGATGTGTGCTGATTTTAACTGCGGGGCGGTCCGACTGGAGAATTCAGACGCGTTGACCATATGACTGATAAATTCCGGATTTATCCTGGATTTATTCATACGGGTAGCAACGGACACAAATACGATGTGTCGGTAGTCTCATTAGGGCTGCATGGTCTTTTAAATATTTCGGAAATGGTAAGGGCGTAACTATTTATTTGCATTTAGATGAAGCGGGTCATCTCTTTTGTTCAACAGCATTCAGTTCACCAGACCATGAAGCTCAGTATATGATCTTTGGGTTGATGCATAATATCGTGATCCAATCCGACGCACATACCACAGATACTGGCGGCTTTTCTTAAATTATATTTGCCATTATTGCTTTGCTCGGAATAACCTTCCGGCCACGACTTGCCAAAATTGATGAACACAATTTATTTTCAATCGAAGCGGTTTCAACCTACCGGGAGTTAGGATACCAGATCAAGCCAGACTCGAAAAATAATTTTGAATTGATTATAGAGCATTGGGACGAAATTCTAAGGTTTATCTCAACGATCAAACTAGGTTATTCGAAAACATCTACATTGATCCGGAGATTGAATTCATACTCCACGCCCCCCCCCCTTTATAAAGCACTTAAAGAACTAGGAAGAGTTTATAAACGCTTTATATACTCCAATATATCTACGAACCTACTGTCAGGAAATCTGTTGAAAGGGTTTTAAGCAAAGTTGAGAACAGTAATAAATTTGCGAAAGCAATATCTCACGGTAATAATCAGCAGCTGTTCGGGGCTACTTACCGGGAACAGCTTACAGCAGAAGGCTGCAAAAGATTAATTGCTAATTCCAATAACTGTTGGAATCTGCTCATTTATCTGAATGTCTGGCAGAATGGAAGAAGCCGATGGATAGAGAAGAATTATTGAAAAATATATTGGCCACATCAACCCACAGCTGGGAGTATAACTATATGCTCGGGGAATATGACTTTTTGGAAAAGGTAGATTTTCAAACTTTTAACCTCGATAAAATCTTCAAGGATGGCGCTCAGATTGGAACACAACTCATCTATAACCGTCCAACTTTGTTACATAAAACCCGTGGCGCTTTTTGCGGCGGCCGCTGCCGTACTATCTTTTATTTAACCCTATCCAGAAAATACTGATCCAAATTGTAAGCTTCCGGGGCTACAAGCGATGAATCGGTAACACCAGTAAAATACTGGAATTCTGGTTCCCTCCTTGCTATAAAAAAAACTTAGCGCATCTCTATTTTCTTGGGTGTCATCTTCCCAATATTTCTGGATTAGATTCCAACCGGTACTCAATTTTTTTATATAGGCATTGCCATTCTGCGAAATAATCCACATAATTTTCTCTGGATTTGCAAGTGCCAGACGAAATCCGGTTGGTACACCATAATCGAATACATAAATTGCAAACCTTTTTAAACCTAATTGATCTACAAAACCCTGCATTGTTTGGCCAGATTTTCAAAAGTATACGTACAAGTTGTACGATATGGCAAATCAGTATTTCCAAATCCAGGAAGATCAGGGGCTTCAACGTGATATTTTTTGTTTAACATCGGTATCAGATGTATAGAAGACATGGCACATATTTTAACGGTCAAGCCACACCTTAAAAATAGGGGCTTTTTCCCTGCTTACCAGTACCTCCGTATCAACCTTTCTTTTCAGCAAAATCCTGAGTTTTCCGTTGAATTCGTTTTGTATGCTTTTGATGCAATGTACATTTACAATAATTTGCCGGTTTGCCCTGAAAAAAACATCCGGATCGAGTTCGTCTTCCAGGTCTTCCATACTCTGTGAGACGGTTTCCACCTGACCGCCGATCAAAGAAAGATGGGTAACCTTAAATTCAGAATACACAAAATCGACTTCCTCTACGGCTACGGTTTTGTAACCGTCGAAACTGGGAATCAGAAAGCGCTTTCGGTACAACGTGTTACGACCTTTAAACAATTTGAGAAGTTCTGTAAGGTTGGTATCTGGTTCCGGATCTGCACTCAGGGGTTTCACCTTGCCCAGGGCGGCGATCAGTTCCTCTTTTTCTATGGGTTTTAAAAGATAATCAATGCTGTTTACCTTAAAGGCCCGTACTGCATATTCATCATAGGCCGTTGTGAAAATAATAGGACTGCGTACCTCAGTGTGCGTGAAAATATCAAAGCATAAACCATCAGCCAGGCGGACGTCCATCAGCACCACATCAGGAGCTGGGTTTTGCTTAAACCAAGCCACACTTTCGCTCACCGTTTCCAGCACGGCAAGCGTGTGATTTGACGAGTTAATTTCGTTCAAAATCCTTTGCAGCCGCGCTGCATTGTGTTTTTCGTCTTCTATGATCAGTATCTTCATTCTGCTTGGAATTAAAATTCGATGAGTGGTATGACCACACAAAATTGATCCGAGGTTTTGATAATCTCAGGCAGCCTGCTGGCCAGAAGACGGTATCTGTCCTGTATATTTTGAAGACCAAGACTGGTTGAAGGCAAAGCGTTGGTTATCAGCTGAATATTATTGGTCACCGTAATGCTCTTTTGATCCACCGAATAAATATGGATAACCAACGGACTTTGCGCAGTAGCCCTATTATGTTTGATCGCATTTTCAATCAGAAGTTGTACCGTAATTGGTGGTACGAACTGTGTCAATACAGTATTGTCAAGATCAATATGTACAAGTACGTTATCTCCATGCCTGATCCCGATCAAATAAATAAAAGCACTTACAAATGCCATTTCATCTTTGAGCTGCACAAGATCTTTTTTCAGATTTTGGATCATGTAGCGGTATACCCGCGAAAGGTTTTCCAGAAATAACGTTGCAGTCTGTGTATTTTCATTGATTAGCTCTGCAAGCGTACTGAAATTGTTGAACATAAAATGCGGATCCAGCTGCAATTTCAGGGACTGCAATTCGGCCTGCATGGCTATTTCTTTGAATTCTAATGTTTTCAAGCGCAGATCCGAAGCTTCCGACATGGATATTTTCCATCTCTCCAATAAAAAATAACCTGTGTGCACTGCACTCACCATCACAGAAACGAGAATAGTGACCATAAAAAACTGCCAGATACTCAGCCGTTCCTGTACTGAAAAATTAATATTTCCGTAGATTACGGTAAACATCAGATCCTGCAAATAAAGCAGCACACCCACTGAAATAATGATCAGGGTCGTTTGCAGCAAAAATCGGATCAGGGAAGATCCTTCCCAGGGAAACCTCTTTTCCAGTCTGTGCGCAATACCCGTGCTGGTCTCTATAATCGCCCTGCTCAAAGCCAGATCTAAAAAAAGCTCGATAACGAGCTTTTGAAATCCACCCTGTATAGAGCAGATCCAGAATGCGTTATTGGGATCCATCAAATAGGATAACAAGTAGATCAACAGCATCACAACCGGGATGAGCATCAATCTTAAGCGCCGGTTACGCTTGGAGGTTTCTGTTTCCATACAGAGCTAATCTAATGAATTTCGATTTCAAAAAAATACTGATTTCACTTCCAGCCTCCACCCAAAGCCCGGTATAGCTCAATATGCGCACCGGCTTTCTCGCGGGATAGCTGGACCACGTTCAAACGCGTCTGCAAGTAACTGTTTTCTGCTGTGATTATTTCAAGATAGTTCACCATTCCGGTACGGAAAAGCACGTTGGCTGCTCCAATACCTTCCTGTAAGGCCACCTGTCGCCTGCGTGCCGCCAGAAACTGTTCATCCAGTTTCTCGTTCATGATCAGCGCATCGGAAACCTGCGCATACCCTTGAAGTACAGTTTGCCTGAAAGTAATCACCGCCTTTGCTCTTTCAATCACTGCCTGCTCATACTGGGTTTTTAGCTTACGCCGCTGAAAAACAGGCTGTACCAGTCCGCCAGCTACAGAGCCAAATAATGCACCCGGAACGCTAAACCAGTTTGATGCCTTGAAAGAATTCAAACCGCCGCTGGCCGTAATCGTCAGAGCCGGATACATCAGCGCCTGGGCAATACCAACCCGCGTATTCGCCGCCATGAGGGCAAGTTCTGCCGCGTGCACATCGGGCCGGACAGCCAGTAGCGATACGGCGTAAGCTGCACTGGAAATATCAATAAACTGCTCATTCTCAGCATATTCGCGTTTAATCTTATGTGCATAATTTCCACATAACAAACTCAGCGCATTTTCCTGAATCTGAATGCTTTGCTCAATCTGAGGAATCAGTTGTGCAGTCAGTTCCAGCTGCCCCCTCGCCTGCCGGATGGAAAGCAAATTGGCCTCTCCCACCCGGTACTGAGCATCGGTCATAGCCAGCGTGCTGTCACTTAGCTGCCAGCTTTGGGTCGCAATCTCCAACTGGCGGTCGAGCATCAAAAGATTGTAATACCCATTGGCAACATCGGACACAAGTTGGGTTTGAACAACCCTGCGTACCTGTTGCATTTGCATCAAACCTGCCAATGCCTCTTCTTTTTCCCTTTTGATCCTGCCCCAGATATCAATTTCCCAGCTCAGGCCAAGTGACGTACTGAAATCTTTCACGCTCCGCGAGCCTATGAACTGCTCGTTACCGATCCCGGCCAAACTGTTGGCAGAAGAAATATTCTGGTTTGCTGTGATTTGTGCGTTCAGGTCTGGCAGATAATTAAGGCGTACTTTCTTTAAGACTGCCTGAGAGGACTCAATATTTTTAACAGCGATTTTCAAATCGTTGTTTTGCGCAATGGCCGTGTCGATCAAGGCCTGCAAGGTTCTGTTTTTAAAAAATGATTTCACATCCGGCATCTCACTCAGGGTGGTATCCATCACCTCGCTGGTTCTGAACTGGCCGGGCATTGCCAGTTCGGGACGCTGGTAATCTTTTCCTACACGGCAGGAAGTGGCTATAAGTATCAGGAAAAATAAATAATATCTTGCTTTCATGGTTCTAGCTTTCTGATGCATCCTGATGATTCTGCGGGTATTTCGTTCCGCTTATGCTCTCCTGAATTTTTTGAAAAACAACAAATAGTACTGGTATAATCAACACACCAAGCAAAACACCTGAGATCATCCCGCCGGCAGCACTCGCACTGATCGAACGGTTCCCAACAGCCGACGGACCACTTGCAAACAGCAAGGGAATCAAGCCGGCTACAAAAGCCATTGACGTCATCAGGATCGGTCGCAGCCTTTGCCTTGCCCCGTCCAGTGCCGCGGTGTGCAGTTCCATACCATTCGGCCTTGCTTTTAAGGCAAACTCAACGATCAGGATCGCATTTTTAGCCAGCAATCCAACAAGCATGATAAGTCCTACCTGCACGTAAATATTATTGGTAATTCCCGCGGCGCCGATCGCCAGATACACACCCAGAATCCCGGTTGGGATCGAGAAAATAACAGCCAATGGCAGAATGTAACTTTCGTACTGGGCGGCCAGCAGGAAATAGGTAAAAAGAATACAAAGCGCGAAAATAAAAACCATCTGACTTCCGGATTTCTTTTCTTCCCGGCTCAGTCCGCTCCATTCGTACCCGTAGCCTGCCGGAAGTTTTTCGCTGATCAGCTTTTCGGTAACTTCCATCGCCTGGCTCGTAGAGAAACCTGCCGCGGGAAGAATATTGATACTGATGCTGTTAAAAAGATTATAACGGTTAACAACCTCAGGGCCGTAGACCTTGGTCAGTTTCACGAGCGTTCCGACCGGGATCATTGCTCCTGTATTACTTTTCACAAATATCTGGTTGAGCGACTGCTCGTCCATACGATACTGACCTTCTGCCTTGATATTGACCCGGTAAAATTTACCAAAGCGCACAAAATCACTGGCCTGGGCACCACCGTAAAAAAGTTGAAGCGTGCTCATCACGTCCTTCGGCGTCGTACCAAGCTGGTAAGTTTTATCCTCATCAACCAGCACTTCAAATTGTGGAAAATCACTTCTGAATGTCGTGAAGGCAGAAGATACAGCAGGTTGTTTGTTAAGCACTCCGATAAGCTCATTGGCCGTCTGGCTGAATTTGTCCAGCTTCCCGCCCGCCTTATCCTGCAACACCAGCTCCGCGCCACTCACACTACCAAAACCCTCCACTGGCGGCGAGCGGAAAAGACTCAGCTCCCCTTCCTTCACATCCAACAGCCGTTCGTTCATCGCTTCGATCACCTGGTTCATATCCTGAATCTCACCTCTTTCTTTGGTGGGTTTCAAACGGATAAAACCCAGCGCATACGATGGCCCGGAACTGTTGCTCAGTAAATTAAACCCCGAAATACTCGAAACCATTTCTACCTCCGGCATCCTGCCGAGCGCCTTGTCTATTTCAGAAATAACCGCTGTTGTGAATTTCAGATTATTGCCTGCAGGAAGTGCCAGTGCATAGGTGATAAAGCGGTCGTCCTCATTGGGTACAAATTCTTTCGGTGCGCTGGCCATCATCCAGAAAGCAAGGCCGCTTACCAACGCCAGTCCGCCCAGACTAAGCCACCATTTTGAAATTAAAAACCGGACACTGCGAATGTATTTATCGGTCAGGTTATCGAATCCGGCATTAAATCCGGTAAAAAATCGCTGTTTAAAATTCTGCTTCTGATGTGTTTGCCCATGGCCGCTTTTGAGAAAAAGTGCACACAGCGCCGGACTCAGCGTCAGTGCATTTAAGGCAGATATCAAAATGGCTATTGCCAGTGTAAAAGCAAATTGTTTGTAGAAAATACCGGCAGGGCCATCCATAAACCCGATCGGTAAAAAAACTGCCGACATCACCATCGTGATCGAAATAATGGCACCCGTAATTTCCTGCATCGCCGAAACCGTTGCCTGCTTGGCAGTGAGTTTCGTCCCTTTCATTTTGGCATGAACTGCCTCCACGACCACAATGGCATCATCGACTACAATCCCGATAGCAAGCACCAGGGCAAAAAGCGTCAGTACGTTGATGGTAAAACCTATGATTTGTAAAAAGAAAAATGTACCGATAATTGCCACCGGAACAGCTATGGCCGGTATCAGTGTAGAGCGAAAATCCTGCAAAAAGATAAAAACTACAATAAAAACCAGAATGAATGCTTCAATCAGCGTTTTCTTCACCTGGTCAATGGACTGGTCGAGACGCTCTTTAACACTCTGAATGATATGAAACTCCACCCCTTTTGGAAACGATTTGCTCAGTTCAGCCATACTGCTGCGCACCTGGGTTTCAATCTGGTTTGCATTCGAGCCGCTGGTTTGCTGTATCGCCAGCGTCACTGCCGGAAAACCGTCTTGTTTATTGTCGCTGTCATAAAAGGCAGCACCGAATTCTATTTTTGCCACATCACGAAGCCGCAGCATGCCTCCGTCCACTTTTGCTTTGATAACAATCCGCTCAAACTCCTGCGGCTCGCTTAACTTTCCTTTATACTTGATCACATACTGCATCGGCGCGTCAGATTCCTCTCCGAGCTTACCAGGAGAAGCTTCCAGACTGCTGTTGTTAATGGCATCTTCGACATCTTTGGGTACCAGGTTATTTACTGTCAGTTTCTGCGGATCCAGCCAGATGCGCATGGCGTAATCCTTGGTACCAAAAATCTGAACATTACCAATACCGGGAATTCGTTTCAGGCCAGGGAGCACATTTATTTTCGCGTAGTTTTGAAGAAATAATTCATCGTACATGGCCGAATCACGGCTCATCACATTGAAAAACATGATGTTACTGTTTTGCTGCTTTCTGGTGGTGATCCCGGCACGGATTACCTCAGCAGGGATCTGGCTGTTGGCCTGCGCTACGCGGTTCTGCACATTTACCGCTGCCTGATCCGCATTGATACCTAGCCGAAAAATAACCTGAATAGAAAAAGAGCCATCACTACCTGCCGTGGAGCTCATATACTGCATATCTTCCACCCCGTTGATGGCCTCTTCCAGAGGCGTAATCACAGAGCGGGTCACACTCTCGCTATTCCCGCCTGGGTAAGTGCCCGACACAAAAACAGTTGGCGGGGCGATGTCCGGAAACTGGGTGATAGGAAGCCTGCCGATGCTGACAATACCCAGTAGTACGAGTACCACTGAGATCACCGTCGCCAGTACCGGGCGGTTAATTATATTTTTTAGCATAGTTTTGTATTTACTTTTGAGGCTGGATCTGTTCGCCTTCCGTGATCATGGCTGCTTCTCTGGCTACGATACGGTCGCCTGCATTCAGCCCGGTTTTAACAAGGTAATAATCTCCGCTTTTGCCCAAAACCATAATGGCAACACGCTCTGTGACATTTTTGTCGTTGAGCCGGTAAGTGAAAATTTTGTCCTGTATATCAACCGTAGCACGCGCCGGAATCAGGAGTACTTTGGTCTGAACCTGCGGAAGGATCACCCGTCCGGTATTACCCGAACGCAGTACAAATCTGGGATTCCTAAACATGGCCCGCAAACTGATCGCACCCGTGCTGGTATCAAACTGACCGTCCACCATCTGTATTTTCCCATCCTGATCATAACGGTTTCCATCCGCAAGTTGCAGCGAGACTGCCGGTAACAGGGCTAGTATCTGAGGAAGGGTTTTGTCTGGATAATGCTGGTTAAAAATCAGAAAGTCCTTCTCGGTCATCGAAAAATAGGCATATACTTCGGTAATATCCGTAAGGTTTGTCATTGGCTCAGTTTCTGTCTTGGACGCCAGATTACCTACCCGTTTTGGAATACGGCCTATAAAACCACTGACAGGTGCCTTGATAAGCGTAAAATCCAGATTTATTTTTGCCGCCTGAACCGAGGCCGATTGCAACGCCACATTTGCCTCAGCAGCTTCATAAGCAGCTTTTGCAGTTTTCAACTGAAAATCGGAGGTAACCCCACTTTTGCTAAGCTCCTCAAATTTGGCGACTTCCAGCGCAGCGGTTTTCAGTGCCGCTTTTGATGCACCCAAACCCGCTTTTGCCTGGTTTAATTGCTGCGTATATACATCATCGGCTATTTTAAACAAAGGCTGCCCCACACTTACGTGAGCTCCTTCTTCTACATATATTTTTTCAATATATCCATCGACCTGCGGGCGGATATCCACATTAACCTTTCCCTCTATACGTGCTGGAAACTCAGCCGTTACGCTGACGCTGCTATCGCATAAAGTGATTACCGGCAATTTTTTCAGCGGTTGCTTGTGCTCTGTTGTTTCCCCTTTGGTTCCGCAGCCCCACAAAAGCCCAGCCGAAAACATAGACGAAAAAAGGAGTTTTATTAAGTACATATTATTCTTTAAAAATTATATAGATGAGCTTGGTTTCCCAAGTCTAAAACTTTGTATTCAACCAACAATGCCTAACCAATGCCTGACCACAAATATCCTTCCTCATGACAAAAGATGACAATTCCTGACAACAAAATGACAACTTTCTTAGAGCTACTCCGTTGCCCCCGATCTGAATTTATTCATCATCGCATCCAGACTGTATTCACCAGGTCCCAAAATCAGAATAGCCAGATAGCCTACTAAAAACGCTGTGGCAAGTTCATGCTCTCCGATCAGCTCCCAACTATGTACCGAAAGGATCACCAGCACTGTGAAAATTAGCGGGATAATCGCGAAGCGTGTCCCAAGTCCGAGAATCAACAAAATGGAACAGAAAAACTCTGCAAAAATGGCAAGACTTAAAGATGCCTCCATCCCCAGTCCCATAAAATCGACAAAGTCTGTCTTGTACTCTTGAAAGTGTATGAGTTTGGCATAACCGTGGCCTGGGATCATCAGTATACCGAACCCAACTCTGAGAACCAGCGTGCCTAAATTAAAGGATAATGGTCTGTAACCACCTGCCATTGTTTTCGTATTCATAAAATGGAACTATATAAAATTTCAAAGATTAACATATGGAATTCCTCTCACAACTACCAAAAGTAGGATAATTCCAAACGCAGGAATCTTTCTTTTACCCCAAACGGAAGAAATATGTACCGAAGTGTAGATATGAGATTCCGTAGCGGTTTCATTGACTCTGCGATGATTGTCTTATTTAATTCATTCAATGTCCAACTTATGGAATTCAAATTCATGGACTATCGCGATTCGCGATTAGGCCATATAAATTCGGTAACATTAAACAACCTGAGAAATTGTTTGATAACAGACTAACCTATAAAAAACAAGCTTCGGTGAATTGTCAATCTGCCACGGAATCCGGTGGATATACTATCGGTATTTCCTCACTAAACAATATGTAATTGAACAGCCGTTGGAAAAGCTCGAACATGAGCTGAATCCAAACGATCTTTTCAGGGGTCAGCCTTACGTCAAAAAAATTACTGAATCACTCGTACTACTTGCATGGTTATGCAGGATCCAAATAGCGGTTGTACTTTCATTTTTTTATAAGATAGCTCAATGCAAATAAAAGATCTTGATCACTAAAAAAGAACATGATTACCGGTTTTTAATTGAAAACCGGTAAGCCTGTTCTCCTGTGGTATATATTGGAGAATTCGGACGCGTTGACCATATGATTCGGTGGCAGATTGACCATCAACAGACTATTACTCACAATCTACTAAATAACAATCAACCGTTTACTTAAACTGGTCAATTCCAACCGAAACAACCTGCCCTCAATTTCCGAATTGGGGTGATCAGTAGCTCCGAGTTCTCTACTAAGACATTTGATTAGACCGTAGACTCCGGCATCAGCAGCATTTATTTTCAGAGGAACAAGTACATCAAGCTTACATTTTTGCTCCTCACTTCTTAACAAACGGAGAAACATTCTCGACAAATCCGTATCTTTCAAATTCTCAAGTTGCTTTTAGGTAATCTCATTGATTTGCATAGAATTTCTCCGCTTTTTTAGCCTACGATGTGAGCTGATGGTAATCCACCTTGTCGAGTGTCATCATATGCTTTAATTAAAAGAATAATCCAACAAAGAACAAAACTATCCTACAATTAAAGATATCTAGTATTATAATTACTAAATTAATAAACCAAAATTTATTATTTTTGTGCTATGAAGAATAGCACAACCGATTGTAGCGAGCGATGAAGACTTACAGGAATTACTTGTAATGCACCGCTCTTTAAAGATAGAAAAGAGATATAATCAAAGGGCAGAAGTAGTCCTTTTAAGTCTGGAAGGAAAAAGCATTGATCAGATCATTTCGAGCACTGACCTAAGTCGTCCTATTGTAAATAAATGGCGTCAACGTTTCCGCAAATCGGGTCTTGATGGCTTGAAAGTTGCAGCCCGAAATGGAAAACCGGCCACCATAACCGCGAGTCAAAAAGCAATGGTGATTCAAAAAGCTTGTGAAAAACCAACAGATGGCTACACCAACTGGTCACAAAAACGGATCGGCAACCAGGTAGGTATCAGCCAAAGTAAGGTACACCAGATCCTGAGAAAAGCGGACCTGAAACCTCACAAAATAGAGTATTGGTGCGGCAAGAGTCCAGACCCAGAATTTGAAGAGAAGATGTTCAATATCGTAGGCTTATATATGAATCCACCTGAAAATGCACTTGTGCTGTGTGTTGATGAAAAGACTCAAATACAGGCGCTTGATAGAACACAACCCGTATTGCCACTTAAGGAAAAAGCACCCAAGCGGCTCACGGCTACTTATAAAAGAACCGGGTCGCCGGGCGACGGAACAATCGCTCTTATCGCAGCATTAGCAGTTCATACCGGAGAAATTACAGCCAAAACAATGAAAACGAATAATGCAGATAACTTCCTTGCTTTCCTGAAAAAACTCGACAGGGTTTATACACGAAAAACCTTACACGTCATCGTGGACAACCTCACGATCCATAAAGACAAAAAAGTCAAGGAGTGGTTAAAGGGCAAAAGAAAAATAAAACTACATTTCACACCCACTTACTCCTCATGGCTTAACCAAGTCGAGATTTTGCGGTCCGCCGCCGCGGTTTAATATGCTTACCAGGGACGTTCTCAAAGGTGGAGTATGGAAATCAGTCGAGCAATTATCCTCACAGCTGATCGAATACATTAAAACCTATAATCAGACAAGGGCCAAGCCATTCGCGTGGACGTATACAGGGAATGCACTGTAAATTAGTTAACTTTCTTAGAGATCAACACACTAGGGAGGTGATTTTTGGTAGGGAGATTGTAGTAAATAATTATATTCAATATACAGGGGATCAGTCGTATAAATAAACAGACAAATTGGATTTCTTTTTAAATTTATCTTGAAATATAATATTGCGAATAGCTAAAATTATCTGTAGTGGTCCTACAGTTTCGCTACACATAATTAGCTTGGGGAAATTGGATAAAATTACGTTTTTTTCTGATGGCCGTATTTATTCATTTTTTGTCACGCCAATAAGCCTGTTCGCGGATTCTCTCTTTTGTTGGATCATATTCTTTTTCACTTCATTCCAAAATGGCGCTTTAGCGGAATATTCACCTGCTACTTCAATCGGTGTTTTTCCACTTAAGTTACTGTGGGGACAGAAGTACGGGGACGCGCGGTTATAGTAGAATTGCCATTCAGCAAGTTTCTCTGAAAGGCCTGGGTCGTTCAGGTCAACAGTTCTGTAAAACTCCTCGAGGTCAGTCTGCTGACTTCCTTCTACTTTCCCATTCAGATGCAGAGATCGCTGCTTTATAGGCCTAAATTTGCCAGGTCGCCGGTGCGATGCAGTATTCCATCAATCTTTCCTGGAACGCAATTGTAAAGAATTCCTGGCCCCGGTCAGTTTGGATGCGCTGAACGGGATAGTGAAATTCTTCAATCAGCTTGTCCAGAAAGTCAATCGAATTAGCAGCTGAGCGTCGTTTATACAGATTTAGAACCCTCAGTCGCGTACAGTCATCAATAGCAGTGTATGGATACAACCCAGCCTTAATCGTGCAAAGCTCTACGGCGCCGGACGCCCGGTTGCACTCGTTCACCTGGGATCAGCTTTGCATACCTAATTGGCAGATTGTTTTTCCCATATCGACGAAAAGGTTTAATAGCGTGTTTTTTTAGTATTCGTGCAACGGTAAAAGCAGAAATTTTCAGTTCGTGGTATTTTAACAAGTGGGAGCAAATTCTAAGTTTTCCAAAGTTAAACTCATTTCGAATTTTGGGAACAAGTGTCTCTTGCTCATTACTAAACTTTTGACAGTCAAACCGCTTTGGGCGATGTGGGCAGTCAACCAGATTGTAATCCTTATCGGAGAGCAGGAATTTGTATTTAAGCAAGTAACATTAACCGATGAAGGTTTACCGCTCCACTCCCTGAATAAACTTTATGAAGACTATCTCGTAGAGTTTTCCGATTTTCTGGAAATATGGGAGTATTACAGCTTTCACAGTAAGACCCTGCCCGATGAGCTCACTGAACTTACACAGGTAATCCGCGAGATTAGGAAACTGGAAGATAAAATAACTTTAAAACCCGGCCTGTAAACATAATATGTTATGATACCGCCAAAATCAAAACCCAAGAAAATCTACAAAGCCCAGGTTCATATTATTCACAGCATGATCCACATGGCGAAAAATAAACTTAACCACGAGAAGTGGATGCAGCCATGGGATTTTGTGGAAGCCAATATTTGGGCATTCGAAAAAATGAATGCAGTATTGAGAGAAACCTACGGCCTGGTTTATGATCCCTCATATTCCTGGGAAGCAGCAGAGTTATTTTTTAAAGGAATGGATGATTGAAACGATAAATCAAAAATGCACCATGAGCAAAACCCTTACTGAATTACAGGAACTTCTGACATTCTTTGAAACTGCCAATCTTCCGCAGGTACCGTTTAAACTGAATAAATACATGACCGTCGTAACCGACGTTCACAAATTCATCGAATCATCAGCTCACGCTGTAAGGGACTACAAGGGTCCAGAAATCGTTCACAATTCACTGCTGAAACATTTACAGGAGTTGAAGGGGATTGTGGAGAAGGAATATGGGAATGCACTATATTAATCAATTAGTAATTATAATGAGCGGATGATGTAGGCGGAAGTTAATATTGGAACCACAGGTGGTTATACTTCCGAAAGCGGAATTACTGCATTCGACATTCAGATTCATGATCCCACAGCAGGAACAAAGTTATTCATGTTAAAAAAGGAAGGTTATGTAGCTTACATTTCTGAGCTGACCAAAGTTTTAGAACTATTCCTTATTATAGCTCCGATCATTACATAAACCAGCTTTGAAGGTTCAAATACAGCCAAAATAAAGCCCGTAAACAATTTTTAAAGTTGAGACATTTAGGATGAAACCCTCAAACCGGATTCTCAAAACAAGCCGTTAATTGGCGTTTCATTACATCCATTGCTACAAAATTATCAAAAAACATTTGGGCGCCAACCTTTACAAAGCGTTCATGTTCAGACTGACCATAGACGACAATCAAGGCCAGGGGAGAAAGTTTTCTGATCATCGCTATGATCTTTATATCCACATAAAAAGGATCATCCAGGTTGATAACAGCCAGATCCAAATTTCGCCCATATCCCAAAGATGAAATTTCATTGGCAACTTTAACTTGCACTGGCTCGGTCGACACTTCTGAGACTACTTCTAAAAGAAAATCCCAGAGCAAAGTAATCCGATTAAAAATGAGCACATTTTTCATTAATTTTAGAACTAGAGAATTTAGGTTAGTTATTTGGTTTTTCTGCAATAAGATCAAACTTTTCAAGTAAAACTAAAATCCCTGCAAAATCAAGAGTCACTTTCTTGATCAAAATCAAAATGACGGCCCGGCAAAACCTGAAAATGATTAGCAGAGCAATGAGCTGCCAGTCCAGGCTGTGCTTGGTAAAGCAGAATTATTCATCAAATTGCAACAGAGAAAAACGGTCAAAACCTAAAAGCAAAATGGCGAATTCCAAAGTCTATGGCACTCCAAAGTAAGCAGGAAATTGAATTGGCGCAATGGGGAGCGGTTATTGAGGAAACGGAAATAAAAAGGTTGTTAATGTTGGAATAACGAGTGGAAGTCGTGACGGTTTGTTTTTCCGCTTGGCAGGCATTCCGGTAGCCGGTACTCTCCTTCCTTTCAATTTTACCAATATTTACGACTTGTTATTAATTCAATTCACTATTACAATTTACTTTCTCATTAGATCTGCAATTTTAAATTTGCAGAGCAAAAGGAGGGATTGTCTAAAATTATTTCCCTGACGTCAACGCATACCTGGCATCACCTTAACTTACCTGCGGCCGCCGCTGCGGGTGAATTTGATTTCAGTGAACAGCAAATTGTACCAACTTTTGGTATGGAGGCAATTTTGAAGCTTTTTAAGGCCTAATATTTCGTTACTTGCTGCTCACTGTACGTCAACTTACTTTAGCAGACCCGCCGGAAAAACTGTACTTTTAATGAAGCCTTCCTTAACCGGGGGAAGAGCACATGGCGTTTGCCATTTCCAGGGCAATGCGGAAAATAAAGCAGCTGTTATGGTTTCGGCTTCGGCAAGGGCATTGCAGAACGTAAGGCCCATCGGGAATGCGCATTATTTTGTCGTAGAAAATTAGTTGATTTGATAGAACAAAAAAACATCGTCGGGCTAATCAAAAAGCCAAATCCCATTATCTGCTTTGTAGATGAAGAGCTTTGGCTTTCAAATACCTAATTAACAATACACCAGCAAGATGAAATTCTTTTTAAATTTAATAATACTCTAATATTTACCATCTAAAACGGTATTGTCATCTTTGATCACACGGCAAGGATTGCCAACAGGAATGACCGTTTACCGGTAAATCTTTTGTTACGCCACTCCCCGTACAAATGATGGTGTTATCTCCAATATTTACACCCGTAGGCACAACCACATTTCCTCCAATCCAGATATTATTTCCAATGTTTATCGGGTAGGCATATTCCAGACCCGCAACCCTTTGCCTGGCATCTGCCGGATGTAACACGTTGCTGCCGATAGTTACCCGTACACAATCGAGAATCGTACACTAAATATTCGAAAAAAAATTATCTGCTGCATGGATATTGTAACCATAATCACAATGGAGCGCTGCTCTACCAAAAAATTCTCGCCTAGGGAACCAAATAGCTTTATTAAAAGGTGTTTTCTTCCTTTGCTTTTCGGGGATCAAGCTTATTGAATTCATAGCGTAAATCCATGGCAAGCTGTCTCGCTTCAAAAAGCGCAGTATCGAAAGCCAGATATAATTCTGAGGGCAGCATCTTCTCTTTTTCAGTTTTGTTAGTCTTTTGGGGTATTATTAATTTTCAAACGCGCGTGAAATGGGGTTGCGATTTTACCAAATTAGCATGTCCTTAATCTTTATTTTTCCTTATCCAATCAGCACGCCTTTGGTCTGGGTGATGCTTCACCTGAAAATGTTCGAATTTTGCTTCAAATCCATTTCCGTCAGGACAAGCTGCCACTAATCCGACCATTACGGGATGGTTTTCTTTCAAATACGTAATCCTGGTCATAGTATAGGTTTGATCATCCAAAGAGTAAAATATTTCTAACGCGTTCAACCGCCTTATTACTTTTACCCAGATGAAAGGTGGGATTTTATCCATCGGAATAACACTCCAGTCGCTTGTATGACTAGTTACTACTGTACTTATATTCAGTTGCCCGTCTACAAACTCGACGCCGGTCTTAATATAGTTCTCATGATCCAGACGAACCATCAATCCCATTTGATCAAAACGGTCCTTAAAGTTACCAGTGAGCTTAACTTTTGCCTCAAACTCCCCGCCGTAGGTTGTATATAAAAATGGGCCGTCGTCCACGGTAAAATTATAATGAGAGATCCGCCAGTAATCGCTTTGGGGCGTTACAACCATTGTCAAGGTATTATCTATAATTTCCCAGCTACGGGGTTCATTAAACCATTGCATCCTTTCAAGACTTGGTGCCATAATAATTTATTTTTGAGCTCATTTATGGAATATTTGTTTCTTCGAACTTAACAAAAATCTGGTATCATTCTCAATATCCGAGCGCTTACAAATTGCAAATTTTTTACCCCCTTATTTTAGAAACCACTAATGCGGCTTTGCAAGCATGTTCAGAGAATTACGTCATGACTGAGTTGGTGAAAGTTCAAAACCAATTCTTCCGTAAGCATTCTTGCTTTCTTCATATCAGAAAGCCTGTCTCTTTGAAGATCCGAACAACCCAAATACATTGAAAGATCACTTTTTAGAAGGAGCTTTTCTAACTCCATTACCTGGTCTGATACACGATTATTAAAGCCTTCTGCGGGTGTACCATCCGCCCTGAGTTCAGCTGACTATACCAAGCCAAGGACCAGCGTTAAGTATGCCTGCCGGCAATCCAGGAAAAATTCTCTTTAAAAATAAGACGTTATTAAGCTCTGGTCGTCTGGACGAAAAATGAATATCGACAAAACTCAGATTGCGGTGCAGGATTACAAATATCGTTTGTGGCATTTTCTGTGTAGATTTTGGTATAACTATAAAGTGTTGCACACAATGATAACGTCTGAAGAAAGTACAGATAAGCAGGTTTTAGCTCGCAAACTATTTGAAAGGCATTTTACTACAAAGGCCAGTATAATAAGGGTTTTATCTGATGTACCTATTAAATACCTCTTGTCGTCAGGCCTTTTGTAGGGCTTATCTCAAGTAATATCAAAATCACCTGAATACCTTTTTCGCTTGAATCCTTGTAGCTAACAAATCACTTTCATAATTTATCATTCACTTTTAGAATTAAGCGTTCATATATGTCCTATTCCAAACTATAATCTAAATTTTCAATATTTTGCGAAAAAACCTGGTGACTTTTTAATTTATAACCCTGATCATGCGGCTGCTCTTACCTTTCGGGGTAAATGTCCTGAATAAGTAATTGCCTTTTGAAGTCAGTGGCGAAGTATACAGCGGACTCTTCATCGTAGGTGCTGTGCCGTCAGTGCTATAGCGAATGGCCAGGCTTGGATACTGATTGTTCGCTGTTATCTTTCCATTTTCAAGTAAAACGCCCGGAGTAGGAACGCGGTAGGAAAATCCGCCCGCATAATAGTCCAGACGCGGCAGCTCACGGCTCCAAACACGCTGCACATAGCCGTTCCAGGCTAGCTGATAGGCTGCAGTACTCCTGGCTGTGTCTGGCTCAGTGGCCCAGTCCGGATCTTTTGCCCAGGCTCTTTCTGCACCACTCAGCAATTTAGGTAAAAGCATGTACTCGAATCGTTCAGTCGTTTCAATGGTTTCACCCCAGAGCGCAATCTGCAGACCGACAATATTCTTTTTACCTTCTTCGGTAAGCGCTTTCTTGCCGTGGTAAGCATTGGGCGAAATAGGATTCCCGTCCAGATCTTCGCGACTGTTCTTATAATAATCAAAGGGGATAAAATAGTAAGGCTTGTCGAAATCTACAAAGCCGGCCCAAAACATCCCCGGTTCGTTGAAACTCTTGTTGGCGGCCATGTCCGCGTAATTATTGGTAACATTGGAAAGTACAACCCGGTAACCCAGGTTGGCCATCCGGTATGCCAGATCCTCAGCACCTGTTCCCAGCAAATTGTTCCAAACATCCGTCTGGTACCGAAGGTGGGCCAGAGAACTGTCCTCAACCATGCGTTTCCTGCCATTTTTAAATATTTTCTTCATGCCAATCTCCTCCCAGCCATACAGGTAAAGGTTGCGCGCCTCCAGTATCGTGTTGACTTTGGAGAAATAGTACTTCCATAGTTCGTCCACTTTTTTTATCGAAGGATCTTTTTCAAGCAAAGCCTTCACCGCCGGCGATCTTTCCCATACGCCCGAAGGTACTTCATCTCCACCAAAATGAATGGTCGCCAAAGGTGCGTCCGCCTCTTTGTACATTGCAAGGAGTTCGTCGGTTACTTTTTCCATGAAATTATAAACCGATGGAAGTGCAACATTGACCACATTGTCTCGCCAGCCTTGTACCGAGCGGTATTCCGACTCGTCTTTCGGATCTCTCAGGCGGTATTTCTCTGCTTCTTCTTTTTGCCCCTTTGCCATCAGATCACGGTAGCGTTTTTCCATGGAGTAAATTGCGGCACGCGCATGACCGGGCGTTTCAATCTCGGGAATGACGCGAATGTGTCTTGCCGTAGCAAAGCGAAGCAGCTCAATATAATCACTTTTGGTATAGTAACCACTTCCCGGATAGGTGCCTGCAACGGGGCCTGAACCGTAAGTCGGACGAAGATGATCAAGATCGGTGAGGGTATGTCCGCGCCGTCCACCTACCTCGGTAAGCTCAGCAAGTCCTGGGATTTCCAAACGCCAGCCTTCATCGTCGTTCAGGTGAAAATGGAGCACGTTCATTTTGTACAACGCCATCAGGTCGAGTACTTTCAATAACTCAGCTTTGGTTCTGAAATTACGTCCCACATCAACCAGCAGAGCCCGGTGACCGAATCTTGGCGCATCTTCTGCCTCCAGTGTTGGAAGTGCATAGGATGCCTGTTTATGTTGCCAGGCAGTTGCCGGAAGCAGTGTTTTCAGCGACTGAATCCCGTAAAATATCCCTGCCGGGGAAGAGGCCGAAACGACGATTTTGTCCTTTTGTACAGATAATTGGTAAGCTTCCGCCGCTAGGTTATTTTTTTGCAGGAAGATAGCCTTACCTGTACCGGTTTCGGCAACTTGGGATTCTTTAGTCAAAATTCCCCTCAGGTCCTGCGCCAGTAAATTTGCTTCTTTGGTAAATAAAGGATCAGCGATGATCCTGATTCCGGCATGCAGCCGGAAGCTTCCGTTGGTTACCCGGTAGCTGACAGGAGTGGGAAAAATTTTGATTTGCTTAGCCAGTGGTGCAAATTGCAGCTGTGCGTTTTGATGAAAAGTAGCTGCGGCTACGTCCGGTTCATTTTGAAGCGCGCCCAGGTAGTCGGGATCTGTATTGACAATTTTTTCGCCCTGAGCAGGATTTTTGTCCCAAACAAGATAAAAACCCAGCGATAAATCGGACAGGTTACGGAAGTCTTCTGCGGTAATTTTAATGCGGGTAGTCGCTCCGGGAGCCAGTGGCGTGAAGCTTTTGGTCGGGGTAATCCGGTAAAGACCGCCATCCAGCGCAGTGATGTCGAAATCCGGATTTTCTTCTTTCAGTAGTCTTTTAAAGTTGTTAAAATAAATGGCCCATCCGGCAGCGGGAAGCATGGTTTTTCCGGAATTGGTCAACACGAGAACCGCGCGGCGGACCGCACTTCGCAATGGCGCATCGGGAGCCGTGCGGGCCACCTCCATTTTGTACGTCAATGTTACCGTTGAGGAAGTTGATTGAGCAAAACACCAGCTTAAACTTCCAAACAAAATCAAGCTGAATCGTAGTAATCGGGATATCGTATTCATAGCCCAAAAGTAAGTTCGGGTAAGTAATCCGGATGTTCCAATAATCCCGAAAGAAGTTAAAGCAGTCCCGGACTTGACTACTTATTCAGAAATGCAGGGTTATGCATTTTGCTGGCTCTTTAATTTAGCCACGTATTCCGATGGCGAAACACCGTATTGTTTGGTAAAACTTTTGGAGAAATACGAAGGCGTGTTGAACCCGACCTCATAGGCAATCTGGTTAATGTTCAGCCGTCCTTCCTGCAATAGTTTCAGTCCTTTTTTCAGTCGTATGGATTTGATAAAATCATGAACGCCCTGGCCGGTTAATGATTTAAACTTGGCATACAGCACAGTCCGGCTCAGATTCGTAAGCTCGCTGATTTTCTTATTGTCCAAATCCGGGTCTGCCAAATTCTGCTCCACGTAGGTTACAATTTTATCCAAAAACTCTTTATCCAACTGGTTGGCGACCAGGTCCGAAGGGTAAAGGTCATCCGACTGGACAAACTTCTGCCTTATCATATCCTGGTTACGGATAAAATTATACACCACCTGGAATAGCAAATGCTGTTTGACAGGCTTCATCAGGTAACTATCGGCGCCCGCTTCGTAACCCGACAGCTGGCTGTCTTCGCTGGCCTGACTGGTAAGTAAAATAACCGGAATATGGCTGGTGTTCGGGTCATTTTTGATTTTCTGGCAAAATTCCAGTCCGTTCATTACCGGCATGATCATATCTGAAATAATCACATCAGGCTGAGATCGGGCCGCGACCTGAATAGCCTCTGCACCGTTTTCTGCCTCGGAAACATCGAATACATCCGAAAGCAATAGTCTAAGAAACGTCCGTATCTCAGGATTATCATCCACAATCAGAATTTTCTTTCCGTGTAAGGCTTCTAGTTTTTCATAGGATAAGGTCTCGACGGTTTTTGTTTCAGGGGGCGGCAGCGGCGAAACTGATAGAGGACTGTTAGCAGATTTGATCGCTGTATTTTTTGATTTCGGGAGCATAACAGTAAAGGTCGTTCCTTTATCCGGCGAACTTTCCACGGAGATTGAGCCCTTGTTGACCTCAATAAATTCTCTGACGATGACAAGCCCCAGGCCGGTTCCGGTTTCGCCGGCAGTACCAATCGTAACGCTTTGCCGCTGAATGTCAAACAGGCTGGTGGCTTGCTCCTGGCTCATGCCAACACCTGTGTCAATAAAGGCCAGGATAATCTGATCGTCATTTTCTTTTGATTCTACCGATATTCTCCCATTCACAGGAGTGAATTTTATACTGTTGCTCAGCAGGTTACGCAAAACAGTGTCAATCATTTGCACATCAACAAAAACAGTGTGGAAAGGATCCACCTTTAATGAGAAGTGAATGTTTTTACCTTTCATTTGCTGTTCTAAGAGCGCCTCATTTTTGATCAGCAGCTCGTGCAGGTTAAGGTCTTCGGGAAGGTAGGCGATGTTTTGCGTCTGTGTCTGGGCCCAGTCAAGCAGGGTGATCAGCAAATTTTGGATAGAATTTGAACTTTTGTTGATATCACTGATATAGCTGTAAATTTCCTCGCTACTGAGCTCGGGAAACTTCACTTTCACCAAATCGGAAATCCCCGACAAAGCGGCCACCGGATTTTTGAGATCATGTGCAAGTATCGAAAAGAAGCGGTCCTTGGTGTGATTGCTCACTTCCAGATCTTCAATAGCTTCTTTTAGTTCGCGTGTTCTGGCGGTAACAACCCCTTCCAGCTGTCGGTTTTGTTGTTCTACGGAGGCCAGGCGCTGGTAAAAGAGCAAAAGTATGATCCCGATAATCGCCACAAGAATGAGCAACCTGAACCACCAGGTTTTCCAGAATGGTGGGGTTACTATCAATATGACTTCGGCGCTGTTGGCAGATAGTTCTCCGTTATTTGCGACAGTTTTTACCTTGAGCACGTATTCTCCGGCATCCAGGTTAGTATAGGTTACATTGTTTTTTGATCCAATCCGGCTCCACTGTTTATCAAATCCTTCGAGTATGTAGGCGTAGTTGACCTTCTCCTTGTTGATGTAATTTAGAGCGGCGAATTCGAATGTAATGACCGACTCGGCGTAGGATAGTACAATTTTTCTGACGCTGTTGATGCTCTCATTTAAAGGAGAGTTATCCTTGCCGACCGGCATCTCTTTGTTGAAAATCTGAAAGCTGGTGAAAAGGATAGGAGGTTCAGCAGCAGATGTTTGGGTGTCTTTTGGATGAAATTCGTTGAATCCGTTAAATCCCCCCAGGTACATTTTTCCATTTCGACTGAGGCATCGTGCCGCTTTAAACTCATTCCCCTGCAGTCCGTCGGTAACGGCAAAGTTTTCAAATGTATTCTTGCTGATGCTGTATTTGGAAATCCCTTTTGTTGTACTAACCCACAGGTTGCCAGCTTCATCAGCGATCAGACCGGTAATGACGTCGCTGGGCAGACCGTTTCGTGTATACCATTGCGTAATCTCTCCTTTTTTCGGATTGAGCCTGTTCAACCCGTAGTTTGTACCCAACCACAGATTCCCCTGGGCATCCTCCCAAATGGATGTTACACTATTGTTGCTAAGACTGTTAGCAGAGTCTGTATGTTTGAAAGAGCGGAATTTGCCGGTTTTTCTGTTCATCATACAAAGCCCCCCACCGTCTGTTCCTATTAGCAACCTGCCGCTACGACTTTCCTGAAGCGTGAGAATATAGTTTCCACTCAGGCTGGTTGGATTTTCAGGATCATTTACATAATGGGTAAACGAATTATCCGACGGGTTGTACAGATCGAGCCCGCCACCATAGGTTCCTACCCAGATTCGTTCCTGGCTATCTTTCAAAAGGTAAAAAGCATAGTTGCTGTTTACGCTCTTCGGGTTTTGAGGATCATTTACATAATGGCGGTAATTGTTTTTCTCCGGGTTAAATACCGTAATTCCCTCGCCCCAGGTACCAATCCACAAGTCATGATTTTTATCCTCGGCTACCGTCAGCACATAATCGCCGGCAATAGAGTTGGGATTGTCTTTGAGGTGTTTGTAATTTCTAAACTCATTTTTTGAACGATCAAAGCGATCCAGACCGCCTCCATCCGTACCGATCCAGAGCAGGTCTTTTGTGTCCTCGTAAATGAAGTTCACGATATTGTTGCTCAAACCAGCGGTTCCCTGCCGATGCCGGTAATGATTGAACTTGCCAGCTTCCGGGTTAATTACGTTGACCCCTCCATTCAGCGTTCCCATCCATAAATTACCCTGCCGGTCTTTATGTACGGAGTTTATCGTATTGCTGCTAATGCTGGTTTTGTCATTTTCGTTGGTCCGGAAGTGTGTAAAGCTGTTATTTTGGGTATTGAAAAGTGTAAGCCCATCATTTTCGGTGCCAATCCACAAATTACCCAGATTGTCTTCGGCGATAGAAAGCAGGACGTCATTACGAAGCTCCTTCCGCTTAAAAGGACTGAATAGCCCAGATTTCCTGTCCAGCTTACTGAGTCCTCCGCCGTATGTACCTACCCAAAAATTTCTATTACTGTCTTCGAACACAAACTTAACCTTATTATAAGATGCTGAGTTGGTTTGAGGAATCGTTTGAGTAAAGTTGCGGAATGTCTGCGTCTTCTTGTCGAACAGGTTAAGTCCGTTCGTAGTACCAACCCAGATGTTTCCATTCTTGTCTTGATATATATGGGAAATATTGTTGCCTGTTAATCCACCAGGTTTGCTGCGGGTTGCAGCGTAGTGTACGAACCGTTTTTTCTTAGAGTCGTAAAAATCGAGCCCTTCGGAAGCGGTTCCGATCCACACATTATTATCACTATCGACGAAAATACACTCGATGTAATCGCTTGAAATTGTTCCGGCCACTGATGATTTGATGCCTTTCCGGTAGTGGTTAAATTGATTGGATTTCGGATCGAACACATTGACCCCACCCTCCCAGGTCGCAAGCCACAATTTCCCATCGGCATCTTCGGCTATGGCCTTGATATCATTGGAGCTTAAACTATTCGGCTCACCAACATCTTTCTTAAAGACGGTAAAATGATAACCGTCATACTTATTCAGCCCGTCCATTGTAGCCAGCCAGATAAATCCTTTTTTGTCTTGGAATGTGCAACGAACGGTATTTTGCGAAAGGCCGTCACTACTGCCAATGTTGATAAACTTTACATTACTGGTTTGGGCGAAAATGTAATTTGACAGCAAAACAAGCAAAAAGACCGTTACTCTATATAACATACTAAAATATCTTGATTGAGGACTTTCACCATTTTTAATTTTTGAAGTTACAACTTTGAGGATTTAATATTATTGAATATTTTGAAATTACTGCCAGAAAATTCGCTTCCAGGGGTTAAAAAGGCAACCCGCGGACAGAACTACCATAATTTGGGACTATTGGAACACTGTGCCCAATGCGCTGCTGGTAATTTTATCGAACCAATCATCATTGCGATTATCGTTAGAATACAAGCATGTGATATTTAGGATAAATGCCTTTCTGTTTACCCAATTTTTCCGATCCCTTATCGATTAAAATGATGTCAAAATTTACGAAAAAATTATGCAATGCACTCTTCTTTACCGCCTCAGGACTACTGTCATTGAGCACAACGGCAGTATCGGTATATGGGTCCCCGAATGGGGTTACCACCAAGTTAAAGAAGATAACTATTTCAGGTAAGGTAGCATCAAAAGAAGGGGAGCTTCTCCCCGGTGCCTTTGTAATAGAGAAAGGTACGCAGAACGGTACCAGTACCGATATGAGCGGTAAGTTCAATCTGTTAGTTGAAGACAATGCGATCCTTATCGTTAAAATGCTCGGCTACGAAACATTGGAAATGCCAGTTGGCGGCAAATCGGTACTCGATGTAGTCCTGGTTAATGATGTTGCTTCGCTGAACGAAGTAATGGTCGTAGGGTACGGCAGCAAGAACAAAAGCAGCTTTACCGGTTCGGCGGTAACATTGGGTTCGGAAGATCTTAATCAGGCTTCCCTTTCAATGGCGAATTTGCTACAAGGCAGAGCGGCAGGTGTGCAGGTAACCCAGAATAATGGTACGCCCGGAGCAGCGCTTTCAATCCGGATTCGCGGAACCAACTCGTTGAACGCTGATAGTGAGCCGTTGTACGTCATTGACGGTTTCCCGGTTAACGGCGGTGTGGGTTTTTCCCTAAATCCCGAAGATATAGCTTCCATCACCATTCTTAAAGACGCAGCTTCAACAGCTATCTATGGTTCACGTGGTGCCAACGGTGTAATTCTGGTAACAACCAAAAACGGATCAAACAAAAAAAGCCGGGTTAGTCTGCATAGCTCTTACGGTATTCAGAAGGTAGTGAACCGCTTTGATCTGGTTGGTCCTTATGACCATGCAGTTAGACTAAACAGGCTTGCCGGAATCAACGGGGAGCTTGCCCCTTATGGCGCCGGACGGTTGGATTCATTGCAACGGGGAATATTAGGTACTGACTGGCAGGATGAACTTTTCCGCACAGCTTCTGTACAAAACCATACCGTTAGTTTTACCGGTGGCAATGAAAAAACATCGATTTTCTCAAGTTTTGATTACCTGGATCAGGAAGGTATCATCGTTCATTCCAACTTCAAGCGGATTGGTGGTCGTGTCAACATAGACCACACCGTGAATGACAAGTTCAAAATGTCAGCCCGTGTTTTTGGTAACTACGGTGTCCAAAATGATCTGCCTCTTTCTCCTTCAACAATCAACGGATTTTTGAAGCAGGTTTTGAGAGCTAATCCTGCATCTACTTACGATTCAGGAATGTCTCCGCAGCGCGATGCACGTAACCCGCTTCACTTTGTTCAGGCGGAAGATCGTGAAAATACCTCCTACCGTACCAATGGTTATTTCTCTATGAAGTATGAGATCATCAAAGGTTTGTTGCTACAAGGGGACTTCGGGGCAGATATCACCAAGAGCAAATACCGCTACTTTGCTCCCTCAACGGTTCCCAATGCTATATCGACAAAAGGTCTGGCTACCGTGACAGACATCGATGAAATGGATTTGATCTTTAACCCAACACTTAACTACGATATTAAGAAGGGCGAGCATTCCATCAAATTATTGGCAGGTTACAACCATCAGAATTTCACCTACCAGGAAACAGGTATAACAGCTACCAATTTCAGTAGCGATGACCTTGGATATAACAACCTGGCAACGGCGCAGGAGTTCAATGCTTACTCAGGAAAAAGTATGATCAAACGTAAAAGCTGGTTTGGACGTGTGGATTACGACTTCAATGACAAGTATATTTTTACCGGTATTTACCGGGTAGATGGTTCTTCGGTTTTTGGAGACAACCACAAACTGGGTTATTTCCCTTCCGCAGCATTCGCATGGAAATTTGCTCAGGAAGAGGCATTGAAGAATCTCCCGTTCCTATCGTCTGGTAAAGCGCGCGTCAGTTATGGTATCACTGGTAATGACCGTATCGGTTCCGGTATTTCCCTGGCAACTTTCGCTGCCAACAGTTCAACCCGCTATACTTTTGACGGAGTCACTTCGGTAAGTGGTATCGCGGTTACACGCCTATCCAATCCTGATTTGAAATGGGAACAGACTGCGGCCTGGGATCTTGGACTGGAAGTAGGATTGTTCAAGAACAGAGTCATTGTAGAAGCTGATTACTACGATAAGCAAACCAATGATCTGTTGCTTGACAGAAGTATTTCTCCTTCAACCGGTTTTGAAACCCGTTTCGGAAATGCCGGCAAGGTTCAAAATAGAGGGATAGAGCTTTCGGTTCAAACGGTGAATATAACCGGCAAGGATTTCAAGTGGAATACTACAATTTCTTATGCCAACAACCAAAACAAAGTGAAGTCATTGGGTGTTAACAATTCGGATATTTATGTAGGAAGCTTCAAGCCAGATGGTGCTGCGAACTTTGAAAGTCCGTTTATCATACGTGTCGGAGAGCCTATAGGTGCGATTTATGGGTATGTTTACGAAGGAATTCTTCAGGCAGACGACCCGGCTTTGGCAACACATCCCAACGCGCAGGCTGGAGACCCGAAATTCGCGGATCTTAACGGTGACGGTGTCGTAAATGCCGACGACCGTATGGTGCTGGGAACAGGTGTGCCAAAAGTGAACTTTGGTTTTACAAATAACCTGACTTATAAAAATTTAAGACTGGATGTAGTGGTACAGGGACAAGCAGGCGGAAAGCTGGTAAATGTTCAGAAAGTCGATTTATTAAACCCGATTACCCAGGGAAATGTGCTTAAGCAAGTCATAACCGACACATGGTCTCCGGAGAATCCAAGCGGTACGATCCCGGCCCGTAGTTTTTACGGTAATACGCACGGAGGTTTTGTTAACTCACGCTTTATAGAAAGTTCAGATTTCCTTAGGTTGAAAAACGTGACACTCACTTACAGCATTCCTGCTACTGTATTGAAAAGTATAGGGTTAGCCGGATTTGATATTTATGTGAATGCGCAAAACCTGGCTACACTCACCAAATATTCGGGGTTAGATCCTGAGATTGGTAACCTGGTCTCTAACACACAGCAGAACCGCAATGTGGCAAGAGGGATAGATTTTAATGCATATCCGGTGAGTACTATGTTTTTATTAGGTGGAAGATTGACGTTTTAATCAAAATATAAATCGAATCAGAAATGAAGAATGCATATCGAATAATGAATGTAGCCTTGCTCTCCGGATTTTTTCTGGTGGCGGCTTGCGAAAACGGACTGGAAGACGAAACATTTTCCGTGTATGACCAGAACGTACTGACCAAGCCGGAGCATGCCGAACAGGCAGTTCGTGGTGCCTATGCAGCATTGAAAGACAATGGCGGCTTTGGTTATTATGCCGGTCACCTGTACTGGTTGTACGAATATCCGGGAGAAGTGGTAACCACTACGGGTACGGCGCGTCAGGGTGGTCAGATCGATCAGCTGACCTACGATGCTTCGAACTCCACTTTCAATGGCGTATGGATCAGTATTTTCAAACTAATCTCAAGAGCTAATGAAGCCGAAGAACTGATTTCCAATGTTGATTATACAGGAAACTCGTCGACTGTGGCGCTTCAAAACCAGAATTTGGGAGAAGTTCGTTTCCTGAGAGCATTGGCTTATTACGATGCTACATCACTTTGGGGAGATGTTCCTTTGTTTATTAAATCATCTTCTAAATTTACAGAAAGTGATGAAAATCCCCCATTGACCAAACAGTCTGTTATTGAAGAGGCAATGATTGCGGATCTGCAATTTGCAGAGCAGAACCTGCCACAGTCATATTCTGCCACGGAAGTAGCCCGTGCGACAAGCGGTGCGGCTAAGGCACTATTGGCTCGTCTTTACATGCGCCGTGGTGAGTTTGAAAAAGCTGCTGAAAAATCATTGGAAGTCATGAACAAAAACTATGACTTGAGAACGCAGGCCGAAGGTGGTATCAAATCACTTTTTGCTACAAACAACCGCTCGGATAACGAGTTTATTTTTGTTCTGAAATCATCAAACGAGGCGGGTTCTTATGGTATCAACAGTAACAGTTTTGGTATTAACTCGGTGCCCTGGGATTTTAACAGAGGCTGGAACAACTTCCCGATTCACCTGCAGTTCTATGCACAGTTCGCCAAGGAAGATGCCAGAAGAGAACTACTCACAGGGATTTACAAGGCAATTTACGGGACGATTATCAGTGTTCCAAAAGAGTTTGGCGGCATTGGTGGAACTGCTCCTGATACCACAGCGGCCAAGTACGTTTACAACTTAAAATACCCGCACGTCAACAACTATAATTATGCAGGTTTCAACAACGTAGTTATCATTCGCTATGCCGACGTATTGTTGATGCGTGCAGAAGCATTGAACGAAGTAAGCGGTCCTAACCAGGAGAGTATTACGCTGCTGAATCAGGTTCGTACCCGTAGCGGACTTCCGGCGCTTACGTTGGCTGCTTTTACTACCAAGGAAAAACTGCGGGATGAAATTTTTGAAGAGCGCAACAAAGAGCTGTTTATGGAAGGCCGTAAGCGCGATGACCTCTTCCGTTGGGGAAGAAGCGCCAGCAATGGTTCTAATCCTCTGTTGAAATTTAAGGAGAAAATAGTACCCAGGTTGCTGTCACCCTCTACCTATTCAGATGCGGTGGATTACACCAAGTATCCTTATCCTCAGAATGAAATCCAAAGCAACACATCGCTTGAAGCCAATGTGAATGCAGGGCGGGTTAAGTAAAGCAATAGTTGCCTAGGGAAAGGTACCGATGTGGTTAAATTCGGTACCTTTCTTACGTAAACAGTCAATTCAGTATGCAGAAGTTTAAGAAGCCCCTTGTTTTAATTGCCTTGCTTTTAGCGGGAATCACACTGCTCTGGCAGTTGGATTCGGTTAAAGATTATGTCGCTCCCATTCGGATTGGCGCAATTGATTTGGTTCATGTGCCTGAGAACCGGCTTCGTTTTAAGGTTCATGTGAAAACAAACCGTAATTCGGATGCCTATTTGAAATACTGGAAACGGAACAGCAAAGACACATTGTATTCTACCGTTTCAAAAAACACTGATTCACACACGCTCTGGATTGTCAATACCACCGGAGACACGCGTTTTACTTTTCAGGTAGTAGCTTCGACGGGTACCAAAACTGTGCAGAGCAAGAAATACCCGCTCGAAACCCGCTCTATTTACCAGGCCACTCCTTACTTTACGCTGGAACACATCGATAGTACTTTCTCCAAAGAAATGGAGAATAAATACTTCCTTACCCAGATTTTGACTGAACCGGGATCGGCCGTTATCCTTGATCATAAAGGCGAAATTGTCTGGTATGAGCCGTTTAAAAAAGGCGTGAAAGTCTCGTACTGGACGCCGGAAAAAACAATTTTATGTATTGTCGGCGCAGAAAAAATACCATCTTCGGGAGGAGACGAAATTATTGAAATGGATCTTACAGGAAAGGTCCTGACTCATCTGCAGGTCGGCAAAGGAGACATGGATAAGTTGGTTCACCACGAAGTCCGTACCGATAAGGACGGCAACATTTATGCACTTACTTTTGATAAAAAGCGATTTGACCTTACATCCGTTGGCGGAGTAAAACAGGATACTGTGAAAGGCGATGGAATTGTCATTTTTAGCCGTGAGGGAAAAAAACTTTGGGAATGGAGCATGCTTGATCACCTGGATCCGTTGTCTGATCCGGAAATCATGAAACATAAAAAAGATTGGGTACATGCCAACTCGGTCTACCGGGAGAAAGATGGCAACTTCCTTATCTCCTACCGCGATTTGAATCAGATCTGGAAAATAGATTTCAAAACGGGAAAAGTACTTTGGAAGCTGGGCGAAAAAGGGGACTTTCCTTTAACCGAAAACCAGCTTTTCAGCGCGCAGCATTTTGCGCATACTACTGCGACCAACGAATTGATGATGCTGGATAACGGTATTAAGAACGAGACTACGCGTGCGCTTTCGTTCAAACTGGATACCAGAAACAAGACAGCGCAAACAGTGCTGGATATTAAATTGCCCAGGGAATATTACACCACAGCCAAAGGGAATGCGCAGTTTATCAACGGCGACAAAGTACTGTTCAGCCTGACCGACCCGCGTTCCTTTCTGATCACTGATTTAAAAGGTAAGATTCTGTGGAAAATTCTGATTGGCGGCGATCCGTACCGATTGGAACCAACGCCGGGCTTTACATTGAATAAACCGAAATTTTAAAAAATGGCAGTCACTTTCGAAACGGCTACTGAGCAGGAAACGATTAGTTTGCGCTATCTCTTTTTCACCTTTCTGAAAATAGGAATGGTGTCTTTTGGAGGGCACATGGCATTGATTTCCGTAATCCAGCGCGAAATGGCGGAAAAGGATAAAACGATCTCAGCTGAGACAATTCTGGATGCGGTAGGAATTGCGAGTCTGCTGCCCGGACCGATGGCGGTTAATGTTGTCACCTATCTTGGTTATCATTTGAAAGGAAAAAGGGGCGCATTGGTCAGTATGCTGGGAATTTTGCTTCCCGCATGCACGCTTATGCTGGTGCTCTCCTGGGCTTATTTTGCTTATTCGTTTACCTCTGAAGGAGTGGGAAGCATGTACTTTGTTCCGGCAACGGTCGCGGCAATCATCCTGTCCACGGGCGTTCAGATGTTTCAAAAGGAAGTGGGAGCAAAGTCGTTAAAGCTTATTTTGTGTTTCACAACCATCTTGCTTCTGCTATTTTTTAAAAGTTATTTTCTGACCGTCCTGCTCCTGCTTGCCGGAGGAATAGCCGGAGTACTTTTGAAACTGGGAACTGATAATAAAGCACAAAATAGTTCAAGGACGGGTTTCAGTTTGAAGCCAGGCAAGGCTGCTGCATGGACGCTGGCACTACTGGCACTGGTAGAAGTTTCCTTCCTCACCAATGCTGCGCAATATTTTGAGAACATTTACATAAAAATAAGTCTGATTTTTTCAGGAATCAGCTTGTCGCTGTTCGGAGGAGGTTATGTCATGATCCCGATTATGCAGGCATTGTTTGTCGATGATTTGAAATGGCTGCTGAAACAGGAGTTTGTAGATGCCATCGCCTTCAGCCAGATCACCCCCGGTCCCATTCTGGTGAGTGCGACTTTCATTGGATACAAGCTTGCCGGTGTTAGCGGCGCGCTGCTTGCTACCGCGGCGATCTTTATCCCGTCGGCAATTGTGATGATCGTCGTTTCCGGAATTTTTGAAAAAAATAAACACCGGCAATTTTTACAAAATCTACTAAGTGGTATAAAGGCAGTGGTAGTTGGTATGATTCTGGTCGCAGGGGTCAACATTGCACAGGGATTCGCAAGAGATTACCTGCTCGTTGGCGTAACGGTTGTCGTGTTTGCACTAAGCTACCGCCTCAAAATAAGTCCTGTGTACCTCATCCTGCTATCGATACTTTCGGGTATCAGTTTTTATTCCTGGCAATAAATACAAAAAAACATGGCTGAAAACTTTAATAATAGATCAATTGCCAACAGCCGACAGCTGACAGCCCAAGGCTGTCCGCCGCGCGGCCGACAGCCCCAAGGCATTCAAATCATCGGCACCCAGCGATCCGGATCCAATCTGCTCCGGGTTATCCTGGATCAGTCGGCAGATATTGCTTCTCCGCATCCGCCCCATATTTTGGTAACATTCGGCCCTCTTATGTCAAAGTATGAGCCGCTGACCAAAGAAAGTTATCAAATGCTGGTGAACGATGTGGTCGATTTTGTGGAAGCGAATCCGGTTCCCTGGGAAGGAGTCGCGTTGGATAAAGAAGCTATTTTTAATGCTTCGGAGCGATACACGCTTTTTGATCTGAACCGTCAGATTTACAAGGCAGCAGCCCATGCGAAAAAGGCCCGGTACTGGTGCTGTAAAAGTATGGCCAATGTTCACTATGCGGAAGAGCTGGAAACATACGGGATCATTGATAAGTACATTTTTCTTTATCGCGATGGACGGGATGTGGCAGCCTCGTTCAAAAAGGCCGTTGTGGGTGATAAGCATACGTATTTTCTGGCCAGGCAATGGAAACAAGATCAGGAAGCGTGCTTGTCACTGGCTGCGCAGCTTGAAGCAGATCGTTTTTTTGCGTTAAACTACGAAACGCTGATCAGCGAACCCGAGCGTACGGTTAAAGCGTTGTGTGCGTTTTTAGATATAGATTACAATGAGGAGATGCTCAATTTTCATACTTCGAATTCTTCCAAAATAACGGCAGCGGCTGGGGAAATGTGGGCCAATCTAGAAAAACCGATCATGAGCGACAATACGGGTAAATTCCTAAAGTCGTTTAAAGAGGGCGATCTTGAAATATTTGAAATGGTGGCAGGCAAAACACTTCAAAAACTAGCCTACCCTTTGTTCACTTCCATGGATAATCCGGAGTTGATTTCGCAGGAAAGTGTGAACCGCTACCGGGAAGAAAATAAGTTGCTTAAAAATGAAGTGCTTACAACTGCACGAAAAAGTGATCTGGAAAAGAGGGAACCTCAATTAGTCATCCTGGATGCAATCAGGAGCCGACAGTCAGTTTAACTTAGTGACCATAGCCGAACGCCCAAAACCGATCGCCGAAAGCCAAAGTAACCATGAAAAAATACATAGCAATACTAAGCCTGGGTTTGATGTTTTTCGCCAGCTGCAAATCTGACGGACAAACGCAAGAGCCAATACCAGTACCGGAAGAAGAACAATTGGACGGCGATCCGGATCTTGGAGATTTGTTGGCTCCCGGTATTTTTTATGACAAATTCGAAGGGCCGATAGACGAAACCAAATGGGGAAAGATGAACCGCTTGTGGGGGCAACCGACAAATCCTGCGCATCAGCACGGTGGTGTAATTCCTGAAAACGTGTATACCAAAAGTGGCTATGCGATCATGCGCGCATTGGGCGACCAGTACATCGGAACGCTTCGCGGGCCACAAGGGCATGGTAAGCGGTTGGGGGGAGTACTTACCTCTAAAGAACGGTTTGCTTCGGGTCGGTACGAATTTAAGATGCGGGTTCTGCAGGCGCCGGATATGGGCGTACTGTCGGCAGCGTGGTCATTTTGGTATAAAGAAATTACAAACGCATCAGATCCGGCAGTTTGGGATAAGGCAATTGCGGCAGGAAATATTCCCGACAGTAATGGCAAAATTATCCTGAACCATGAAATTGATATTGAGGTAAAAGGCGCGAACCTGAGCAACCCGATTTACACCAACTGGATCGGAGAGAAAACCGGGGAATACGATAGTAAAAATGTAGTTTATCCGACAGGGTTAAACGATAAGAAATTTCATGTGTACCGTTGGGACTGGCATACAGGTGGTAATGGACAGGAAGCCCGGGTGGAATACTATATTGATGACATGCTGATGCGTACCAGTACCACGAAAGTTCCGTACTTTGCTTCCAATATTAACGTGGGCAACTGGTTTGCCTGGTGGGCCGGCAATGACAGTGGAACTTACAAAGCGCCCAATTTTGAATCGCTGGAAATGTATGTGGATTGGGTTAAATTTACCCCATTCAATGAGCCCAATGATGATTTTCTAGACGATAAATAGCCTGGGGCTTTCACAGTAAGAATGGCTTCCTTCAAAAACAAGCAGGATACCTGCATTGTAGAATTTGACTTAGCCTTTTATATAGAAATACATATGAACATTGATATAAACGAGTGGCTAAATATTGCCCGGGAAGCGGGAGAAGCGATTTTAAAGATTTACAAAGATCCTGAAAAGGCGGACGAAGTAACCTTTAAGGCAGACCAATCACCTTTAACACTTGCTGATCAGGCATCAAATGAGGTAATCACAAGCCGCTTAAAAATACTTACGCCAGACATACCGGTACTGTCTGAAGAAGGCAGGAACATCCCCTATTCCGAGCGGAAAAACTGGGAACATTACTGGTGCGTGGATCCTCTTGACGGAACAAAAGAATTCGTAAAAAGAAACGGCGAGTTCACTGTCAATATCGCTTTAATTCATGGCCATTCCCCTATTTTGGGCGTAATTTATGTGCCGGTCACCGACACCATGTATTACGCAAGTGAGCAAATGGGTGCTTTTAAAATCGACGCCGATGGGAGCAAGACAACTTTGCGGGTGAACAACAAACCTTCGGACTGGACAGCAGTGGGAAGCCGGACACACAGCGCTCCGGAAGAGGCAGAACTTTTGGCAAAATACCCTGTTGTAAAAAGCGTTTCAATCGGAAGTTCATTAAAATTCTGCTTGCTTGCTGAGGGATTGGCACAGATCTATTACCGCCAGGGACCTACTATGGAGTGGGATACAGCCGCGGGCCAGGCGATATTAACGCTGAGCGGCGGCAGTATTACCAGGCCAGATGGAACGCCATTTCTATACAATAAAGAATCACTTTTAAATGGCAGCTTTTTGTGCATTGTCAACGCGTAGCTTAAACTTTTAACCTGATATGAAACAAAATAATCCCCGTCAAAAAGGCATTGTCATTTGGCTAATGGGACTTTCTGGAGCAGGTAAAAGTACAATAGCAATAGGTTTGGAAGCGAAGCTAAACGAAAATGGATTTTTCACTTTCGCAATGGATGGCGATCTGATCCGCTCCGGAGTAAATAGCGACTTAACTTTCTCTGAGATAGACCGCATGGAAAACATTCGGCGGGTGGTTGAGATAAGCAAAATGCTGGTGCATAAAAACATCATCACAATTTGCTCTTTTATTACACCCATGCAAAAACAACGCGAACTTTGCAGGGAAATTCTCGGCGGCCAATACTTTGAAGTTTTTGTAGATTGTCCTGTTTCAATTTGTGAAAACCGGGATGTCAAAGGACTTTATAAAAAAGCCAGAAACAACCAAATTTCCAACTTTACTGGCATCAATGCTGGTTTTGAACTTCCTTTGAACTCCAATCTTGTTTTAAATTCCTATGACAATTCTTCTCAGCAGTGCGTTGATTCAGTCTTCTCGGCAATCATTCCTTATATTTTTCAGAAATAAATTGGGTGCAATCAGGCCATCATTCATTATACAAAGTCTTTGAAATCGAACCCTCAAAATAAAAAACGCTAAGTGTCATTTGAAAAAATTAAAAGCCTTATAATCAGCCAGAAGTAATTTGGCAGTACTGCAATAGCAGATCACCAAGTTCGTATTTCAATTGAAAGGTTACCAAAGAAGCAGTTATTTATTACCCTTCATTTTTTCTTCAAAACCCTTTTGCAAATCACTGGTCCGCTGATCATATCACTTTTATCGAAAAAGCTGTCGGATTATAGGCATTACCGGGTTTATGTTTATCAGTCAGACCAAACTGAGCTATGTAAGAAAAATTTTCATCCGTTACAATCGTTGGCATATTGGCAATCAGCACTCTGTATCTTCGTTTCTCATCTTTCACGTCAAACAAATAACTGCATGAACCTTTGGTGTGCCCCGGATGATTGAGCATCACCAGCTGCATGCCGCCCAACCTGATCGTATCACCATCATATATCCCGGTCTACTTTTACCAGCTCAAAATACCGCACCTTTCCTTTTGAGCTATAATCTGAAAGTGCGCCGTCCTCTGCTGCTGAGGCATCACCTTCGTTGATCATCAATTTGGCCCCAGTCATTTATGGTCATAGTGCGCTTGGGTGTTCAAAAGTTTTTTTGTATCAGAAAGCCTGAAACCCAAGGCTTCAATACTCGTTTTAATTCCGGTAGCAGAAGATGCAAGCCCGGTATTGATCATTATATTTCCATTTGGCGTTACAATAAGATAACACGCCAGGTCAGATGTGCCATCTTAATACGGATTCCCCGCAATCCGGAACGGAGCGTAAGGTTTGGTCCGTTCAGGATGTGTTTCAGAGGAAGGTTTTGAGCCTTTGTCAAATAACAAACAAAAAAGAAAAAGTATCTTTTCATTAACGGAAAAACGGGTTATTTAAAACAAATTAAAACCTGTCAATACAAAGCAAGGCCGTAACCAAAATCTCATATTATACGACTTTCATAAAAAACTCTGGCTAGCCTAGCTTCTATAAACAGAAACAAAGCTAGCCCGCAACAGGCGTCGATACAAATGAATCAAAACCCAAAAACTATTAATCTGGCACATACAAGCCACTCTCTAGTGCTTTGAAGAGCGTATTTCGCATTATCTGGTGGCCTCACTTGACTGCTTTGGGCAGTTGAAGAACCTGAATGGCCCCTCCCGCACTGTATCCGGAAAACTGAAAAAATATATGATCTCCTTCCTTCCTACGAATTGCGTAAACTTTCACCACATTGTTGGTATAATCGATGGAGCCCTCTTCGCCGAAATAGTTAGCCTCGTCTTTGATACGGTCGAGTTCTTTCTGTGGTACTTTTCCTTGAAACAGTAGCACACCACCCGCCGCTGTAATGAGGTCTTTATAACTCTTCTCAAAATACGGCAAAGACCACTCTTTACCGGTGGCACCCGTCAAAAAAGCCTTGTAAACCTTGCCTTCCAAAGGAACCATACCTTCCCGCGTTGGGAAAAACAGCTTATCGAAATCGCGCGTAAGTGGCTTGTTCAGAGGGACTATATCTACCGGAGGACTAAGAAAAGGAAACGAGCCTAACTCCTTTTCACTGAAAGAAACCTTGCTCAAATCAATAGAGTCCGCAGTCACATGATTGAATGTTTCCTGCTCCGAAAAGGCACTATCCTTTTGAGGTACAGACTTTTCTGCCAGCGTATCTGCTTTGCCGGACCTATTGCAGGCAAAAAACAAACCGGACAAAATCAGGGAGATCAAAACTGTTTTACTTTTCATTTTTAAGGGTTGTTTTTGTAGTGGGTAATGAATTAATTATGTTATCAGCTAAAAATGCAGACCAGCGATCACTCAAAGGGAAAGAACATTTTTATAAAAATCAGAGACGATTTTCGAAAGCCTGCTAAAAGCTTTAAGATACTTTTTATTGCCATTCCTGTTGTATACACATACCTAGCTCAGGAATCCATCTTCTATTTTTCAATTTGAGCTTCAAAATGTTTTTTCAGCAGTGAGATTTGCAAAAACAAAACCAACGTAGCAAGAACAACAGCGTAAGTAGCAATCTGGGAGAACTCAAAAGCAAAGAAAGGGACCCAACTGCCCATCAGGCATGAGTATAGATCAGAAAACCATCTGCTGGTTTGTGATGTAGCATTGTCAGGCAAACAAATTAACGCAGCAACAAAACATACAAAAAAGCCTGCAAAAACTGATTTTGGAATCAAAGGCTTGTAGGTTATCACTTTACTTTTTTGTGGTGCCAATGCGTGAAACATGACCTTTGAGGTGAAATCAGAGGACGGAGATTGCAACGCGGTTCCCTCCAAAATGCGATCTACAAAATTTTCCAGTTGATTATTTTCTTTCCCTTTCATAATAGGCAATGATTTCTGGTTCTAACTGCTTTCTTAAAATGGCCGCCAGCTTTTTTCTGCTTCTGAATAGTTTTATCTTCACATTGTTTGAGTTGGTCTTTAAGATCTTTGCCATCTCTTCGATCGACAGGTCGTCATAATAGTATAAAATCAGCAAAAATGCTTCCTCACCTTGCATTAAATGCAGACACTGCTGAATCTTTTGATTTCTTTCCGTTTGATCTATATCATCCAGAATATTTCCCATTGCCCTCAGCTGACCTTCACTAAGATCTTCAAAGGAAACGATGCGGTTTATGTTTTTATGTTTTTTTAAATGATCCAGGCAGCTGTTATAAGTAATCCTGTAAAGCCATGTCGAAAATCTGGATTCTGATTTAAATGTATCAAGTGACTTAAATGTCTTCACGAACGCATCCTGACAAACTTCTTCAGCTTGCTCGCGGTTTTTTATCATTTTATAGGCCAATGTAAATACCATATCCTTATAGCGGTTGACCAATACAGCAAATTCCACCGAATTGCCTGCGATTATCCTGTTGATATAATACTGATCGTCACCCCTGTTCATTTATAGATATCTTCTCTATCTGTATGGAACCATCAGACGACAATGCAGAGAATATGGTTACAGACTACCCAAAAAAAAAAATCTTTACAGATGTCTGTAACCTGCCGGGATATCTTCTCGTCCAAGCCGGCAAGCGTACCGAACGATTTAAACAAAGACGTAATGAATACAACTGTATTAATACCCATATGCCTTTTTCTATCGATTTTTGGCATTTTTTACCTTTATCTGTCCACCCGAAATAAGGAGCGTCTGGCGCTAATTGAGAAAGGTGTAGATGCTTCCATTTTCATGAGTGGCCGCCAGCCCGCAAACTCTTTTTTCAAAATTATTCTTTTAAATCTGGCGTTTCTGCTGATTGGCGTTGGCTTGGGCATATTTATAGGGCTGTTATTGTCAATCTATACTATAATGAACCAGGACGCATTGTATCCGGCCTGCATATTCACAATGGCTGGAATATCGCTACTTGCCGGATTCAAGGTTACAAAAAACCTGGATAAATAAATTACGCTCAAACCAGCAATTAATAAAAATGAAATTTATATTATCAAACACGAAATCAGGCCGCCGAATTGTTTCTTTTATCGTGAACCGTTACCTAAGACCAAACCGTGGATTATTGATTTTTATCCTGTTCATTTTCACGCACTTAAATGCTGCCAATGCGCAAAATCTGGAAGCAAAAATCGACAGTATGCTTTTCAATGTTTTTAAAGATAAGGAAGGTCCCGGCGGTGTGTTTTTGGTCGCCAGAGCCGGAAAGCCAATATTTCAGAAGGCGTACGGAAAATCCAATATCGAGCTGGGTAATGATGCGTCAGTGGAAAACGTCTTCCAACTCGGATCAATTACCAAACAATTTACAGCGGTTGCAATCCTGATGTTGGAAGAACAGGGTAAATTAAACGTAAATGATGCCGTTACGCGGTATATATCCGATTACCCTTCTGGCGATCGAATCACCCTTCACCAACTTCTGACACATACCTCGGGGATCAAAGACTTCACGAAAATGAAATCCCTTGGACAGATTTCTCAAAAGGATCTTTCACCCAAAGAAATGGTGGATTTCTTTAAGAACGAACCGGTGGATTTTCTGCCAGGAGAAAAATTTGAATACAATAATTCCGGCTATGTGGTTCTGGGTTATATTATTGAACTGGTTTCGGGCATGACGTATGAGCAGTTTGTCAACCAATATATTTTTGACAAGGCCGGTATGAAGCATTCCAGATACGCCAGTGACCGTGCCATTGTTACTGGGCGTGCTTACGGCTATCAAAAAAAAGAATCCGGATATATAAATAAGACCAGGATCAGTTTTACCGTTCCTTTTTCGTCCGGTTCCTTAATGTCGAGCGCCAGCGATATGCTTCTCTGGCAAAACGCGCTGACCAAAAATTTACTTTTAAATCCTGAAACATTGAGTAAGGCTTTCAGTCCATACAGATTAAATAACGGTCAGGCGTTTGGCTACGGATATGGCTGGCATATAAAAGACACAAACGGAGTGGTTTTAAGGACACACGGAGGCAGTATCTTTGGCTTTAAAACCATGGGGGTTTACATCCCGGGCGAGGATATTTATGTAATTGGACTGAGCAACTGTGACTGTAATTCACCAACCCAAGTCGCTCAGGATATCGCCTTGCTGACCTTTGAACAATTAAAAAAATAATATTTTAAGGCCCTTAAACTTTGCACAGACTACACTTACAAAAAGTTCGGATATATTGTGTTTTGTTTAAGGGCCCTCAAATATCCATTTACGCTAATTTAATATAGGAACAAATGATAAAAACGGCAATACGGATTTTTCTATCGTTATCGCTTTTTACAACTTAAAGTTGTAAAAAAGGCGATGACTCGATGCAGCAACAGAACCCTGAACTCAAAACCGAGGGTATTATTAAAGAAAAGTGGCATTGGGATGCGGACAAAAAACAAAATGAAAGCGCAGGGTATGCCCAGGTAGTTAAAGTTGGCAAGACGCTTTACATTTCGGGCATCCCAACATCTGATTTGAGCCCGGATGGTATTACCCGGCTTTATAAAGATCTTGAAAAGTGTTTGAATACCTTTGGGGCATCCTCTAAAAATGTCGTAAAAGAAACGCTCTATACCACAGACATAGAGTCGATGAAAAAGCACAATGACGCAAGAAAGACCTTTTACAAAGGAGACTTTCCTGCCGCAACCTGGGTTCAGATAAGCAGGTTGTACGAAGCAGATGCAAAATTGGAAGTGGACCTGATCGCAGAGCTTGAATGAATGCACTAAATACCATCAAAGTTTAAAAAATGCCGAATAAACCGGATTCTGTACCTGTAAATCCCATAGCGGCCGATTCCGGAACAAGCATTTTCGTTGGAAGGATCAGGAGTGAGTTTTTTTTTAGCTCTGCTAAATTTTATCCTCGTCACATCGAAAGACCAGTCTTTGCAATAAGTTACGCCCGTTTTTCTGTTTAATCAAAACCTGAATATCCACAATGCAGATCACTTGCTGTAATTAAAGCAGATCGTTCTGCCATGCTGGGTTTGCAGCTAATAAACCAAAAGTTAATCACTACAATCACTCCTTTCAGTGTGTCTTTTCTAAGCGGTTCACCCTGTAAGGTTTGCGTTGGAAAATCACGTATGCACAGCCAATCAGTCTTTTAAACTCATCCCAGGGAGCATATTTTAAAGAATCCCGCTCTTTGTCGGATTTAGCCGTTTCTACGGCCTTTTTCGAAGTTATAACGATTTTGTCTACGTAGTTATCAAAACAGATCGTTTGTGAAAATCCTTCCGAAGCAAGGATTAAGAATATATCAACCCACAAACTGAATGACTTCATCTGAATGATAGCATCCAATATTAAATTGCGTAAAATAATGGCTAACGCGACTTTAAAGCACCTTTATAGATTAATGTAAATTTTATTGCTAAAAACCTGTTTTCAGACGCAATGGCTTTTGCGTGACATTACGACTGAAAACAGGGAAAATTTTAACTGTCAATAGGCAATTGTTACGGGAATGGATTTGAAGGTACTTATATTGTAAGTGGTATTATGGTAAAGGATCACCAGGTTATACTGACCTGGTTCCCAAGCTTTATCTCCGGTAATATCATTTCCTAAAACATCCTTACCAGCTCCAATCGTAATGTCATCGCCACCGAAAACTCCATTCACTTTTTTAAGCGTAGACACGCTGGACGCAGGAGCAAGACCTGTATGCTGGGTTTTAGCGACAATGATCGCTTTGCTCATATCCAGCTGACTTACGGTTTCAGGAAAGTAACTGAGTTTGCGTTTAACCAAAGCAGTATACAACACACCATCGCCTTGTATTTGCTTAACCTGGGCACGTGCCGTGAACTTATCTGCTTTTTTGAAAACCAGCGGATTCTCCAAATAGGTATTCATATAGTAAATCATTGTGTCATTTCTCGAAAAAATGTCGCGGTCAACGTATGGGTCCACCGGCATGTTGACTGCATCAATGATTACCAGGTCTTCTTTTATTTCAAGCCTCGTTCCATTTTCATCATCGACGATAAACAAAAAATCATAGGCTCCCTCCGGGGCTTCCGCAGGGATGGTAAAGTGTTTGTGCACGTTCGTGTTACGAACGCCTTTAAATTCCTCCCAGACAATCTCCATTTTCCAGTCGGCAGAATAGGTCGCGGACGACTTTTGCAAAATTTTAATCATGACCGAAGAGATTTTATCTCCTGCAATCACATCAGCGTTCAAATGGAAATCCCGCCCTCTTATGGCTTGTTTGTTATTGGCATAGCCGATCTCGATGTTTTCGGCCGTTGGCCCGGCGGGTGCAGGCTTATCATCATCATTACAGGCAGTAAAAAAAACTGTGAAAAGTAAGAGTAGTAAAATTTGTTTTAAATGCAGTCTCATGTTATTGTTTATAAAAGTGAAAGAAAATACATTGCTATTGCGCTACTTGCTTGGGTACACAGAAAGTTTATCAGCCTTAAACTTGTAACTACTGAATCTTAATACTAATACCCCGGATTGTCTGCCAGCCCTCTTTGTCGGTCAGACGGATCATAAAATGGTAATCGCCCGGATCGATGTCGGCAGGCACATCGATTTGCTGGGAAGCTTCAAAGCGCTGCTGATTTACAGGAATGTCAAAACTTTTAATGAGAAGGAAAGGGTTTACCGGTTTCTTCACCGGGTCGGTATTACAGTCGCTTACCTCCGTACTGTGGGTATGATGATCAAAATTATGATGGATATCAAGACTGTACGAACCAAGCTGAGCATTATCAGAGAAGGTCGATTTGAACGTAAATCTCTCCCCTCTTTTTACCACGCTGCATTGCAATGGAAATGTGCCAACCGCATCGGCATTGATCACCGGATACTCGGTATCAATCCTCGGATCATCTTTATCACAGGCCCCGGCTACGAAAGCAAAGACTGCGAGCAGAATAAATTGTTTGATTTGCTTCATGATCGTAAATTATGGTGCGTAATAAGAATTAGTGATTATGATTGTTAAACGCTGGATTTGAGGCTGAAAGGAATTTTTACAGCCAGCACGACATTGCGCCCGGCCTCCGGCAAGCCAATGAGCCTGTAAAAACTGGTATGGTTCAGATACCGGGTATTGAGTACATTGTGAACCTGCAGGTTAATTGAAATAAACTGACTGCCCAGCTTCATTTTGCCGCCGGCCGAAAAACCCAGCAGCTGGTAAGCGGGGGTTGGCCGCTCCGGAGGTACGATCCGGTTTTGACGGGCTGAAAAACGGCAGTCGATGCTGAAATAGGTATCGCTTAACAGTTTGTCCCAGCGCGGCTGGTAACTCAGGCTTGCCAGCGCTGAGGCAGGTGGTGAAAAAGGGAGCGCGTACCCCTGCTTGTCACCCGAAAGCTGCCGGGTGTATAAATACTCTCCTGCCAAAACTGCACTCCAGTTTTTAAAAAAATGATAGTCAATCTGCACCTCTGACCCGTAACGCATCACCCGGCTTTGCGCGTAATTGAAAACCTGGTTGCCTGCACCGTAAAAATAATCATGGCCTGACGTCGGATTCAGATAGATATAATTTGGGAAATAATTAAAGAAGGGTGTCAGCTTTCCGGACAGGCGGCTCGTTTTGGTCCCAAACCCCAGGTCAAACTGATACGATTTCTCTGCCGATAGGGATGGATCGCCCTTTTCGTACCGGAAGTAGTGGTAATTGACACCATTGGCTGCCAGCTCTTTGGCGATCGGCATACGGAAGCCGGTTCCTGCATTGAATTTCAGAAAAAAAGAACCAGGCGTGTAGTTGATACCAGCCGACCAGCTCAGATTATTAAAAGTCCGTGTAACTGCATCCGCACGTGTAAGGTATTCGCGGTTTGCCCCTTCCGGCTGCGATTCAAACCAGTCTTTGTATGCTTTGATCGCTATTTTTCCATAATCAAATCTTAGTGCTCCCTGTAAAAGCAGCTTGTCATTTAACCTGAACTTATCATATGCAAATCCGCCTGCACTGATCTGCGAAAAGGAAGGAATCAGAAAACCCCAGCCACCAATTTTATTATCCTGATGCTCCCCGCTCGCTCCTAAAGTGATGGTGTGTTTATTCATAACAAACTCACTTTTCACGTTAGCAGACCAGACCGTTTTGTCATATTGACGCTCCAATGTCCGAGGGTTTAATTGCCAGGCTGGATAAACCGGCGGCATATAGCCGTGGTTGACATACAGGCTGTGTTCCTGCCGAAAATTACGCTGGTAACCAAGCTCTACGTTCAGATGGCCATTTCCAAGTTTTATTTCACTTTGATTGATCAGCTTTGTATGCGAAACCTTTTGAAAGGGAAGCTGGATATCCCTGAACGAAATATCATGCAGCTCCAGGTCCACCCGGCGCGGCTCCAGACCATGGGCATTAGCAAAAAATCCACTTTTACTATAGGTGTGACTCAGGTAAAATACCGATTGAAACGGCTCTGTGATCCAGCCCGTACGCAGGTGCAGATTACGTTCATGTCCGGCTGTATTGCGAAGCCGGTTCTGATGCAGTGGTACGGCATAATCGTATACAAAGATGGTTTCTGCCGGAACGCGGTAGTCGCCATACTGTTGCACAGTTACCCGTGCATCGGCAAAAATACGGTCCTTTCTTTTATACAAATTCAATGAACCGCCATACAATCCGTTGTTGCTCTTACCCGTCATATCCAAAGAGCCGCCTGCCGAACCTGCCTCAGGCAATGCTGTGGGTTTGATATCGACAGCACCACCAATCGCCTCAGATCCGTATAAAAATGAAGCTGGCCCTTTAATGATTTCTACCCGACCTGCTGCAAACTGGTCGATTTCCAGTGCATGGTCTGCTCCCCACTGCTGGCCTTCGTGCCGGATGCCGTTTTCTACCACCACGACCTGGTTAAATCCCAGTCCGCGAATCAGTGGCTTGGAGCCGCCCGAGCCAATACCAATTGTTTTCACGCCGGGCAATTTTTCCAGCGACTGCATCAGGCTTCCACCCAGATTACGTCTCAGATAGTCAGCACCAACAATGTCAATATTGAGCGAAACCTGTTGCTGACGAAGCTGTTCATAATGATCCTTCACAGTGAGCTCCTGTAATTGTCCTTCGTCAACCTGCATGACAATATCACCAAGCACCAAAGGTTCTAATTTAAATGAGAGCGATTTGGTTAGTGGTATAAATCCGACAAAAGAGATGATCAGATTATACGTCCCTTTTTCAATCAAATCAAAACTGAAAGCGCCATGGGCATCCGTTACCGTGGTTAACTGTCCGGGCATAAGCTTTACAGCTGCACCTGCCAATGGCTGCCCTGCAATGGTCACAGCCCTACCTGACAACGACTGTCCCTGAACTACGGCAGGCCCCGATAGAAGCAATGTTAGAAAAGTAATCCGTACAAATATTTTATACATCCAGCTGTTTTTCAACCTACCGTAGGCTGATCTACATGAAACAATGTTGCAAATAAAGCACCAACAATTTAAAAATGCAACTATGTTGCAAATTCTAACAACCAATGGTTAAACTTAGTACAGAACCAATAAGGCCCTTTTTTTAGGGAGAAATCAGAAAAGTCAGCAAGCTACCCTAAAAGAACTTATCAAATCCTTTGACAAACATTTTGCAGCCAGCATTTTTATTGTACAGCTCCTCGCCGCTGATCATGTCAGACTTTTGCCGAAGATACTCTCTGACCAGGGCCCATTGCGGGCCGTACATCCCACAGGTGCCGATCTGATCGAACAGGAAATGATCTAAGCCAAGCCGGATCATCACCTGATAATTCGGGACGGGCATATCCTTGTCAAAAGGGGGCCAAAAGAAAATAACTTCCGGCCATCCATCGATGCGCTTATGCGTTCGGCTGCCTACTCATATGGAGCAAGGACCGTCGGCATCGTGCTCACAGGATATCTTAATGACGGAACTTCGGGGCTGTGGTCTGTCAAACAATTTGGCGGGACGACAATCCTACAAAGTCCTTCTGACGCGGCTTAGCTGGATATGCCCAGAAATGCAATCGAATCTGTGGATGTGGATTATAATCTGCCGCTGGCGGAAATCGGCGGGCTAATTAACACGTTGGCAAGAAGTCCTGCAAATTACACAAGCTCACAACCCGATGAGTTCGTTAAAATCAGAATAAAGGCAGAGGCAGATATTGCTGCTCAAGAAAACGCCTTGGCAAAAGGCATCAATCACATGGGAGAAAAAACCAATTTAACCTGCCCCCAGTGTGGTGGTGCACGCACCGAAACATCTGCCCATTGACGAGTTTTTTGCTTCTCTGGCTGAAAGACAAAAAGATCGAGCGATCAGCATTGTGCTGTCCGGAATGGGAAGTGACGGTACACTGGGCCTGAAAGCGATCAAAGTGGCTGGGGGTATTACCTTCGCCCAGGATCAGACCGCAACGTATCAGGGTATGCCGCAGTCTGCAATCAAAGAAGGAGTGGTGGATATGGTACTTTCCCCAAAAAAAATGGTCAGGGAACTTTTGCGGATCAGTAATCATGCTTACATTTTCGAACTGACTGCTGAAACAAGTGAATTTGGCCGGCATGAGACAGAGCAGGAATACATGACAAAAATATTGGCTTTTCTTAAGTCTGCCAAAGGAGTCGATTTTACGCACTATAGAAAAACAACGATTACAAGAAGGATTATCCGTAGAATGCTGCTTTATAAGCTTGCTACACTTGCCGATTATGTTTCTTACCTGAAAAAGCACCCGGCCGAGGCAGACATTCTATTCAGTGACCTGCTGATCAATGTGACAAACTTCTTTCGGGATCTGCCAGCCATGGATCATCTAAAAAAAGAAGTTCTAGCTCGTATACTCTCTGGAAAAGATGCTGGTGAACCTGTCAGGATCTGGGTCGCTGGATGTTCTACCGGCCAGGAAGCTTATTCTCTGGCCATCATGATGCTGGAATTATTAGGCGACCAGGCGACTAGTAGGCCAGTTCAGATCTTAGCAACTGATTTAAGCGATACTGCCATAGAAAGAGCACACATGGGTTCCTTTAGCAAAAGCGAGGTTGCAGACATCGCTCCTGAGCGTTTAGAGCGCTTCTTTTCAAAAACAGATGAACAATACTACCGGGTCAACAAACTTGTTCGTGACCTGTGCGTTTTCGCCCGGCACAACCTTCTAAGTGACCCGCCCTTCTCGCATATCGATCTGATCAGCTGCCGCAATCTTTTAATTTACTTAGACGAGGAACTGCAAAAGAAAGTTTTTGCAACATTCCATTATGCCCTTAAAGCGGATGGTTATCTTTTCCTGGGCAAGTCAGAGTCCGTGGCAGTTTCGCCCACCTACTTTTCACAGACTGAAAAGGGGCAGAAAGTCTTTCGGCGGAAAAATAATGCCCATACAAAAATTTAGGTTGATATGGCTTTCAAAAGCCATACCCCTACCCCGCTATTTAAGGCTATCACGGCCAATACGACAGAGTTGGTCTCTGTCAGTGCTCTTGACAAACTCGTCGATAACCTATTACTTTCAGCTTATGTGCCCGCCAGCGTTGTTATTGACCAGGACCTGGAGATCATCCAGTTTCGCGGCATAACTGCTCCCTTTTTACAGCATGGCCCAGGCAAAGCAAGTCTGAACCTGACTAAAATGGCGCACCCAGGGCTGGTATTTGAACTGCGAAACATGGTACACAAAGCACGAAAATCGGCAGCATCCGCAAAAAAAAATAGATTGGAGATCACCTATCTGAACAAGCCAATTTATGTCAATATTGAAGCAGTACCCATTACCCGGTATTTGGAGCTAATGGCGACATCGTTGATTTTAAAACATCGATATTCAACGACAAAGCACTGGCGCTTACAGGGCAAAGCGGCGAACACACGCTGGAAAAAACCTTACTTGAGTCCTACCAAAATTTTGCAGAAACAGGACTTTTTGATCTGTATGTCCATGTGCTGCAATCCGGAGAAACCGCCTACCATGAAATTACAGGCCTTGTGTCAGAAAACCAGACACTTGCTTTTCTGATCACATGCCAGATCGATCAGACTGGCATCGTTGTTACGGTGCTGGACATTTCTTTGCGTAAAGATGCAGAAATCAAACTGACAGAAGTCGCTACAAGTTTGCAGGCAGTTATTGACAGCTCACCGGCATAGATCGCCTTCTTTAAAGCGATCCACACAAATATGGAAGTGCCCATCGATTTTACCTTGATCGTTTGCAATCAGAAATTTTCCAGCGAATTCAGAAAGCCGGATTCAGAACTTATCGGCATCTTGGCATCCAGTCTGTTCCCAGCAGAGCGCTGCCAGCAAATGAGACGAGTATACTTGACCAGAGAAGTCTTCTATTAGGAAGTGATGCTTGATGGCCAGCCTAAGTGGATAGCTACATCAAATACCCGGCATGATCATGGCATAGCCGCCACCGAACTGGACATTACTGAGCTGAAACAGGCAATTTTTCAGCAGCAAACCCTAATGCATCCACTGCAGGGTTCGAGTGAGATGGTTGAGTCGCTGGCCGTGATGAAGGAATATGTACAAAGCCGGGGTGCGTTTTTAAGATCCTCTTTCCATGATCTTCGCGGCAGCTTTGGTATCATTGTCGGGGCGGCTTCGCTTCTGAATATGATGGATACTAAAAAAGAACGCGAAAAGGTGTTGGACATGATCCAGCGCAATTTGGCGGGCGTGTCACACATGATGAACCAGATGCTGGATTATTCCAGACTGGAATCAGGCGAAGAGAAATTTCAAAACGAACTTTTTGATGCAGGCTCTTTACGAACAGAATTATGCGAAGGATCCACGCAGTCCGACCAAAAAAAGGATCTTTACTTACATTTTGAAGGGCCCTTATATCTACAAGTGGAAGGCGACCATGTCAAGGTCCGCCGCATTGCACAAAATTTAATCTTGAACGCTGTAAAATATACTGTTCAGGGAGGAGTGACTGTCTTGTGGCAGGTCTCTGATGCCGGTGATCATGAAGACGGATCCTGGCATTTTATTGTTTCCGATACGGGTCCAGGCATTGCCAAAGAACTTATTTCCAAACTCAATGACCTGCCGGCCGAAAATCTGGATATTGGTATTCCGGATCAATATAGCGGCGAAATAAAGAACAATAATGAAAGCCACCCAGAAGGGATAGGGCTTTTTATTGTGAAACGTTTATGCGAGCTTCTGAAAGCACAAATGAATGTGACTAGCAGCTAGAATGCCTGCACAACATTTCGCATCGTTTTTCCGGTGTCGTACGTAACTCACTGACGTCGGAGATTAAAAATCGCGAGGCTTACCGGTTAGTTATTTGGGCTACGTGCTGTTTCTTTTCAGACGAACAGACCTACTCGATACATAACCAGCTTCGATATCGTAGTCGAATATTAGTTTGCTCAGACAGCCAGAGAGATAAACTTAAAATAAACAATTCTTACCCAGTTTCACGGTAGGTGTGGAGTTTTTGGACGCGTTGTGCATCTGATTCCGTGGCAGATTGACCATTACCTTCGTATTACTGGAATAAATTATTATCAATTATTTACTTATACTAGTCAACTCCACCGGAAACTACCTGTTTTCAATTTCCGAATAGGGCTGATCAATGGCTTCGAATCCCTACATAGTGAAAAGACTACGGATATCATTAGCAGAGACAATGTATTGATTATTCAGGTAATAGAGCATTTTTAAAGCGGTGGCATGTCGACTTTGATATGGCAAAATGGCTTTTCAAGTGATACACGAAAAAGCATATGACCTTGTGGAACTGGATCTTCAATTGCCCGAATGAGATGGTTACGATGCAGCTTCACAAATCAGAGGATTGCCAATATTATACTACCAAACATCGCCGATGACAGCTTAAACAGCGTCAGCCACAGAGGAGGTAATAAATTTGACCTTCGCCGCCCAAATAAATGATTTTATAACAAGACCATTTATTCCCGCTAACTTCATCAAAAAGATCACAAGATTTTGGAAAGAACCAGCGCGCAATAACTTGCCCCCTTGTGCTAATAATTATTGTAACGACCTGTCCGGCTTAAACTGGTGTGGTCAACCAACTCAAAAAGAAGCTTTGCCTCGTGCATCTGATCGTGAACAGCCCCAATTTTAACTGGCCTGAAAATGCATAGCCCAAAGCCAATTATTTACCAACGATGAATATTCGTTGATGTGCGTGTGCTCAGTAAAAATAGCATAGTTACATCTTTCAGTCACTGCCAATCCGTGCTCATCACATACTATATCTGTTTACCTACAAACCTGAGTTCGATTTTAAAATAGAGTAATTTGGTTTGTATTAATTGTTTCGAATTTAATGGCAGGCTTTTTCGGGAAGAAACAATAAGCGATCAATCCAGATATTAGATTGGTTATAAAATTCCCAAAGGAACGATGTCTTGAATGCTCAACTTGACACATATTCTTTAATTCGTCGTTGACCGTTTCGATAACTGATCGCTTCCTGAGCAGAATTTTATCTCTTAATTCCATTAGGCAGTTTTTCATTTTGTTTCTTATGCCCGTGATCAACTGTATTCCGTCAACAAAAAGAATTTGAGATAGTTGTTGAGAAATATATCCTTTGTCACCATAAAGTTTACCTGTTACAACTTCGACAAACTTCTCATTTTTAAGAGGTTGTCGATCGTCCACCTTCGCTTGGGTGATTATAAAATTTAAAATTTCACCTTTGTCATTAATGATTAGGTGAAGTTTAAATCCGTAAAACGGGGACGCCCAGTCCACCCCATTGTTGATTTGCCAACTGTGGCGATATCTTTGAATACCTTATCGCGTTTGATTCGTTTATTTTCACATACTCTTATCGGCGTAGAATCAATATAGGATATCCCGGTACATTTACCTAGGCAACACGATTTTAAGAATATAGTCATCGGAAAAACAGCAGACTGCATCAATTCTGTAAAGCGATTATACGAAACAGTCTCCGGAAACTCATTTTGCAAGTGTTGCTTCACATAAAACATAAAAAAATGCTTCATATCGCGAAATCCACCCGTATGGAAGAGGATCATAATTGTGATTACCTCGCTGTCAGACATGCGGGGCTTGCGTTTTAGAGGATTACCTATGAGTTTTGAGCCAATTCCTGCTTTGAAATTAATACAAAACTCGTCTACTAAATAGAAAATTTCAGTAACTTTATCTTTGGTAAGATTCATGATTATTTCTGTTATATATTTGAATGTGAGATACTTAAATATATGAAAAATATCGAATCTTACCAATTTTAAACCCTAGTTTTTCTCCCAAATATTAATCGAACTCAGGTTACAAGCTATGAAATAATAAAAAAATCCGGGCTTTAAGCTATTGCAACATCTCCTATTTCGTAGTTATCAAATGTTTGAAATGAGAATTGCTCCTCGATCCTAGTGCCGGCACCTGAATTTAAGACATCGCGATTTGTTCTTGCCAAGGCTAAATTGAACTGATAAACAAAATGCTTATTATGCAGATATAAAATACATAAATCGGATCCGTTACCGTTGAAATTTCGGATTTGGATGAGTTCCGACAATCGGCTAAAACCCAAACCTGTTCCAAGAAGGAGGCTGGCTTCAAATACAAATGAAGAAAAGATTATAGACCAGCTACGAACTTTATAGATCAAAAAATGCAATGTATACCAAAGTAACTGATTGCCAAGACTATATTTAGATTTGAGTTCGAAAAGAACAAGCAAGAAGAGAATCTAACAAGTAAAAAGTTCGGATCAGAAGACTACTGATTGCGTAGAAACTTTACCATCATCAGATCTTGCTCTGACAAACTTAATGATATTACCAATAACTTTTTAACGCGGGTCAATTTCTTACAGATGATATGTCACAGTCTCCACGTTGTACGGGTCCGTCGATTCGCATTCTGAGATAAGCAACTAAATTTGTAAATCATATATATTTTCAAATGCAAATAGTAAACACAAACACCCTACTATTTCGATTTGCACGCGATAATTTTATAAGAAATTATTAGAATAATATTGAGTTTTTATTGAATAACGCTAATTTTGATTGTATTGAATCAACAGCGGCGGGAACCAGATAGATTCGCTGAGATGAAAAATATACTTAAAGAAACAAGCACATTGGAAATGTTTGAATATCTGATTCGTTGGCTACTAAACTAATTCGCAGATAATATATTTATGGATTTAAAATCAATAAAACGTTTAACTCATAATTAATCAATCCTGTGACAACAAATTCAATACCGTTTTGGACGGTCAGAACAGGATTTGCCAAGCAAGATCGCCTTTTATATTATAATTAGGTTATTAAACAGATAGTTAAGGTATGTCAGTTTCAAGCAAAAATGATTCCGAACTATGGGAACTTCTAATTTCCGGCGATGAGCAAGGCTACTCGGCTCTATTTAAAAAATACTATCAAACCCTGGTCAGCTACGGAAAGTCATTAACATCTCAACACAATATCGTCGCGGACTGCGTTCAGGATGTTTTTATAGAGGTTTGGATGTATAGAAAAGGTTTGACAGTTCCTTCATCCGTAAAAGCCTATCTGTTATCCGGAGTTCGTAAACGGATCGCCCGGTGTATTGAACGGGAGCGTATTTTCAATAATACTGTTGAAATTACCGAAATTGACTTTGCCCTGGTTTTCACAGTGCTAGATGACATGATCCAAGACGAAGAAACCAGAAATCAGGTCCTGACTTTAAATAAGCTACTCAATCAACTGCCCGCCAGACAGAAGGAAGCACTCTATCTTAGATATCACCAAGGGCTCAGCATTGAACAAATTGCAGCGCTTATGCAGGTGAACACCCAGTCTGCTTCCAACCTGGTGCATAGAGGCATTAAGTATCTTCGGAGTTTCTGGAATCATGAATTTCAGATTCCACTAATTCTGCTGATTAAATTTATTTAATTTTTTTAACAAAAACTTACACATTACTGAGTATCGTTTTGAAATATTGTCCTCTCCGGTATGAAAGCTTATTTTTATGCAGAGAGACAAGTACAATTCCGTTGATCATTTTCTATCTGATCCCAGTTTTACAGAATGGGTGAGAACCGGTGCAGACAATCCTAACTGGATCCAATGGCTAGGTGCCAATCCTGAAAAAAACCAAATTGCATTGGAAGCCAGACATATCCTGCTGGCCATAGGATTACCCAACATAGAACAGAACCCGGCTGCCACAGGCTCGGCACTCGATCAAAGCTGGAGCAAAATTCAGAATCTTCAGAAAAATGCCAGAATTAAAACCCGGTCACTCTGGTGGCAGGCTGCTGCTGCTGCGCTCATACTGATAACACTAGGGGTTGCCTGGTATACCGGGCATCCAAATGCCGCTTTGGACGCAGAGTCCACTTTGACTTTGGCGGTAAAAAACAAAATTGAGCATCGGAACACTACAAAAAAAAACCAGCTCATTAATCTAACCGACGGAAGTTCTATCATTCTGCATCCCGGAGGAACGTTAACCTATCCGGAATTTTTCGATTCGACCAGCAGGGCAGTTTATCTTTCCGGAGAAGCCTTCTTCGAAATAAGTAAAAATCCCGGCTGGCCATTTATCGTATATACAGGCGATGTTATCACCCGGGTGGTTGGAACCAGCTTTCTGATTAAAGCCATGGAGAATCAACCTACCGTGGACGTTTTTGTGAAAACTGGAAAAGTAAATGTCAAACAGGTCTACCCTGTCAATTCCAGAATAATACAGGATTCTATATCGCTCCTACCCAATGAATCCATAAGTTTTGTAAAAGATCAGAATGCGTTCCTCAAAAAGAATATTTTACAACCGGCCAAGACAGTTTTCGATCAATATTCCTTTGAATTTAATGACGCTCCCGTCGAGAATATTCTCATGGCTATCGAAGGAGCCTATGGCCTGAAAGTTATATATCCGAAAGACGTGCTAAAAGATTGTTACCTATCAACATCCTTATCTGATCAACCCCTGCGCGAAAAGCTTAAAATTATCTGTGAAAGCTTGGGATCTAACTCAACCTACCAGCTCGAAGAAAACCGAATTATTATCAATTCAACAGGATGTAACTAAACTGCTATGCCAATGATTTAAACCTTATATGAAAAAGGTGCCGGATATGCTGTCACATATCCGGCACATGCAACATTTGACACCGGATTCGGCTATCCAGTGATAAAAGAGTATTGTCCAATTTTTCCAACCAATTGAAACAACAACTATCAAATTTATGAAAAAAAAATTATCCGGCAATGTGTTACTGTACCATTTTGTGATGAGATCTGTACATCAAATATTAATAGCGCTCTGGCTTAGTCAACTTATTATGGCAGCGCCAATTTCGGGCCAAAATATCCTGGAACGAAAGGTTAACGTTTTAGCGCCAAAAGTAACCCTGACCAAAGCTCTTAAGCAAATTGAAAAGCAGGCCGACGTAAAATTTTCTTACAACTCCCGCTTACTCCCTTTACAAACTGAGGTGTCCGTCGATGTAGCTGACAAAGCACTTTCTACTGTTCTTGATGAGCTGCTTTTACCCTTAGGCGTCTCCTACAAGCAGGTAAGTAATCACATCGTTCTTCGCAACGCGGCAATTTTACCTGGTGAGGAGTCTTATGATAATGAAGAGCTCGACCACGATTCGTTTGCTGAACAGCCTGTTCTGGTTGAGAGGGTCATTAAAGGTCAGGTGACCGATGACAAGGGGCAGCCACTGCCGGGAGTCAGCATTGTCATCAGAGGTACCCAGAGAGGAACCATTACAGACAGGGACGGTTTATATAATTTATCAATCCCGGACGGAAATCAGACCGTCGCTTTCTCATTTGTAGGTTACTTGACCCAGCAGCTGATCGTACCACCCAAAAGGACGATACTAGATATCGTGCTTCAGATAGACGAAAAGTCTTTGGAAGAGATGGTTGTAGTAGGCTATGGAACGCAGAGAAAAGGAGATCTTACCGGTTCAATTTCATCCATATCGTCTGACGTTTTTGACAAGTCAGTTGTAACTACGCTAGACCAAGCCCTACAGGGCCGTGTCGCAGGCTTACAGGTATCTCCGAATTCGGGCGTTCCCGGAGGAGGAACCTCCATTCAGATTCGTGGTGTAAACTCCATTAACAGCACCAATGAACCTTTGTATATCATTGACGGCGTAATTATTAGCGGACAGACGGGGAATAACGACGTTAACGTACTTTCAAATATCAATACAGCCGATATAGAGAGCGTTCAGGTACTCAAGGACGCCTCCGCAACAGCAATTTACGGAGCTCAAGGCGCCAATGGAGTGATCATTATCAGTATGAAGAAAGGCAAAGAGGCCAAACCGTCTATTAATTTCAATTCAAAATTCGGCTTTCAAAAAATGTCCAAACAGATCGATATGATGAACCTGCGGGAATATGCCCAACATCATAACGACTTTTCGGACGTTCTGGGCTATGGCAGACGGCAGGATTTCAGTTATCCCGAGGTACTTGGAGAGGGTACAAACTGGCAAGATGAACTTTATATAACTGCTCCTATGCAAACCTATGATATATCGGTCCGTGGTGGAAGTAACGGCTCGACCTATTCAGTTTCTGCGGGATACATGAATCAAAATGGCATTGTGTATGGGGCAGGATATCAGCGCAAAACATTGCGGATAAGTTCGGATAACACCGTCCGTCCATGGCTAAAAATGGGCGCCACGGTAAGTACAGCTTACGTAACGCAGCAAACGGCTGTGTCATCTTGGGGTGTTGTGGGCAGTGCCTTGTTTCAGACTCCTGCTATACCAGTTCGTAATCCGGATGGGTCTTTCGGCGGACCAACAACTGAGTTCGACGCTAACCAACTTGGATTTTCCAATCCCGTCGCCATCGCTCAACTCAACCAGCGAAACAGACATGATCTTAGCGGAAGAGGGAACCTTTACTTAACCGCACAATTAAATAAGCATTTTAACCTTCGTACTGAATTCAGTGGTGATGGCAATATTGATAATTACCAGCAGTTTCTTCCCGCCTTTCAGTTTGGTGAATCTATCAAGGCTAACACAGAGAATGCCCATGAAAAGAAATTCAGAGTCTATTGGGGTTGGAGGAACATGTTGAATTTTGAAAAAAACATCGGAATGAAACACCGGATATCCGCCATGATTGCACACGAAGTAATTTCAGAAAAAATCGATTTTCTCAGGGGGGAGCGTCAATATGGCTCCAACGAGCTGACCGGCCTTGGGGCCGGGGACGCCAATTATGCTTTGAACAATGGATGGGGAAGTGTCATGCGTCGTGTGTCCGTATTTGGAAGAGCCACTTACAATTATGATGATAGATATCTTTTTACCGGTACGGTCAGGCGGGATGGATCCCAAAACTTTGCGAAAGGAAATCAATGGGGGACTTTTCCTTCGGCGGCATTCGCCTGGAGAATATCAGAGGAGCGCTTTTTTGAACCTTCCAAAAGGCTCGTTAACGATCTGAAGTTGAGGCTCAGTTATGGAATTGTCGGTAATTCGAATATCAGTGCTTTTGCCTATGAGAGCAACTTGCTAAATACCCCAACCAACAACTGGGGAACTGCTTTGCAAACAGCTAATATTTCCAACAGAAATTTAACGTGGGAAACTACAAAATCCTGGAATACGGGTGTGGACTTGAGCTTTTTCAAAAAACGTATTGAATTAGTATTTGATGCATACATCAAAAAAACGGACGACCTGCTGCTTCGACTAAGCCTGCCCGCTTTTACAGGTACCTCCGACCTTCCCGGCTCCGCAGAGGCACCCTGGTACAACATTGGCGCTATTGAGAACAAGGGTTTTGAATTTTCATTAAACACAGTCAATGTCAGAAAATCGAACTTCTCATGGCAATCCAGCCTGATATTCACCCTGAACCGGAATAAAGTAACCCGGATGAATACCGAGACTGCTGACATTCCGATCTATGACAATTCCAACGGTAAAAATATTATTACCCGAACAATGGCCGGAGCACCGGTCAGTCAGTTTTACGGATACAAGCAGATAGGGCGGATTAATTCAGCATCCGATTTTCTGGTGGACAATGGGGATGGTACAAGTACAGTGAAGACTCCCACATTTAAATATAACGTCGGGACTATTCTTCGAAACAACGACCCGACATTGATCACTTCAACCTATATCGGCGACCTGCTTTTTGCTGATGCAAATGGCGACGGAATTGTTAATGAAAAAGACATCGTAAAAATTGGCAATCCATTCCCCAGGTACACTTTTGGATTCACAAACAGCATCACCCATGGCAATTTCGATGCTTCCATATTTATAAATGGCACCATCGATGCCGATGTTTTCAATATTTTACGGAGCCGTTCCGATGATCCGCGGAGTACATCTAATGTGCGTAAAGTTGTGGCCAATTATGCAAAACTCGGCTACCTCAACGACGATCCTACAACACAGGATATATGGAACGTATACGTCCTTCCAGGCGCCGATCCAAATCTGGGGCGCATGTCGGTGCAAAACACAAATAACAGCATTTTCAGTGATCGTTTCGTTGAGAATGCCTCCTTTATCAGGATTCAAAATGTTTCTTTTGGCTACCGGGTACCGAAGAAACTTGTTTCCAGATTAGGTATGGGGAGTTTACGCTTCTACGCAAATCTGCAAAACATTTTCGTGTTTTCGAATTACACCGGATACGACCCAGAGGTGGGATCATACAGCGGACAAAGTATGCTTCGCTATGGGGTTGATAATGGCAAGGTGCCCACTCCCCGTATCTACACGGTTGGCTTCGATGTTAATTTTTAAATCAAAACGAGATGAAAATAAAAAATATAATAGCGTATATAGTTGGTTTGTTAAGCCTGGTAAGCACCACTGCGTGCGAAGATTTCCTCCACGTTACCTCAGATACACAGAAGCAGGTCGGCAACTCCTTCAAAACTATTGAGGATCTGAGGGCGACGACGGCATTCTTATATACCAAACCCTGGAACAAATTTAACGAACACGCCCGTATTATAACCGACGGAAGAGGAAACAATGTCTATATTGACGGTGTTACCGGCACGATATCTGCCTTGGCTTTATTCGCCGAAAACTCCAATTTTAATGAGCTTTTTCAGACCTGGGGAGCATTGTATGTAGTTGTGACACAGGCTGATTACATCGTCAACGATTATGTACCGTTGGCAATATCCAATGGAGTGAGTGAGGCAGGGGCAAAAGCGTGCGAAGGAGAAGCCCGGTTCATGCGGGCAGCAGCATACTGGTACCTGGCTATGCTATGGCATGACGTACCTATTGTTGATGATCCCAAATCAATGGTACTCAATACGATCATTGCCCCCAACCCATTTGAGGATGTTTTGCAATATGCAATCAATGATCTGAAACTTGCATCTGAAACATTACCTGCCACAGACACTAAGGGAAGGCTTACCAAATACAGCGCAAAAGCCTTGCTGGCACGCATTTCAATGACGGCCGCAAATTATGCCATGGGTAACCGGTTTTCAGCCGATTATCTTGCGCGGAATAATACTGGCAGTAACGCTGCAATGGCCCAGCACTATTTCGAGCAGGTGAAAGACTTGACCCAGAGTGTCATCTCTGAATCCCAATACGAAATATTGGAAGACTATGAAGATTTGTTCAAGACACAAAACAACAATAACCAGGAAGTACTGTTCGGTCTGCAGTTCCTGCCCGGTGTTGTTGAGTACGGCTTGGGTAATCCACTCAATAACCTGGCATATGACCGGACAGTTACAGACAATATTGGAGGAGGAAGTGGGCTGTTTGCTTCTTACGATCTGCTTCGGCTGTATCTAAAGGACGGAGCCCTGTCCAGACTAAGGGGTAATGTTTGTATTCCTGGTCAAAATTATGCTTACCTGGGAACGCACCTTCCCGCAGGTAGCTGGACCGTTCCGTCCAACGCGAAAACCAAATGCAACTTAAAAAAATACGTAGTCGGCAGCACAAAAGATACTGACGGAGCCGCTGTTCAGGGTAACTCAGGATTAGTCCCAGCAATGCTAAGAATGTCTGAGGTCTATCTGATGTACGCAGAAGCAGCACTTGGAACAAATAATGTCACAAGCGATCCGATGGCACTCGAATACTACAACAAAGTCAGAAAACGGGCCTTTCGCCTGAACCAGAGCGATTTTACGCCTAACACCTCGCTGACACGGAACCAGCTTTTCAATGAAAGACGCGTGGAGTTCTTCTTTGAAGCACTATACTGGCCCGACTTGGTACGAAGGTCTTTTTATGATATGGATTGGGTCCTGAATTTTCTAAACAATAAATTAAAGGATAGCGACCCTACTACCGAATTTACCAATTATGCCTCCTATGCCTATACCTTTGACCCTCCGAAATATCCAAATGCTGGTGGATGGGACAATTCTCCTCGCATGCAAGCTGGATATATATCCCAGGCAGTTGTTCACAATGTCCCGGAGGGATCATACGTACATGCGGTCGGTTCCAAATCAAATATCTGGTGTCTACCGTATCCGGCTGCTGAGTCGTCGGGTAATCCTGAGCTAAATTCAGCACCTGTAAAGTATCAATTCTGAACCTGTTTCGAAAATGAAAAGAGATATTAAAATAGAGCGAAGCCATTTCCTGCTTACATGCCTATTCGTTTTTTGTTCAGTATTACTCTGCTGTGAGAAAGACGATGTAGGAAAAACCATACGGATCAACAGCGTATGGATGAATCAATATGACTCTGAAAATGAACAAATCACATCCAGCTTTCTAAACGTTTGGGTCCGCCTGGAGGGATCTGGCTTCACTGATTTGCTGGAACTATACTGCAACGGTGTAAGGGTTTCCTTCTCACCTGTGAACGTAACAGATAACTATGTCGTATTCCGAATACCGGGCGATTTACCTGTCGGAGGTGATGTTGCTGACCAAAGTGCGCTTAATGTTATTCGAATACGTACTAAAAATGGAGAAGCGACATACCCCGACTTTGTTTTCAGAGACCAGAACAAGATACCTGCTATATCGGGGGTATCTTCAACAATGCCCTTCGCCGGTGATATAGTTACTGTCAAAGGAATCAACTTGCAGAATGCAACTGCCGCCTATTTCCCTGGCGATATCGAGGCCTCCATTACTGCGAAGACCGATACAACCGTGACACTGGTTGTACCTGGAAGCGTTAACCGGGACCTTAGCGGTAGGATCCGTTTGGTTATCGATGGGGACGACTATTCTTCTCCCCCGTTTTTGTTTTACGAACAGGGAATTTTTATGCGCACTACAACACAGTCGGACGTACCCATGTCGGGTGGAACCGGCTACCTGACCTATTCAGGTGACGCTGTCAAAACCCAGACTGGACTAGCCAATAATCCGGAAAATGTAATTGCGATACCTGCAAACCCAAAAGATATGGCACTGGGAACCGGCAATGATGATAAAGGTAATACCGGTTGGTTACGCTTCGCAATGGTGAATGCGCTGAGGGCAGTAATCAATAATCCTGGCAACGATATAAAAGGATCCACACAGATGAATAACCTGGCGATCCAATTTGAGCTATATATGAACCAACCATGGAAATCTGGTGTGCTATCATACCGGATGAACTTAAGTAATGGAGGCGCAAGCTCGTGGACCTGCTATAATTTTGGGTGGTGGGCGGAAAAAGGGTCTCCATACGACTTCAACAACCAGTGGCAAACTGTTACAATCCCTTTATCCTACTACAAGGCCAATAGTACTGGCGGTTCCCTGGGTACATTGGATAGTTACCTGCTGGAAAATACAACCACTAATTCCGCGTTGGCTTTTGTAAATTTCTTTCAGGGATACCAGTCGCTGCCACTCACCAGATTTCAGTTGTTTGTTGCAAATCTGAGAATAGTTCCAATGAACGACAACCTGTAAATTTGCTATTGCGTACTTGACTATCAAATTCTGAAAAGCAATAAATATCAAGGAATTCCTTCTAGGAAAATCGATTCTGCCCGAAAAAATGAAGCAGAGTCGATTTTTCCTAAATTGATACCGATTACTGGGATAGCGAACTCGATTTATTGTGAGTTAAATAAAAAGAATGATGATGTGATATTTTCGAACAATCTCTGCCAGTACGTCCTCTGTGAGACAGAAATCTGCCTTTTTCAAGTGCTTTTTAGAAAATGCTCAAAACCTCTATCAAGCGAGTTTCTGGGGATTTACCGCGTTCAACTTAACGGATCCAGGTTTTTCGTCTGATAAACTTTTTTAGTAATTTTTTGAATTCGGGTTTTTCATTTTCCCTAAAAGTTCACAGGAATATTCTGGCTATATTCTTGCCAACATCCTGATCACAGGCGCTTTACCGTGGTGAAAATTACCTTACTTTAAAACTACCTCTTCTTGCCGCAGGTAGCTAATGGTCATTCCTTAAAGCAGGACTCAATTTCTTCCTTAAAAAAGAAAATCAATATTCTTCAGACCACCTGACAGGTAGCGCCACTGATATTCGAGCTGTTCTTTATAGAATTCTTCAAAAATAATTTTACCTGCGGGATTCAGTTCGGTGATCAAATGTCGTGCGAACAAAGCCCATACCCAAGACGATTCATTAGCAAAGATCAAAGCAATACAATCGTATCTTTCATTCCTAGGAATAGTATCCTCGAAAACTCCTACGCTATATTCAATTGATACTTTTTTATTGCACGCTAACAGCAGTGCTTTCTTTTTGCAACCTTACTGGAATCAAACGCGGTGATATTCTAAACTTCCTGACACTGCAAATAAAGCACTTACCTCACCTCCGGGAGCGCAAAATCAAATTTCCGGGTATGAGTAAGCTCAAATTTTGCTTAAATCAATCTAATCTTACGCCGATCCGTTACTGATGCCAATTGTCAAAGCCTCTTTTGGCCCCTTTATAGAAAATACGGAGCCATCGGCCAACACAATTAGGAAATTATGATCACCTCATTTCAATCCGAATTGACAAGTATAAATGACGGACTGTAGCTACGTAACTTATGAATAAAAAAGATTGATTAGCAACCATTGACCTTCTGGCGATGTCATCTGCAGTGCATACATCTTGATCAATATTGAGCATGGCTGGCAGGTAGGATACTTTTAAACTGTGGCCAGTCAGATTTAATATTTTGATTTAGCCATAGGTTTAGATGTTTAGGAAGATTAAAAATTAATCGTTGCCAATCGTCTCCATTTTTTCAAACGCATTCGTGTTTCAAATTGCACACATGTAAATATTACAATTACTGAAAATTAGCTTACTAACCGATAAGGGTTAAGTACCAAAGGAAGGTAATTTTCTCGTCGTAAAGCGCTAATCACTCAAAATCACGAAAGTGATATTAATGTATGTAACGCGCTTTCCTCAATAATTATACTTCTCGCTTGCAGCTTATCTAATGATTTAGATATACGGTAAAAATTTTATTCTGAAAGCCTTTAAAATTTATCCCTTTGAAGGGAATCCCGGTATGCCTTTGGAGAAACGCCAGCTTTTCTTTTAAAGAACTTCCCGAAGGACGACTGATCAGTGAAATTCAAAAAATCCGCAGTTCTGGCTATGTTATTTTCCGGATCGTTTAAAAGAAATCTTGCTTCATGCATAATGATATCTCCAATCAAATCGCTTGCATTTCTACCAGTAATTTCTTTAACTGTCTCTGTCAGATACTTTGCTGTAAGGCTCAACATATTAGCATATGCACCAACACTTTTATGCATTTTAAAATGTTTTTGTGAAAGCAGTACAAACTCCATGACCAGTTTTTCTTTTCTGGAAAGATAGGTGTTGGCAGGCGTTGAATATACTGCGCTAAGTCCAGCAATTTCATAAAGAAAAATCTGAAAGGACGTATGCAATAATTCATTACCAAAAGGGTGAGTGTTCGCCCTAAGCGTACGACGCTCGAGCTCATGCATTAGTGTTAAGACCATATTGGCGGCAGCATCATCCAGCTGCCAGCATGGGAAAAATTTCGTGGAAAAATAATCGAATAGCTCTACCTTAACATTTGGAATCCCGATCCGGTGAAAAAAGTCACTGGTAAAACTTATCATGGATACAGCCGCATCATCGCTGGCATCGACAAATTGCCTCAGCGCATTGGGTGGCATAATTACAAATCCATTTACAGGAGTATAGTATTTCTTAAAATTAATATTAAAAGTCACGTTGCCAGCTGTAACCATACAAATACTAATATAGTCTGATCTGAAATATTCACTGATGAAGTGTTCTTTCTTCACTGCCACATTGGACTTAACAGAAAAACCCCTTACATTACTTTCATTATTAATCAGTTCGATAAATTCTTGATGACTAATATATTGTACTTTCTCGGAGTTCACCATAATAAAAGTTCTTTAAACAGTTTCTTCTTTAAAACCGGTAATTATAATATCCAGGATCATAGGTCAGTTAATCACCTGTTAAATTTGCCTCTTAAAATAGATACGTATTTTGCTTAGTTGAGATCTCTCCTAATCTCCATATGCGGGTTTAGCAGAATTTGCTGAAAAACCTGGCTTCCCCAAACGGTTAACACTCGTATCTGTTTCGGATTTTGCATATTCCTTAAATTTACTCTGCCCAAGTTAAATTTACGAATATGACGCCACTCAATCATAATAAATTAAAGTCATAAGATATCTGATCAACTTTTCAAATCACAGAATCTCAAATTCATAGAATACCACGTTGTTCGTGCAGCTTGAAAGATGCAGCTTAAAATCATAAAGTTCAACAAACTTCGGCAGCTAAGGAATACACGTGGAACAATTTACAGAATAGAATTTTCAGTTTTGATAAATAAAATTTCACAGGACCTATTAATGATTCACCCAAATTCACATTCGGCAAATAAAAGCATTTAAAGATTACCGCAGCAGATTATTATCATTATTTACTGCATTTCAACACCTTGCTATTGGTTAACCGGCTATATTGAAACGTTATTGCTCATCCTGATTTTCAGTCGCGAATAAAATGGACTTGCAAGAAATCAATGTTTGCCGGTTGGTGACCACAAGGTAGTTTCCACAATCATCCTGATCCAAATCTTCTATCCATTCCCCCGCAGAAACTCCGGGCTTGAAAACCGCTATTTTATCCATTAAAATTTCAGACAGTGGCGTATCCAAAAAGTTGCAAATTTCCCTGCGCTGCTCAGTATAACCCCCAACTATGTGGCAGCGCAAATTGAACTGTCCTGCTTCAAAGACTGCAAACAGGGCGGCAGGACCCGATCCGATGATACACAAATCTGTACTGATCATAGTGACTGAATGTTTAATTGATGTTAGACCGCTACCAAAAGTTTTTTGTAATTATGCTTTTTAGCGTAAATAATTCATGGGCCCTTACAAGAATATTGCCAAGCTTAATCTTGTCCCAGGAGTTAATCAGATAATCATAGATTTGAGCCTTTTCCTCTGCATTCTCATCTTCATAAACCGAAACAAGAAGGCGTGTGCAATTCGCATGCGAATCCATGGTGGATGCCAGAAAATCCACTCCATCCATCAATCCCACATACCTACAGCAAATAATAATTTCAACCAGCTCCTTTTCCAGAACAAAACGCGCTTCTTTTACTGAGCTGACTGAGATTATTTTATAGCCTTTTCCAAAAAAGGCAATGAAGGATATCAGGTTATGGATCTCATAATCCAGATATAATATTACCGGCTTGGTTTTCAGACTAACTGACATAATATTATAGCTCAGAAACGCCTATGGCCTTTTTATAGGCCGCTTCGTTGACTTTATATTCGACTTTTGCATCTATGACGTTGCTGTAAGCCTGCTGCCACAGCGTTTGGGCTTCCAAAACATCCTGCCCCGTAACAGTTCCTGCCTTAAAGCGATCGTTATTCAGGCGAAGATTTTCATCTGCCTGCTGCACAGAAATTTGGGAAAGATCGACTCTTCTGGCTGACTGATTCAATTGAAAATAAGCATTCTGCGCTTCCAGTTGTATCAATTCACGGGTCTGCTCCATTTGCATTTGCTGCGCGTTGCTCTTGAAAGTCTGCTCTTTAACCTTACTCGCCCGTTCTCCCCAGTCCCAGATTGGAATACTTACACTTACAAAGCCCAGATATGACGAAAGGACATTGTTCCCGTTTTCAAAATTCATCTTGGGCCCTATGCCCGTAAATCCGCTGGCAAGGAATCCAACTGTCGGCTTAAAATCTGCCTTCAAAAGCTTCTGCTGCAATTGCTGGGATTCTAATGCTCTTTTTAATAACCGTATCTCGGAGCGCTGTTCTGCGGCATTCAGATAATTTTCGCCGGACATTTGGTTGAATGCTCCAACCACTGAATCCGCAAGGGTAATATCCGCGTTTCCCGGCATACCGATTGTTTGAGCGAGGTTAAGTTTTGACATTATAAGGCCGTCTTTTACCTTCCTTAAATTAAGCTCTGCTTCATTGAGCTGAACCTGAACCCTGAGCATATCATTTTTATAGATCATACCCGCGTCAAAGGAATTTGTCAGCTGCACCAGTAATGATTCGAGCAAAGACTTGAACTTGGTTGCGAGTGTAATCTTCTCGCTTACACTGGCAAGCTGCCAGTAAGCTTGCCGCACGTTGAATAGCACTTCTGACTCGGTAACCGCTTTTTGCTCTTCATAAATCTCGATTCCTTTATCCGCTGACTGTTTGCCCAGTTTTATTTTTCCTGCTGCATAGATGGACTGTTTAACTGTAACAGCCGGACTAACTCCGTATTCAGGAAGTAGTGTGTTAAGAGGCTTTCCGAAATAAAATCCGGTAACAGACCCATCTATCATCGGCTTATCAGCACCATTAAACCCTTTACGAGCTGCTTTGGCTGCCTGGATATTCAGCTCGGCTGCTTTTAACCTTTTATTTTGTGTCAAAGCCATCTGCTGCGCCTGAGACAGGGAGATATTGTTTTGTGCGTACGCGCCTTCTGAATACAGAATTATACCAAGTAAAGACACAACAATGACCTTTAACTTATCAGGATATTTTCTCATTTTATGAGGTACAATTTTTGATGTAATAAATTTTCATTAGTCCATTTCCATGACAGTTGCACAGTTATCAAATTGTAAGTGGCAAAACAGCCACTTACAATGCTGCAATACCTACTATACTAACACCCATCATGAAAAGACATATTTATATTTTGCTGCCGAAGGAATCTGTTTCAAAAAAATTAATGTGGCGACGAAATTGTTCGCCACATTAATTATGAACTACATATTCCAATTGTTCAATTTTTAAGCATGAGACGGTTTATACTGAATATGCTCGCTTGCTGGTGCAGGCATTTCAGGTTCAGGCATTGGTTTTATAAATCTGTAATATAAAACCGGTACGATGAAAAGGGTCAGGATCATCGAAACGATAAGACCAAAGGCAAGCACACTTCCCAGCGGTGCCCACATGGGCGATTTACTAACAATCATTGGAATAACGCCTACGGCTGCCGCAGCAGATGTTAGGAAAATGGGCCGCATTCTTCTTTTGGCGGCAGCAAGCGCGGCTGCTTTGATCGTGTAACCATGGTCAAGAACAAGTTCGTCTGCATAGTCGACCAGGATAATCCCGTTACGCACCACAATACCGATCAAACTGATAATTCCCATGAAAGCAAAGAACCCCATTGCGTTACCCGTAACATAAAGTCCTAAAAAAGCACCCAACAAACTCAGCGGGAAAGTTGCAAGTATGATCAGCGTTTTTCCTAGATTTTTGAACTGAAAAAGCAATGTCAAAAAGATCAGTATCAAACTTACGCCAAGTGAGACGCCCATTCCTGGTGCATTTTCCTGACCTGATTCTAAATCTCCTCCATAGCCTATTCGTATTCCTTCCGGTAATTCCAGTTTTTCTATTTCAGGGATGGCCTTTGCCATGATTGTGCCCGGTTTAATTCCGAGCTGCGCTTCTGACAATACTGTGAGCGTTCTTAACCCATTACGATGCGCCATATTTCCGGTGTGCCAGGCCGGAACAAGTTCTGCCACCTCTTTCAAAGGTACTTTTCCACCATAAAGTGTACTTAGATAAAGATTATCCAGATTGGCAAAATCCTTTCGGCTGGCATCGTCAAGTCGCATGAAAATATCGATTGGTTTATCGCCCTCCCACATAGTAGAAACAGAATATCCCTTCAAACCTGCACCAAGTGTTTGGGTGATGACCTGGCTGGAAACGCCAAGCCGACTGGCTACATCATCCTTAATTTTAACACTAACACCCATGTAATCCTGCTCATAATCATCTCTTACCCAGTTGGTACCGTCCTGTTTTTCAAGAATATCCTTAATCTGACCCGCTATCTTTTTCTGGTCGTTCAGATTGTTTCCTATCACACGGACCTCAATCGGCGAGCCGGCTTGTATACTCAATTGTTTGATACGAAGGTGTCCGTCAGGGATCAGCCCATCAAACTTTTCAAGATATTCTTTCACCATCTCATTGGTAGCTTCTGGATTGGTTGTGGTAATGAAGATCTGCGCAAAATTCCTTCTGGGTGTTTCAGGAGCGTAAGAAAACTGAAAACGTGGTGAGCTTGTCCCAACAAAACTGGATAATCCAAGAACTCTTTTATCCTGTTTTAATATATTCTCAACTTTCTTCACCACAGATTCCGTAGTCAAAAGAGACGTTCCACTTGGTAGCCAAACTTCTACGTTGAACTGGTTACGCTCCGAGTTTGGGAAAAATTGCTGCTCCACATTGGCCGCAGTCGCAAAAGCGACCAGGACGGAAAGCACGGCAGCGGCCATGGTCATTCTCGGCCAGCGGAAACAAAATTCCACACCGATGTTAAACGCATTTTGCAGGTAATCCAAAAGTGTCTTTTTAACAGGCCGATCACTCACCTGGTGTTTCAATCCCTTTTTGATAAATACATAACACATGTATGGCGTCAGAAGAAGGGCGACCAGCATGGAGGCGATTAAAGCAACGGCAATTGTAAGAGGTAAAGCTGCAATAAAATCTTTTGCGACGCCATCCAGAAAAAGCGCAAGGGGGGCAAAAGCAAAAATAATGGCTAGCGTAGCAGTGAAAATCGGAAGCGAAAGCTGCGTGGCTGACTGCCAGGCTGCGGTCCAGGGCGTCACACCTTCATCAAGCTTTTCAAGATAGTTGTCTACCACCACTATGGCATTATCAACGACCATTCCCAGAACAATAATTAAAGCGGCAAGGGTCACCTGATGTAGCTCAATACCGATGATATTAATAACACCAAATGTTATCGCGATCGAGATGGGCGCGGCAACCGAGGCGATGGACGCCACCCGGAATGGGAGTAGAAACATCACAACCAGAATTACGGCAAGGATAGCAATTCCAAACTCCACCATGAAATGCGAGATACTGTCCCCCACCACTTTAGGTTGGTCTACAATTGTAGTAACCTTGACATCCTCAGGAAATGCAGATTGAATTTCCTTAATTCTTGCCTGCACCAAATTACCAAACTTGACAATATTATTTCCTGGCTGCATTTCGATGCTTAGCATCATAACTTTGTCCTCACCTATTCGTATATACGAAGACACTTCTTCATAACGCCTCTCAATCTGAGCAACATCCTTTAACCTTACCACAGTTCCTGCCGGATCACTATAAACGATCTGGTTTGCTATATCCGCTTCGGTCCTGTACTGACTGTTTGCAAAGATGGGAACATTGTTATCCGCAATGGTCAGCTCCCCTGAGTAGCCGGTAACGTTTTGTAATTGCAGTGCCCTTGCCAGCACACTCACATCAAAGCCATATTGACGTAATTTATTATTGTCTACCTTAATGTAGATCTGCTGCTTTTGTCCTCCGTTTCGGTTGATTTTTGATATAGTCGGGATCGTTTTCAAGCCATCTTCCAAATCGTCAAGATATTTTTCGATCTCCGAATAGCTGCGTTGAGAAGAAGAAACCGTAATCATCTGCGCGACCACATCTCCAAAATTACTATTCACAATAGGCCCTAAAACTCCCTGAGGAAGCACTGAACGCATATTCATGTTTAATCCATGCTGCAGAGTAGCCCAGAATTTCTTGCGGTCCTTGACATTAGTGTTCAATTCCACGGTTATAAATACCTGACCATCTTTGGTAGAAGACTTGGTTTTTTCCTTTCTTACTTCTTCAAAAGAAAAAAGATACTGTTCAATTTTGTTAGTTACCTGCTGTTCCATCTGCAACTCATCCGCACCCGGATAAAATGCCATGACCATCGCCATAGGCATATCAATTTTAGGATCCTCGCTGCGTGGCATATTCAACAGCGCGTTGATCCCGAGCACGACCAGAAGTACAGTGACCAAAATCGTCACCTGCTTATACTTCATGGCCGATTCAACAAAGTTCATTTTATGCTTTTCCATTTAATATTGTGAATTTGGGATAATAGATTCCCCATCAGTACAGAAGCAATTCTGTACTGCCAGGTACTTTTTCCGAACTTTAGTTTAAATCAATCAGAAAAGTTACAAGGTCACAGACGCCCCGTCTTTCAGCCTTGTCTGACCTGAAACAACAACCTTGTCACCCTTATTTAAACCATCCGAAATAATCACATCATTCCCCTGTACACCGCTGGCAGTAATTCTCTTTCTTGTTACTTTCTGGTCATCCCCTGCCACAAACACGTAAGTAATATCATCGGCATCACGGATAACAGCCGTTGCAGGTATGGTGATGGCTTCGACTGAATTGCCTGTCACTATTTTTGTTTGGGTGATCATCCCCGGCAGCAGTTTTCCGCCCGCGTTGCTGAGCCTGACTTTTACCGAATAGGATTTACTGGCAGGATCAGCCTGCGGATTGATTATTGTAATTTTTCCGCTAATGTTTTGATTTAAAGTGGATACAAAAACTTTTGCATTTTGCCCTATGATAATTTTACCAATTTCACTTTCCGGTACCGTTACCCGTGCATAAACCTGATCTGTTTTGATGATCGTAAAGGCAGGAACGCCCGGAGCAGCCATCGCGCCGCGCTCGACAAGTTTTGCCGTAATGATTCCGGACATCGGAGCATACAATTTTGTGTCCGCAACACGCTTGATCGATAAGTTCTTGTTTGCTCTTGCCTGGGCAAGTCTTGTTTTTATTTCAATAAAATCCTTTGCCGGCAAACTGCCCTTTTGATATAAAGCATTCAAACGGTTATAAAGATCCTCCGCCTGTTCCAGACCTGCATTGGCAATAAGTAGTGCATTATCATATTCTGTTGCATCGATGGTAGCCAAAAGCTGGCCCACGCATACATGTTGACCCTCACCGACCTTAACTGAATAAATCGTCCCGGGCACAGAAAAACCGATCTGGACTGAGTTATCGGCTTCAATGGTTCCGGAAAAACTCAGCTCTTCGGCTTGCCCTTCATTTTTGATCTGCTGCACTGTGACTTTCACCGCACTTTGTTTTACTTTTTTTTCTTCCGTTGCAGCGCATCCAGCAATTGAGGTTGTGATAGAAGCAATCACAAAGACCCGCATAATGACAGGCCTGATAAAATTACATTTTTTCATTTTTCGGGTGGTCAGATACCTTTAAAAGTTGGTATGCAAAGGTTAACATTGTTTACCCGACTAAAAAGGTTCTTTGATCGGTTTGATTGGGCCAAACTTCGGTTTTTTCTCAATTCAAATCGAAATTCATCATCTTTAGATTTCAATATTATTGCTGTGGAATATTAAATATCCATAACATTATTTTCTATAACGTTATCAATAATAAACAACACAGCACCGAAGCTTCATTTGTTTGCATATAAGCTCTGGTGAAGTTCGAAATTGCGCTAATTTAATTTTGGTTAAATAGTCCATTAAAATATAGATTAGACTTGCTTCATTTAAGTGGACATTGAGTTGAGAGAAACATTTTTAACTTAACATTTATATCTCGAGAAAGAAGAGTAGTTAACAAATAGTTAAAACTGATGAGCGTTGAACTACGTAGCACCCGCACAGACCTTAGCGCTCTGGCAAAAAAAATTGGATGTTCCACCGTCGATACGCTGCCGCTGGCTTAGAGAGTTTTCAGCAAAATAAAACGGGAGTTTTCCCGGCAATGAAAAAGTGATTTTGAATGAAACGGAGCAGTGTTTAGCTCCACTAAAAAAACAACTCCGCGACATGCAGCTTGACCGCGATATACTAAACTCCCAGTACCGCTTTTCGCTGTTGAATAGCTTGAACAACTTGAGATCCTATTGAAATCTGGCTTAAAATATTTATTTTTAAGTGACCTCTGAGTCAAGCCTCCGGCTTTTACTGGCACTTATAAATCCTTCCTAAAATCTGGGATGTAACGCGCCATGTAATTTAAAGACATTTGATGAATACCCTCGTGATATTCTAAAAGGAACCCGTACAGAAAACCTTAACAAGCCGCGTAAATTGACGTAACAAGAGTGTTTCGATATGATGTTGCGTATTGCCTGCCTGGTACGAAAAAGTAAAGTTAGAGCTGGCGTTCGCAGACTGAATATTCACGCCAGATCAATCCATTCGTTTAAGTAGTTTTATAACATTCCCTGAGTACCTCAGGGAATGTTTTTTAATAATTTATTTTCCCGACACTTCGACTAATACCTGCATCATTCAGACTATTGCAGAAGAGCGAAGCAATAAAAAATCTAATCTTACCACAGTATTTCAACCCTAGCGATAATGATTACAACTGATCCAGATGTGCGACTGTCTTATTTTTAAAAATATACTACAAATCCCTGCTGATCAATTATATTATTAATAGCTAATTTTTAAATAGCTGTGCCTGGATTTTAGAATTTATTCTATCTTTATAAGGTTAATTATAACTAAGTAATTTTAAGACATATTACTATTCATCTTATCCAAAACTCCTCTATACTTAATGAACTTACAAACTTTACCGCTAACTGAAGACAGTCGGTTCTGGAAACTTATGGAGTCCAGCTATGAAGGATTTTCGTTGCTTAACGAGTCATTTGAGGTTACCCATACAGGGCAGTCTTCGGAACGTATTCTAGGCTGGGGCAGCGCAGAGCTATTAGGATTATCAATAATTGATCAGATTCATCCGGAAGATGTCGCGTTACTTGCTGAGTCTTTCCAAAATTTATTGACATGTCCTGGTTTGACTAAATCTAATACCTTCAGATTTATGCAAAAAAACCATAATTTTATCTGGGTTGAATCTTCAATGACTAACATGTTAGATGATCATGATGTAAAAGCAATTATCTTTCGCTTTAAAGATATCACAACCGAGAAAAATTGGGTTAAAACCTTACTGAAGACGAATAACGAATTATATGCCTATAAATTCGCATTGGACGAATCTGCAATAGTCGCGATTACAAACCATCAAGGGATCATCTCCCACGTGAATGATAATTTCTGTCGTATATCGATGTACGAACCTAGTGAGCTGATTGGTCAGGATCATAGGATTATTAATTCGTCATTTCACGACAAAGCGTTTATGGGTGAACTCTGGAAAACCATAACAGCAGGCGAGATATGGAAGGGGGAATTGAAGAACAGAGCGAAGGATGGTGTTTATTATTGGGTCGATACAACCATTGTTCCGTTTTTGGATGAATATGGTAAGCCTTACAAATACGTTGCCATCCGCTCTGATATTACAGAACGCAAGCTTGTAGAAGAAAAGTTGAAACAAGAGCAGCAGCATCTAAGACTGCTGGAATCTGTTGTCACAAATACGAATGATGCAATTTTGATTATGAATGCAGAGTTTGCCTTTCAACGCGGTCCAAGTATTTTGTATGCCAATGAGGCCTTCACCAAAATGACAGGATATTCGTCCGATGAGCTACTAGGCAAGTCTCCAAAAATTATGCTTGGGCCCAAAACAGATTTTAGAGAATTGGAAAAATTAGTAGAGGCGGTCAAAAACAGGCAATCCTGCGAAATTTCTATTGTCAATTACAAAAAGAACGGTGAAGCCTTTTGGAATAATGTAACAGCGACTCCGGTCACAAATGAGAGTGGCCAGTACACGCATATAATCGCTGTAACCCGTGATATTACCGAAAAAAGGAAACTCGAAAAAGAGTATAACCAAATTTTCTTAAATGCACCGGATGTAATTTGCACGGTGGGTACTGACGGCTATTTTAAGAAAATTAACCCTGCTTTGGCCCGTATTTTGGAATACAGTGAGCAAGAACTGTTGGACAGACCAATCTTCAGTTTTTTTCATCCCCAAGATCGGATGAACGTTATGGACGAACTGATTCTCAAAAATAAATGTGAAGAAACCCTTTACTTTGAAAAAAGGTGTCTCACAAAGTCAGGTCAGATCAGGTGGCTTGGATGGACATGCACACCCGCTACCGAAGACGGGATCATTTTTATAGTGGCCCGGCATATTACAGAAAAAAAGGAACTCGAAGACTTGCTTGATAAGGTGACAAGATTGGCCGTTATAGGTGGTTGGGTAATTGATCTGGTAAGTACTACTATATATTGGTCAGATATTACCAGAGAAATACATGAAGTAGATCCTGGATATGAACCGGATATGCAAAAAGGTCTTAATTTTTACAAGGAAGAATCTGACCGGAAATTGGTCGCCAAACTGATTGACATAGCAATTCAAAAAGGTATTTCTTTTGATGTTGAATTACAAATACTTACAGCCAGGGACAAATTGAAATGGGTACGGGTAATTGGAGAGCCAGAGTTTGAAAACTCACAATGCGTTAGAATAAGGGGTAGCTTTCAGGATATCAGCGTACGAAAACAGGCACAACTTGGCGTCGAGCATGCTGAGAGAGAAAAAAATTTAATATTGGAAAGTATAGGTGATGCTTTCTTTGCCGTTGATAAAAACTGGGTAATTAACTACTGGAATAACAAGGCTGAAAAAGTATTTAACAAAACAAGACAAGAGATCGTCGGGACGGACCTGTGGCATGTTTTTCCGAGAGCCATGGGTTCGGATTTTTACACTAAATTTCACCGAGCCGCTATCTCCAAAGATGCTTCCCATTTTGACGGTTATTATCCACCGCTCGAAAAGTGGTATGATGTTAGTGTTTACCCTTCCACTAATGGCCTATCCTTTTATGTAAAGGATGTCACGGAACAAAAAAAATGGATAGCAGCCTTGGCCGACTCTGAAAAAAATTATAGTTCTCTTTTTCACTTTAGCCCTTTGCCCATGTGGGTATTTGATATTAACACCCTGGCTTTCCTGGATGTAAACGCTGCTGCAATAAAAAACTATGGTTACAACTACGAAGAGTTTTTGTCTATGACAATCCTGGATATCAGGGAAGTAGAAGAAATACCCAAAGTAAAATCTGTACTATCGATGAGTGATGCTCATGAAGGTCTAAGTCATCGTGGAATTTTTAAGCATAAAAAGAAGAATGGTGATCATATCAAGGTTGATATAAAAAGTAATCGTATTCAGTACAAGGGAGTCGATTCTAAAATTATAATAGCAAGTGATATGACTGATCACTATAATTATACTACCAAAATTGAGCAACAAAACAAAATATTCAGAGAAATCGCCTGGATGCAATCACACGTTGTAAGAGCGCCTCTGGCACGTATCAAGGGAATTGTACCGATGTTGCAAAATTGGAACGCATTTGCTCAAGAACGGGAAACGCTATTGGATTATCTATTTTTGGCGGCAAATGAATTAGATGAGGTTATCAAATCAGCATCGGAGAAAACAAGACTGGCGCAAATTGACTTGGAACAATCTCTATAAAATTTAGCACTGAAGCGATGAGGCCGTTCTTGGGCGGCCTCTCTTTTAAGGATTTTTGCCGAGTTTTGTATCCGAAACCGGACAAGCCGCAAAGATGATTGGCAGTACCTTTAAAGAAAAAGCTCAATAGGATTAAAAGGACCTTAAGGCATGTGTTTTGTCCGGTCGGACTATATTTAGGCGCCATATTTTTCTTTAAGGCGAGTATTCGTTAGGCTGTGGGCAAGTGCCATTCGGCCGAACTCCCCCAAAACCTAGTCACATCAATTCACAGTGAACTTGTTAAATTTTTTATCACTTTTCATTGGTCCCAGGATGGCTTCCGGCTCTATAGCCATTAGACTTCAAATTTCCATCCCTTTTATACTGCACAGCAACTCCCTGGCTATTGCTTTTGGCTAATTTAACGCTTGACTGACTTGAATTCCTCGTGGCACATCCCCTAAGTGTGCAACGTTCACATTTTTTGGCTAGACAATAATAAGCTTCCGGTTTATATCCTAGCTGCTTGCTCTTGTTCCTTTCTGCACACATTTCATTCTTTACACCATCGGATGGATGAAAAAGTCCTGTTGATAGTAGCAGTCGATGGCAGGCATCAATAAGGAAAGGGATTTGCTTATGGCTATGTTTTTATTTTTGCAAGAGTAATTGAATTTCACACCAATAAGTATGTCCGGAACTGAAGAGCTCACAGCAATGGGGACAGATCGAATATTTATTAGCACTTTCTTTGTAAATATGAGTATTATTCTCATTCGTACCGACTGGAGATAAGCTAAACCTTTCAGACGTAGAAAAGATAAATTTTTCAGAATTCATATTGGGAATCTTTCATAGACTAATTGAGTCTATGAAAGATCCACACCACCGGTACAGTAGAATTCGATTGGTCTGATACATCCGGCATTTCAGCGTCAAATACATATACTTTGCTATG